>CAIOKE010000331.1 GCA_903858815.1 uncultured Planctomycetaceae bacterium | reverse complement strand
TGAATGTGACTGGAGTTCAGACGTGTGCTCTCCGATCTGGGGGGGTGGCTGCCCTTGCCCCCGGGCGATGCCCAAGGCCACGTTGACTATGGCCGGTGGCCAATCAGTTTTCTGCCGTGAATCATGGCACCGCGTACGACGGCCGGATTACTGGTCGCTCTACTCCGTGCCGCCGGCTTCGGTCATGTCCAGCTGCTTCATTTTGCGATACAGGTTGGATCGATGCAGCTGCAGCGTTTCAGCCGCTCCCGTGACGTTGCCACCCGCATGCCGAATCACTCGCCGGATGTAGTCCCGCTGAAAGACTCGAGTCGCGTTTTCCAGTCCCAGATCCAGAGCCGGTAAACTGCCTGAATCACTGTCAGGACTCAGCATAAAGGCCAGATCATCCGCCTCCACGCGTTCCCGAGCACACAGGAACGCCAGTCGCTCCATCAGATTCCGCAGCTCACGCACATTCCCCGGCCACGGATGAGCCTGCAGACGACGCCGTGCATCCGGTGAAAGCTGCAGCACCTGACGACGCGCCTGCAGCGAAAACTTCTTCAAAAAGAATTCGGCCAGCAACAGAATGTCTTCCGGTCGCTCACGCAGCGGAGGCAGGTCCAGAGTCACCACGCCCAGCCTGTAATACAAATCCTCACGAAACCGCCGCGCTCGCACCGCTTCACTCAGATTCGCATTCGTCGCTGCCACAATCCGCACGTCCACCGGTATCTGCTGCGAACCACCCACACGAGTAATCACCTTCTGCTCCAGCACCCGCAGCAGCTTGGCCTGACCACCAGGACTCATGTCACCGATTTCATCCAGAAACAACGTGCCCCCGTCAGCCAGCTCAAACTTCCCCTGACGCATTTCACGAGCATCCGTGAAGGCACCACGCTCATGCCCGAATAACTCACTCTCCAGCAACGATTCCGTCAGCGCTGCACAGTTAACCGCCACAAACGGACAACCCGCACGGTTACCTTCATAATGCAGCGACTGAGCCACCACTTCCTTGCCCGTCCCGCTTTCCCCCAGCACCAGCACCGGCAGGTCAGTCGATGACAGACGCCGAATCGTGTCACGCAGCGCCGTCATCGCGGCACTCTCACCAACAATCGCAATCCCCTTCGTCGCTCGCTCCGCCAGCTGACTGTGACTGCGATGCAGCACATCCTTCTGCTGCAGATGCCGCAGAGCAACCGCCGCCTGAATCCCCAGCAACGTCAGACACTCTTCGTCTTCCGCCGTAAACGGCTGCACGCCATGCCGATTGATTCCCTGAAAGGCACCAATCACCCTGCCGTCCGGATCACGCAAAGGCACACAGATCAGACTGCGAGTCCGATAGCCGTTGCGGCGATCCACTTCCTGATTAAATCGCGGATCGTCATACGCATCCTCCACCAGAATCGCACGACCGGTCTTCAGCGTTTCCCCGACAATCCCTTCACCCGCCGGCAATCGCAACGAGGCCCCCCGAATGCCCAGCGCAGGCCGAGCCTCCACCTCGTTCCGCTCCCGATTCCACAGAAAAATGCTGCTGCGGTCACAATTCAACAGTCGAGTCGCCTCTTGCGCGATCAACTCAAGCAGCGGAGCTGCATCCTCCGCCTGCGACAACCGCGAAGCAATCTCCAGCGTCGATTTCAAACGATCCAGCTGACGACGCGAACGCTGCTCATGATCCGTCAGCTCCAGACACTGCGACAATGTCCGCGCTAACAGAATACCACCGTCCACCAGCTCACGGTCTGCATGCCGCCCCGCCGTCGCCAGCACATGCGCCCCAGGCGTCCCACGCGATAACGGAAATGCCCCGAACACTCGACCCTGCTCAGATCGCATCACACCAGCCGCCTCGCGGTCAACCGCGTCCTCCCACAGAATCGCAGGACGATTGCTGACCGATTGACCGTGCTCCGCAAGCACCTCCCACGCAGGACCCGAGACGCGACGAATAACCGACGTCCACTGCACCGCCAGCTCAGACCCTATGTCCGCCAGCGCGGATTTCAGAAACGCCTGAGTACTGCCGGCATGTAATGCATCCGCCAGCAACTTGCCCGTCAACTGCAACAGCGGACCACTGGCCGATGACGGCGATAAAAAACTGGTTTCTGACGCTGTCGTCCATTCCGTGGCTGCCACCAGTCGACGCCTCCTGACCCTATTCCGTTGTCATCCTGCCCACAACGCGCCATCGCTGTGACACAACTACAGCTTAGCGACTGTCGCAAAATGGTCAACACCGCTGGCGTTGTGTCGCTTCAGGGAGGGCGCACAGGAATAGGTCCTATAAGACCTATGGGACCCATAAGACCCATGGGACCTATAGGACCTATGGGACCCATAAGCCCCCCCCGCTTCCCCTGCCAGGGACCGGCGGTCACTTTCAGACCTTTGTCAGCAGCTTGCTGATTACGTCCTCAGTCGCCCCCAGCGATTCAAACACGTGGTCCGGTTCCGTGGTCTGCAGCTGCTGCAGCGTATAGACCCCTGTGGCCACTGCGATCGCCCTTGCTCCGATCGCCCGCGCACAGCGAACGTCAGCCGGAGTATCCCCAATCACCACCGCCTCACTGCCCTGCACCGGTCGCTGCAAACGCTGACGGACCACCGACAATGCCAGATGAGCCACGTCGTTGCGGTCCGCATGATGGTCGCCGAAGCCCCCCGAGTCCTGAAAGAAGTCCGCAATCCCGAAATGTCGCAGCTTGATCAGGGCCCCTTCAAAGTAATTGCCCGTCAGCAGACTCAGATGCACGTCCGCCCGCAGACTCAGCCCCTGCAGTAACTGCTGCACACCCGGCAATAATCCGCCTTGCAGCTGCTGCAGACAGTGAGGTAACCGATCCAGATAGGCGCGCATGAAACGCTGTCGCGAGGCCTGCGTGGCCGGTATCGAATACCGTTCGAAAATCTCGTCCTCAATGCCTCGGTCCGTCCGCCCGGCCGTCAGAATCTGCTGGAACGGATCGGCAACGCGAAACTCTTCCGCCAGCGCCAGCTCCATTGCACGCTGTCCGGCACCGCCAGTGCTGAGCATTGTGCCGTCGATGTCAAAAAACAGCACGTGTTCAGTCATCACCACTCCCCCAGTTCCTGCTGCAGTTCGCACCACTTCTGCTCAGCGTCTTCCAGCTCACTGGACAGGGCCGCAATGCGTGAATGCAGGTCCATGGCCTTTTTGGCATCAGCCGTCTGCATCATTTCCGCCGTCAACGCCTTCTTTTCTTCGTCCAGCCGGGAAATGGCCTTTTCCAGATTCCGCAGCGTCTTCCGCTGCTGATGCTGGTCCTTGCCACTGGCCCCCTTATCCGCCTTGCCGGAATTCAGCTTGCTGGCTGGCGTTGCCGACATCCGACCGGATGCCCGCTCACGCTCACCATCTTCGATTTCCTTGTTGACGTAGTACAGATAGTCGTCGTAAGAGCCCGCGTAGTTACGGACGCGACCGTCACGCACCTCAATAATGTTCGTGGCGACCCGCCGCACAAAATGGCGGTCGTGGCTGGTGAACAGCACGGTGCCTTTATACGTCAGCAACGCATCAGCCAGCGATTCCACCGTCTCGACGTCCAGATGGTTGCCCGGTTCGTCCAGCACCAGAATGTTATAGGTTCCCAGCAGCAGCCCGGCCATACACAGCCGCGCTCGTTCACCCCCGGACAGCACGCGAACCGGCTTCTTTGTGTGCCCATCTCGGAACAGCAGCGATCCGGCAACAGCCAGACACTCCTGAGTCGTGGTGCCGGGCTTCGCCTTGTACTCCAGATACTCCAGTACGGTCTTGTCCTGCGGCAGATTGGTGTAGACGTGCTGAGCATACACCCCGATTTCGCAACCATACCCCCACTTGATGCGACCGCCGACCGGTTTCAGCGAATCCACCAGAGTCCGCAGCAGGGTTGTCTTGCCCTGCCCGTTGTCCCCCACAATCGCAGCCCGCTGCTGATGCTCAATCTCCAGTTCGATCCCCGTGACCACCGCAGTGTCGTTGTAACCGATGGCCAGGTCCTGACAACGGACGCAGGGCCCCTGACGCGGTTCAATCTGCGGCGGTCGGATATGCACGGTTGGCAGATCCGCTTCAATCTCTTCCAGAGACAACCGGTCCAGCTGCTTCTGCTTGGATCGAGCCTGACTGGCACCCGTTGGCTTGGCTCGATTCTTGTCAATGAATCGCTGCAGCTGCTTCTGTTTGGCCTGTACGGCCGCATTCGTTCGCTCCGCACGCAGCTTCTCTGCGTCAAGGTGCTCAAGGTACGACCCGATCACGCCGGGAAACATCGTTAACCGACCACGATTCAGTTCCAGCGTATGAGTACACGTGGAGGTCAGGAATTCACGGTCGTGCGATACCACCAGGCAGGCGGCGGGAAAATGACGCAGAAAATGTTCCAGCAGAATCTGAGTTCTGAGGTCCAGAAAGTTGGTCGGTTCGTCCAGCATCAGCAGATTGGGGTCGTGCAGCAGCAGTGCCGCCAGCTTCACGCGAGTCTGCCAGCCACCCGATAACCGCTTCACCGGACCCGTCAGGTACTCACCCTTCAGCTCGAATTCCGCAGCCACTTCGCCGCACTTCCAGTCCGGCTGACCGCTGTCCCGCATCAGAAAATCCATCGCCGATTCGTCGGCATGGAACGGATCATGCTGCCGCAGATAACCGACTCGCAGGTGCGGCGACCGGGACACCGTGCCACTGTCCAGCTCTTCATCACCCAGCAGTACTCGCAGCAAAGTCGACTTGCCGGCACCATTGCGGCCCACAAATCCGACTTTGACGTTTTCATACAGAGTCACGCTGGCCTCATCCAGCAGCATCTGATCTCCGTAACTTTTGACGGCATCCGTCAATTGCAGCAGCACAGACATATCAAAGCTCAACAGGTCCCGGGAAACAGGTTTGAGAGGGCAGAATAGCGAGTCGCCCGGTACCCGATCAAACCGGGCTGACTTTCCCCCCGTGGTTTCCTGGAAGGACGCGAACGATTCCCCAGTCCGCTCTGTCAGTTTTCCCTGATTCTGCCTAAAATCCCGAACAATCAGCCGATTTGTCAAAGGATTGTGGTATGAGCGAGTGTTTTTCAGGGCCTCTGCGTCAGACGTGGTGCTGCGTCCGCGGCCCGCTGCTGCTGACGCTGTCGCTGCTGGTCCTGCCGATTTCCCCCGTGTGGGCACAGCAGGCTGCCCAGGATGCCGTGGCAACGGCCACCGGCGATGCAGCAGCCCAGGCATCCTTCCTCACCGTGCGTGAATTTCTGGCCGCCGGCGGGGCAATCGGCTACGTCATTATGCTGCTCAGCTTTCTGATGGTGGCCCTGATCGCCGATGCCGCACTGTCCCTGCGACGCAGTCAGTTCATCCCGCCCGGTCTGGCCGAAGACGTGCATCGCCTGCTCTCCGAACGCAAACTGACCGAAGCCCGGTCACTGTGCCTGCGCACACCCGGTGGTCTCAGCCAGATCCTGCTGGCCGGTCTGGAAGAAGTCAGCAGTGGCCTGTGGGGCCCGGTCGAGAAAGCCCTCGAAGATGCCGGAGCCGAACAGCTGATCCGCAGCGGACGACGCATCGAACACCTGTCCGTCATCAGTACCCTCGCACCCATGCTGGGACTGATGGGTACCGTGTGGGGCATGATCGTGGCCTTCATGGAGTTTGAAGTGAAAGCCAATCCGCAGATTTCCGAGCTGGCCCCGGGCATCTACAAAGCACTGGTGACAACACTGCAGGGACTGGCCGTCGCCATTCCCTGCATCGCAGCACTGGCCTTCTTCCGCAGTCGCATCGACGAACTGAGCTCGGATGCCCTGACCGCTGCCGGCAAAGCATTCGCCGATTATCGCCGCCAGACTCAGAACCGTCGCCAGCCCACCGCGCCCTGACCCCGCAGCGGGCCGTGCCCCCCCCCTACAGCACGTTCAGCTGCTGCAAGGCTTCCAGCAGCTGGTCCGTCTGGCGATACGTATGGGTCCTGATGCCGAATTCCGCGGCCGCAGCCGTGTAGGCTTCAATGTCATCCGTGTAGAAACACTGATCCGCCGGACAGTTGGCCTGCGCCAGTGCAGCTTCAAAGATTCGCGAATCCGGTTTCATGGCTCCCACTTCGTACGAGACCACGCGGGCGTCCAGCAGCTCCAGCACTTGAAAATGCTGTTCGATGAATCGCACGTGCGTCACGCTGGTGTTGGACAGCAGCACCAGTCGCAGCCCGCGCGCTTTCAGCTGCTGCAGCACCGGCACGATGCTGTCGTTCAGCCAGAAGATGTCGGCGGCCGCGTGGCAGACATCCGCCAGCTGCAGACTGCGACCGCAGAACTGCTGCAGCTGCTGGCTGAAGTCCGCTTCCGTCAACTCACCGCGTTCCATCATCCACTGACGCTGCTCGGTGATCAGGAACTGCCGAATCTGTGCTTCGGTCAGACCACACAGCTGCGCGAAGTTGCGGCACATGCGGTCATGCGAAAAGTACACCAGCACATTGCCCATATCGAAGAAACAGGTCTGGATGGTCATAGGTATTGAACGTCCGCTGCTGGCCAGCACAACAGCGGGGATGTCCCCCGAATCCACGACACTCGTTGATTTTTGGGTCCCCCGCATGACTCCGGCAACGCCCCCTGTTATAAGACAGACACAACCCCAGAAGCAATTCCGACAAAAAGGCCGGATCATGAACCGCAGGACCGGGAATCGCCAGATGCTGACTTACAGGTCGCTCGCTGTTGCCGCGCGGGATTCCCGGACCCTGGTGCAGCCACAGCCTTGCCGCTGGCAGCCTCGGCTGTCCCTGCTGCCGCTGCTGTTGTGGCTGTTTCCGGTGGTGCTTCCGGGCAGCCATACGGGTGTTGTCCGGGCCGGTCTGCCGACATTCCCTGCCGTTCCTGACGCATTGTCCGACTGTCAGGCGGCACTGCAGACCGGTGATTACGCGCGTTGTCTGGAACTGGCAACGGCCGCATTTGATGCGCGCAGTTACGGTGAAGAGTGGCCCATTCTGAAGGCGCGTGCCGAACTGGCTCTCGGGAAGTACCCTGAGGCACTGGCATCGGTGGTTGCGGGGATCGAACGTTACTCGTGGTCCATTCGTCTGCAGCAGCTGCGGATCGAAGCGGCCCTCGCGAACGGTCAGAGGGACGTGGTGACGGAATCCCTGCGTGAGGTTGAGAAGCTGGCCAGCACGGCCTCGTGGCGTTACACCGATGCCGATGACCTCTCCTGCCTTGGTCAGGTCGCATTACTCCTCGGCGCGGACCCGAAGGCAGTCCAGGAAGGTTTTTTTGAGCGTGCGCGGCGGAACTATCCCAATCGACCGGAGGGTTTTGTGGCGGCCGCGCGACTGGCTCTGGACAAGGGTGATCCGGCCTTCGCCGCAGAGCTGCTTAAACCGGTGCTGCAGCAGTTTCCGGACAGTGCCGAGATTCTGTTTTTGTATTCTGAGGCCCTGTCATCGGCTGACGCTTCGCAGTCGCAGCAGTTGCTGACTCAGGCACTGCAGAAGAATCCGCATCTGTTTGCCGCGCAGCAGCGGATTGCGGAGCAGCAGATTGACGCTGAGGACTATGTGGGGGCCGAGCAGACACTGCAGCAGATGCTGTCAGTCAATCCGCATCTGCCGGAAGCGCATGCCCTGCGTGCGGTGATCTTTCATCTGCAGGGCAATTCCGCCGCGGAAACGGAAAGTCGTGCTGCGGCGCTGAAGTTCAGTATCAGCAGTCCGGAGCCCGATCACCTGATCGGAACGCGGCTTTCGCGCAAGTACCGTTTTGCGGAAGGGGCGGCAGCCCAGCGCAGGGCACTGGAAGCTGATCCCACCTGTAACAAAGCGCGGACACAGCTGGCTCAGGATCTGCTGCGTCTGGGGCAGATTACTGAGGGCTGGCAGCTGGCTGAAGAAGCCGGGAAGGCTGATCAGTACAACACCACACTCTTTAATCTGTTGCAGCTGAAGGATAGTCTGGGTCAGTATACGACGGTTCGGACTGAGCATTTTGAGATTCGCATGGAGCGGGGTGAAGCGGCGTTGTATGGACCGCGAGTCGGGCAGCTGCTGGAGGAAGCGTGGCAGCAGTTCACGGTTCGCTATCAGTTTCAGTCGGAAGTCCCGGTGACGGTAGAGATTTATCAGCGGGCCGATGATTTTGCGGTTCGGACATTTGGCATTCCGGAGGTCAGCGGGTTTCTGGGTGTCTGTTTCGGGCGTGTGGTGACAGCCAACAGTCCGGCCAGTCGCCGGGATTCTCCTGTCAGCTGGGAGTCGGTGTTGTGGCATGAATTCTGTCATGTGATTTCGCTGCAGAAGACGGCCAATCGCATTCCGCGGTGGTTGAGTGAGGGGATTTCGGTGTATGAGGAGCGGATCCGTGATCCGCGTTGGGGTCAGCGGATGACACCTGAGTTTCGCCAGCGGATTCGAGACGGCAAAGCGGTACCGATTGGGCAGTTGAGCAGTGCGTTTCTGCAGGCCGGTTCGGGCGGCGATCTGAACTTTGCGTATTTTGAATCGTCGCTGGCGGTTGAGCATCTGGTGACGGTGCATGGGTTACCGGCGCTGAATGCGGTGCTGGATGATCTGCGATCGGGTGTGCTGATCAATGACGCGCTGGGGCGGCATTGTGGTGGACTGGAATCCCTGCAGGCATCGTTTGAACAGTTTCTGCGGCAGCAGGCCGATCAGCTGGCACCGCAGGCCGACTTTTCTGAAGAGCCGTTGCAGGCGCTGCGGGGTGCGGGGGCTGCAGGTCTGGCAGAATTCTGTCAGCAGCATCCCGGTCATGTGCCGGCGTTGCTGTTACTGGCGCTCCAGCAGCTGGACGCGAAGGACGTGGCGGCCGAGCAGACGTTGCAGCGGGTTGTGCAGTTGTATCCGGAAGACGCCAGTGTGGACGGGGCGCGGACTCAGCTGGCGAAGTTGTATCGAGAGCGCGGCGATACCGCGGGCGAGCGGCGGATGCTGACAGAACATCTGCAGCGTTCAGCGGACGATGTGCAATCAGCGTTGCGGTTGCAGGAGCTGTGTGTGACGGCTCAGGAGTGGCCGGACGTGATTCGCTGTGGTCAGTGGATTTTTGCGGCCGATCCGTTTCGTGCTGAGGTGCAGGAGCGGCTGGTGCAGGCGGGGCAGGCGACGGGTGATGTGGCAGTGGTTGCTGCGGCTTTGCAGTGTCTGCTGCAGCTGCAGCCGGATGATGCCGCGCGGCTGAATTTTCGGCTGGCCCAGCTGTGGCGTGAAAGTCAGCCTGCGGAGGCGAGGCGACGAGTGCTGATGGCATTGGAGCAAAGTCCGCGATATCGTGAGGCGCATCAGTTGCTGTTGAGTCTGCAACCGTCGGCAGAGGCGGCACCGGCACCGGCACCGCAGCCTTGACCGCCGGCCCCCGGAAATTCCTCATTTCTCTTCAACTTCCCTTCCCGTTTTTCCCTGAACAGCCCGGGTGTTTTGCTTCGTGGCTCTGGCGGGATACAATAGCACCGCGTCCTGCCCATTTCCGGGTGGGGTCTGTCTTCTCCGTCCAGGGCTCCGGAATCGGATTCATTTTCCCCGATTTTCGTTGACTTCGACAGTCCTTCTGATCACGGGCTTCCGCCCACCACATTCCGCTATGCCTCGCTACGACTTTCGCCGAATTGAATCCCGCTGGCAGCAGTACTGGGAACAGCATCAGACATTCCGTGTCGAGGACTGTGTAGCGGACAAGCCGAAGATGTATGTACTGGACATGTTCCCGTATCCTTCGGGCGAGGGATTGCATGTGGGTCATCCAGAGGGCTACACGGCGACCGACATTGTGTGTCGTTATTCGCGGATGCGTGGCCGCAACGTGCTGCATCCGATGGGCTGGGATGCCTTTGGTCTGCCGGCCGAAGAGTTTGCTCGCAAGATGAACGTGCATCCGCGGATCAAGACGGAAGAGAACATCAACACTTTCCGTCGTCAGTTGAAGATGCTGGGCTTCAGTTACGACTGGAGCCGTGAGTTATCGACAACGGATCCGGATTATTATCGCTGGACGCAGTGGATTTTTCTGCAGATCTTCGACACGTGGTATGACGCGGAGTGTGTGTGGACGGGGCCGGACGGTGTGCAGCGACGTGGCCGTGGTCGTCCGATTGCCGAGCTGCCGATACCGGCGGAAGTGGCTGCTGCGGGGCAGGCGGCGGTGCGGCGTTATCAGGACCAGCAGCGTCTGGCCATCCTGTCAGAAGCTCCGGTGAACTGGTGTCCTGAGCTGGGTACTGTGCTGGCGAACGAGGAGGTTGTGGACGGCGTCAGTGAGCGTGGTGGTCATCCGGTCGTGCGGATGAATCTGAAGCAGTGGATGCTGCGGATTACGGCTTATGGTGATCGGCTGGCGGATGAGCTGGCGGATCTGTCATGGCCGGATTCGATCAAGCTGATGCAGCGTAACTGGATTGGTCGCAGTGTGGGTGCCGAGGTGGATTTCCGGGTCGCGACCACTGCACAGGCTCAGCAGGCCTGGCAGCAGTCTCGCGCGGCCGGTGGTTTCCCGGTGCGTGCCGAGTCGGACGTCATCCGCATCTATACGACTCGCCCCGACACTCTCTACGGTGTGACCTACATGGTGTTGTCACCCGAGCATCCGCTGGTGGATCAGCTGACGACGGCTGAGCAGCAGGCAGCAGTGCAGCAGTATCGGCAGCAGGCGGCGATGAAGTCCGAACTGGAGCGGACGGATCTGGCAAAGACCAAAACGGGGGTGTTCACAGGCAGCTATGCGATCAACCCGGTGAATGGCCAGCCGGTCCCGGTCTGGATCGCGGATTACGTACTGATCAGTTATGGCACGGGTGCCATCATGGCTGTTCCGGGTCATGACGAGCGTGACTATGAATTTGCCTGTCAGTATCAGATTCCGATTGTGCAGGTGGTGGCGGCAGCCAGTGCTGACGGGCCGCAGGCAGATCTGTCGGTGGCGGCCTTCTGTGAGCTGGGTGTCGCGGTCAATTCCGGCCCGTGGGATGGGATGCGGACAGAGGATGTGAAGCAGCGGATTACGGCGGATCTGGCAGCTCGGGGCCTGGGCCGAGAAGCCGTCAATTTCCGGTTGCGCGACTGGCTGTTCAGTCGTCAGCGGTACTGGGGCGAGCCATTCCCGATCTGGCATGAGCTGGATGCGGACGGGCAGCCGACAGGTCTGCTGCGAGCTGATCCTGTGCAGTCACTGCCGGTGCTGCATCCGCACGTTGAAGACTTCCAGCCAACGGGTACTCCGGAACCGATGCTTTCCAAGGCAACCGGCGACTGGCTGTATCGTACGGCAGAGGACGGTGTGCGGTTGAAGCGTGAGACGAACAGTATGCCGCAGTGGGCAGGCAGCTGCTGGTATTACCTGCGATTCTGTGACAATCGCAATTCGGACTGTTTCATCGATCCCCGGAAAGAGCGTTACTGGTTGCCGGTGGATCTGTACGTGGGTGGTGCCGAGCATGCGGTGCTGCACCTGCTGTATTCCAGATTCTGGCATAAGGTGTTATTCGACCGAGGCTATGTCAGTCATCCAGAGCCATTTCGTCGGCTGGTGAATCAGGGCATGATTCTGGGCGAAAACGGCGAGAAGATGTCGAAGTCGCGGGGGAACGTGGTGAATCCCGAGCAGGTGGTGAATGATCGGGGTGCCGATTCACTGCGACTGTACGAGATGTTCATGGGACCTCTGGAGCAGGTGAAGCCGTGGCAGACCAGTGGTGTGGAGGGCGTTTATCGATTTCTCAGTCGTGTCTGGCGCATGATTGTGGATGATCGTGCAGAGCAGGTGGTGCTGGACGCGGCAGTGCAGGACGTTGCGGCAACTCCTGAGCAGCTGCGAATTCTGCATCAGACGATTCGTGCTGTGACGGACGACATTGAGCGAATGGCGTTCAATACGGCGATCAGTCGGATGATGGAATTCACCAACGCGATGTCCGGCCAGGCGGTGCGTCCGAAGTGTGTGCTGGAATCCTTCGTGCTGCTGCTCAGTCCGTTCGCACCGCACATTGCGGAGGAGCTGTGGTCGGCCCTGGGTCATGCGCAGACGCTGGCGTATGAGCCATGGCCGCAGGCTGATCCGCAGTGGCTGGTTGAGGAGTCGGTGGAAGTACCGGTGCAGGTCAACGGCAAGCTGCGGACTCGCATTGTCGTGCCGGTGGACACAGCGGCCGATGTGCTGCAGGCGACGGCGGAAGCTGACGAGGTGGTGCGTCGTCAGCTGGAGGGTAAGACGGTGGTGAAGGTGGTTGTGGTGCCTGGTCGACTGGTGAATTTTGTGGTGAGATAATCCATGAAACGAATCGGAATTCTGACAGCGGGCGGGGATACTCCAGCGCTGAACGCCACGATCTACGGGGCGGTGCAGCGTGCCAATGCGCTGAAGATCGAGGTGGTGGGTCTCATGCGGGGTTATGCGGGTCTGCTGGACCCAAAAGTGCCGCATGTGCTGCTGAATCCTCTGTATTCCGGCATTCCAGAGCTGGATCCGTGCAAGGGTGGGACTCTGATCGGGTCATCGCGGACCTATCTTGACCACACCTCGACGGAACATCTGCGGGTCGCTGGGGCGCATGCTGCGAAGCTGCAGCTGGACGGGTTGTTGTGTATCGGCGGGGATGGAACGATCAACGGGATGCAGCCGCTGGCCGAAATCCTGCCCTGTGTGCTGGCTCCGAAGACGATCGACAATGATCTTGGGTTGAATTATCCGGGCGAGCCTGACGAGTGGGTGCGACCGGCTGATGGTGCGGGGCCTGCGGTCAGGACAACGGCCGGCCGGGACTCACTGCGGCTGGAGGACATCATCAACTATGCGACTCCGGGCTTCGCTACGGCGGTGTTCGTGGTGGTGCAGATGGTGGAGCGTCTGCGGACGACGGCTGAGAGTCATCATCGGATTGCGGTGGTGGAAGTGATGGGTCGACAGTCCGGCTATATTGCTCTGGGCGCCGCATATGCTCAGCCCGACATCATCCTGATCCCTGAAGTCCCTGTTGATCCGCAGCAGCTGACGCAGCAGGTTTCGCGAATCTATGATCAGCAGCAGAACGTGGTGATTGTGGTAGGCGAGGGTGTGCGTGGTCTGGACGGTCGTGAGCTGGGAGCGACTTCCCCGGCCTTTGATCCGGCGGGGAACGTGAAGTATTCAGGGGCTGCGGACGCGATTGTGGGAATGCTGGAACGCAGCCTGAGTCCGGAGCTGTTCCTTGAGACTCGTCGGTTTGAGCCCGGCAGCAGTGCTCTGTTCAGTCGCAAGGTCGGTCATACTCAGCGTGGCGGTCGTCCGATTCTGTTTGATCGTTTTGCCGCGACTCAGCTGGGTGGACGAGCGGTGGAGCTGCTGGCGGCGGGTTACAGCAACGAAGTTGCAACTCTGCAGTACAGTCCTCAGTCAGGGTTCTCATTCAGTTCCATTGCGGCCAATCGACTGCGGGACCGCTGGGGCGAGATTCATCCGCGTGAGGTGCATCCCAGTCTGTATGATGCCGGAAGAATGCAGCTGTCAACGCTGGGGATGGAGTATCTGAAACCCATCTTTACTCGAGCGGTGGGTGCGGATGATGTGGAGTATATCCGTCGTGAAGTTTTTGATGCGGGGTGCCTGAGCAATCGGTATCAGAGTATCAATTCGGACATTCGTCGCAGGATTCGGTATTTGTAAATCGTGGTACAGACGGTGGTGTGGGCCTGCAACTTGAAGAAAAAGAAGGTTTGGCGGTGAGCGAACAGGGGCAAAGTGAGCAGAGTACAGTGTCAGCCGGGCGGGGGACTCTGCTGGTTGTTTTTCTGACGGTCTTTATTGACCTGCTGGGTTTTGGAATTGTGCTGCCGCTGCTGCCTCGATACGGGGCCTGGTTCAGTGCTTCGGGCTGGCAGCTGGGTGCATTGATGGCCTCCTTTTCGGCGATGCAGTTCCTGTTCGCGCCGATGTGGGGTGGTTTATCGGATCGCGTGGGGCGGCGTCCGATCCTGATGCTGGGTCTGCTGGGATCAGCGTGGTCTTACGGATTGTTTGGATACGTGTCATCGCAGGGGCGTGAGTTTCAGTGGCTGGGCCTTGGGGCATTGCCGTGGCTGTTTCTTGCGCGAATCGGAGCGGGCATTGCCGGGGCCACAATTTCAACCGCGCAGGCAGTGATTGCCGACTGCACTGAAGCGAAGAATCGTGGTCGCGGTATGGCGATGATTGGTGCGGCGTTCGGAATTGGGTTTACGTTTGGTCCACTGATTGGTGCGGCCTGTGTGTCTGATGACAACGCGGTGGCACTGACAGGTCAGCAGCTGCAGTTGATGAGGGGCTGGGAAGATTCGCAGGATGTGCTGGGAGCTGTCGAATTTCTGCAGTTGCTGCAGACTGCTGGTCCGGTGGATGAGGCCAGTGCGGCTTCGGCCGGTTTACTGCTGGCAGAACCGCTGCCGAAGTCGCGACTGAAAGCCATCCTGATGACTCCGCCATCAGGTTTGCCCGGGTACGTGGCCTGTGGTTTATCGCTGCTGGCGTTTCTGCTGGCGGCGTTGAAGCTGCAGGAGTCTCGGCGGGCGGGCAGCAGTGCGGCGCATCGCGGGTTTCGACCGGGAACAGTGCTGCGACACCTGGGCAATCCACGATTTTCCCTGATCCTGGGTGCCGTGTTTGTGACGACTTTCGGGTTTGCTCAGTTTGAAAGTACGTTGTCACTGCTGACGCAGAGGTTCGGCTACAGCAGCCGCTGGAACTATCTGCTGTATGCCTATGTGGGATTTGTGCTGTCGCTGGGACAGGGGTTACTGGTGCGACGTCTGCTGCCACGCATCGGTGAGACTCGCATGGCACTGACCGGGATACTGCTGATGACCGTGGGTTTCTGCCTGATTGCTCTGACTGGACTGAGTGTTCTGCCGGGCGGTGCCTTGTGGGCAATTCTGCCGATCGTTGTCATTGGTTTCTCGTCGGTCAATCCGTCGCTGCAGTCGCTGTTATCACGAGCCGCCGCAGCGGACGAGCAGGGAATGGTGCTGGGGACTGGCCAGAGCCTGTCATCGCTGGCACGGATCCTTGGTCCGGCGCTGGGGATCGCGCTGCTGCGGCAGGGGGCTGCTCTGCCGTACTTTCTGGGTGCCGGGCTGATCCTGTGTGGCGGTCTGCTGGTGACGCAGATTCGCCTGCAGTCCCAGTCTATGGCGGACAGTGAGCGCCGCGCATGAGTGAGGTGGATCCAACCGGTGAGGCAACTGGTACGCCGCTGCCGTTTGAGGCGTTGCATGCGGCACCGGGAACTCGCAATATCCGTCTGACCCTTGCGTATGATGGCACGGACTACAGTGGCTGGCAGGTTCAGCCAGCTCGGCCATCTGTGCAGGCCTGTGTGGAACAGGCCATTCTGAAGATCACGGGTGAGCAGCGGCGATTGTACTGTGCGGGACGAACCGACGCCGGCGTGCATGCACTGGGACAGGAAGCCAACTTTTATACGCTCAGTCGAATTCCCGCACCCAGTTTCCGTCGCGCTTTACAGACGGAGCTGCCGGACGACATTGTGGTAGTGCGATCGCAGGAAGTCCACCTCGGCTTTCACGCCACATTCTCGGCCGTCTGCAAACGGTATCGCTACGTGATTCATGATGGTGAAGTGTGTCCACCGTTTCTGCGACGCTACTGTGCTCATTCACGATTTCGCCTTGACGCCGAACGCATGCAGCAGGCTACGGCCTGCCTGCTCGGGACTCATGATTTTCGCTGTTTCGAAAAGGAATATCCGAACAAGCTGACCAGCGTGCGGACGATCATGGACGCGCGTGTGTATCGCAGCAGCTGCTGGCCCCTGTGGCAAAGCGCCCATACATGGGGACTGCCAACAACGGAGTCGGGTGCAGCAGGTGGTCCGTTTGTGATCTTTGAGGTGATGGCGGATGGCTTTCTGTACAACATGGTTCGAGCCATTGTGGGGACACTGACGGACATTGGCCGGGGTCGTCAGCCGATCGATTATCTGCGGACTGTCATTCAATCGCTCGACCGCGCAGCGGCAGGCATGACAGCCGTGCCCGAAGGGTTGTATCTGGTCAACGTCAATTACGGTGACATTGAAGCCGCAACATAACCCCGGCACACCCACCTACCGCCCCGCCCCACAACAACCGTAGCCCGAGCATTCCTGCTCGGCCCCGTACCGCAAAAACACAATATTTTTCAATGAGCTGGAGTCCATTTGACGGCCTCAGCCGACTTTTGTCCCTCGCGTCCGGAATGCCCGGGCCCCGTATTGTGTCCCTTACGTCATACCTGTTCGCGCCTGCGATCCCCCGGGCCAACCCGGTCTGCAACGGGACTTACACATGCAGCGCCGGAAACTCAACCAGAACTTTCAGCGCACCGTCTGTACGGTCTCGGAACACATCAAACGCCTGCTGCAGCTGCTGCAGCGGGAAACGGTGTGTCAGCAGTGGCTGCAGATTGACTCGACCTTCGGCGATCCACTGCATCGCCAGCGGGAATGTGCGTTCGAAATCAGGGTGCAGACTGGTCAGCAGGCTGCCGTTTTTCCACATCAGTGCTCGCAGAGCAGCGTTGTCGATACTGTGCGGAGGAACTCCGAAGAACAGCACTGTGCCATAGTCGCGGACCAGTCTGACTGCGTCATTAAAAGCGTGGGCTTTGTGCCCGACTGCTTCGATCACGAATTCCGGCAGCTGTCCATCCAGCAGTTCGCGAACGGACTGTTCCGCGTCGATGCCACAAGCACACACAGTATGCGTGGCCCCCATCTGCTGGCTGGCGTGCAGACGTGCCGGCAGGGGATCAATGCCGATAATGCGGCGGGCGCCCAGGTTTCTGAGACCTGCATTGAACATCTGACCGATCGGGCCCTGTCCCAGAACCACAACATCACGATCGATCATATTGGGCAGTTTTTTCAGAGCATGCACCACGGTACCGAAGGGTTGTGCCAGCATGGCCATTTCATCGGACAACCCGGGATGCACTGCAACTGCCCGCGACTCGGGCAGGACAAATCGTTCAAACAGGCCCTGCTGCCCGATGGGAACGGCCAGCACGCGTTGTCCACGCTGCCAGCGAGTCCCGTTTGTGTCCACCACAGTCCCGACCATCTCGTGAAGACTCATACCGACCGGTTGCGGATATTCCACGGGATGCCCTTCGAAGTCACCATCGAAGCAGGGCAGATCGGACCCACAGAGACACGTCATTTCCGGCTGGAACAGGATCATTCCGGGAGACTGATCAGCGGGTGGCAAAACAGGTTCAGGCGTCTCTACGAGCTGAATGCGGCGAGGGGCAGTGAGCAGTCCGGCAAGCATAGGTCAGTATCCGGGAAATGTCTGAGCGGTGAGTGATTCAGAATTCAGGCAGTGCCGGATCATTCAGGCGCTGCATTTCGGATTTCAGCAGTTGCTGCATCTGCTGCAGCTGTGACGCGTATTCGGGTTGATCAGCGAGATTGGTCTGCTGTGCTGTGGGAGGTGTCGGCAACAGTGCAGTGACAGTCGGTTGATGATGTTCAGCCAGCAGTTCATGAGGATTCTGCTGCAGGTTGAACAGCTGCGTGTGATGCAGATTCAGATCGGGGGCCTTGTAGACAATCAGTTTCCAGTCACCGCGTCGGACACAGCGGATTCCGGGTTTGGCCCCACCGGAATAAGCCCCGTACAGCACTTCGCGCAGGGTCTCTGTTTTGCCGGTCAGCACCGGTTTCATGCTGATGCCCTGATTGGTTGCCGGGGGCTGCACACCGGTGAAATCACAGACAGTAGCCAGCAGATCAAGCAGGTAGACGTTGCCGGGCACGCGTCGTCCGGCGGGAATCCCCGGACCGGCAGCAATAAAGGGCACCTGCCATGTGTGCTGATACAGGTTCTGTTTACCCATCAGTCCATGGCGACCGATGGCGATCCCATGATCCGCGGTATAAAGAATCAGGGTATTTTCCAGTTCGCCCAGATCCTGCAGTTTCTGTACGACTTTCCCGATCTGCTGATCGATGTTTTCGCTGCAGGCGAATTCGCGACCAAGCTCATTACGGATGGTGGCGGGATCACGTCGGTTCCAGACACCGCTGACCGCAACTTCATCGCGAACATCGGCATGCGAGTTATTGAATGGGTGCTGCGGCAGATAGTTGGGTGGCAGCTGTGGTAGTGCAGTACTGACTGGTGGTGAGGTCTGGGGATCCGTGTGATTGACCGCGCCATAACGGGCCAGCAGTTCCGGAGTGCCATTGCGAGTATCGTGCGGGTGTGAAAAACCAAACCAGATCAGGAACGGTTTTCTGTCCTGAGTTGCCTGTCGTTCGTCAAGGTAATCAAGCACCTGTCGGGCATGCCACGCGCTGCCGCCATCGACCGTGCCTTCCCGTTTGCTGGCATCGCGACGGACGGTGAACTGACGATTGGCCGCTTCGTAACTGTTCCCCTTCTTGCAGGTTCGCATCGTGGCATAGCCGGCGTCGTTGAAGACAGCCGCCAGCGTTTGCTGCGGCAGCCCCGGCAGCGGTGACTGAATTGCCAGCGGGCCGATCGGAAGGTGCCACAGCGTCCGCCCGCACATCAGCATATGACGAGACGGAGTACAGACGGCCCCCGTAAACGAACCCATATGCACGGCATTGTCGAGCACTGTTCCGCGAGCGGCCAGTTGATCGAGGTGCGGTGTTTTCAGTGGAGATGCGGGGTTATACAGCTGCAGATCCTGAGGTGACTGATCATCCACCACGATGATCATGACGTTCAGACGGGATTCGGCAGCAGTGGCAGCCGGATCACGTGCGATGAATCCGAGCAGTGCTGTCAGCAGCAGCGGCAGAGTTTGCAGACGGAACGCCATAGTGCAGCCTGAGCAGAGATTCGGGAGAGAATATGAGTGTGCCGTGGTGGCGTGCCCGCAGAGGCGGAACTGAGCACATCAGCCCACGTCAGATGCTCGCACAATTTCCACGATCTGTCCATGAATGGCGCTGTCAGGGTTGTGTGCAACGGGGGAACAGGTGAGGATGGGGCAGCGGGGTGACGTCAGCCGTACCACGATCTGTCTTCGGAGAGTCTGCAGTGAAGTTCTTTCGATATCGTCGGCCATCCTGGAAGACCGTACTCGGTGTGACTCGCGCAAAAAAGCGGGTCAAAAAGGCACTGGGAATCACGGCTCTGCTGGCACCATTTCGCTGGTGGCCCAATCAGGTTCGGAACGCGAAACGGCGAATGGGCTGGTATTCCCCGCTGGCGCGTCTGATTCGGCTTGGCCTGCCCCGGCCGGGTGGCTGCCTGCTGCTGCTGGCATCAGCCCTGTCCGTGCTGGGGGTGTCTGTCGCTGTCTGCCTGCTGACGCTGGCTGGTTCCGCACTGCACTGAAACAAAAACGGCCGCAGCCTTCTATGAAGACTGTGGCCGTTTCATCGATTTATCACAGCACTTCGCAGTGATCACTTCTTGCCGGTGGTCTTGCCCTTGGCAGCCTTGGCAGCCGGCTTAGCGGCGCCAGTCTTTGCCTTGGTTGACTTCGGTGCAGCCGGAGCGGCAGCCTTGGTGGTCTTTGCTGGTGCAGCGGCTGGTGCTGCTGCCGGGGTCTTTGCTGCCTTGCTTTTTGCGGCCATTCCCATGTTCCTCCGTGGGGAGTCTTCGACACCGAATACAGTGCAGGATGTTCGTCGGTGTCAGACACGAACAACCGCGAGATGATGGCTGCGACGAGGCAAACAGGCCCTGTCATGTCCAGCCAGACCACGTTATAGGACAGCTTCACAAAATGCGTCAAGTGGAAAACCTGCGCGGCAACTGTCAGCGGGAATCGTGGAGGTCTGGATGGAGTGAGCAGAGCAGGGAGCGGAGCCAGCCGGCTGTGAACTGTTCACAGCCGGCACCCGCCTCGACACCTTACTTCCGCACAACCCAGATATTGCGATAGGCAACCGGATTACCGTGCCCCTGCAGATAGATCACGTCCGGTCCCGGACCTTCAGGGTTCTTTCCCGGAGTCCCTTTGGGCAGTTCCAGATTGTCGTGAATGACTATGCCGTTGTGACGAATGGTGACACGCGAATTCTTCACCTTGCGGTCACCTTCATACTGAGCCGCAGTGAAGTCAATGTCATAGGTCTGCCATGACAGTGGCGGGAAACAGGCATTCACGGCCGGTCGTGCGATGGAATAGATGCCGCCACATTCGTTGTTTTCACCTTCCAGTCCGAATGAGTCCAGCACCTGACATTCGTAACGTCCCTGCACATACACACCGCTGTTGCCGCGATCCTGACCGCGTCCCTTTGGCTTGAACGGGGTCCGAAACTCGATGTGCAGCGTATGACTGCCGAATTTTTCCTTCGTCTCGCAGTCAGCAGCCAGCAGGTCACCCAGCATCAGCTTTCCACCATTGAAGTTGTCGGCCGATTTGCCATCAAACAGAACGACTGCGCCGGCCGGAGGCTTAGCGCCCAATGTCGGGCTGACTCGCTCCGTTTTCTTCAGAGCCCCCAGTGAGCTGCCCGAGGCCGATTTCACGGTGGCTTCCCCGTTGCGAATCTCGGCCGTAATCCCATCGCCACTCTCAAACTTCGCCACACCGTCCTTCAGGGTGCCACTGGCACGGTGCTTGTCCGTTCCCAGCCAGCCAGCACCCGGCAGCCCACCCGGATAGGCCACTGCATCAAATTTGCTGTCGCCCAGAGCAATCACCTGCAGGCCAACAGGAACTTTCTGACCGTCAATGTCCACGGTCCCGGTGTATTCCCCCTGAACAGCGAATTCCGGACCGGCTTCTTCCGGCTTGAGAAAAATGTCCTGAGCTGCAGCTGAGGAACTGAGCATCACAAGGCAGGCAAGGCTTCTGTACAAACTCTTCATGATCCATGGATCCCTGTCGCAGGCGGGGTAGGCAGACCGTCGAAACGTTTCGACATTCGTAAGCCCCCAATTCTGACGCTCCTGCGGCTGACTTTCAAATCGAACCCCGTTAGGATTCCATGATCCCGTGCTGACTGCTGAGGTTTGTCGGAACTGCAGGCTTTTTTCAGGGCAGAACAACATGACCATACATCTTCTGGACTGCCCGGATTGCCGCACAGAATTTCGAATTCGCGAACTGCAGAATCCTGTCCCGCTGCACTGCCCACGCTGCGGTGAGGCCATGGATCCTCAACAGGCACGCCTGCAGCCCCCGAAAGAAAAGAAAAAACCAGCACGTCCTGGGGCTGCGGAACGCGGCAATCGTCAACCGGCAACAACGCGCGCCGGCAGACCCCGCGGAACAGAATCCAAAAAAACAAAGCAGCGGTTCCAGCCCGGACCAGTCACTGCTGTCGCCGTCGTCTTACTGGCCGGAACGGCCGTCTCCGTCGCACTCTACATCGGTTTTCGAATTGCTGTTCGACCCAGTGGCACTCCGATCGCCCAATCCTTCACTCAACCCGTGTGGACCAGTTCAGATGCCCTCGAGGGTGCCGCCGATCGTGCTGCTGACCAGCGAATTCAGAGCAGTATGGACGCTGTTCAACGTGCGATGGACGCAGTGAACGCGCGGCCGCCACAACCCAGTTTCACGCCCCCGCCGATGCCGCCACAGCCAGGCTTCACACCACCACAGCCACCCGCTGCCCCCGCGTTCTCTTCCCCAATCACATCGGAACCACCAGACACTCCCAGTGGTCCGCAGCTCCCAGACTCCGCATTTCCCAATCCACGAGGTCGCTTCGGATCCGAGCAGCTGGACAAACTGCGAGAACGTATGCAGGCAGATATTGACCGCATGCGAAAACAAACCTCGCGCCCACCAGCGTTCGGCGGACCACCACGGTTTGGCGACCGGCCAACTCCCGGCTTCCCCGCAGGACTTCCGAATCTGTCGGGACCCGGAACCCCACCCGCATTCGGAGCCCCGCCAGCAGCAGGTGAACCAGCTGCCGGTTTGCCGCAGGTGCCGGGGACGGACGAGCAACCTGAAGTTCGAATTCGCAACCTGCTGCAGGCCATCGCGGCTCAGAAGGACAGCGTGACCGTCACTGGTCCGCTGGGACTGCTGAAAATGGGGGCCGTTGTTCCCGCCGTTCGCAGTGAAGTGCTGACAGCGATTCAGCCGCTGCGGAAGTCGCAGAACCTGCTGATCGCAGCGGTGGCAAACGAGGCCTTCAGTGTCTGGGCGACTCAGGAACAGACTGCAGAATTACGCGAACTGGCCACCAGCAAAGACCTGTCGCAGGTGGCTGCCCGCCGCCTCGCACTGCAGACCCTGATTGGTTTTGGAACTCCCACACTGGATCCGGCGGTTGTCAGCAGCCTTGATGATCTGATCTACAGCAATGAGATCCAGCAGGCTCTGATCAAGCTCGGTGGCAACGCTGAAGGCCCCATCCTGCAGGCGTGGCCCATGGTCACGACAGCCGCAGGTAAACGCGTGCTGATTGAGGTGCTGGGACAGGTGGGTGGTGAACCCAGCATTCAGTTGCTGCAGCAGTTGGCCGAGTCAGCTGATCGTGAAGTGCGGATTCCGGCGACTCTGGCCGTCAGGAAGATCCAGAGCCGCAGGTAGTCGCCATGCCGCGTCTGTTTACCGGAATCCCAGTGCCATTATCGGCAGCAAGTGCCCTGCTCCACCCGGTACCGGACACCGCCGGAGTGCGTCCGGTCGTGCCTGGCAACCTGCATCTGACCCTGCATTTCCTCGGTGATGTCGAGCCTGATCAGGCAGCACTGCTGGCGGATTCACTGGCCGATCTGACGGTACCTCAGGTGCGTTTGCAGCTGAATCATGGTGGTGTGTTCGGGCAGGCAGCTGCGTCAGGAGTCTTCTGGATCGGCCCGCAGCCACAGGATTCGCTGCAGGCGCTGCATCAGCTGCATCAGCAGCAGCGTCGGATACTGCAGCTGCTGGGCCTGCGGTGCGAAGACCGAGCATGGCATCCGCACATCACCGTGGCACGATTCAAAGCGATCCAGCCGGATACCGTGCAGCAGTTCCTGGACGCCAGCCGGAGTGTGTCCGAGTCGATCGACGTGGACTGCAGCATCTTATGGGAATCCCGGCCGGGAATGCAGCAGTCGGAGTATCAGGTGTATCGCGAGTACCGTGGCGGTACGAAACGGCAACACGCCTGAGACCATTGCTGATCTCAGGCGCGTGCAGTCAGATTTAATCCACAGTTCAGAATACTCAGCCACCCGCAGCCGTCGAGTCAGGGGCAGTGGCCACCTGCGGCTCGCGAGCCGGTACATCCGGCATCAGCGGACGCTGTTCAGGATTTCGATGATAGCGAGCAAAGTCGGTCTGCAGCTCTGCAACAGGTGTCACGAGCCACGTGAGGCCACCAGCAACCGGCAGCGGAGTCACGCCATACTGAATGCGCCGTTCAGCCCACAGCGTGACCTGCCCGGACAGAGAACTGGTGATGACTCGATCCGTGCGATCGTTGAACAGCCGAATTGACTGGTCAGTGGCATTCATCGAAAACTGATAAGTGCCGTTGCGACGATCGATACCCACGATCGTCCCAGCCAGGTCTTCACAGTAAATGGTCGCTTCAGAAGCAGCAAGGATCGAAGAAATCCCCGCAACCTTCCACGGCCGCGAACCGGTTGTCAGACGTCCCTTGATGGTGCGGGGCGGATACGATTCGGTCGCCCCGGCCGCAGCACGTTTCGGTGCCACCAGAACACGAATGTCAGCCCCGGACAGCTGGCTGTCCGGAATTTTCTGAACAGCCAGTTCCGGGTGCTGCAGACCCAGATTCAGATACAGGTACTCGTCCGCATCGAAGCCCACAAATTCCAGCGTGGCAGACTTCTGATCGGGGCTGAGGGTCATCGTGGTCAGCCCGGTGGCTTCACGACCGTCGCCCAGAACAGTAATCGCCGGTACGGCCGGGTCCGCTGTGGATGCTGTAAATGTCAGCGGGGTGCGACTGAGATCCAGCGTCAGCGAGCGAATCTCCTGTTGTGTCGAACGGTTGGCAATCCGGAACGGAGCAAATGCCGTCAGACCATCAATGCTGACTTCCACAGATGCACCATAGGCACGCAGTTCGCCACGGCTGGATTCAGCCTGAGACACCACTGTTCCCGTACCACTGCTGATCTGTGCGGCATCGCCGGAAACCAGATCATGGCGAGCCATAACCGAATCATGAGTCACAAAGTAGAGATCATTTTCAATCGCCAGCATCGGCTTCATCACCGGAGCTGCCAGCGACAGGCCCCAGTGCATACGCCCACCACTGTTCAGATCCACGCAGAACAGTCGTCCGTCCTTCGTGGCGGAAACAACGCGTTCGTCAGTCCCTCGGACAGCCAGCAGCGGAGGAGCACTGGCACCGCTTTTCATAATGAACTGGAACCGACCTTCACCGGCATCAGAACCTGACAGCATGACCCCATAAATGTTGCCGGCTGCAGTGGCAAACCCAAGACGACTGCTGCCTGCCAGAACACCAAATCGGATGTCTTCGCTGATAACAAATCGCCACTGTTCACCACGCCAGACGTCAGACGGCAAAGTCCCGAGTCGACCCATGCGCTCAAGTGCGTCCACGTCAAAGGAGACGATCGAGCCATCGATGTTGGGAACAACGATCCAGCGCAGTGTCCGAGTGGCGTTTCCGTAGGTCACATCACGCCGGAAAATAATGGGTGGAGCCGAAGGACTTTGCGGCATCCGATAGCTGAACAGACGACGCCCTGTGAACTTCTCAAAACAATGCAGCGTCGGTCCTGTAATCACCGCCAGCAGCTGACCGTCTGTGGCGGCCGGCATTGAGGCATCGTTTTCACGCCCCACGCGACTGGACCAGTACTCACGACCATTCTCGGAATTCAGCACCGTCACCACGCCGGACATCGATTGAGCCACCACGATGTCTTCGTCAGCCGTCAGAAACTTCAGCTTGTCCGTTGATCTGTTCAGAACCGCCTGAGCCTGCCACTGAGGGGTCAGACTGGGGACCGAATAGACCGATCGGCCGTCGTCCGGGCTGTCTGCCTGAGCAGCAGCGGCCGGGGCCTGAGCGGGTGGGGCCTCCTGAGCATAAACGGACGGCACCCATCCTGACAGTGCCAGCAACAGACCATTTCGGAACACAGGATTCATGGGGAGGATCCGCCGAAGGACAGTAAACCAGAGGACCGCATGCTGCCTTTGCATTCTGCGCGCAAGGATCCTGTTGAGACTGAAAAATCTCAACGGATCCTTCGGCCATCTTACCCATACCCAAAAAGCAAACTCCAGATTTCCGCAGACGGAAAAACTGTTGTTTTCAGAACTTTCCGGTATTCCAGGCAGGTTCGCTAGAATCCGAGCAGTCGCGGTGGGCTCGCAGGGGCCAATGCAGGCCCAGCGGCCGTGGCGAACCATTTTTTTCGCCCACACCCGGCAGGTCGCCCCCCACGCAGCCACAGCCGCCCCCACGGGGCATACAGGCAAATCAATGAAATCCCAATCCCGGACGATTCAGGCCGCTGGTATCGATTTTCCCGTTGCGCAGCCGAAATGCAGCAGGCAACCGTTCAGCCCAGTCCGTATTCGCCGCCGGACAGTACTGCCGCGAATTGCCCTCCACCGCCGCCACGCCCGGAATATGAGCCGCCAGACTGGCCGAATGCAGAAACGATGCCCCCGGACACGTCAAATCCTGGACACACAGAAACATGCCGAACTTCTGAGCGGCTGCCGCCATCAATACGGATTCAGACTGCCCCTTGCAGGCCTTCAAAGCAATCCCCGAATACCCCTGGTCACGCGCCATTAACAGAGATTCATACGAAATCAGTGCTTCATCGATCACGACCGGCTTGATCGCCGCAGCAGCGTGCATCTGTGGAGCATCAGCAGCCTGCAGATGACGACTGGTCGGCTGCTCGATGTACTGAATCCTGCGAAAGGCCGCGGCACTGGATGCCTCAATCCGACGCAGAAACTCCACGACGTAATCTGCCGAACGACACTTTTCATTGAAGTCACACGAATAGAACCACGTAGTACAGCCGCGCTGCTGCTGCGCCTCCAGGGCAACGCGCTCAATCGCCAGCACACGCTCCACATCCCAGTCCAGCTGATCACCGTTCAGCTTAATCTTCAGATGCGTCAGCTCATCAGCCAGAATCCATTCACCCAGAGTCCACGGAAGACTGTCTGACGGGCGATTGCCACCGTCCGCCGAAGTCAGCGGATCCAGTGCGCCGACCAGATGATACAGCGGCAGAGCAGAAACCGGCGCTCGAAGTGTATAACGGTCCGCATACTCACCACGAAACCGATCATCAAGATACGCAGACAGATCCTGATTGCAGAAATCCCGCGAAAGCGTATCAAAGGCATTCAGCTGATGCAGACGGCCGTAAGCATCATGCACGGCGGCATCCACCGGACTGGCAGACACCAGCTGCGCCAGGATCGGCGGAGCTTCCGGCAGGCCGAGCGCTGTCACCGTACGGCTGGCCAGCTGCGGATATTCAGTCGCCGCCGCGGCATCAATTTCCAGAGGATGCCCACAGATCACGGAGTCCTGAAACAGCTGCCCCACCCCGCATGAAAACTCCTTCATCGCTCGCTCTGTCTGATCCGGCTCAAGCACCGCTGATGGCCATGCCCAGACGTTGCCAACCGGCATGCTGCCAGATCCGCTGGCCTGTCGACCATCACGACTTTCCACCGTCACCTCAGCATTCACCAGCCAGCCACTGCTGACCACCCGACCGCCGAACTTCAACGGCGCTCGATATGGAACCGGCTCAAAACTGATGCTGACTTCCCGAACGCTGATGTCGGTGGATTTCCCGTGGCCCATGATCTTTGCTTTTCTGAGGTATGTTCTTTGGCTTCGTGTGTAACAGATGATCTCAGCTCAGGGAGTCTGCGAGACGTTGCCCGGCTGACGTAACAGACGCGCTCGGTTCCCAAAGGCTTCCAGCTCAAATCGATCAACCGTCGGACGGCTGAATCGCAGTCCCGGAGTCGGAAACTGAGACACCACAGTATAGGACAGCAGTTGTCTTCCGTTGCTGCGCGCAAGCCCGGTGATCAGCAACTGAGTACCACCCTGAAAAACCATCATTCCGGCAACATTATTGTTGGCATTCGCCCCCAGCTGCAGAGACTTCATCGAAACCAGCAGCAACGCCGAATTCTCTGAGCCATCAAAACTGATCAGCGTCTCGTCCGGTACACGAAACTTCCATGCCAGACGACCGGTGCTGCGATTGATCGCCAGCAGATCGCCCTTCACCGGATCTCCTCGCAGACTCAGCATCATCTGCGGCTGCAGCAGACCGTTCTGCCGCGCCGGAACTTCAAACACATACAGATTGCCGGCATCCACAGCCATCTCAACTCGCTGCAGATTCAGATCCCGGTCATCCGCACCTTCGTAACTCAAAAGCTGCTCGGCTCCTGTCTCCAGATTGATCAGCTGCACATGCTGAGACTGACGCAGCACCGCCAGCAGCTCACGCCCCAGAAACTGTGCTCGAATCATGCCGGTCAGATCGACCGTCCGCTGCACGTCCAGCGTCACGGCATCCAGCCACTGCAGCGAACTGCGTTCATCCAGACTGGATTCAGGATCCCACACCACCAACTGATTGCCAGCCGCCCGAATAATCTTCCCGGTCAATGCGGCCGCTCGAACACGGAACGGCAGCCGCAACTGACCATCAGCCGCTGCCGACTGACCACTGGCACGACGCTTCACCTGACCCGTCAGGGGTTCCAGCAGCACCTCACGACCATTACCAGGATCCTTCAACAGGACAGCCTGATCAGCCGCATAGATCTGCCGCGACAAACCCACATTCGACAGACTCCACAACACTTCCCCCGTCAGCAGATCCAGCATCTCCAGACGCGACTCCCCCAGCACACAGATCCAGCGGGAATGCTGGCCGCAGATCTGCCGACTGCGCTCATAAAGCAGCTGCCAGTTCTGATCAAAACTGAACTTGTCAAAAGTGCGGTCCATGACCAGCAGCATTTCCGCATCACCCGTCATATTTCGAGACCACAACAAACGCTGATCGACAATCGAAAACGCCGAAATTGCTTCCCGACTGCGGTGGATCAGCACTGTGCCCGTCCGACTGATGGATTCTTCTGTCAAAGTCAGTGCCTGCCGCAGCTCGGAAGATCGCGGCCGAATACGCCACGCTGCACCTCCCGGAATATGTGCACTCTCTGCCAGAATCTCGTCGGATTCACGCCGCAGGCTCCACTCAATCCCCTGCAGCACTGGATCGTCCACACCATGACGCCGCAGTGTGGAGTTGGAGCTGGTCCGCAGCGCCATCGCACCAGTCGTGCTTACCGGAAGCAGTTTCCAGTTGCCCTCAGCAACCTCACGCCAGTGCTGCTCACGTTCCTGAACCACCGCCGTCGTCAGCTCTGACAACGCTGAGCCACCTGCCTGCTGGCGGATCCAGGCCAGCAACTGCAGAGTCAGACGCTGACGCCCCCCGGCGGGCAGCCCACGCGCGGGTTCCTGCAGTCGCTCAATCAACTCCAGCACCCGCTGCCGTCGCGGCTGCAGCGGTTCAGTCTCATTTCCGCCACTGCCACCAGCAGACACCGCGTCCGGGACACACGTCAGAGCATGCATCAACAGCTGCAGATTGATCTCATCAAGGCCACCGTTCGCCATCCGCTGCTCAACACGTCGCAGAGATTCGTCGGCCACCGCAACACCCGTCAGCCGCAACAGCACCGATTCCGGATACCCGGCCAGCCGCTGCTGAATCTGCTGCTGCTGCTCTGGTGAACCGGAATTCAAAAGTTCATTCAGCTTCTGACAGATCCACGCTCGCAAAGGTGCCCGCCAGCTGGACAGCCCCCCGGCCGTGCGCCCGTTGAGCAGATTGTCTTCACTGCTTTGTGCCGTGGTCAGCAAGGTCTGCAGCACTGGCAACTCCTGCTGCAGCAGACTCTCACTCAGCTGCAGCGCCGCTGTCAGTCGATCCACGGCATCCACCTGCCCCACAGTGATCGACTGCAGTGACAGATAGTGAGCAATCGCCTGCTCAGACCCCGGTGCCGCCAGACCGTGAAGCTGTTCCAGCAGTGGCTGCTGCTGCTGAGGATTGGCGGCATAAATCGCCAGCGACGCACGAAAACGCAGCCGCTGCACGCGCTCGTCAGGAACCGCACCCACGGCTGCAGTCTGCAGCACCTGAAGTGCCGCCGCCGGTTGACCCGTTTCCAGCAGGAACTTCGCACGCTGGAACCAGTCCTCAGGTCCGCCGAATTCACCACGCTCCGTTCCCAGTCGGGAAACATGATCCAGACCAAAACTGACGATACCAGCCGAATCACCATATAACCCACCGGCCGTACGCCCGGCACGCAACCCCTGCAAACGCTCCGTCTCACGGCCATCCTGCAGATTCAGCACAGATATACTGCCGTCTGACAGCGGTACCAGCAACTGCCCCGAGACAAGGGCCCCAGGCCCCACCGGCAGCGGAGCGTCAGCCGCACGGTTCTGCTGCCACAACAACTGCAGCTGAGGCCAGCGATAGGCCGACGTTTTCAAAGCAGAGGCCATCACAATCAAACCATCACCATGATGCAGACACACCGTGCCGTCCATCGACGACAGTGTTTCAATACGGCCACTGAGCGCGTCCAGCTGAACTGGTGCCGGTGCTTCGGCCAGCACCCAGAACAGAGACTGTCCGGATAAGAGCGGATCCTGTGAGCGCAGCACGCGGGGCCCAACCAGAGGCTGAGCCGACATCCCGGCAAAACGCCGCCCCTGCCCGGGAATTCGCATCTGCCCCTCCTGCACGACAGGTAACTGCTGTGCCCACAGAATACTGTGCGTCAGCAGATCAATCGCAAACACCCAGCCAGCGGTCGTGGACGCAATCAATACACCCTTGTGCACCAGTCCGCGAGCCGATAGAAGCTGCCGCCGGGCATCCTGCTGAATGCTGAATTCCGGAGTCAGAAGTGGGGTCGACCACAGCAACTGGCCACTGGATGCTTCCAGACAACCCACGCTGATCAGACCATCACGCTCAAACACCTGATACAGGCGCCCCTCAGCAACGATCGGTGGTCCGAAAAACCACGCCTGCGATAACTCGTTGCGAAATCGATCCTCCACTCGCTCGCCACCCGCCGTCCACAAGCGACGCCCCGTACTCTTCTCCACTCCAATCAGTTCCCAGAGTTCCGTGGAACTGGTGGTATTGCCACGATTCATCAGCATCCGCAGCTGCAGGGATTCTTCAGCACTGCGCAGACTGGCAGCATCATTCACGCCGTAGACGACATACAGACGATCGCGGTCGCTGGTCACACGCCCCAGAAACTCGTGCCGCTCAACCATGCCCCCACTTCCGGGACGCTGAATCGAACGCTGCGTGGCACCATCCGCTGCCCCGGCTTTCCGTGGATTCAGACTGCGACTCCAGAGATACTCGCCGGTATTACGATCCCACGCAGTCACTCGATCCTGCTGCCTCACAAAAACTCGTTCCGCATCCAGCGTCGGATCTGCAGCCATCCATGGAATACCACGTTCACCCCCACTGCGAGCATCCGTGAATCGCTGCAGAGTGTCCTGATGAACGCGACGCACACTGACAGACACGGGCAGCAGTTCAAGCCAGCGCAAAAACCGGGGCACAACAGCCGCTTCAACCGCAGGGGCTGCAGCCGCTGGCACAGGCTGAGTCTGCGGGGCAGCAGCAGCAGCAGACGGTGACTCAGATAGTCTCTGCAGAAGCTGATCGGCCAGCTTGCGGATTTCCGGAGCAGTCGCCGGAGATTGCAGCGGCCGCAACCAGTGCTGAGCTGCCAGCTGCTGACCACGATCCGCATGCAGTACCGCCAGCAACAGATGAATGCGCTGCGATGTCGTAGTCCCGGAATACCGATGCAGCAAAGTCGGCAGCTCCGTTGTACTGCCACTCTGCAGTACCCGCTGCAGCTCACTGGCTGCCACTGCGTCCGCAGTATTGACGATCCGCCGCAGTGCGGCATCCAGATTCTGCAACCGACTGAACAGCGCTGCTGAGAGTGGCTGATAACCTTCGTTCAGCACAGAGACCATCAGTGACCCGTCAAGACCACGCAGCAGTTCCAGCTGCTGTTCAAACCCCTGGGTATCCATGCGGTCAATGGCGGCACTGAGCTCCGCCAACTCACCCGGCACGCGACGTTCCGTCAGCAGACGCTGCTGCCACGCCGGAGCCTCTTCTGTCTCGGGCAGTTCGTCCGGGGGCTGAGCAGCAAACATCGGTACGCAGGCAACACTCCACAGCAGCAGTGTCCACGTTCGAACCTTACCGTGTTCCCGCACAACAAAGCTCCGCTGGTTGCCTGATCAGAGTCAGTGCCTGTCACCCTTACCACCGAATGACAGGAAACCGTCATCTTACGTTCCCGGGGCCTCGATGCACAGCCCCGAAACCCTGGGAAATCGAGTGCCCGCAATGTTTACCCCAATCCCCAAAACCACGCCATCCTCCAGCTGCTTCAAGTCCGATCGGCGGTTTTTGCCGCAGTTTACCGCTGTCGGATCCTGAGGTCGCCGCGAAAAGCACACCCGCGCGAATCCCCCTTGTGATCCCCTTCCCTCGAGCCATAGATTCCGCCGATCAGTGTCCCGCAGTCCCACTCTGCAGCAACGTCCGAATCCCGGTACGCTGCTGTCCCTGGCCTCCGAATTCGCTGCATGCCCTTCAGCCCGTCACTTTCACGCTCCCTGCACTGTGCACTGCCAGCTCTGCTCTGCAGCCTGCTGACGGTCACAGGGACGGTCTGCCCGGAGCGGGCCGCAGCTGATGAGCCAACCGGGAAACCTGCCGACAAAACGGCACCGACAGGCAGCAGCGGTCGGGCGACACTGGACGCGGTTCCGTCGACAACAACCGCGAAGCCAGCAAAGAAAACTCTGCCGGGCCACAGTCTGCTCAGATCTCGCACCACCAGATCGGTACCCGCCAAACCGGTGGCAGACGCTGCACGGTCGGCTCGCAGTACAGAACAGCTCGATGATGAAAACCTCGCCGCACCGCTCCCGAATCCAACAACAACTCGCCGGCCCCGCGCTGCCAGCGAATCAGATCCGTTCCTTGAGACCCCGGAAACCGAAACTGCCCCGCAGACCACACCACGGATCACCCCCCGACGTGCCATACCCGAATCAGGGCGATCTCTGACCGAGCGACTGCGCACAGCCAATCGCGATACCGCAGGCACGGCGGATCGCGGCACCAGCACCGCCCCTGAACCCGATCGGACTCAAAGTCAGCAACCCGCCACAACCGACGATGCAGAAACTGCCGCAGAGCCCGACAACGACAACTCCATGCTCAGTCGACTGCGAGGCCTGTACTCTCCACGAATCGATGAGAACACCGAGCGCCTGCGTCGACAGATGCTGCGACTGAGCGATCCGTTCGGATTGATTCACGAACGCGAAGAGGCACCAACCGAACCTGCGGCTGTCGAGGCAGATGCCCCACTTCCTGAGCCTGCTGGCGACCTGCCAGCCGGAATTGAAACAGCACCGCCTGCCGACAGCAGTGCAGCGCTGACCGCAGCGATCCTGCTGCTGGAGGATGAACTGAAAAACTGGCCTCGAAACTCTGCCGGTCGTCCGGAGAATCTGCCTGCATGGCGACGACGTCAGACCGATCTGCGGCTGCTGCTGATGGTCGCTGGCCGCGGTGCTGAGTCGGTACGCACCGTGGAAGCCCTGCCTCGCGAGGAGCAGGAATTCTGGCAATCTCTGATGATGGCCATGAATCAGTATCGCATGACTGATGAATCGATTCCTCGCAGTGACCTGCTGGGCGAAACACTGCGACAGCTGCGGACGGCCGAACGCCGACTGCAGCCGCTGGCTCGACTGGAGATCAGTCGCCTGCAGTTGTGCAGCCGCATTAACGGATTCGGCAATGTCGTGGCATTCCCGACGTCAGATTTTGAACCCGGACAACGTCTGCTGCTGTATGTTGGCCTGCGAAACTTCCGCTCCGATCTGACGTCGGAAGGACGATACAGGACGGAATCTGCTGCGGTGATTGAGTACATTCGGGAAGAGGACGGGCAGGCACTTGAACCGGTGCGGCTGCCTTCCATTCCGGACGAATGCGATGAACAGCGGACGGATTTTTATCAGAGTATTGAGCTGACAGCACCACTGCTGGAAGGCTCATGGATCGTACGGGTACGTGTGCGGGATCAGTTGAGTATGCAGACAACTGAAGCTCAACTGAAACTCAATGTCCGCTGAACACCATGGCGGACACCAATCTTCAAGCGAAAGACCATCTCATGCGAAGTCTGTTGATCGGTGCAGCGGCGGCAGCCGGCTGCCTGCTGGCCACACTGGCACCTGATGATTCCCGAACTGCGTGGTCCGTCCCTGCAGCCCCCGTGGACGACGTGCAGCCAGTGGAAAAGAGCATGCACGAATTCATGGAATACGTCTTTCAGCCGGCCTATCTGCGATTAAAGACCGCCATGGCCACGGCTCCGACCGACAATAAAGGCTGGAAAGCCATCAAAGCTGATTCTCTGGTTCTGGCTGAAAGCTGCAATCTGCTGTTCGGACGCGCGCCGGATGGTGGTGCGGCTGACTGGATCAGTCACGCCAAAGCCGCCCGGGAAAAAGGTGGCGCACTGTACGCGGCCGGCAAGGCGAAGGATTTCACAGCCGCCTCAACAGCGTGGAAATCCATGCTGGAAAGCTGCAACGCCTGCCATAAGCAGTTTGAAGACGGCAAGCACATCCTGCAGCCCTGAGCTGTGTCCATCAGTCTGGTGTTCTTTCGTCCTGCTGTCTTTGGTCCGTCATGTCGCAGCTCACCCTTCGAATTGCAACTCGGAAAAGCCCACTGGCACTGTGGCAGGCGAATTACACGGCCGATCGACTGCGGCAGCTGCCCGCTCAACCAACGGTGGAACTGGTGCCGATCGTCACTTCCGGCGATACCAATCAGACGGACGCTCTGCGTCAGTTTGGTGGCACCGGAGTCTTTACTCGCGAGGTCCAGAAGGCAGTACTGGACGGCCGGGCTGATCTGGCCGTCCACAGCCTGAAGGATCTGCCCACACAGTCGGCTGATGGCCTGCTGCTGGCCTGCGTTCCCGAACGCGCTCCACGCTGTGATTCACTGCTGCTGCCGGTCGGCGGTCCAGCTGTTACCAGCCTGCAGGAATTACCTGCAGGGGCGCGAGTCGGCACGGGAAGTCCACGCCGTCAGGCACAACTGCTGCACCACCGTCCCGATCTGCAGCTCAGCGAAATTCGAGGCAATGTGGACACCCGACTGCGAAAGCTGGACGAAGGCCAGTATGACGCCATCATCCTCGCCGAAGCCGGACTGGGGCGACTGGGACTGGCCGAACGCATCGGACTTGTGCTGGCACCGCCGCTGATCTTCCCGGCGGTCAGTCAGGGAGCCCTCGGGATCGAATGTCGAGCAGACGACGCTGTCACTCGCGACCTGCTGGCTCAGCTGGCCTGCCCAGTGACAACCGCAGAAGTACTGGCGGAACGATCGCTGCTGCGAACACTGCGAGCCGGCTGCCACGCGCCCCTCGGAGTCTGGTGCAGCGTCGAACAACAGCAGCTGACACTGACCGGAGTGCTGCTGTCGCACGACGGATGCACGCGTCTGGAACAGACCGTTTGTGGAATGACAACCGAACCCGAAGTCGCCGGGCAGCAGGTCGCTGAACTGCTGCTGGGATGCGGTGCGGAAGCTCTGCTGCAGTAGGCCGTTCAGCCGTTCAGAACTGCAGCGCGTCCAGATCGGCCAGCAGCTGATCCATCTGTTCCCGATGTCGCTGACGGATCCCTACGCTCATGCCCACAGCATCACGCCCATCAAGGATCAGTTCGCGATCCCGCTCTTTAACCGCCATTTCCAGCGCACTCTCACCCTCATCCCCGCCAAACAGTCGGGTGAGATCGATCTTGAGTCCGCCGACTTCACCGTCAGCACCGGCAATCGCCGCTGTTTTATGGTGCGGGAAAATGATGGCATTCGCCGGACACACGCGACTGCACGCGGGACAGCCCTTCTTGCAACTGTCCTGCTGCTCAACCAGAATGCGATCCAGAGCATCCACGCCGTAGACGCCGAACAGACAGAAGTCGATGCACTCCATACAGTTCGTGCAGCGGCTGTAGTCAATCACCGGATACCAGCGACGACCAGTGTCTTCCGGCAGCACAGCCTTGTCATCCAGCGTCGCGGCTCCACCATCGAAATTCCGCCGCGCTTCCAGCTGTCGCGCCGGCTGCAGATAACGCTGCAGCTGCTCAGCCGAAGGATTGCCACCAATCCATGACAACAAATCAAAACCGGCAGCTGACGTTGACTGCACACTGTCGCGCAGACGACGAATCTCGCTGACGAAATCCTGACACTGCTCAGAAGCACGAAAATCGATGCACCACAGGTCCCGATCCGGTATATCCACACTGCCTATACCGGCAGCCTGCTGACTGTCCGAGCCTGCTTCAGATTCATCATCATCATCCGACTGGTCCGCCTCATCCGCCGCCTGCAGCAGAGTTTCCGCCAGCCGTCCGCGAATACCAGCGCGGTCCAGCGTCCAGCGAATTGCACGCTCATAAAGCCAGCCCAGCACCACCAGATCACCCCGTACCTCCCGCAGAAACTGCAGGCCCGAATGATTCTGAGGCATATCGTAAAGATGCGGAACCAGAGTCACACTGATGCCAGGCTCCGCCAGCAGCGTCTGAGCAATTTCTTCCTCCAGACGACGCTTCGTCGGATTACGGCCCTGAGCCTGCGAAATCACAACCGTCAATGTGCTTGTAGTAGTTGCTGACATGCCCGATCTGCACCCCGTTCTGAGATCAGCCCTCGTTGATCTGACCCTTGATTGTCCGCTGCGCCTCTTCCCACGCTGTCTGCAGATACTGCAGATACTGCTCGGCTGTTAACAGCTCGCCCTCCGGCAGAAACTCATACAGCCAACCCGCACCATAATTGTCCGCGTTGATCCCCGCAGGATCCCGCAGCAACTGCGGATTGAAACGCAGCACCGTTCCGGCCGACGGCGGAAACATCGATGAGACCGCTTTGGCACTTTCGATTTCACCAATCTCCTGACGGTCACGAACGACCGCACCCTCGTCAATTGACCACTCAAGGAAATACACGTCCTGCAGCAGTCGCACCGAATAGGCCGTGAAACCCACCCGGTAAACGTCCGGACCACAGGGCTGCAGCCACAAATGCCTTCTGGAATACAGCCGGTCAGCCGGCATCTGAGCCTCGTACTGGCCCATCATGAATACAAATGGCTGCTGCATCGCCTAGTCCGCCGCTCGCAGATCAGCCGTCACCCCGAAGTCCTGTCCGGCCGCTTCCACTTCCTGCTGCAACAGCAGCGGATCAACACCCGCCGGTAACGCCAGCCTCTGGATCATCTCAAAGGATTGACCGTCCTCAGACCGCTCTGCATGCATCCCCGTAATGTCAACACTGTGGCGAGCCATAATCTGGCTGAGCCGACGAAGCACGCCCGGTTCGTTCCGACCACCCAGCCGCAGACGGAAATGCGTGGTCCCCGGAGCATACTGGGCCGGAGCCGCAGCGGCTGCATCCTGCTCACGCAGCACCAGCTCGATGCCAAAAGGACGACACGCGTCCTGCAGATGATCCCGAATGATCGATTGCTCAAGTGTTCCCGGAAACTCAGCCGAAAAAATCATCGTGAAATGGCCCCGCACCACCGTCTGGCTGGCCTCACGCAGATCACCCCTGAGCTCTGTGATCGCGCGAGTCACCGCGGCCAGAATTCCGGCACGGTTGGCTGCCGCCATAATGATGATCCACTCCTTCATCGATCCCCTTCCCCGCTGACACTGGACACCGTCCCAAGCCCGGAAACAGTTACGCACCAGACGACAGCATACCGTCCAGAACCCGCGAATCAATCGCCTGAACCAGTGCGAACCCCGGAATCAGTCGTTCAGCTCAAGAATGGCTTCCACTTCCACCGGCACATTATATGGTAGTGAACCCATGCCCACGGCACTGCGAGCAGCCTTGCCGGCATCACCGAAAATCTCAACCATCGTATTGCTGAATCCATTCATCACCGCCGGATGACGCTGGAAATCCGCCGTCGAATTCACCATTCCCAGAACTTTCACAATCCGACGCACCCGATCCAGACTGCCCAGACTGGCCTTGATCGTCGCCAGCATCGTCAACGCAACCACCCGAGCCGCAGCAGCACCCTGCTCCTCCGTCAGCTCGGAACCCACGCGCCCCGTCACCAGCTTTCCATCCGGACCGTACGGAACCTGACCGCTGACATACGCCATCCGGTCCACCACCACCACCGGAGTATAAACGCCACCCGGCGGCGGAGGCTGAGGCAGAGTAATTCCAAGTTCCACAAGTCGAGCTTCCACAGACACGGCAATCGCCTTTCTGAACACTTCAGGTTGAGAAATCCAGGGGCGACCGACGGCCACAGCCCGTCACTCCGAACCCCTGCTGTAATGCAGCCAACACCCTCACACAAATCAGCCAGCACACCCACTATTCGCCAAAACAATACAGTTGATCGCCCACACGCACAAACAAACGACCGTCCGCAATTGCCGGCGTTGCATGCACGTCACCGCCCAGATCCGCTGTGTGACGCTCCTCAAAAGATTCCGCATCCAGCACAGTCAGCCCGCCATTGACGTTCACCAGATACACCTTGCCGTCGCCGGCCACCGGAGATGCGTAATAGTCATTCGTCATCTGCAGTCGCTTCTGCTTCAGAACAGCTCCCGTGTCCGCCTGCAGCACCGTCAGAATGCCCCCATTCTTCACCATAAATAACCGCCCACGGTAAAACAGCGGCGAAGGACAATACGGAATCTGCTTCTGATGCTCCCACATCACATGCGTCTTCGTGATATCACCCGTACCACCCGGTCGAATCGCCAGTACCACATTGCGCCCGGCCACATGCGGCCGACTGGCCACTTCATACTCAGCCTTCGTCAGATGCTGATCCTTGTTGCGATCCAGCTGCGAAAATCGCCCTTTGAAGGGATGATCCGGAAACTCGGACTCCTCTATCGTCCCATTCCCATCCTTGTCCGCAGCAAACAGCTCGTCCAGTGTCAGCGGACTCACTCGGTCTTCAGCATCATTGCCCGGTGAGAAACACGCAGCGTAAAGGATATTGTCGTCGCCGATCACAGGAGTCATATTGATGATCCGCGACACCCCACTCACACTCCAGACCTCCGCACCCGTCTCAAGGTCATACGAGACAATCCGCAACGTGGCCAGCACCACAATCTGACGTCGACCGCCGACGTTCCAGATCAGCGGCGTTGCATAGTTCCGCAGAAACTCGGAACGATCCTGACGCCACAACTGACGCCCCGTACGTCGATCATAAACGGCTATGAAGGAATCCACGTCATGATCCTGCACCAGCACCACCCGCTCACCATCGATCACCGGGGAACTGCCTGCGCCAAAATCATTGGCAAACGGCCCCATCCGCAGACTCCACAACGGCTGCCCGTCCACAGTCCACGCATGCAGTCCGCTGCTGCCAAAAAAACCCACCACCACCTCGCCGTCCGTTACAGGTGTGGACTGAGCCAGACTGCCGGTCGTGTGAAACTTCTCTTTGGTCTCCCATGGCACCTTCTGTTTCCACAGCTGCCTCCCGGTCGCTCGATCCAGCGACAGCATCACCAGATCTTCACCATCCACTCCGGTCAGAAACAGACGCGAACCGGCAATCACCGGTGACGAGTGCCCGCAAGGCAACTGCACCTGCCACTGCAGCTGCTGATCACGTGCCGGTTGCCCCGGTAACGACTGCGTCGAATGACTGACACCCCCGGATCCCGGACCTCGAAACTGCGGCCAGTCCTCGGCCTGCAATCCAGAGCAGCCCAGCACCGGCAACAGCCAGCACAGCACGGTTGAAATGCTGCCCCACACCCGCTTCCCGGAATTCCTCATGGCTTTTTCTCCGCCGCCGGACCCGTCAATGCTCTGACAAATCGTGTCAGCAGCGGAAATGCCGGTTCCGCCATCTGACCATGATCAAATCCCTGTAACTCATGCAGTTCCACCGCCCGATGCTGCACCTCCTGAAACATCCGCCACAGATACGCATTTTCCTCGTAACGGCCCAGCAGCTCACGGTTCCGATCACCCGTGATCAGCAGAATCGGAGCACAATCCGCACGCACGTGAAACAGCGGAGCATAGCGGTCAATGATCGGCTGCCGATCGCTGATGCCCTGCTCGCCGCGAATCGTAAAATGCGTGATCGCCTGCCCGCTCAACGGTGCCAGTCCAGCCAGTTGATCGGCCGAAACCCCCTCCGCCTGCAGCCAGCTGCGATCCAGTCCCACCATCAGCGTCAAATAGCCGCCCGCGGAATGGCCGGCAACCACCACTCGCTTCGGATCACCCCCATAACTTCCGATATTCTTCAGCACCCACGCCACAGCAGCTGCCGCATCCTGAATGCAGACGGGCGCTTTGACGGCCGGGCTGAGTCGATAACCGGCAGCTGCCACCGCGAATCCTTTTCCACGCAGCGGCGCAGGAATTGACCGCTGCCCCTTCGTCAAGCCACCTCCATGAAACCAGATCACCGTCGCAAAATCCCGCTGCCCCTCTGGAACCACAAGGTCGATCTGACAACGCTGCCGACCCTCCTCGTCAAGCCCCCCCGCATCCCGATACGGCAAACCGGCATGCAGCACCTCAGCCGCCTGCAAACCGACCGCGGTCGCTGCTGCCGCAGACGTCGACTGGGCGCCAGCCGGAACACAGCAGGACACCAACCACAGCAGAGCCCAGAACACGCGAAATTTTGCTGCCATCCCGCTTGCTTTCAAAGACCAGAGACTATCACCGCCATCACCAACTATCGTGCCCCGGTGATCCTTCGAATGTAATCCACTTCAGTCTGCCGAAAAGGTCGACCGTCCGCTTCAAGCACATCGTGAAACCAGACCGGCGGTGGCCCATCATAGGTCTTACGCCACGAATCCCACGGATAAATCGTCTGCGACCTGCCGTTGATAAAACCCCAGCACCACGCAGACACCCCACGCTGCTTCATCACACCCAGATGCGGCTCAAATTCACTGCCGTTCGGGCGAGCCATGAATTCCGTGCACTGCAGCGGACGACCGTACGCTCCAAGGCGATCAATACACCGCTGCAAAGAGGCCACATCACCATACGTATGAAAACTGATGACGTCACTGTTCGACAGCTGGATCCGTTTGCAGTCGTCCAGCTCGGCCGTGTTTTCACTGTCACGCCAGACCCCCGAAGTCAGCGGCTGTGAAGGCCCGGCAGCTCGCGCCCACGCAAAGGCCTGAGGCAGCAGACGATTCACCAGCTCAGGCTTGTTGCGCGGTTCCAGATCCGGACGCTTCGCAGCACCCCCATCAAAATTGTCAGGCTCGTTCCAGATATCCCACGTCACAACACGTTTGTCATTCGCAAAACGCCGCACGACCCCCTGCACATACGCCTGCAGATGCGGCCCCTTCGCCGGGTCCTTCAGAATTTCAATTCCAGGACTCTGCACCCAGCCACTGTTATGAGTAAAAGGCAGCGGCGCTGGCTGCGGGCCCAGTCGTGGTACCGGATGCCAGCAGCTGTCAAACAGCACAAACATCACCCGCATCCCGTTCCGCTCAGCAATCCCCAGTACCTCGTCACATCGCTTCAGAAATCCGTCGCTGTCCTGCACCCACAGCAGGTCATGCAGAAAGATTCTCGCCGTGTTGAAACCCAGTTTTCGAGCATAACCGAATTCCCGATCAATCACGTCAGGACTGAATGTCTCAGCCTGAAACATCTCCAGCTGATTGATGGCATTACTGGGCAGATAATTGAAACCAGCCAGCCACGGAATCGTACTGTGCCACGCCACCGCACGCTCACGCTCCCACCGACCCGGCGCGTCAGGTACAGCTTCAGGCTGTTGAGCCCCCGCCACGTGGCTGCCAGCCAGCAGAATCATGCCGGACAACAGCAGCAGCATGCCTGAACGACAACTTCGATCAGACAGATCACAAATGAATCTGGTCAGCATCAGTGATACTCCGGGATCCCATGACAGCAGACGTCAGGCACTGCCGTCGCAACAACAGAACAGAACTGAGCAAACAGACAATAACAGACCAGCAGCCGGCTGTCATTTGTGCAGGCGACCGCTCAGCTGTCGGCCGAATCATCCAGCGGCGCCAGACTGACACGGCGACACAACGGCAGCAGGCCACAGCCGGCACACTGCGGCCGACGAGCAATACACGTGCGACGACCATGATGAATCAGCCGATGCGAAAAATTGATCCACTCGTCCTGCGGCACCAGCTCCATCAGCTCACGCTCGATAATCTCCGGGTTATCTGACCTGACAAGACCCAGCAGATTCGTCAGGCGTTTCACATGAGTATCCACCACGACTCCCGAAGGAATCCCGTACCACGTTCCCAGCACCACACTGGCCGTCTTGCGTCCAACACCCGGCAGAACAACCAATGCCTCCAGGTCCTGCGGCACTTCTCCCCCATACTGCTCCTGCAGCTGTGCAGCCATCGCCCGAATGTTGGCCGCTTTGCTGCGAAAGAACCCCAGCGGACGAACGATCTCCTCCACCTCCTCCTGACTGGCTGCTGCCAGCGCGGCCGCATCAGGAAATCGGCGGAACAGTTCCGGAGTCGATTTATTGACTCGCTCATCCGTGCATTGCGCTGACAGAATGGTTGCGACCAGCAGCTGGAATGCATTGGTGTGATACAAAGCGCATTCAGCCACAGGAAACAACAGCTGCAACCGCTGCACAATCTGCAGCGTTCGCTGTTTTTTCTGAACAGCAGACTCCCGAGTTTGACGAGGCACAGTTCAGCACTCCCTGAATGCAGGAAGGGGCACGCAGTAACCGCAGACCACACTGTCGATCAGCGACACTGCGGATGCAGAGCCAGTGAGACACAGCCATGGCTGGCCTGCGCCACCGTGGCCGACCAGTCCGCCAGATAACCGCGCATTGTCCGCAGACCATTCCACGCTGGCAGCTTTGCCTTCCGCGCCGCCAGAGTCTCTGCCGAAACAGCCACGTGAATCACGCCCTCCAGCAGATCAAACGAAATCTCGTCACCGTCCTCCACACAGGCGATCGGCCCGCCCACAGCGGCTTCAGGAGCACAATGCACCCCGATGGCACCATGGGAAACTCCGGAAACTCGAGCATCAGACAGGAAAGCTATCTTCCCATCCAGCTCCGGAACCGCAAGCGCCGCCGTCGCTATCAGAACTTCCGGCATCCCGCTGGCCACCGGACCAAGATAACGCAGAATGATAACGCTGCCCGGAGTAATCCGACGCTGCTCGACCGCACGAACAATGTCCCGCGGATCATCGAAACAGACGGCCCGGCCCGTGAATCGCGGATCCTTCATGCTGGAAACCTTAAACACGATGCCTTCAGGAGCCAGGTTTCCAAAACACACCTGCATGTCGGCAAACGGCTTGTAACAGTTTTCGCGACTGACCAGCAGATCCTGACCTGCCGGCGGTGGAGGAACGTCCCGCAGATTCTCTGCCAGCGTCTGCCCGGTGACCGTCAGGCACGAGCCATCCAGCAACCCGCTGTCCAGCAGATGCTTCATCAATACCGGAGTCCCCCCGATGTGATGCAGATCCACCATCGTGCGCGGACCACGAGGTGCAAATGATGCCAGCACCGGAGTACTGCGGAAGATCTGCTGCAGATCCCGCAGTGTAAAGTCCACGCCGGCCTCACGGGCCAGTGCCAGAATATGCAGAACACCGTTGGTCGATCCACCAGCGGCCGCGATCGTCACCGCGGCATTCCGGAAGGCCGCCACCGTCAGAATGTCACGCGGTCGAATGTTGCGCTGCAGCAGATTCACCATCGCCACACCAACACGTCGACATTCCGCACGCTTTTCCGGATCAACCGCCGGAATCGAGCTGCTGGCCGGCAGCATCAGGCCGATCGCCTCCATGGCCAGACCCCACGTATTAAACGACGCGGCAATCCCACAACCGCCCGGACCCGGACAGGCCTTCCGAATAATCTCCTGAGACTCCTCCTGCGTCATCGCCCCCACAGCAGCCTTCGCCTGAGAATCATAGACGTCGAGGATCGTGATGTCCCGGCCGTTGTGACAGCCCGGCAGGATGCTGCCACCACTGACGATCAAACCCGGAAAATTCGTACGGGCCAGAGCCATGGCAAAGCCCGGACCGTTCTTGTCGCAGTTGTGCAGTCCAATCAGACCGTCGTAACAGTGCGCCGTGACAACACATTCCGCACTGTTGGCAATCAGATTGCGCGACGGCAGACTGGCGTTGCCACCTTCATGCCCCTGCGAAATGTTGTCGCTGACACCAGGCGTGCCAAACGGAAAGCCCAGCAGTCCGGCCTCTCGACACCCGGCAGCAATCTCCTGGGCCAGCTGGTAGGCATGAACATTACACGTGTTCCCGTCCAGCAACGGCACACCTATCCCGATCTGCGGCTTCTGAAAATCGTCTGCCGACATGCCCAGTGCGTAATAAAAGGCAGTTATGCCCTTCTGCCACCCATGAGTCAGTTGATTACTGTTCCAGTTCAGCATGTGCGTCGCGACCTGAGAAAAAAGAAACCATCCCGGCTGCCACCGCCCCAAACGGCAAGCCCATCAGCAGCAGACTGTGCAGCAGAGTAGGCTACGCGGGGGCTGGGGTCGAGTGTGCCGAAAGGGACGCCCCGGATTCTCAGACGTTCCCCGCAGCTGTCGGCTGTTTTCAAAGACTCGCTTCGGTTATGGTAGTGAACGATTCCCCACCGGCAGGACCTGCTTCCACCAGACAGGCTGCCTCACGATCGCCAAAGGTTGCGTCCCATGCAGACTCAGCATTCTTCCTCAGCCGAATCCTCCGCTGCTCCGGCCGCAGGGCTCGATCAAAGTGCCATTCCTCCCTGGACCACGGCCGAGCTGCCGGAACCAAAGCCACTGGGAATGCGAAACCTGGCCGGACTGATCGGCCCCGGCATTGTGATGTGCGGCATTCAGATCGGTGGTGGCGAATGGCTGATGGGGCCGGACGTCACAGCTCGCTACGGTGGAAATCTGATGTGGGTCGCCACCATTGCCATTCTGACTCAGGCGTTCTACAACGTGGAATGCGGGCGCTACGCCCTGTACTGCGGCGAACCTGTCTTTACCGGCTTCATGCGCACGTTTCCCGGACCACGATTCTGGATGGCGGTCACAGCCGTCCTGTGCCTCACATTCCTGATTCCCGGGCTGTCCACGAACGCCGCCGTGCTGCTGGCAACAATCTGGCTCGATCGCATCCCCACAGCAGCTGACGGGACGCTGGTCAATACCCTCGCCCTGATCACACTCGGTGCCGTTGTACTGCCGGTGCTGGTGGGAGGGAAGGTCTACAATATGCTGCAGTGGATCATGACAGCAAAAGTCTTCGTGGTCCTGGGCTTCTGCCTGACGATGGGACTGTTTTTTGTCAGCGCCGAAGGCTGGTGGAATGTCTTCAGCGGATTCCTTCGGTTTGGCAACGTACCGGTCGTCGGGGAATCCGGCAGCGAAACAATCGTCAATGTGTTCAGCTGGCGGTGGGAGCACGGGGTCTGGCCGGCAATCTCACTGACACACATCGCAACGCTGGGGGCCTTCGCCGGTTATGCCGGTGGCGGAGGTCTCAGTAATTCGGCCTACGGAAACTTCGTCCGTGACAAAGGCTGGGGCATGGGCAGTCAGGTGGGTGCCATCCCCAGTGCTGTCGGAGGCCACAACATCACGCTCAGTCACATTGGAGCCGTGTTTCCGATCAACGACCGGAACCTGCAGCGCTGGCGCGGCTGGTGGCGATATATTCTGGCCGATCAGCTGATGGTCTGGGTCCCCGGATGCTTTATGGGCATGGCACTGCCGGCACTGCTGTCAATCGGATTCGCCATGAACTCGCCGATGTTCGGCAGGGATATCCTGTATTCTCAGCCACTGCTGGCCGCCGATGGCATTCTGCATACTCCGGCATTCGGCAGCTGGGCCCCACTGGTGTGGGGACTGTGCCTGTTCACCGGTCTGATGGTGTTTCTGCCCAGCCAGATGGCGATCGTTGATGATTTCGCACGACGCTGGACGGATATTCTGTGGAGCGGCAGTCGCCGAATTCGCACACGCCTGAAAGGCAATCAGGCACGGCAGGTGTATTATTCGATCCTGCTGATCTATGTGCTGTGGACCTTCATTGTGGCCGTCATTTTTCTGCGTTTCCCGGACGCCCCGAAAACCATGGTCACAGTGATCGCCAACTTCAATAATGTGGCCCTTGCTGTCACCGCCTTTCATATTCTGTGGATCAATTGTCGCCTGCTGCCCGTCGAACTGCGCCCTCGCTGGTACTCGCGAATCGGAATCAGCTGCTGCGGACTGTTCTACGCAGGCCTCAGCTTTCTGATCTTCTGGACAAAAATCCTGCCACTGTTTCGCAGCTGACTGGATCAGGCCACCGGCGTCAGCAGAGTCCGGACGGCCACCCCGATATCCGGTTGCCGCATCAGTGATTCACCGACAAGCACGGCACCAACCCCGGCACTGCGCAGTCGCTGCATGTCAGCCTGTGTGGAAATTCCACTTTCGCTGACCAGCAGAACATCGGCAGGAATCTGCCGCTGCAGCGTGAATGTGTGCTCAAGGGACGTCACAAAGGTCCGCAGATCACGATTATTGATCCCCAGCAAGTGTGTTCCCGTGGCCAGCACCCGACTGACATTCGGCAGATCATACAATTCAATCAGCACATCCATTCCCAGACCGCGCGCGTAATCATACAGATCCCGCAGCTGCATATCGTCCAGACACTCGGCGATCAGCAGCACACAGTCAGCACCCACAGCACGAGCCTCTGCGATCTGATAACGATCGATGATGAATTCCTTGCGCATCACCGGAATCTGTACTTCCCTGCGAATCGCAGCCAGATAATCCAGATGCCCCTGAAAGTAGTGCTCATCAGTCAGCACGCTCAGACAGGCCGCTCCTGCCGACTGATACTGCCGGGCGATACTGACAGGATCAAAATCCGCCCGAATCAGACCAGCGGAAGGAGACGCCTTTTTGACTTCCGCAATCAGAGCCGGTGCAGCAGCCTGCTGCAGTGCCTTCAGGAATCCACGCGGCGCAGGAGCAGCCTCACAGAGTGCCTCCAGCCGGCTCAGCGACACACGCTGCCGCGCAGCCGCAACTTCCTGAAACTTTCGAGCGATGATTTCGTCCAGAATGGTCGACAAGTGCGCTGCTCCACTGTTTGATACGTGAATTCAGATGCTAGTCAATTCATGGGTCACAGGTCGAGCAATCCCGGGAAATTCCCGGACGCTCGCCCGAACTTCCCGCGAAGTGTTCTCTCCCGGACCGAAGTTCATGTACGCAGCAGTGACAGGTAGTGCACTCCAGTGGATGCTGGCTGTCCAGGCAGCACCGCAGGTTGAGATGACGCCCGCAAAGACTCTGGCCGGACTCCTGCTTCTGACTGTCGTAATGGCCGGGCTGGGGATGAGTCTTTCGTGGCTGATGCAGATCACCCGCGGTCAGCACCCGCTGCCACAGGCCCGCCGCTCAACCCTGCGCACCCCGCCCATGGCTGTGCTCTGGACCACCCTGCTGACCATCCCACTGTCTGCACTGGCCGTCAGCAGCAGTCTGGACGCCCTGACAGCCAAAACACCAGCCAATACAACACAGCCGGCTGCCAACGCGATCGAACAACCCAACAATCCCGGAGCAGCAACTGCCAGCGACGCTGCGGCCAACGCTGCCAACGACGCCAGCACCAGTGCAGACGCAGCAGCGGAACCCGAACCACAACCCGATCAAAACGCCTCCTATCGCGGAATTCTGGCCAGCATCCTGATGAACGTTGTCCTCGTACTCATTCTCGGACTGGTCATCCGCAGCCACACTCAGGCTCAGCGACAGACAGCACAGTCACTGATCGAAACCGCTTCAGAGCAGCAGCCGGATCAGCAATTACCCGATGAGCCCCTGCATGTGCCCACCGAGCTGCATTATGCCTGCAGCGTCTTTCTGATTTCTGTCCTGCCGTCCATGCTGCTGAGACTGCTGCTGGTGGTGGTCGTGACGCAGCTGACCGGAAGTGCCCCCGACAGCAATCCCCTGCTGGAAATCCTGAACAGTGATGCCGGGCCGCAACTGATGCTGCTGATTGCGTTCGCCGCAGTCGTGGTGGCGCCCATTGCCGAAGAGCTGCAGTTTCGAGTGGTGCTGCTGGGAGGCCTGCAGCAGCGCGGCTGGCCATGGACCGGCATGCTGCTGTCGTCCACCCTGTTCACACTGGCTCACGGATTCCCGGACTGCATTGCCCTCGTGCCTTTGACAGCCGCACTCTGCTATACATGGCACAGACGTCGCAGTTACCTGACGTGTGTGCTGGTCCATTGTCTGTTCAATCTGTTCAATATTCTGCTGGCCGTGCTGGTTCTGTTCTGAATGACCTCGCTGCCATTGAATTCCCGGAGCATGCTGATGAAATTCTTACTGACCTGTTGCACCGTCATACTACTGCAATTCGCAGCCACTTCCCTGCCCGCTCAGACGGCCGATCAGCAGCTTGAAACCTTCTTCAAAGCCCATCTGGAACAGTGTTTTCAGCTGCGCCCGCTGGAAGCCACAATGCTGGGCGATCATCGCTTTGACGATCAGCTGGATGACATCTCTGCCGCCGCTCGGCAGCAGTGGCTGCAGCACTATCGCAGTCAGCTGCAGCGACTGGAACGGGAAATTCCACGACAGCAGCTGTCTCGCAGTGGGCAGGTGGATTACGAGATTCTGCGGGATGAACTGGTACGCAGCATCTGGCTGGCCGAAAACACTCGCCCCTTTGAAGAGGATCCACGCACCTACGGCAGTTATATCACCGACAGCGTCTACTCACTGCTGGTGCAGTCCACACTGCCAAAAGAAACGAACATTAAAAATGCGATCGCTCGTATCGGTCAGATTCCCCGCATCGTCCAGACGGCTCGTCAGACACTGCGGGACTCGCCACCCACAATTCTGGAAACTGCCATCCTGCAGAATCGCGGGGCCATCGGGTTTTATGAAAAAGGAATCTATGAACTGATCGGGGCATCGCCGCAGCTTGAGGCATTGCGCACAGCCACCGCCCCCGCACTGGTGGCCTTACGCGAGCATCAGACATTTCTGGAAGACAGCCGTCGCCTGCGCGCCAACGGAAACTGGCGCCTCGGGCCCGAACTGTTCGCCGAAAAACTGCAACTGGTACTGAATGCCGGTGTCTCGGCCCGCCAGGTACTGGCTGACGCTGAAGCAGAATTCCTGCGAGTTCAGGACGAGCTGTATGTCGTCTCCCGGCAGCTCTGGAGCCAGTATTTTCCACAGACCGTACTGCCACCGGATGATCCTGCCGGTCGCCGCGAAACCGTTACAAAAGTCATCGCTGCAGTCAGTCAGGAACACGGGACCCCCGAAACCCTCGTCGCCGATGCCCGCTCGTCCGTGGGACAGATCCAGGACTTCATTCGCCAGCGAGATCTGCTGCGGCTGCCAGATCCTGATCGCTGTCAGATCATTGAAATGCCCGAATTCCGTCGCGGGAATTCACTCGCCTACCTCGACCCCGCCCTGCCCCTCGACCCCGGCGGGATCAGCTCATACGCCGTCAGCCCACCACCGGCAGATTGGGGGTCAGAACGAGTCCGCAGCTTTCTCGAGGAATACAATCAGCACATGCTGCAGATCCTCACAATTCACGAAGCCTATCCCGGACATTACGTGCAGCTCGAATACTCCAATCGCTGCCCATCGCTGATTCGACGGGTCCTGCAGTCCGGAGTCTTCATTGAGGGCTGGGCAGTCTACACGGAACAGATGATGCTGGATCAGGGTTACGGAAACGGCAGCCTGCAGCTGAGGCTCAATCAGCTGAAGTTCTATCTGCGAGCAGTAGTGAACGCCATCCTTGACCACCGCATGCACTGCACCGAGATGACAGACGAGCAGGCGATGGAATTGCTGACCGTACAGGCTTATCAGTCGGAAGGCGAAGCGCGGCTGAAAGTCATTCGAGCCAAACAGAGCTCGACACAGTTGAGCACCTACTTCACCGGACGAATGGCCCACTACCGCCTGCGTCAGGAAATCCAGCGGGAACAGGGCCCCGCATTCAGCCTCGGACGTTATCACGAAGCCGTTCTGGATCATGGGTCAGTGCCCATGAAGTATCTGCCCGAACTGGTGCGTGATCGGTTGAAGCAGCCCCGCTGAGGCCCGTGAGGGGCAGTCGCACTGCCGGCTGCCCATGCCTCCGCATCCGCTGCAGTGATGCCCACGTTGAGCCCGCCCGCATGCACCTGACAGCAGCATGGTAGCGCCGTTACAGCCAACTGAATCCTGACGACGAAGGCAAAAGGTAGCCCGAGCATTCCTGACGACGAGGACAAAAATGTAGCCCGAGCATTCCTGCTCGGCCCCATCCCGCAAAAAACACGGCGGATTTCCGGGGTGAGTAAACGATCGTGCCCCGGCTGAAGCCCAGACTACGACTTGTGTCCCTGACCTTGTGCCAGTGCGTTAATCACTCTGCCCAACGCTCAGGGCAGCCCAAAAGGGTGAGCATTTATCACTCAACAAGCGAGGCAATATAGGGGGGGGGGGGGGGTAACACCACACGCCACGCAGCACATGCTTCTTTTTTGCTCTTTTTCCCCCAACACTGCGGGTAAGTCCCCGTGCACGTTTGCCCGTGATTTGTACTATCGTCTGATCGTGCATCTACCTGGCCGAACAACATGTCGAAGCAATCATCCAGCGGTAAACCCTTTCATGACTGCAGGTACCCATTGATTTGACATCTGAATCTCTGATCATCAATCAACCGATCGCCCGCTGAAACCTGCTTTTCAGCGATTCGTTTTCGATACAGTGACTGCAACGCTTCTCCTGTCTCAAAAGGATGCCATCATGAATTCAGAATCACAGGACTGCCCACACCCGGAGATCCCACGCGAACAGTCATGTCCCAGTGACAATGGCCTCAATCCCGTGGGTGCATCCGCCCACCTGCAGGCCACTCAACCTGATGTCCCCAATGCGCCTCGAGCGGTCTATGTCATCGATGACGATCCCGCACTGCTGGAAATGCTGCGACTGACTCTCGCTGAACAGGGCTACGTCGCAGGCTGCTATCTGTCCTCGCAGGAATTTGTCGACCGGATACCTGAACTTGAACAAGGTGTCGTGATTACGGATCAGTTCATGATCCCCATCAGCGGCCTTGAAGTCCAGTCGCGACTGCTGTCACGCCGAACGGATTTCCGAGTCATCATGATCACCGGATATCCACGCATCGACATTGCCGTGAAGGCCATGAAACTCGGAGCCGTCACGGTACTGGACAAGCCGTTTCAACGCGAAGACCTGCTCGACGCGGTTGAGGAGGCCTTCAGGATTCTGGACAGCGTGCAGGATGACGACAGGGAACTGCCACCGGAACTTCCCAATGGCCAACGTTACACGGATCGACTGTCCAGCCGCGAGACGCAAGTCATCAATCTCGTCTATGAAGGGGCCACCAACAAGTGCATTGGCATCCGCCTCGGTATCAGTATCAAAACCGTTGAACGTCACAGGGCAAATGCGATGCGAAAGCTGGAAGTTAATTCCATCGCACGTCTCATTCGTCTGCTCGAACGCGAACGACCCAAACCGCAATGATGACCTGACCGTGATCCGCTGCTACCACAGGGGGCGAAACTCTCCTGTCGTCGCCAGCAACTGACTACCCGGACCAAGGTGCGCCGGAGCCTGTGACAGGAAGCGAAGCCAGACGCGACGCCCATGCCACAGGCCTTCAAGCGACAGATGTGCACCAAGGTCATCTGTCCGCCCCTGAGCGGCACCACACCAGCGGATCTCGGGTGGGTAATCAAAATCGGCGGCAAGTGATGTGACATCGAGGCTGAAACCCGCGTTGAAAGTTTCGCCGTCATGAGCCCCGCCGACGATCTCCAGACGCCCAAAGAACACCGTCAGCTCCCAGACAACCCGCTGTTCATCAAAAAAATGATGACAGCCGATTGCGGCCGCCTCCGGCTGCTCCACGATCGCCGCACAGACATTTTCAGTCAGTCGCAGCAACCATTCAGGCTGCGATTGGCTGGCGGGCAGACTGTCATCAGTCATAAGGTAAACCGTCGGTAGAAACCCCGCACGTCCGCTGATCCGCAGCCGATCGTGCTCACAGAGACCATTCACAAAGTGTGCCACCGCCGACTCGGCTGCCGAGGGGCTGTACTAAGCCAACAGTGGCACACTCGCAGTGTTTAGCGTGGCGAGGCCGGGTCTGCCTGAGAAAGCAGTGACAATTCGGGCGTTTGAGGGAGACTACCGAGTTGCTCGCGGGACGTACTCGCAGACACCCGCGGTCCGGATTGATGCACAACCGCAGCAAATGTCGCTCTTGCAGAACGCTGGCGTCAGCGTGTCAGAGCAATCACGGCCTTTTCCACTTCGTCCAGCATCTGTGCTCGACGGAACGGCTTGTAAAGCACCGCCCGCAGTCCCTCCTGACGGGCCTTAACGATGGAATGCGTCGAGTCATACCCGAAGCTGGTCATCATAATGATCGGCACAGCCGTGTGAATTTCCCGCAGCCGACGAAAACACTCGTAGCCGTTGGCATCGCTGAGCCGTATATCGATCAGCACCACATCGTAAGCATGATTTCGCAGCATCGAACAGGCTTCACCGGCGGTTGTGACCGCATCCACTTCACAGCCCATCTGCTCCAGCAGCGTGTGCGCTTCTTCGCGAGTCCTGGCATCTTCATCAGCCACCAGCACGCGACGATTCTGCAGCGCCGATCGTGGCGGCCGTGGCACTGCCGGACTGCTGAGCCCCGGACTGCTGTCCAGACCAACGACGGCACCCACGTCCTGACGGATCCTGCGCACCTTACGCGTAATCACGTTCAGTCGATCGGCAAGGTCCGGGTCATGACCGACATACCGATCCAGAATCCATGTTGCGGCTTTCAGAATTTCATCCGATGGCTCAGCCACTTCACGCCGCAGACGATCGGCATTCTCTGTCGTCACAGTGGCCTTCTCAGCCTCCAGCAACTGCAGCTGATTGAGCGAACTGGCCACAACTCGACCAAACAACACCAGAAACTCAAGGTCCTTCTCACTGAATGACTTGGTCCCCGGACCCTCCACATTGAATGTCCCCAGCAGGACATCCCGGATCATCAGCGGCACAGTCAGAGAACTGCGAGCATCAGCAGCACCACACAGATACAGCTTGTCGGATTTCGTGTCCACACACAGATAACTGCGCTTGCTCCACGCCACAAATCCAGTAACACCGTTGCCCGCAGCTTCCGCATACAGCCGCCGATTGGCAGCCTCCGGAGACATTCCGAATTCCAGCAACGGCTGCAACTCGTTCGTCTCTGTATTCAACAGCCGAATCTCAAAACGATCGTAACCCAGCACCTCCTGAGTCAGCTGCAGAATCTGTTCCTTCAGAATTGCAACTCGCTCTTCCGGTGTCATCCCGGTGACTTCATCAGGAGACAGATTTCCCAGTTCCAGCCCCGCGCGGTAGATCGCATCCTGCTTCTGCTTTTCGTGGATCAGAGCCGTCACATCACGGGCCGTCAGTATCACAGCACACTGCTTGCCGTCACCCAGATTGATGGGACGTCGCGAAAGACGCAGCGAAAGCACCGTCCGGTTTTCACGCCGTACCTGCAACTCCACCGCACCACCATTCACCGGCATGGCCACTCGAGTCAGATCCGTGCCATCCATCGGTGCCAGAACATCCTGCAACGCACTGCCCACAAGCCGGACGGACGGATCCGTCTGCAGAATCGTCTGGAATGTCTGGTTATGCCAGAGCACCGTCAGGGCGTCGTCAAGCAGTACCACAGCGTCGGGCAGCGCATGGAAGACACCGAGGGCGCCAACCTGCACATCCGACAGCTGCTGAGGTTCACTGCCCGCCACCAGCACATAGTCAACCACGGCGTCCGGAACATGCACCTCGCCGGCTCGCACCACATCCACAGTGTCATCTGACAGAGAAAAGTGCGGCAACGACTCGGATCCGCGTCCAAATACCAACATGCGTTTGCGTGGGCCGGTCATGTCGCCATTCCCCAAACCTGCTGTGTTCCGGCAGAAAAAATTCTCTATCTGCGAATTCTGCGCTGCCTTTTTCAGACTGGCAAGAAGGTTTCCAGTCCAGGAACACCCGATTGCGACCGAATCTGGATCTGAGAATGCAGAAATCGGCAGACTTTTCCGGCCTGTTCACAAATTCCACACACGCCGCCCCACGTCACGCACCGCCGTCAGCAGTTCCCGCAGGTCCTGCTCCGTCGTCAGAGGATTGATAATCGTGGTCCGCAGGGCCACCATTCCGTCCAGAGTCGTCTGAACAATGTAGAAATGCCCCTCACGAATCAATGTTGACCGCAATTCCCGCTGGAATCGGTTCTGCTCGGACAGCGGCAACAGACGCACGGCGGCCGGCAAATGCCGGAACGCCAGGATGTTGCAGTCCGGTTCATGCAGTGTCTCGAAATCCGCTTCCCCATGCAGCAGGTCCCAAAATCCCTGCGTCAACTGCAGCATCCGGTCCACCAGTTGCTCAAACAACTCGGCACCAAACAGTGCCCAAAGCCCCCACAGTCCAAACCCCGTGGCACGCTTCGTACATTCCACTGTTCGCATCCCCACATCGACATCCGCCATCCCCGGTGCCGCCGGATCAAACAGATAAGGAGCGTCCTGCTGAAAAGTCTCAAATCTCAGCTCCCGACGACGATACAGCACCGCTGTACACAATGCCGGAACAAACAGCATTTTATGAGCGTCCCAGACGATACTGTCTGCCTGCTCAATCCCCGCCAGTCGTGAGCGCCAACGCCGGCTGAACAGCAGCGAACCACCATGCGCCGCATCCACGTGCATCCAGACATCGTGCCGACGACAGACGTCCGATACCGCCACCAGATCATCAATCGCCCCGGTCGGAGTCGCCCCGGCACACGCAGACACTGCAACAATCGGACGGTTCTGCCGACGCAGCTCAGTCAGCAACTCGTCCAGACGCTGCACGTCCATTCGTCGCCGGGCGTCAGGAGGGACTCGGCAAACCGCCGCCGCACCCAGACCAAGTATTCCGGCTGCTCGCGTGATGCAGTAATGCACGTCCGCATTCGCAACCAGCGCCGTTCCCGCCGGCACACCGTCTTTCCATGAGTCCTTCAGGACCACATTGCGTGCTGTCAGAAGTGCCGTCAGATTCGCCAGCGATCCACCATGCGTCAGAACCCCCGAACTGGTGGCCGGCTGCCAGCCAGCCAGGCCGCACAGACGTCCAACCAATGCACGCTCCACTGCAGTTGCCCACGGACCCATCTCATAAATTGCCATCACCTGGTTGGTAACGGCAGCCGCTGCATCCAGCAGTCCGGCCAGCGGAGAGGCCGCCGGTACCTGATGACCTATGTAATGCGGATGATGCAGATTCTGCCCGGCAGACAGCATCTGCTGCAGCAGACTCCGCATCCCTCCAGCCACTCCCCCAGGCCCGTCCGCCAGCGGCCGATTCAGCCACTCGTCCGCAGCCGCCGCCGTCTGATCCGGCTCCGCCCAGTTCAGAACCCTCGTACTGCCCGACATCACCTGCTCAAGATGAGCTGTCAGCAGCCGCTGCCACTCGGTCGCCGCTGCAGAAAATTCCCGAGGCGACCACGCCCTCGCAATTGCAGCACTCTGCCCTTCCATCCCTCGCGCTCCCGCTCACGGTCCAGTTCAGCACAGGTCCGAATTCTGACGACACCTCTTTGCCCCAACCTAACGACTGTTGATCGGATCCACATCCACTGCAAACTCGACATCCTCCGGCATTTCCAGTGAGCGTTCCACAGCCTGCCACAGCTGCCGCACCAGCTCGACCGTCCGCCCGCAGATCTGCAGATGAAACCGCCAGTAGTTTCGCAGTCGCACTATCGGTGCTGGCGCTGCCCCCAGCACTCGCAGCGACTGCAGCTCACCCGTACAGGCCGCCCGCAATCGATCAGCCACCGCGATGGCCGCTTCGCGAGTCCGCCGCTCATCCAGACCGCGGAAAATCACCCGTGCCACACAGGAAAATGGCGGTGCCTGAGTATCCCGACGCTCCGACAGCTCGTGACCGGCAAAACCCACGTAATCATGCTTCGACGCAAAACGCACCGCCGGATCATCCGGACTGGTCGTCTGCACCAGCACTCGCCCACTGCGTTCCCCACGACCCGTCCGCCCAGCCACCTGAGCAATCAGCTGAAATGTTCGCTCCGCGGCACGCATATCCGGCTGCCGCAGCATCGTATCCGCATCCACGACACCCACAAGCGTTACATTGGGGAAATCCAGCCCCTTGGCAATCATCTGAGTGCCCAGCAGAATGTCCACCTCTCCACGCCGGAAACGCTCAAGCGCCTCGTCATGGCTGCCCGGTTTGCTCATCGAGTCGCTGTCCATCCGCAGCACTCGCGCCTGAGGAAACAAACCACTCACCTCCTCGTCCAGCTTCTGTGTCCCGGCACCCAGATAACGGACCGCCGGACTCTGACACGCCGGACAGACCTGCGGCGGATCTGTCGTCCAGCCACAGCTGTGACAAACCACCGCCTGCCGATCCCGATGCCATGTCAGAGTAATGTCGCAGGCCGGACACTTGACCCCCGTCCCGCAGGTGCGACACCAGACCACCGGCGAATAACCTCGCAGATTCAGAAACAGAATCGTCTGACCACGCTCCTGCAGGGTCCGAGTGATGGCCTGATGCAGTGCACGCCCGATCGAAGAACCACGAGCCACTCGCGGGTCAGTCCGCACATCCACAATCAGCACCGGAGGCAGCGGACGATCAGCCACACGCTGTGGCATCGAAACCAGACGGTCCTCGCGACGATTGGCACGCAGCCACGATTCCAGTGTTGGAGTTGCTGAACCAAGTACCAGGGGCACTCGCGCCTCCTCACAGCGACGACGAGCCACTTCACGGGCGTGATAACGCGGAGTACTGTCCTGCTTGAACGAGGGCTCGTGCTCTTCATCAATCACAATCAGTCCCGGATGCGGCACCGGAGCAAAGACGGCACTGCGCGCCCCCACAACGACGTGCACACCACCCGCTGCAATCGTCTGCCACTGCCGATGCCGCTCCGTGTCAGTCATGTGACTGTGCAGCACCGCCACCGAACCAAAACGACTGCGAAATCGACGGATCGTCTGCGGCGTCAGACTGATTTCCGGCACCAGCACAATCGCCTGCCGACCATAACTGACCACTTCACGAATCGCCTGAATGTAAACCTCCGTCTTGCCACTGCCCGTCACCCCATGCAGCAGCAGCGTTTCATGACGACTTTCGCGAATCGGTTTCAGTATCGCTTCCAGTGCCCGCTGCTGCTGAGCATTCATCAGCAGATCCTGCTCCGTGTGACCCACAGGACCCGACTCCTGATCCAGCTCTGAACGTACCCGAAAGGGCACCACAAGGCCCTTCCGACGCAGCGCCGCAAGGGGAGCCGGTCCCGTTCCCGCCAGCGCACACAATTCCGCGGCCGTCTGCGGCTGACCTGCCCGCTGCAGCGATTCAAGAATCACTCGCTGCTGAGCACTCAAACGCAGCCCGGACCCCGCGCCCGATAGCAATTCAATCGCCTGCTCAGATAACTGAAAATACTGCAGTTCACGAGTCCCGCTTTTGTTGCGCACGCCCGCCGGAATCACACTGTCCAGCACCTGCCCCCAGCCACACAGATATCGCTCGCCAATCCAGCGAGTCAGTTCCAGCATGGACGGATCCACCAGTGGCTCCCGATCCAGCAGACTCTCCAGCTCCTTCAACGGCCGCTGCCCACGCTCCCCGGCAATCACACCAACGCAATACCCCGTCACCAGACGGTTGGAACGTCCCAGCGGAGCCCGCACACGCTGCCCCGGTCGCAACAGATCACGCAGGCCGTCCGGTACCGCATAGGTGTACGGCCGCTCCAGCGGCAGGTTGAATACCACCTCCGCCAACAGCACCGCATCCCGCGCCGCACGCTCCCACTCGGGAACATCAGCAAATCCGAACTGGCCCTGACTCACCTGCCCCTCACCCGCTGCCCTGTTGATACCAGCTGCAACAACGCGTCACGCAGTCGCGGATAACACGCTTCCACAGCATACCGCTCTTCCACAGTACGACGCCCCGCCAGACCCTGCTGCCGACGCAGCTCCACGGAATCCAGCAACTGTCGCAACGCCCCCAACCACTCGTCACTACTCCGCACCGCATAACCACCCTGGTCACCCGCCAGAATCTCCGTATTCACGCCGACCGCCGATGCCACCCCCGGAACACCCACCGCCAGATACTGAATCAACTTCAATCCACACTTGTAAATCGTCCACTGCTCACGGTCCGACAATGGCATCAACCCCACATCAAACTGCTGCAGATCCGCAATCTCAGTTGCCGCCTGCCACGGCCGACTGGTCACAGACACCCGCCCCAGATCCATCTCACGCACGGCACTCGCGTCCGGCACTATCAACCGCAGCTCAAATCGACGCTCCTCCGCCAGCTGCCGCAACGCCTGCGCTGCCTCACGCAGATACTGCAGATTGGCCGTCGTACCCATCCAGCCAATCACCGGCAACTGAGCCCCCTGCCCGCCCGGCCCGCCCGGCCCGATGCCCGCAACAGACCAGTCACGCAGCGTATAGCGAGCCAGTTCCACACAGGTGGGAATACGCAGCAAACGGGAATTCAAAGGCCGCGCCCAGTCCTCCAGAAAACTGTTGCCACACACCACCAGATCTGCCTGCGGTACCAGCCGAGCAAACTTGTCCGGATAACGCAGAAAGACCGCATCATCCAGATCCAGCACCAGACGACCACACGACTCCCGAAATCGCAGCTCCAGCTCCAACGACTCACTGTCAAAGATCTCGCGATCAATAAACACCAGATCAAACCGCTGCAAACAACTGCGCAGCCAGTGCCACCACCGCACACTGCGTTTCAACAGCTGACTGGGACGAAAACCCATCCACGGGAAATAGTCGTACTTCGCCGGAAAGCTGTGCAGCACCACTGCACGATGACCGTCCTGACGCAGACGCTGTACCCATGGCTGAATACGAAATCGCGATGAAGGCACCAACGGGCCGGATGACAGAAACAGAATCCTCATGCCCCTGCCACTCACATTACCTGGTCAGGTCGTATTCCTTGATCTTCCGGTACAATGTCCGCTCACCAATATCCAGCATCCGCGCCGCTTCTTCGCGATTCCCGTCCGCCAGATCCAGCGCCCGCATGATGTAATACTTTTCCACTTCCGTCATCGGCTTGCCAATCAACGCATCTGCACCCGCAGGAGCATCCACGTCGGGCTCCGGAACCTGATCCCGCACCAGTGTCGCAATCTCCGGCGGCAACCCATCAATGTCCAGAATGCCGTCAGAATCCAGCACCAGCATCCGCTCAATCACATTTCGCAGCTGACGAATGTTGCCCGGCCAGTGATAAGCCAGCAACGCCTTTCGGGCCGCGCGCGAAAATCCCTGCACCTCACGACCCATCCGACGAGACATCTCACGCAGGAAATGCTCCATCAGTAACGGAATATCACCCGTGCGCTCACGCAGCGGAGGCAGATAAATCGTCACCACATTCAGTCGATAATACAGGTCCTCACGGAATTTTCCGTCCGCCACATTCTTCTGCAGATCCGCGTTCGTCGCAGCCACCAGCCGAACGTTGATCGGTAACTCGTCGTTGGCACCCAGACGAGTAATCCGACGCTCCTCAAGGACTCGCAGCAGCTTCACCTGCGTATCCAGAGGCATCTCGCCCACTTCATCCAGAAACAAGGTGCCTCCGTTGGCATGCTCAAACTTGCCGATCCGCCGCCCCTGAGCACCCGTAAAGGCTCCCGCCTCATGACCAAATAATTCACTCTCCAGAATACTGTCAGGCAGCGCCGAAATGTTCAATGGCACAAATGGCTTGTTCTTCTGCGGACTGTTCTGATGCAGTGCACGAGCAACCAGCTCCTTGCCCGTGCCGTTCTCGCCCTGAATCAGAACCGTAATGTCCGTCGGCGATACGTTCTTCAGAATCTCTACGATCGCGTGCATCTGCGGACTGGTACCGATCACTCCCTCAAAACCAAACCGCTCGTCCAGAGAACGACGCAGCTCGGCGTTGCGACGAATCAGACGCAGCCTTGCCGATGCCTTCTCAACCGCCGAACGAAGCTCTGTAATGTCCAGAGGTTTGGTCAGATAGGTATAGGCACCATGCTGCATCGCCGTCACAGCCGAATGAATCGAACCATGACCAGTCAGCACGATCACTTCCGCTTCAGGCAGCTCTTCCTTGGCTATCCGCAGAATCTCCAGACCATCAACGTCCTCCATGCGGAGATCCGTGACGATCACGTCCCACGATTCGGCATGAACCAGCTGAGCACCCCGCTCACCAGAACCCGCCACCCGACAGTCACAGTTAATACGCTCCAGAGCCTCAGCCACGGCCTGCGCATGACCCTCGTCGTCGTCCACGATCAGGACGCGAATCGGGATGGTTGAAAGATCTGCCGTGTCTTGCTTGAGATCAGCCATGAACGTGATTGCTGTGCGGGCATTCAGCTATGAGCATTCCTGGAAGGAAATCGCTCGGAACACCCCAGAGTAGTCATTTCCGGGGGGAATTCAAAATCGGTCACCGTTTTTTGGTGCCGCCGCGAAGAAATTCCGGCAGGCAGACGGAACAGTGTGACGAATCCGGGCCACAACCCACCAGGATTCCCCCACAAAGTCCCCAAAACTGCCCCCCCCTGCTCTACTTCAATAACCCCTGAATCGCCGCAAAATCCGACTTCAATGACTGATACAGCCGCTGATACACCGGAAATGCCCCATTATAGATGCGATTTGCCGCCGCTTTGGGCTTGGTCCTTGTCACCACGGAAATTGTCGCTCGACAGGCCTCCTCAACCGACCTGTAAGCCCCCGTTCCCGCAGCCGCCAGCAATGCCACTCCATACGCCGGCCCCTCAGAGGCATTGATCGTCACGACCTGCTGACCATAAATGTCCGCCTGCATCTGACGCCAGAATTCACTGCGAGCCCCCCCGCCCGACAAACGAATTTCCTGCACCGGAATATTCATCGACCGCGCAATCTCCAGCGAATCCCGCATCGCGTAAGTCGCACCCTCCATCACAGACCGAGCCAGATGACCCTTGCCATGCCGCAGACTCAGCCCAATCCAGCTGCCACGAGCATGCGGATCGGCATGCGGAGTCCGCTCGCCCGTCAGATACGGCAGGAAGAATAAGCCTTCACTGCCCGCCGGAGCTGCTGCGGCCTCCTGAGTAATCAGCTCATACGGATCAATCTTCAGCTTCTTCGCTCGAGCAACCTCGTCCTGACACAACTGATTGCGGAACCACTGCAGACTGCCTCCCGCTGACAACACACAACCCATCACATGCCACTTGCCACGCACCGCATGACAGAAGGTGTGCAGACGACCGTGCGGATCCACCTGCACCTCGTCACTATGAGCAAACACCACACCACTGGTGCCCATCGTCGCTGATACCACGCCGCGACCCACAATCCCGTTACCAATCGCACTGGCAGCCTGATCACCACCACCACCCACAACCGGAATCCCCGCTCGCAGACCCAACAGCTTCGCTGCTGACTCAGTCAGCACACCGGTCACGTCCTCACTCTCATACACCTTCGGCAGCAGACTGCCACTCAGATCCAGCTTCTGCAGCAACTCGGCAGACCAGCAACGATGCACAACGTCCAGCAGCAGCGTTCCTGAAGCATCGCTGACCTCCGTCGCAAATTCACCCGTCAGACAAAACCGCACATAATCCTTGGGCAACAGCACCTGCACAGTGCGATCGAAGTTGCGTTTTTCACGATTTCGCAACCAGACAATCTTCGGAGCTGTAAAGCCGGTCAACGCCGGATTCGCAACCATCCGAATCAACTCCGCACGCCCCCCCGCCAGCGACTCAATCTCACTGCACTCAGCCACCGTACGCTGATCATTCCACAGCAGCGCCGGACGGATCACGTTGTGCGACTTGTCCAGAAATACACTGCCATGCATCTGACCACTGAGCCCAATCCCGCCGATATCAACGGGCTTCAGCTTGCCCGCACGCATCACCTTTCGCACCGAATCAATCACCGCCTGCCACCAGTCGGCCGGACTCTGCTCTGACCAGCCCGGCTTCGGATTGCTCAGTGGATACTCAACCGTCGCTGAAGCAAGGATCCTGCCGTCCTCCTGCATCGCCAGCGTCTTCGTTCCACTTGTTCCGATGTCAACTCCAAGATAAACCGGCATGGACAATGCTCCAGTGTTGGGTCAGGCAGCGAGTTTGTGACGCAGATGGTCACGCAGATGGTCACGCGGACCGTATTGTGCAACAGCCCCGGCTGTTCTGTAAAGTCAGCAGCTTTGCTGAGGAATCGCCTGCAAAGCCATCCGCAGTTCCTCATCAGTACTGCAGATTGTCATCAGCCGGCGACAGCGCAGAGAAAGAAAACCGTGCACGGTCATGTCGTCCAGCAGACGAATCAGACCGTCATACAAACCTGCCACATTCAGCAGCAGGACCGGACGAGCATGCAACTCCAGCTGCGCCCACGTCACAGCTTCAAACAGCTCTTCCAACGTGCCAAAACCACCCGGCAACCCCACATACACGTCCGACAGCTCATGCATCAGCGCCTTGCGAGCGTGCATATCACGAGTGATCCGCATGTCACAAACCCCCGCATGCATCAGCTCAGGCCGCGCCAGATGCTCTGTAATCACACCAATCACCGCCCCCCGCTCGGCCAGCACGGCTTCCGCCAGCAGCCCCATCATCCCCGTGCTGCCACCACCATAAATCAGTGTGTGGCCACCACGCGCCAGCCATTGCCCCAGCTGCTCCGCAGACTCCGCATACTCCGCGCGATCCCCGCTCTTCGAACCACAGAACACACACACTCGCAGCATCGCACGTCAGCTCCTCGAGGCCTCTTCAATCGCATCACGCAGCCGACGATACACGCCCCGCACGTCTTCCTGCACTTCCAGACTCACATGCACGTCGCCCAGCCCCTGCGGCGCAAACTGCTGGATCTGTGTGAACACCTACCCATCGCAGGATTGCCCATCGTCACCACTGAAAAGCCAATCACACCGGATCCGTCGCCACGCTCCTGCAACGACAAAGGCCCCAGATTGCGCAACGGTATTCGCTGCACAACTCGCCGCGCCCTGCCCGAGATAAACAGCAGACTGGTCGTGGTGATTCCCTGAAACGCAGCCGCACGACGACGAGCATCCACATAGAAACGCCCCACCATCATGTACAGCCCCACCAGCACAAACGGAATCCCCCACAGCTTGAAAAACCACGGAACCTCCATCACGAAGGCCATGACCTCCCAGCCAATCGCAAAGCCACCCCACAACAAACTGAACGGAATCGCAAACAGATCAAAAATCTGCAGCCGAATGCCCTGACGAGGCTGCCCGGCCCACAATAAACGCTCCCCCGATTCCAGCTCACCACGCAACTCGTCTTCCGCCGATTGCCAGCCAGATGACATCGCCCCCCCCCTCACACCAGAGTCACACATGACGCTCACGGCAGGGACAAAATCAACAGCCTCAGGGACGCACTCCAACCGGCCCCGGCTGAGAAGGGATCCCCGCAGGATTACTTCCCACCGGTAAACCCGGGATCCCCCCTGGGACTTCCCCCGGTGCCCCCGGTGCCCCGGCAGCCGGCTGAGCAGGTGGTCGCGGCTCACCCGGAAACTCAAACTCCTCCCACGGATTCAAAGCCATCGGCTCAAGCACCTGCTGAGATTCACGATCCACCATGGAGTAATACACAAGCGCCAGACCACGAGCTCGAGTTTCACCGAATTCCGTGACGATTCGCTTCAGGATCGATCGCGCGCCCTCAAGATCCGCGGCCTCCAGTTTCACAATCGCCTGCATCAGCGCCAGATCCGACAAAGGCTCATTCGAACCACTGATCTGCTGAGCCAGCAGCGTGGCGTGCCGAAATGGCCAGACGGGCAGGGCACCATTGATCTGGTAATTGCTGTCCGCCACCAGAGGCAACGAATAAATTGGCAGCGAATACACCGCCGATTTGGAAATCTCACGCTCAATGTCGGCCATCTGCACCGACCACGTTTCAGCCGCCGTGCGGTAATCACAGACTCCCAGCTGACTGATTGCCAGTGGTAACTGCCACTCCGTTCCAAAGAAGATCTCAGGCTGTTTCGATGCCTGTTCACTGATACCCAGCAGCAGCAGGTAAGCCTCCTCCATCTCGCCCGTTTCCAGCAGCAGCTGCCCCAGCAACACCACACCCATCGGCAGCTTGCGAATCATGGCCGCGTTCTCCTGCAGCACATTCAGCGCCCGCCGAGGTCTGCCAGCACGATTGGCCGCCGCCGCCGACATGATAAATTCCCGAGCTTCCTCGGCATCTGCCAGCGTCGGATCCAGCGCCTGATCCTTGCCCCCGGCAGCCGCTGCCTGCTGCTTCATCGCCTCTGCGTTCGACGCAATCTGCTGCTCAATCTCCTTGTCCAGCTGAGCATCAGATTCCGTAATCAAATCCTCCAGCTCACGCCGCTGCGCATAACACTGCGTCCGGAATTCCTCAAATCGCTCCTGCTGCGACGGCAGTACCGTACTGGTCTCAGCCAGCTCCAGCCACTTGTCCAGCGATTCCAGCAGCAGGTCCTGCCGCTGCATCAGCTGGTAACTGTTCATCAGACCTTCCCACGCCTGAATGGAACCAGGATTGGTTTTGACCGCCTGACGAAATGCCGCCACCGCCTGAAAATATCGAGTCTGTCGCAGCCGCGGACTGGGATCCGTACCACTGACCAGCACCTCCAGATTGCCCAGTCGCACATAGGCCTGCCCCAGCATGATCCAGGCCGCCGTCTCGTTGGGATTCCCCTGCAACGACTGATTCAAACCACGAATCGCCAGCGTCAGCAACGCAATTCCGTTGGCCGCTTCCTGCAGACCACCCGGGTTCGGATTGGCCAGCGCCATGTAATGCTGCGCCTGCCGACGCTCGGCCGACATCACCGGACGATTCCGATAAATATACCGCTCATAAAAGCCCTGCGGTCTCGCGAAAATTCGCACCTCCTTCAGGTCCTGCTTCGCATCCACAAAGGCCATCTGCACAAAATTCGGCATCTTCGCCGCTACGGTCTCCGGAGCAGCCTGACCCGAAACCTTCTCCATCAACGCCGCCGATGCCTCAATACTCACAGGCACAAACTCACCACTCGATGTCAATGTCAGCATCGACTCGTAATCCGGAGTGCCCGGTGGAGCCAGTCGGATCATGAAGTGAGTCACCCCGTACTGCGTCAGAGTCTCTTTCGCCGCAGCAATACTCTTCTGCTGATCCTGCTGCAATCGCTCCTTCTCCTTCGGATCCGCAGACTCCGTCGACTGCGGAGGACGCAGCAGAGACCGGCGGACATTGTCATGCTGCTCAAACACCGGATACTGAGCAGAACTGAAGGGCAATACTCGACTGTCAAGAAAACTACGCCGACCATTCCAGATCAGCAGGTCACCCTGGTCCACTCGCGTATGCAGCACGCGGGCCTGTGAATCCAGTTTCTGCAGCTGCTGCGAAACCGTCTCAATCGTGATGCGAGTCTCCGGATCAAAACCAAAACCCAGCGGTGCTGATCCAGGCAGTCGCGATGTGGCCACCGCAAATCCCATCGCAGTCATCGCCAGAACTGTCGCCGCACGACCACCACGCGAAAACAACAGCTCAGACGAATCCACCGTGTAAGTCATCGAAAAACTACGACGGTACCAGTCCTGAGCACTGATGCCTGCGACCGCTGCCGCCACCAGCGCCGCCGCCGGTAACTCATGCGCCTTCAGAACAATCAGAAACACAACCCCCCAGAACATCAGCACAAAGCCCGCATCGCGGGCTCCACGAGGACCTGTGCCGAAAAATGGCAGCAACACCAGACGCAGAAAACCACCAATCGCGGTCGCTGTCGTCCCCCGACCAGCCGAATCCGCCTGCTCTGAACCCACCGATAATGACAACGCAGCACCAGCAAACATCAACACCACAATCGCCGCTACATGCGTGTGATCAAACAACCGAACCGCACCCGGAAGAATGGCCGAATAATAGTCCACACGATTGTCAAAACTGGATGCCGCCAGCTCAGGTACCAGACTCTTCTGCAACTGCATCGCCGGATACTCACGAGTATACTGAGTCAGCGGTGCAGCCAGTGAAGCCACCGGAAAGGGATTCACCAGCAGGGCCGCAAAACACAGACCCGCCGTCGCTCCCAATGGCATCGGTATTCGGTCCAGACCAGCCCCCTGACGCAGCAGCACCCGACGATGACGAGCTGAACCCCACGCATACAACAGCACCAACAGTGCACCAATCCATGCACGCGGATCCAGATTCGACCACAGAGCCAGCAAGGCCGGCAACTTCCAGTACAAACCGGCCACTCGACCCAGACGATGACCCGTCAGCAGATTCAACAGATACGCCAGCAGAACCAGACCAGCCAGCTCGTGCGTCGGTACAAAATCCTGAGAACAGGCGACCACCGCAAATGCCGCACACACCGAACTCCACCACGTCGGCAATCCCGGGATCGATATGCGAGTCAACAGAAAAGCAAACAATCCCGATCCCAGAACCTTCAACGCCGTCAACCCATAATAACCACCCAGACTCCATGCCAGACTGACCACGTGATCAAACAGCCAGCCCGTATTCGTGATCGAACGACCGTCCATCGTAAAAGACAACGGATCCGTCGTGCGAGGCGGCAGAAATCCGTGCGACCGCATGTACTCGCCCGACTTAATCAGAACCAACGGGCGAGTATCACTCATCTGAGTAAATGCCATCAGAACCGACAGCAATACCACCGCCCACCGCAGCATAAAATCGCCACGGATCGCCTCCTCCTCCACCAGCTCCGCCGTCAATGGCTCGTCTTCCGGCAACTCGTCCAGCTCGTCACGACGATCCGGATCGTCAAAGTCATCGGAAAACACCGACTTTCGACCGCCCGCGCGAGACTCAGGCACACCCGAATTGCTGACCCCGCCCAGATTCTGCTCTTCGTCTGACACAAATTACTTCCCGGCAGAAAACCATGCACCAGCCCGCTCACGGCAAACCACCGCGCGGATCCAGCACTCCCTACGAAAAAAACAGGGGAGAATGTTGGAAAATCCAGACTCCCAAACTCCGCTTTCATTGCCCCTTCATCGGGACACTCCGGCATAATCGCCCACTCATCCCCCCCGAAAACTACTCCAAACACAGATCCACTGGCAAATCCCGCACGGTTTTTCGTATTCTGTCGAAACCCGGTTTCACTTGATACCACACAAAAACTGTTCACGCGTTCACTAAAAACACCGCCCACGGAAAGCAAACCGGAAGCCGATCAACTGCTGCCAGCAATTTCAGGGCTCATCGTTATGTCATCTGTGCCTGCCAAACTGCTTCAAACCCTGCAACAACACCACCAGCACCGACTGCTGGCCTGCCTGCAACTGCTGCCGCCCGCACAGCAGATGGCCCTGTCAGCCACACTGGCCGACGTCGACTTTGACCTGCTGCAGGCAACGTGGCTGTCAGCCAGCCAACCTGCTGACAATCACACCTCAGTCGACCGCGCCGCACTGGCCCAGGCCCCCTCACGCGTTGTCCGCCAACCAGTCTCTGCCACCGATCATCAGGCATGGGCACTGGCACGCAGTATTGGCGAGCAGGCGATTTCTGCGGGTACCGTGGCCGTCATCACCGTTGCCGGAGGGCAGGGGACTCGCCTCGGATTCGAACATCCCAAAGGACTGTTCCCCATCGGCCCAGTGACCGACCGAACCCTGTTTCAGATCTTCGCCGAACAGGTCCTCGCACGGCGACGCCGACATCGTGCTGATCTGCCCTGGTGCATCATGACCAGTGATGCCACGCATGAGGAAACAGTGGCATTCTTCCAGCAGCACCGATACTTCGGACTGACACCCGACAGCCTGCATTTCTTCCGACAGGGCAGCCTGCCGGCACTGGATGCCGCAACCGGAGAGCTGCTGCTTTCAGCCCCAGGACAACTGGCACTGTCACCCGATGGACATGGGGGACTGGTCACGGCACTGGCCCGCGCCGGTCTGCTGGAACTGCTGCAGGCACAGGGAGTGCAGCATCTGTACTATCATCAGGTAGACAACCCGACCGCAATTGTCGCGGATCCGGCGCTATTGGGATTTCATATCCAGCAGCAGTCGCAGGCCACGACCTGCGTGGTCTGTAAATCCTCGCCGACCGAGCGGATGGGGGTCCTTGTCGATCTGCAGGGTCGCACTGAAATCATTGAATACAGCGAACTGACCGCTGAACAGGCAGCTGGGCAGGATTCGAACGGACAGTGGATCTTCTGGGCCGGCAACACCGCGATACACGTGTTCGATCGGCAATTCCTCGCCAGCTTCTGCGAAGCAGGCCGGGAACTGCCACTGCACATCGCTCGCAAAAACGTACCGTGTGTCGATGAAACCGGCCAGCCTCTGCCCACTGCCACCGACGGGCAGCCGAATGCCATCAAACTGGAACGCTTCATCTTCGATGCACTGCCCGCCGCGACAAACACATTGATCGTTGAAGGAGATCGTCAGCGAGAATTCAATCCGGTCAAGAACAAATCGGGCAGCGACTCTGCAGACACCTGCCGCGCAGCGCTCAGCCGTATCGCTGCCGAATGGCTCCACGCCACCGGACTGCCGGTCGATCCTCAAACCCGCTACGAACTCAGTCCACTGGTGGCACTGGACGTTGCAGAACTGGTCAATCATCACCAGCAGGGCACTCTGCCGGCAATCACTCGAACCACCGCCGGCTGCATTATCGCCACTGCACCCTGACATCGGTCACAAACAAGTCGCCAGCGAATTCCTGACGCCAGGGACAAAAACCGCAGCCTCGGCGTTAGCCCGGGCACGAACTCGACACCACAATGCCCGCATCAAACAAAGCGCCGATGACCCGTGAGGAGCCTTAGCCTGCCACGCGCGGTTGCGGTGCATCAACCCCGGGACCACCGAGCACCAGCTCGGTGACCCCATTCCAGCAACCTGCGGTTCAGCCGCAACCTCACCCTTCCAACTGACCACTGACCACCATCAATAGGCCCGCGGACGAACAGAACCCTGAACTCGCAACGGAAGTCCCATGATCCGCAGGAAACCTTCCGCATCGGTCTGGTCGTACGAACCACCCTTTTCCATACTGGCGATATCCGCCTTGTACAGACTGCAGGGCGAACGACGACTGCTGACCCGCACGTTGCCCTTGTACAGGGTCAATGTCACTTCGCCAGTGACCGGTTTCTGAGCCTCACGGATAAAGGCCATCAACGCATCCATCTTCGCGCAGTACCAGAACCCGTAATACACCATCTCGGCAACCTGCGGGCTGAGCGAATCTCGCAGATGCAGCAGATCCCGATCCAGAGTCATCTGTTCAAGACCCTGATGAGCCGCATACAGCAGTGTCATTCCCGGTGACTCATACACGCCCCGGCTTTTCATACCGACAAAACGGTTCTCAACAATGTCAATGCGGCCACAGCCATTGCGACCGCCAATGGTGTTCAGCTCAGCCACCAGTGCACCAGGACTGAATCGAGTCCCGTTGACAGAGACCGGGACACCCGATTCAAACCCAATCGTCACCAACTCTTCACGGTCCGGGGCCTGCTGAGGACTGACAGTCATCCCGAACTCAATAATCGCCTGACCGTCCACGGTCGGATCTTCCAGATCACCCGCTTCGTAGCTGATGTGCAGACAGTTTTCGTCGCTGGAATAAGGCTTCTTTGCCGTCGCCTTCACCGGAATATTCTTCGCCTCACAGTATTCCAGCATTTCAGCACGGCCGGGGAACCGGTCGCGGAAGCTTTGCATGCGCCATGGAGCAATAATCTTTACGGATGGCTCCAATGCCTCGGCCGCCAGCTGAAAACGGCACTGGTCATTGCCCTTGCCGGTCGCCCCATGAGCAAACGCAACGGCACCCACTTCACGAGCACGCTGCACACAGGCCTTCGCGATCAACGGGCGAGCAATGCTGGTACCCATCAGATAGATGTTCTCGTAGCGCGCCTGCCACTGCAGTACCGGAAAGGCAAAGTCACGACACAGCTCTTCACGCACATCGACCAGTTCTGAGGACTTCGCGCCGATGTCACGAGCCTTCTGGAGAATAGCTGGGCGATCTTCACAGGGCTGACCAAGATCCACATACAGGCAGTGGACATCATATCCCTCGTCCTGCAACCAGCCCACCAGCACCGAAGTATCCAGACCACCGCTGTACGCCAGCAACACCGATTTGCCCACCGCGACTTCTCCAGAAAACAAAACACTGAAACAGGGAAGGCGGAATACTACAGCAGGATTCCCGGCAATCCAACGCAAAAGGGACCGACACACTGCGGTTCCAACAAGCAGACAACCGGACAGTCCCCGCCACCGACAGACTTAATCGTCAAACGATGATTCCGAGTCCAGACTGTCAACCCACGGCTCAACGGCCTCCCCCAGCAGCTCCGCATCAAGAATCTCATGCGCCAGCAACTGCTCAGCAATCGCACTCACCGCCTGCCAGTGAAAATCGTCCGAAAACTTCTCGTACAGCTGAATCGTCGTCTGTTCCAGCATCGCCAGACGCCGCTGCCGATCAGGCACAAAGTCCAGCGCCTGCAATGCTGTCCGCCAGTCCTGAGCCCACTCGGCAACACCAGCCGGATGAAATGGACGCCCCGTATACAGCATCTCTGATACCGGGCCGGCAAGGGCCACGCGGCACAGACCTGCCGCCAGCTTCCGGCCGGAAAATCGACGCTTGCTCCAATGAATCTCCGTGTCACCAAAACGCTGCGGTCCATCATCGTTGTCCGGAGCAATCGAAACGGAGTGCACTTTTGCACCCGCCAGCAGGGCTGCCCACGCATGCCCCGCTTCATGCCACGCTGTCAGTTCTTCCGGAGTTTCACGCATGGGCCACAGCGATGAAGAACAATAGCAGAGAACACAACACCGCAGCGCCGAAAACCCTCACCACGGTGATTCTATTTGTCGGCTGATTTGTCCGCCGATTTGTCGGTTGGCTTGTCCGCTGATTTGTCAGCCGGAGCATCTGCTTCTTTTCGAGCCGACGAACGAGAACGGGATTTCTTCTTCACCACAGCCGGCAGCTTTTCACCCTCGGCAACAAACTTCATCGACACCGAATTGACACAGTGGCGAGTATTCTTAGCGGTCATCCCCTCGCCATAAAACACATGGCCCAGATGCCCACCACAGTTCTCGCAGGTAATCTCGACACGATAGCCGTCGGCGTCCCGCGACTTGCGAACAGCCCCCTTGATCTCGTCATCAAAACTGGGCCAGCCACAATGACTTTCAAACTTGGACTTCGCCTCGTACAGCGGTGCGTTGCAACGACGGCAGATGTAGGTGCCCGGATCCTTCAGATCCGTGTACTCGCCCGTGAACGCTCGCTCAGTCCCCTTCCGCAGAATCACCCACGATTCAAATTCGCTGAGCTTGTTGTACTCCGCGGGAACTTCCGGACCTTCTTCAGTCACAGATTTGCCCTTTGACTTCTTTGCTGCCGATGCACTGGACTTGTTCTCATCCGCCGGCTCGTCGGCCGCCTGAGCCTGAGGCAGCACGGAATTTGCCGCATCCACGCAACCGGCAGCAGCAAAGCCACACACTGTGGCCAGCCAGGAAGAACGGGTCATTACAGTTTGAGCCATGTGGGTTTCTCCCGGAACGGCGAAATCTGATCTGACACAAAGACCGCCGGCAGACAGGTGCACTCGCATGCAACCAACTGCCGACTGTCCCTCCGAATTTCGTGTTCTACCCGGCAGAGCAGACTCAGTGCTTCAGCGGAGTCAGCAGGACGGACGCCGTCTTGCCGTTCTCCATCTTAGGCTGCTGTTCCACCGCGGCAACGTCCTCCAGCATCTTCACAATCTCTATCAGCATCTCCATGCCACGCTCGTGATGCGCATTCTCACGACCCTTGAACATCACATTGATCTTCACCTTGTCCTTGCGGGACAGAAAATCACGAGCCTGTCGCACCTTCGTGTCAATGTCGTGCTGACCCGTCTTGGCACGCAAACGCAGCTGCTTCAGCTGAGTCTTGTGCTGCTTCGGACCCCCAGACTTCTTTGTGCGTTCATAAAGCACCTTGCCGTAATTCATGATACGGCAAACCGGAGGCCGTGCATCCGGGCTGACTTCCACGAGATCCAGGCCCTCATCCTGGGCCATTCGCAGAGCAATCGCGGTTTCCATTTCCCCCAGCATCTCCCCAGTCGCACTCACAACACGGATCGGAGAAATCCGGATGCGTTCATTCATGCGGGGCAGGTTGGACTGAGGAGCCGGTGTCGGACGAGTTCGTTTAATGGGTGGCCTCCATCGGGGACTGAAAATTCACCTGACCACGCGGTCAGCGGGACTGAGCAAAGAAATCTATGCAAATCGACCTTTCTACGCCGATCAACGCCGAAATTTGCCAGAATCCACGCCAAATTACAAACCTTTTCGAGCGGCTGGCGAGTTTTGTTTGCGGATTCACCGGAAATCACAAAAACAGTGCTCAGGATTCCACCGGGTTTTTGTCCCGCAATTTCCAGCGGTTCAGCGTATTTCACTGTACAGGTCCTGATTTCCACAGGATTCCTGCCGAAAACAGCAAATGACGCCGGTGTTCCGTACCCGCAGGACGCATCCAAACACCGCCACATTCCCGTGTCCGACCTCTTTCGTTCGGCGTTCCAATGGCTCCATGGCACCCTTCTGACTGTTTAAAAGTTCAGCTTCAGCGACTGCGTTCGCTGCCGTCCGGCATCGCCTGCTGCCTCGCTCTGATACTGACTCTGGCATCCACACCCGTCGCAGCCCGCGCCGCACAGCCGGCGGTTGACCAGCTGCAACTCGGGTTCGGTGGGCATGGTCGAGTCGGTGCGTGGCTGCCCCTGCACCTGCAACTGCAGGGTTTGACACCACTCACCCCAGTGCAGCTGACAGTGCTGGCCCCCGATGCTCGCGGCGATGTCTGCGAAAGCGTGGTGGCGGCTGGGCAGTCCGATGCAGCCGGCGGCCTCATCGTGAATGCTGTCTTCAACACCGGACGCCTCGACGGTCGAGTGCAGCTGCAGCTGACGGATGGTGGCGGAACAGTCCTGTGGAATCACAGTGTCGAGTGTCGTGAAGGTACCATCGGGTCACCGCACGAATCGCCACCAGCAGTCGCTCAACAACTGCTGCTGTATCGACATCAGGCGGTACCAGTGCTGGCCATCGGCCCCGTCGCTGGGCTGCAGGAGCTGGCCAGTGAACGCGTCGCCGATCCGGGTGGGCGGAACCCTCTGCTGCTGCTGCAGTCCGCGCAGTCCGCATTACTGCCAGCGACAACTCGCGGACTGGACAGCCTTGAACTGCTGGTGCTGGCGTCGGATTTTGCCCTGACGGAACAACAGACGGCAGCAGTCCGCAGCTGGGTACTCAGCGGCGGTCATCTGGTCATCAGCTGCGGTGAACGTGGGCCGGCTCTGCTGCAGTCTCCCCTCGGCCAGTGGCTGCAGCCCATCTTTGAGATTCCCTCAGAGAACACAGTCTACGAAACGCTGGATCTCACCGCCGTGCAGAACTTTGTCCTCGGAGCGACCGCACTGCAGACCAATCGCAACCCGGTCCGCTGTCTGCGGATTCCCTCGCGGCAGCCGCGAGTTGTGGCACAGGCTTTGAATGAACCGGTGATTTCACGAGCCGTCGTGGGGGCCGGCGTCGTCACCATACTGGCCGTCGATGTCAATGCTCGCCCACTCGACACATGGCTGTCGCTGTCACAGTTCCTGGAAACACTGCTGTTTGGTCCCGAGGCAGGCACGGCCGAACAATCCCAGCGCGGGACACGCATCTCGTCCATCGGTGTCAGCGATCTCTCGACTCAACTGGCCGCAGCGGTCGATGCAGTTCCGGCAGAACAGCGATGGTCAACATGGGACGCGATGCTGATGATGGTCATCCTGCTGGCTTTGATCGGCCCGCTCGACTGGTTTCTGGTCGTCCGCACACTCCGATCACCGCGACTGACGTGGGCCACCTTTCCTGTGATCATCGGCAGCACCTGCCTGCTGCTGGCCGTAGCTGCAGCACCAGCGACAGTTCCGGACGTGTCCCGCGCTGTCAGCCTGCTGGATCTCACCGTGGATCACCAGGGACAGGACCTCCGAGTGCGTACGTGGGCCAGCCTGTCGACACAGGACTCACAGTACGCCAGCGTCAACCTGGAATCGTCGGAAACACTGCAGAACATGCTGCCCGAGACGGCCGAGTCAGTGGTCAGCTGGAGCGGGCGGGCAGAAGATATCTTTGGTGGGATGTATCGACCGGGTGGAGCAGGACTGGGGCAGATGGTCAGTCGCCGCAGTGACCTGCAGCCTGCCGGATTCCGTGCCGTGCCGCTGCTGGCCGGTGGCTCCACCAGCCTGATCGCTGATGTCCGCACCTCAGCGCCCGCCGCTGCACTTGTTGAATCCCGCCTGACCCTGCCGTCCAGCGATCTGCTGGAAGGCGAGTTTCAGCATGCCCTGCCATTTGCCGTTCGTGACTGGGTCGTGTTCTGCGGCAATCGGGCTTACGCACCGGCAGATCGAGCCAGCGATGAAGAACGAATCCTGCAGCCCCAGTCCGCGTGGACACGACATCGTGGCAACGTCAGGATTTCGGAAGTCCGGGATTTCCTGCGCGGTGTCCGCCTTGTCCGTAACCCCGATGCAAAACGCGACATCAACAAATCACAAAGCACTCAGGTCTCTCGACCGTGGGACATCTCAATTCGTAATCCGCTGGATATCCTGCTGATGACTTCGCTGTACCAGTCAGCCGGAGGACAGGTGTTTGTGAAACTGAACAACCACACCCTGCGACGTGATGAGGTCAGTGACATGGTCGACCTCAATGGAGCACTGCTGATCGGCTGGGCCGAAACCGAACTCTGCACCGTGAAGCTGAATGACGCCACAGTCAAATCTGATCTGCCACCAAAGACCATCGTGCGTATATTTCTGCCCGTGCGTCGAGTCGGTGTGACCGCCGGCAGCATGGAAGCCGACCCCAAAGCTCAGTAAACTGCTGCGAAGCCATAGCCCGGGCGCCAGCCCGGGGCATTACCCACAAATTCAATTGTTTGTGACCTCGCTTTCGGAAACCGCCCCTTCAGGCCTGAATCGCAAACAGAACCACGGCACTAACCAAATACACGCTCCAACGGCCTCCTCGCCCGACTGGTTTCGCAGGGTAACGGCCTCGCCCACGGAAAACACTTCAGGTCAGTCGTTCAGACCCCACGATCGATCCCAACGCACAAAGCCCTCGATCGCCTGATACTCGGCCAGCCCCAGTTTGTCGTAACGATTCGCTGTGGCCGCGTTACGCTCTTCCGCTCGCTGCCAGAATTCCCGCGCATCTGAACCCGGGAACAACGCCCGGTCCTTCTGCGACTGATGCTTGAAGATCGCATCTCGCTTCTGACGGACTTCCTGAGGACTGAGTGGGACCGCCATTTCAATCTGATGGACTGGCCACTCCTGCCACGCCCCACGATACAGCCAGACTTCACACTCCTGATACCAGTCGTCATTCTGACAGACCTCACACGCCCTGAAGATTGCCTTCAGGCAGACTCGGTGAGTCCCATGCGGATCCGTCAGATCCCCGGCCGCATAAATCTGATGCGGCTTCAGCTTACGCAATAAGTCAACAATGATCCGGATGTCGTCGTCACCCAGCGGTTTCTTTTTCACTCCACCCGTTTCGTAGAACGGCATGTTCAGGAAATGCAGCTGGTCCCTCGGAATGCCGCAGCAGCGAGCTCCGGCAACAGCTTCGCCCTGACGAATCAATCCCTTGATCATCTGCACCTGAGCACTGTCAACCTGACCCGCCTGTTTACGCCGCAGAAACTCTTCCACATGGTCTTCCAGCTCACGGATCTGAGGCGATATCAGACCAAAGGCCGCACAGTAGTCCGTCACAAACTCAGAAAACCGCAACGCGTCATCATCAAACACCGCAATGTTGCCGGATGTCTGATAGGCCACATGCACTTCGTGCTGCTGAGCAGCCAGCCTGATCAATGTGCCCCCCATGGAAATCACGTCGTCATCAGGATGCGGCGAAAAACACAACACTCGCTTGGGGAAAATATGATCAAACGGCTGCGGCCTGTCACCAACCGTTTTCTTCTCGGCCGGCTTCCCGCCAGGCCAGCCCACAATCGTACTCTGCAAATGCCGAAAGACCTTCAGGTTGATCTCATACGCCGATCCATGGTCAGCCAGTAAATCCTGCAGACCACCCTCGTTGTAGTCCGAATCCGTCAGCTTCAGCAAAGCCTTGCCCGATTTTTCCGACAGCCAGATCACCGCCCGCCGAATCAGCTGCGGGTCCCAACTGACATCACCAACCAGCCACGGCAGCTTAACGCGAGTCAGATTGGCGGCCGCCGCCGCATCCATCAGAAACTGAACCTGGGAATGCTTCTGCAGCCACGTGGCGGGAATCGCCGGAGTCGTTTCACCTTCGACTGTGCGAGCAACAATCGTCGCCTTGTTTTCACCAAACGCCAGAATAAAAATTCGCCGCGCTTCCAGAATCGTACCCACACCCATCGTGATCGCACGCCGCGGAACATTCTCTGTGCCAAAAAAATCGGCCGCCGCGTCAACTCGAGTCACTGTGTCCAGAGTAATCATGCGGGTGCGAGTCGTCTGATCGGAACCCGGCTCGTTGAATCCAATGTGACCCGTACGGCCAATCCCCAGAATCTGAATGTCAATCCCACCAGCCGCTGCAATCCGAGCCTCGTAGTCGCGACAGTAATCGCCCACCTGCTCGACTGGCACCGTGCCGTCCGGAACATTCCAGCCACCCGCCGGAATATCGACGTGATTGAACAGATGCTCACGCATAAAGCGGACGTAACTCTGCACGTCCTCAGGCTGCATCGGGTAATACTCATCCAGATTGAACGTGATCACGTTGCGGAATGACAGACCCTCTTCACGATGCAGTCGCACCAGCTCGGCGTAGATGCCGGTTGGCGTCGAACCAGTGGCCAGGCCCAGCACACACGAACGACCCTCCGCCTGGCGAATGCGAATCAGGCCAGCAATCTCAGCCGCAACCTTCCGCGATGCCTCACGGGAATTGGCGAGAATCAAACAGGGGATACGCTCAATCTGGCGAAAGTCCTGCCGGGCGGTCATATCTGCAGAGATCCGTGAAAAGTCGCGGTGGGCGGAAACTGGCCCTGTAGTGTAACCGCAAAACGCCAAAATTCCTGCCGCAGTGGCAGGAATTTTCAGGCGACTTTTCTGAGACCGAATTCAGGATTTCTGGTCCTGCACCGGCAGGAATCGACCGCCACTGAGAAACATGCCGTTATCACAGGGCATGCACCACTCAATCTGAACACGGTAGTAGAATTCCCGAGTTTCACTGGCCATCTTCACATAGACTTCTTCCATGTTGATGGCGCCACGGTGCAGCAGACCAATTCCCGTGCGGCTGATTTCCCGAGTAATCGCCTCGATCGTGTTGCCACGCTGAGTCCGGATTTCCGCCGGAACAGCCAGATCCAGCCGCTCCGCCGCACGCACGTTCGGCCCAACATCCCTGTCGAATGTTTCCTGAATCCTGCGAAGATCGTCAGACGATGGTCGACCCCAGGGGTCCGTACTCATGAGTTTCTCCGCTGTCGTTTTCATGCAACCGGACACTGCCCGGAGGTGTCTGCGGACGCGGGTGAGTCACCCCACACACAAGCCCGCCGCATCGGTGGATTGAATTCCACACTGCAAACTAGCTTGAAAAAAACGACTGGGCAGAGTTTTTCTGAAAAGCGAGATGATCCTCAGACAGGAATGACGGCTGTTCCATCCGTAACAGCTTTGCGACGTGCTGGAGCCAGCAGCAACAGCAGAATCACAGCCGTGCCCACACTCAGGATCACCCAGCTCGTTCCCGACAGACGGGAAAAAATCGACGCGTCACGAGTCGGCTCCGATTCCGCCTCGGCCGCTGCCACCTCAACCGCCTGCCCCCCAGCCGGGGACACAGCAGATTTCAGCGGAGCAGGGGACACAGCAGCACCCCGCGATTCCCCGGCATCCGGTGGCTCCGGTAACTCCATCGCTTCCACTGGTGTTGCTGTCGATTCGTCCTGTTGCATTTCTGCATCATTGTCCGCAGCAGAATCGTCCCCCATCTCTGCCTCGCCCGCTTCCGCCTCACCAAACGGATCAGCCATCGAAGCCTGCCGAATCCGACGCTGGCGAGTTCCAGCGGGGGCCGCCACCGGTGCCGGGGCAGCGACCGGACTGGTCAGCCATTCGTCCACCTCCTCAAGATCTTCCATCTCGTCCGACAGATCACGAGTCAGAGTGGCTGAACGCGTCACACCCCTGCGTTCTGATGCCCCCCGCTCGGCAGTCGCTGCCGGCTCCGTCGAACGCCGCACTCCCGCATTCCTCACAGCCCCCGAACCCGACTGCCACTGAAAAGCCGAACCCCCTCGGGCTGTTCGGCCTGCAGCTGCACCGGTAACGGCCGGCTTCTTAGCGCTCGAAACTCGTTCTTCAATCGCCAGTTCCTCAGCAAAAGCCGCTGCTGCCGCTGCCTCCTCTGACGCTGCCTCCTCTTCCTCCATCACGAACTCGTCCTCGGCGGCTTCCTCAATCGCCTCGTCCTCGCTCGCTGCCTCCATCTCAGGTTCGTCCTGAGACAACTCAGACTCCCTCAGCTCCTCGTCTTCTTCGATCGCCAGTTCCGGCATCTGCGCCGCAGCCTCAAACTCCTCAAGCAACTGCGAATGTTGTTCAGCGCGACGCCGAACCGTCTCCCGAACACGGCCCTCTGTCTCAGCCGCTCGTCCACTCAACTCATCAAATTCCCGCAGGACTCGATCTTCTCGCTGCTGTGCAGCACGCTGGACTGCCTTCCTGCCAGCCTGCACTCCGGCAGCTGCTGTTTCCGTCTTCTGCAATGCAGCCGATGTCACACGGGACGCCGATTTCGCCGCACGACTCGAACCACCGGAAATCAGTGCGTCCATCTCCTGCAGCTTCTGTTCTTCAAAAGTGGCGGCAGTGCGAGTCACTGCAGGGGCAGTTCGACCGCGACGAATCAATGGCTCCGCAACCCTCTCAGCAACCTCCACACCCTCAGCTTCCATATCGGCTTCAGCAACAGCGTCGCCGGACATCTCATCACCAGCCTCAACAGCCGCAGTCTCCTCCTCCAGTTCCGCCACCCTCTTAGTGACAGGCCGGCGAGAAACACTCGGCTGCACTCGCTTTACCGGGGCCGGATTGCTGCGACTGACCGTGCTGCCACTTCCAGGATTGCGACTTCCAGCAGCCGACTTCGGCTCCGCAGACAACTCGCCCGCTGCCACATCGGCTTCCTCTGCTTCGTCTGCTTCGTCTGCTTCTTCGTCAGCCTCAGGCTCTGACGTTTTTTCAACAAATGGGTCAGCCGCTGGGGCAGCAGCACGACGGAACGGATTGCGGAAGAATCCGGTCTTCTTCGTACCGTCCGCTGTCTCCGTTGCACTGGACGCCTCGGGAGTCGTTGCACCGCGCCCGAAAGGCGACCACGATGCTTTGCGAGCAGGAGTTTGAGCGGCTGATGTCGCTGCCCCCGGCTTCGATTGCGATTCCTTCGCCTGCTCAGCCGCTTCCCGCGCTTCCAGAGGCTGATAGTCTTTCTTTCCGCCCCACGGCAGCATCCCCTTCAGTCCCTCTGCCGCACAACCCACCGCCGCTGTCAGAGCGACCGCAAGACCAGCGATGGACAGAATTCGAATTACGCCTGAAGACTTTGCGGGACTGATCACTCTGATGCTCCTGAACGCCGTTCATCCTTGACGTCTGTGCCGACTTTGACGGCACATCGGTCCTATCGGCTGCATTCAGGAGAAAATCGAGAAAGTTTACTGAAGTTTGCAGAAAATGGCTGTTGGTGACTGATCGAACGCTCAGTGCAGTCGCAGCGGCAGTTTCTGCCGCTGCGACACCGGTTGTCAGATCAGCTCAGACCTTCAGGTGTGTCAGTGCGTCTTCAGCCGTCATGACATAACCAATATAGAACGGTCCGAACTCCGCATACTTCGCCGATGCGCGATCAAACCGCATCGAATACACGATGTCCTTGATGTGTTCCGGCGAACGACTCCACAGCGTCACGCCCCATTCCCAGTCATCATAGCCAGTCGATGCCGTAATCAGCTGTGACACTTTTCCGGCAAAGCGAATGCCCGACGTCGCGTGTTCCGCCATCAGTTCACTGCGAACACTGAATGGTTCCGTATACCAGTTGGCCTGCGGGTGTCGAATCTTGTTCATCGGGTAGAACGTGACACACGGGAACGGTGGGATATCCGGATACAGCCGCTGCTGATTCATGGCTGGCAGTCGCTGCGAATAGGCATTCAGTTTGGCCTGAAATGCGGGATCATCCGGAGCAGTGCCTTCGCGCCGCAGTCGGTCGGCATACTGTTCCACTGTCGGCACGTACTCGCTGACCTCCGTGATGGAAACAAAAGACCACGCCGGACGCAGCACTGTCCCAAGTCGGCTGGCACGCAGCTTCTGAGTCACAGCGTCGATCTTCAGCGGATCCGGGTCCATCATCATCAGTCCCAGATCCGCTTTATGTCCCGAGATGACTGAGGTCTGCAGGCGAGCCGGGGAATCCGCGGCTGCCGGATCCAGAATCGCAATCACTTCCGCACGACCAAACGCTATGTCCTCAGGCTGCAGTCTCTGCAGAGCCTGCTGATCGATCTGATAATACATATGCAGGCAATGCCAGCCCTCTGACATACGCACAGTAGGATCCGGAAGCGGAGCAGAATGTCCGTGAGGTCGCTGCATAATTGTGTTCCCTGAGAATTGAGACTGATGTTGTCAGAACAGGTGTGAATGATTGCGGAACAGAGCGGCCAGCAACTGCTCCAGTTTCTGGCCACCTTCATTGGCAACAGCAATAATCCGCTCGATTTCTGCCGGCTCAAGAGCATCCGGCAGGCACATATCCGTCACGACGGAAAACGCCGCGACCTGCATGCCACCATGCAGTGCTGCAAGACATTCCGGAACGGTCGACATGCCCACAATATCCGCCCCCACCAGTCGCAACATGCGATATTCGGCGCGAGTTTCCAGGTTGGGTCCGGGAACTGCCACCAGCACCGAACGATGAGCGGCGATCCCCAGCTGCAGCGCCGTCTGGCTGGCGGCATCCACCAGAGTTCTGCGGTAAGGCTGACTCATATCGGGAAACCGAGGGCCCAGCCGATCGTCATTGATGCCCCGCAGAGGATTGTCAGGCAGCAGATTGATGTGGTCTTCCAGAATGGCAATGTCCGCCAGACGATACTGCGGATTCATCCCTCCGACAGCACTGGTCAACAGCAGCGTACTGGCACCCATCGCCCGCATCACTCGCACTGGAAACGTCACCTGCCGCAGCGAATAGCCCTCGTAATAATGAAATCTGCCTTCCATCGCCATCAGCGGCACACCTTCCAGTGTTCCGCACAGCAGTCGTCCGGCATGCGATGGAGCAGTGGAACGGGGGAAATGCGGAATGTCCGCATACGCGAAATCCGCCTGCACCTGAATCCGCCGGGCCAGTCCACCCAGCCCGGTGCCCAGGATCAGACCAACACGCGGCGCTCCGTCCCAGCGTTCACTGAGCCACTGCCGCGCGTCCTGAATCTCCTCCCACAAGCCCTGCATACCAATGCCTCCGATGAAACTGCTGCTGCGAGTTCAAGAAAAAAGGCACTTCATCACTGAAGTGCCCCCTGAACATCCGCGAAAAACGCTGCAAGCCGACAGCGATTCATTCAGAATTCGTCTTCTTCGCCCTCGAACTCTTCCTCGTCGTCATCGTCGAAGTCATCGTCATCATCGTCGTCGAAATCGTCGTCGTCGAAGTCGTCTTCATCATCGAAGTCTTCATCCGTCTCTTCTTCGTCGTCGAAATCATCATCGTCGTCGTCGTCCGGCTCCTCGTCGCCAAACGAGTCACCAAAGTCTTCGTCGTCATCATCGCCCCGCAGCTGCGGACTGACCACTGTGTCGATGCCGTCCAGGCCAACAGAGCCGACGGACAACCACGCTTCTTCCGCTGCGATGCGCCCTGGATTCAGTGTCAGTAACATGACTTGTACCTTCTGATGATGTTGTCCCGCTGACAGTTCAAACGGCCGAGAACCGGCAATTTCGGCGTTTAATACCCAGCACCGGTTTCCTTTGTCAACCCTTCGGTTTCAGGCACCACCTGCAAATTTCACGACTTACCATTTGCTGGAAGTGGCCCCCAACCCACGTTTGCCTGAAGATACCACAAAACTGACTGATGTGCCGAGGAACTTTTGAAAGTTCTGAAGTTCGTAAAATTGTCAGGTGCACTCCCCCTGCAACTGTCAGAATTCCAACTCCAGTGCCGGGCTCTGCGGGTCCGTCGTCAGTCCGGAATACATCAGCTGCCCCGGAACACTGCGACCCACTCGCACTCGCCACGGTCCAGCACCATAAACCGGCAGACGCAGCACAGGCCCCGGCAGACGCACCGTATACAAAATCTCCTCGGTTGCTTCCGAACTGACCTGCACCACCGCACTCGTCGCGTTGCGCAAACGCAGCTCCGGCAGCCAGCCCGTGACGCTGCGACCATCGTTGTCATCCATCCGCACCGTCAGCGGCCAGCCCGGATACTGCCCGACATCACCCGCTGACACATCACTGAATCGCGGCCAGCACTCAAATCGCACCGAACGATCCGCACGCCGGAAGACCGCCAGACCATAACCATCACCACGCTGCTTTTCATCCTGCACGTTCCCAGGATTCGCATACGCCAGCATCGTCAGCGGATTGCCCAGACCATCTTCATAGTCCCCCGTCCACGGCAGCGGACTGCCAGCGACCGAGTTGGCCCCCGCACGCTCGTCCAGCGGATGCCACCAGCGACCATAAATCGTATTCACGATCGCCGGCGCCGTAAACGCATACGGACCGTCCCCATGCTGCTCAATCCCATGACGCACCACCACGGCCAGATGCTGGTCGCCACACAAATGCACTGCTCGCGCCTGTCGCAGTAATCGCAGTGCCTCACGACGGCCCGTCTGCGGCCAGCCATTGCAGTCCAGATCGGCCAGCAGTCGATTGTCCCGCTGCCCATGCAGATGCACCGCTCCACAGAAGGCCGTCTGCGACAGCACACACTTCAGATCTGCACCCTCCCAGTCCTCCGTCCAGCGACGCAGAAACGCCATCTGACGATCACCCAGCAGCTGCAGCCCCGGCAGATCCACCGCCCTGCGGTCATAACTGTCATCCGTGATATGATCCGGTCGCGGACCCAGCGGCGGAATCGCACCCTCAGGTCCCGTCTTGAACTTCCGATCCTCCAGAATCGCAAAGTCAATTCCACCCACGCGCAGTCGAGTGAAATACACACCAATCCCCTGCTCAACAGGAGCCGGATCAACCGGATCAGGCAGATGCCACGTCTGACAACGCTCCACCATCTGCACATAGCTCGCCGGATAGAAATAACCTCCGTCAGAACCCGTGGGCTTCCGGGATTTCACACCTCCCGCACCCCACAGATTCGGATGCCCCACGTCATGATCGTCCGGAATCGTGACCACCGGGCGATCACGCAGCACTTCCCGAAACTGCTGACCCCACTCCAGCCAGCCAAAAGTATGCTGAGTATGGTGATACGACTGGTCCCCCGCGAAAAACAACAGGTCAGGATCCTGCTTACGCAGGTTCTCCACGATGGTTTCTCGTGAACCCGGAGTCCGACTGGAATTGCAGGACAAAACCGCCACACGAATCTCTTCCCGATCGCGCGGGTCCCGCCGAATCAACCCCTCAAAACGACTCTGCTGACCCAGCAGCACCCGATAACGCACGTCCTGAGTATTGTCCCAGCCCACAATCCGAAAATGAGCACTCCAGCCCGGATACACCACCCGCGCTACTGATACCTGCTGCCACTGACCGTTCCGCTCCAGCTCCAGCTGCACCTCACGAGGCTCGTGCGGCAGCAGAGGATACAATTGAGCCGTCAGTTTCAGCACCCCGTGATCATGCGTGTACAAAGCAAATGCCAGCACCTCGCCACGCGGTACCATCAGCAACGGCTCCTGCAACTGACCCTTCTTCGGACCACGCGGAATCGGCGACGGCCGCCACCATTCACCCACAGCATCAGAATCCAGACGCGGCCACTCAGCCCCAAATGGCTGAGCCCACGCACCATCCTGTCCGTACAGCCGAGCAGTCACCAGCCACACCAGCCCAGAACACAACAGACGTAGCCACACGGAAACGGTTTGCATCACCATGTCCCCACACGACGACTGACAATCGACAACATCTGATCATGCAGCAGACCGTTGGACGCAAGTATCGTGCTTTTCCGCAGCGGAAGTTCGCCTCCCGTACAGTCCGTCACTCGCCCACCCGCTTCCGTCACCAGCAACTGACCGGCCGCAAAATCCCACGGCGACAACTGAAATTCAAAAAAAGCACCATACAACCCGTCCGCCACATGCGCCAGATCCAGAGCCGCTGTACCAAATCGACGGATGCCGTGAATGTTCTGCCGGAAACAATCACCAATCGCACCCAGAGTCGCTTCCATCATCGCACCACGGTCGTAGTAGAACCCCGTGCCAATCAAAGACTGATCCATCGTCGCTTCACTGCTGACCCGCAACCGCCGACCATTGTGAAATGCACCGCCACCCAGCCGCGCCGTATACAAATCACCCCGCGCCGGATTCCAGACCACTCCCAGCTGCGGCTGACCATGATGCAGCAATGCAATCGATACCGCAAAATGCGGCAACCCATGCGCGAAATTGGTCGTACCGTCCAGCGGATCCACAACCCACAAATACTCCGCCGTCGTGTCGCCCGACTGCTCCTCCTCACCCAGAATCGCATGCCCTGGGAAGACCGCCGAGATCCGCGCCGCAATACAACGCTCAGCAGCGACGTCAGCATCCGTCACCAGATCCGCGATCCCCTTGGTTCGCACGTTCGCTTCCATCCGGAAGTAACTGAGCAGTATCTGCCCGGCCTCCTGAGCTGCCTGCACCGCCGTTTCAAATTCCACGTTCACGCCAACGCCTTTCTTCATCAGACCAGTCCACCGTCAGCTCCTGCAGCTGACTTTCCAGCACAGCCTGAGGACACGACCAGACCAGAAAGAACAGACTCTCCCGCACCGCTCGCGATGCCCGATGTGCACTCCGATAGCCGGCACCACGAGTTGCAGCCAGCCACGCCTGAGCCGTTCGCAGAGCAAAGGAATTGCTGCGAGTCCGAACCTGCTCGGCTGTCAGCGGAACGCCCTCGCAGCACGACACCACTGCACCCGGTCCCACCACCCCGGCACTCACCCGCAACTGCTGCCACAACTGCTCAGACTCAACCTCAAACCGCTGCACAAAAGGACGCAGCTCCGCACGCAGTTCCGCCTCTTCCCGAAATCCAGCGAGGGCACCCAACCCAAAACCAATCGCCACCGCGGATGTCGACAAAGAACCGGCGGCAGGAACCGCAGCAGAGCCGCCCGACAACACACGCTCACATGGGCCCGCCAGAACTGCTGACTGCGGTACAAAAACCCCCTCGAAATGCACTTCCGAAGTCCACGCAGCACTCAAACCCAGTAACTCCACCGGTAAGCCCACCGTGACCCCCGCCTGCTGCAACGGTAACTGCACCAGCAACTGCAATCCGTCCGCTGTCACGGCTCCCGTCACCAGCAACTGACTGGACGCTGCACCCGTCGCCCACGGCACCACACCCGTCAGACACCAGCCACCCGCCGCAGGCTCCGCCACAACCGCCGGTCGAGACAGATACTGCCGGGAAGTGGTCAGATGCGAAATCCCAACCGTCGCCTGCAACTGACCAGACGCCAGATCACGCAACAGCGACCGCGAAACCAGAGGCCGTTCCGCCTGCACCAGTCGCTGACAAGCCGCATTACGCTGAGTCAGTACAAAAGCCGTCGTCAGACAAGCCGCCGAAAGATCTCGATAAATCTCCAGCAACTCAATGGCCGAACACCCCAGACCACCACACTCAATCGGCATATTCCAGCGCCAGCCACCAGCCTGCCCCAACCACTGCAACTGCTGCACTGGCCAGCACTGCAAGCCCTCAGTCGCAGGCTGACAACGCAGACGATGACACAGCTCGCGAAACTCCTCGCTCAGAACGATTCGCGACATTCCATGTTTCCTGTCCGCATTGCACAGACGGATAACCGATCAGCGACGAGCCCCCGCATAGCGAGCCGGCAACCAGGCGCCGTTCTGCTGACTGCTGCTGACACACTGCTGAATGAAATACATCCCCTCAGCACCGTCATACACGTTCGGGTAAATCGTGTCACGCTGCTCAAAACTGCCGCCGGTCGCGCGAACAACCATCGCGTCATAGGCAAACCGATAGACGTTCGCAAAGGCTTCGAAAAATGCTTCCGGATGACCCGAAGGCAGACGACACGCCTCTCGACCCATGCCGTTCATAAAAGGAGCATTCGGATCACGAGTATACATCTGGTGCGGCGAACCATTGCGACGAACAATCATCACGTTCGGCTCTTCCTGCCGCCACTGCAACGCCCCCTTCGTGCCGTCCACCTCAATAAACAGATCATTCTCACGGCCATGCGAAATCTGACTGGCAGTCACCGTCCCGATCGCCCCATTCTCATAACGCACCACCGCATGACCGTAATCGTCCAGCGCACGACCCTCAGCGAAAATCCTGAGGTTGCAGGAAATCTCCGCCGGCAGCAGACCAGTCATGTAGCGACCAAGGTTGTACGCATGAGTCCCGATGTCGCCGAAACAACCGGCCGCACCCGATCGCTTCGGGTCCGTACGCCACGCCGCCTGCTTCTGATCAGAGGATTCCAGTCGAGTCCTGAGCCAGCCCTGTATGTAGTTGGAACGAATCGCGTTGATCTCGCCCAACTCACCGTTCAGGATCATCTCGCGAGCCTGTCGGACCAGCGGATAGCCCGTGTAGTTATGACTGACAGCAAACACCACACCACTGGATTCCACAACACGTACCAGCTCTTCAGCCTGAGCAAAATCGAAGGTCATCGGCTTGTCGCAGATCACGTTAAAACCAGCTGCCGCCGCTGCCTTCGCTATCTGGAAATGAGTGTGATTTGGTGTCGCAACACTGACGAAATCAATCCGCTGATCAGCCGGTAATGCCAGCTCGCCAGCAATCAGGTCGTCAACCGATCCGTAGGCGCGGGATTCCGCAATGTCGTAAGCCGGAGCACTGGCTTTGGCCTTCACCGGATCCGATGACAAAGCACCCGCCACCAGCGATGCCCGATTGTCAAGCACAGCCGCCGTCGCATGCACCCGGCCAATAAATGCACCCTGACCACCACCCACCAGGGCCATTCGCAGCTTGCGATTCAGTTTTCCGTTGGTGGTGTCGGTCATGGAACATCGGCCCTGTTTGTGCTGTGAAAAAAAACACGACTGCTGTCGCAGAATTCAGCCTGCCAATCAGGCGGCAGGCTTCCTCAATGATGGTACCGACAAATGCACTGAGAATCAATCAAAGGCGTCTGAGTGAAGAAGTATTTCAACGTCGAATGATGTGACAAGAAAAAATTGCCCGGGAGGGCAAGGCTTCCGCCGAGCCGAACAACCCAAATACCACTCGGGAAGGCTTGTCATTACCCACGAAACCAAGCGGTCCCCCGGAGCAACTGTTTCGTTTTGCTCTGCCCGCGTTTGCGATTCAGGCCTGAAGGGCCGGTTTCTGAAAGCCGAGCGCGCAAACAGGTGAATTTGTGGGAAATTACAAGCCCGGGAGGGCGAGGCTCCTGCCGAGCCGAAAGCAACAACACCCCACAACGCTCAACGGCTCAGCAGGAGCTTCGCCCTCCCAGATCGCAATACGCTCGCCGAGCCGAACAACACAGCGGCTCAAAACGACCCCAATCGCCCACACGATTTCGCGGTGACCCGGTACGCAACACGACAGCACGCAACACGACGGCACGACCGCACACAAATCCAGCACACAAACGACGAAAACCCGACTGCGTAAACGCAGCCGGGTCAGAATCGATTCATGGCACAGCCAAACTGCCCGTCAGCAGGACGAACAAGTGCCGCAAAGTGATCGCAGGACGATCAGCCGACGTAGGTCTTCTTCTTCAAAGCAGCCAGACGTGACTTCACGCGAGATGCTGTGTTCTTGTGAATCAACTTGCGAGCTGCAGCCTGATCCAACGCCTTCACGACCAGCGAAAACTGAGTATCAGCTTCCTGCTGCGATGGCTTGGTACCGATCAGAGCACGAAAACGCTTCACCGTGGTACGCAGGGTGCTGCGCTGCTGACGGTTACGCTCGCGACGAACGTTGGCTTTGCGAAGAGATTTCTCGGCGGACGCTGAATTGGGCATAGCGGTGGAAAAGTTTCGAAATAGTCAAACTGAAGGAAACGCGAATTCCCGCGCAACGGGACCGCGCAGCATATGCAGGGATTGGGCAAATTTCCAGCGTGATCGGCAATTTCCCGCTTCTGCTGGACGAAATCTGTCGTTTCCCAGGTAAAACCAAGTTTTTTCGGGGATTTCTCAGCTTTGAACGGATCAGGTCGTTTCCGGCTGCCAAACCACCTTGGTCTTCGTCATCGCATCGTGCATCGCCTTGCGGTCTTCACGCCAAAGACACGACAAAAACCCAATAAATAACGTCAAAACACTCAAAAACGCACTGGCCGCACGCTTGAACGCAAGGTCACGTGATACCGGCATCGGGATCGGCAGCCCGTCGTCCTTCATCACCACAATACCAATACTCCACTTGCCCAGCGTCGCTCGAGCAGACCCGGACTCTCCGAAGGAAAAGTACATCCCCCACAGAATCAATGACGCCAGACCGCCCACACCCAACGCCGCCTGTCCCGCAAATGACCAACCATACATGCTGAACAGAAAGCCAAACATCTGCCCGATGAACATCCCCACACCAGTCAACAGCACCATAATGATCAGGTCCACAAGAAACGCCAGATATCGCGGACCAAAGGTCGCTCGCTCAAAGTCCGGAAACTCGTTCACAATCGAAAGGTCCGTCCGGAAATAGACGCCGTACAAACCAATCACCCGCATCATGAAAATCACCTGACAGGAAATCAGCCCGAACAACACACAGAAAAATGCAAACGATGCTGAAAAGATCAACGGCATCTGAAACAACAGAAATCGCAGATTCCCACCCGCCTCCAATGCCATCACATTCGAACTTAACCAGTCTGTGGCGGCCAGCTCCTGAGCCTGTAACCAGGGAACCAACCGCTGAGATGTCGCAGCCACAGCACCCGCTACCCCACCCGGAATCAATAACACCAGAAACAACATCATCATGAAGACATACAACGATGCCCCAATCGATCGACCAAAGTCCCGCGCCATCCAATACAACAGCCACGCACGATACGAATACTTCTGCGCCATGTGCACAACCGCCGCCGGCAGGACCAGAATCGGGAAGATCATGAACACCGCTGCCACAATTCCGCCAGCCAGCGGATTCAAAGCCGCAACCCCACCAGCCACAGCCAGAAATGGCAGCATCAACACCGTCGGCCACGCATAAAAACGCACCCCCAGTGTCAGATTCGCAAAGAAGTCAAAGGTGAATCGCTTCACTCGCTTCTCACCCGCCATCGTCGTATTCGTGATCGTCGTCGCCATCGTCCAGAACCAACCACCAAATCCCAGCGAAAACGCAACCGTCATCGCTATCCAGAACACCGCCGGCGGTTCCTGCCAGGGCAGAATATGCGGCGCCCATAAGGACGCGTCCTGCTGGTAAAACTTCCCGTCAAACTCAACCTTGTTCCCCTTGCCCTCCGGAATCTTGATGTACATCCGGTCGCCTATCACCGTGACGTTCGCTCTCTCCTTCTGCACCATCTCTTCTAAGGAAGCCTGACGCCGAGTCACATAAAAGTTCAATGCGTACGCACACGTCAATGCCATGCTGACACACATGGACCAGATCAACGTCGTGCGAATTGCGTACGTCCAGTGCTTCTTGAAGAACTTCCACGCGTTGCCCCAGACGTCACGATAGAACTCCTCTGGCGGTGGCCCCTTGCGTTCACGCCGGATCCGCTGACGGTGACTTAAAACTCCCGTCGCAACAGTCACACCACACTTCGGACACTCAATGTCCTCGTCACGCACCGGATTGGCACAGCCAGGACACACCCTCTTCTTCGTGTCCTCGACCTGATTCAGATTGATGTCCCCGAACAGATCATCCGGATCCTGAGCCTTGCGGGCCGGACGCGCCTTCGCCGAAGCTTCTGCCGCTGTTCCCGCAGCAACGCCCGGCACCTTCACCCTGCCACCACACTGCCGACATTTGACCGCTTTACCAGACGCCTGATCCGATACACTCAGAACTGTCTGGCATTCTGTACACTGCACTTTGATCGGCATCGCGAGTCTCGCTGCTACCCATGTCACCCATGCGTTCGTCTGCAATCCAGAATCCACACTCTACAGCAAAACCCCGACAGATGCATCCTTGCAGTTGCCAGGAAGTTACGAAACACAGTGAGTTCAGGTGGGGCAGGTCGCAGAGCCCACAAATGCGGCGAATCGTGCGGAAACCAGAGATTTTCCAAGTGCTCTGCACTGCGAAGACCGCCCCGGCACACCGAAAAAAAACGACACACGCAGCCACACACCGCTCAGCCTCGCTCACTCAGATCAATACCAGCCCAGCCCGCCGAACCACCCACCGAACCACCTGCCGAACCACCTGCTACCGCCCCACCCGAAAACTGACTGAGCCCTGGATGTTGTGCCCCAAAAGATAAATGGCACAAAATGGCGGATCTTGTTTACAGGCAGTTTCTGCCGGTATAGGCTTCCGCCCGCTTTCAGCGAAATCATGGTTGATTTCGCTGCGGGCAGTCCTGAAGGGGGTCTTTGGGACGATTTGTCGGCTGCCGTGCGGGTCACGGCTGCTGACCGACCGCAGGAATCGGTCGCGGAAAGTCTCGGTCAGACATGCAGAAAGGATTCTGCTGCTGTCCGTCGTCGACGGTTGTCGTCAGTGTCAGGGACTTCGTGGTCACACGATCTGCCGACAGACACGTGCACGACCCTGCCGACGCTGGAAGCTTGCAGACTGTCGCAGCGCGACAGCCCCCCCCCAATGCCGCTTGATCACCGACTGAATCGCTGATTCCCGCGCAGAAAACGCAGCCCATGGAAGTGGCTGCTGAACGCTCAACTGCAGGAAGGAATCTGATTCATGAGCACTGTCAGGCCCATGGTGGGTATTACCGGGGATTTTCGTCCGGAACGTTACAATGGCGTGGCACTCAGCTGGTTCAACACAGGCTATTACGACTGCGTCTCTGCAGCCGGTGGTCTGCCGTTCCTGATGCCGCCCGTACAGCAGGAAGAAGACATCCTGCGAATGATGGACACCGTCAGCGGAGTCGTCCTGTCCGGGTGCACGCTGGACCTTGACCCCACACGTCAGAAACAACATCCGCATCCGGCAGTTCGAGTCATGCCGCGCCGTCGCGAAGACTTCGATCGTCGCATCGCTGAAATTGCAATTCAACGCAAGCTGCCCATCCTGGCAATCGGCTCGGGCATGCAGCTGGTCAACGTCCTCTGCGGTGGCTCGCTGTACCAGCACATTCCCGAAGATGTCCCTCGCGCACTGCATCACCGCGACCCGGTCGAACAGAATCTGCGACACGTCCTCGAAATCGTCCCCGGCACTCGGCTCGACGCCATCTACGGCCCGGGTGAAGTGCGAGTCAACAGTGCGCATCACATGGCAGTCAATAACCTGTCGCACCGCTTCCGCGTCAGTGCCACCTGCCCCGACGGCGTGATTGAAGCTTACGAGTCCATCGAGGAAGACTGGTTCTGCCTTGGAGTCCAATGGCATCCGGAAAGCTCCACCGCATCAGCACTCGATCTGCAGATCTTCGAAGCCTTCATTGATGCTGCAGCAAAGGAAAGCTCAGCCCCAGTCATCCTGCCAATCAACGAATCCATCAGGAAAGTTGCCTGAAACAGGGCAGGGCAGGCGATGAATTCCTGACCACACGCCGAAGGGCTGCGCGGCCAACCGCTGCAGCCCTTTTTGTTTTTGGTTCAACGTAAAATGCCCCCCCCCCCACGAGGGCGCGACTCCCGCCAAGCCGAAAGAAGTGGTCAGTTCTCAGTAGTCAGTGGTCAGCCAAACCGTAGACCGGGCATTCCTGCCCGGCCGCCTGTTGCCCACACAAACGAGGTAGCTGCGGCCCCCCCCCCTACCCCTTGGCGAGCCGTTAGCGGAAGCTGACGTGTGTTGTCGTTTGCGTCTGAGCCGTTATGTTCTCTCCGGCACGGAAGCAGCAGGACGACTGGGCATGCTGAAATCGTAATGGATCGCCACCATCTTCGCGACTTCGAGTAAGACACGAGCCACCAGCACGATCTACGGGCGGACCGATGGCGGTTTCAAGCACGGGATCAAGCCCCTGTGACAAATGGCGACCACGCTCACACAGCACAAGCGTCTGCCAGCTCGCGACAACTGGTCACAGAGCCTACCCCGACCGCAGCCATGGCAACCTGGGAAAACGGCGCGACATGGGTTGCCATTGTAAAAGTTACAATTTCAGCCCAATTGTAATTCTTACAACGCCCGCTCATTGTAAGAATTACAAACTCTGGCCGTTGCAGACCGAGCTCAGGAACACGCGGCAGCGAATCCCGCGCCCGCAAAAGAACGCAAACGCATTTCACACAACGACTTAGGGAAACCACACCAATCCATCCCAAAAAATCGGCCTCGATTTTCCGGTTTGGCATACTGCTTGCATATTGGTCGATGCGAGAGAAACAGAGGTTTCGGCCTGAGAACCCGAAACCCGGTTGTTGCCCTGAGAAAGCAACGACCAGTGCAGAGAGACAGGCGGCTCGACTGAGAACCGAGCCGGCGTACAGCAAGTGCCTGAGAGACCTTGCTGCAAAGATGAACCTTCGGAGTACAAAGCTCCGAAGGTTTTTCTTTGCGCCGATCCCAGGCTGCCCACAAACGCACCGCCACGAGGCGACGAATGCAGACCGTGTTCCACCACGCCCCCCAAAGCGAAATTCGCTGGCACTGAACACCGACCACCCCGGGACCACCGAGCACCAGCTCGGGGACGTGGGTGAGGCTCAAATTTGCTGAGTGGGCATCAGCCCGCGGGATGGCTGCGTGACGAGCCAACATGCGTCGCGTCGCGGCTTTGTGTGAACAAAGGGCGGCCGGGCAGGAATGCCCGGTCCACATTTTGGCTGAGCACTGACGACTCAGAACTGACCACTTCCTTCGGCTCGGCAG
>CAIOKE010000330.1 GCA_903858815.1 uncultured Planctomycetaceae bacterium | reverse complement strand
TTGTATGGTATACCGCAGAAGCGGTTTGATTTGTTCGCGGTACTGTTCGAGTTCCGGGCAGAGCTTTCTCTGGCCGGCCTTGCATCGTCAACTCTCTGGAAGGACACGCTGCATGACGTTCACCACCAAACGATTGCCGCGGTGTTTTATAGTGTATTTTTCATCCTGACGCTTCTGGTGACAATCCGCAGTCTACTTGCCGGGTGGAGATCCCCATCGCCTTCCCCACAGGCATCAACAGAAGATAGCCACAGTTCTGAAAATCGTGGGTCTTCAAACCATGCACGGATCGGCACGCCCTCAGAGCAACGACTGTTTTGCTTCTGGGCACTGTCGTTCCTGATCCTCTGCCTGTATTTCTTTATAGCAGACAGCCAGCGTAACCTCGTCATGATTCAGGAACCGCTGCTGTTGACGTCGGGCATCAGCAGCTGGACAGTGCTGCCAGGCTTGATACTCGTTAACATCGTCCTCATTGTGTGGCTCTGGAATACGTGGCGCCGCCCATGCCATGTTTCGGCAGATCGGGCAATTCAGAACTGTAACAGCAGCACTGAAAAGTCAAAAAAACAGCACGGAGCCGCCTTCTGTTTCCCGCATCTGCCAGATCTGATTGCCAATTACAGCGACAAGCAGTCGAGCCCAGAATCGAATAGCAACGCGGCCACGGAGAAAGTGGCCCCGAATGCGTTGGTCCCGCAAAAAGTGCCCAAAAACAAAGCTGCCCGGGATAAAGGCGACCACGGCAAAGGCGACGACGGCAAAGACAAGGCCCTTGACAAAATCGAGGACAAGCTTCAGGTGGCTGTTCGAGTGGCGGTGTTTGGACTGCTGCTGCTGTTTTGCTTTTATCAGGCACACTTCAGCCGACTCGGACTCATCAACTGGGCCCTGTTTCCACTTCCGCCAACCCGCGGAGCACTGTTGCAGTTCGCCATAATGTTCCTCAGCAGTCTCGGGCTTTTATTGACTCTTAACACCTGTCTGAGCGGGCTTATTCAGGTGCGACTGCTGCTGGATTTCATCGAATGCATGCAGAAACGATTCGAGCACTCCACGGAACCTGACCAGGGAAAAATTCAGGTAAACACGGGGAACACAGAAAAGACCTCCCAGGGAACACGCCCACCAGTTACTGCCGTTCAAGTGCGCGATGCCTGCGACTTTATCCAGTATGCCACAGGCGACACAACTCGGCATTCACTGCGGGACCCTGCACTCCTGCTGCTGGCCTTCTCGGTATGTCGACTGCCAGTGCTGGAGTCGTGGGTGGCCAGCGCCAACACCATGTTACTGCTGGCTGGAATTCCCACTGGGATCGCGATTTTTCTGGCGTTAAAGCTCAGATTTGCCAGCAATGCTTTCCGGCAAATCACGCTGCGATATCTCCATTCTCTAACAAGTCAAGCACCTGACGACCTTCAGGCGATTTCGAAACGCGCAGATGAGATCGGGGCCATGAATGGCGGCGCTTTCAGCAACCTTGTCAGCGATCCCATTCTGGGAACCGTTCTAGTCGTGGCGACAGCTCTCGGCTCCAGCCAGAGTTTCAATCCGATCACATTTCTATTCGGCTTTGTCCCCTGAAGGCCCGGTGCCGCAGTGCGGGGCTCAGCGAAGCTTAGCCCCCAGCCCAGCCCACCCAACACACCACTGAACTGATTGTCGAACTTCTGCACCTCGGTCGACTCCTTCGCTGAGGGCCGACTTACGCGTGGGACCGCTGTGCCGCTGCGCTGTGCAGGCAATGCTACTGCCTGGCTGACCTTTGCCGGCTGCGTCGGCACAAATTCCTCGACATTCCCTGTCAGCTCTGTCACTTCCTCAGCCGCAGACACTTCCGCCTGCACCACCGTGTTCCTCTTCAATTCTTCCACTTGTTGTCATTGCGTGTTCAAAACCGGCCACGCATGTGCGGGTTAAAACAGGCCACAGAAGGGGTTGGTTATGCTGAGCGATTTCGGCACGGAAGTGCCGGGAGAGCTCTGCATGTCCAATCATCTGTCCATGGCCAGCATTCAATCGATCGAAACACTGCACCGAGCCGGTCATTCGAACGGGAAATTGCCCGAATTCTGGGTATTGATTGAGGTGCTGTCAATAAATACGTGCAGCGGCTGCGAGCTGCGGAGGCTCCACCTTCGCTGCCTGATCCAGCGACTGCGGATAGTCAAAACCGGCCAAACCTGCGCACCGGGTCTGCCGGCGAAGTGCCCCCTGAAAGGGGCCAAAACCGGCCAAACCTGCACATGCC
>CAIOKE010000329.1 GCA_903858815.1 uncultured Planctomycetaceae bacterium | reverse complement strand
GGCGACATCAGTGTCGCTCATTTGTTTCACGGCATCCGGTCTTGATCGAAGCAGCAGGTGAAAGTGATTGCTGAGTATTGCCGAACTCAGAAGGTCGATGGCAAAGTACTTTGCCAGTTGCGCGAGGAGATCATCGAGCCACTGTTTTCGATGGTCATAGTTTCGTCCGGTGACGTCATCGTTACCGAAAAGGAAGCAGCGTCGCACAGTGCGATTCATGACATGCACGATAGCAATTTCATCTGCGGCAAAGACCTCAACTCGAGCCAATCGGGCCATGGGGCACCTCGCGATCACGGAAGCGAATCTTCAAACATTCATCGCAAAGGTACCTTGGTGTGGGGCGTATTTCCACATGTAGGTAGTTTGTAATTCAGACTATGCGCTGAGGTTGGGACGGTCATGGCGAGTAGTCGAATTTTTCGGTTTTGTTGTCAAAACTCAGCACGACTGTTATCGCTGGTGCAGATCTGTCTGTAGCCAATACTCCCCACGTCAGGAAAGTTCATCAACGCGCTGCGACACGACCTCATATGCTTTCGTGCGCTGTATCATTGCCGCAACTGTCCGCTGCCGAATAAGTTGTGACCTGATGTACGAACAATGGGTTCAGGCGTCAAACTGCTTCTCTCAGGCTGCCGCAGATGGAGCATTGTCTCCCTGTCAGTTCCCGACAATGAAGGTGCTGTGTCCATGCAACTGCTGCATCTTATTTGAAAACCTGGAAAAGAAACGCTTCCGGAGATGAGTCTAATGTGCTGTGAGTCTGATGTGCTGTGTCCCCACGGTTGCTGCACGGTACTCTGATACTCCGCCTGTGTCGCCGCTACTCTCCCGCTACTCTGGCCCCCCTACTCCGGGGTGCGGAATTGGTGTGTCCCCGCTGCTGCGGGGTGCGGAATTGGTGTGTCCCCGCTGCTGGCCCCTCCCCGCTGCTGGCCCCCACCCCGCAACATTCTTGACACATGGCAACATGTTTGCGCGAACGAAGTGTTTTAAGGGGAGAGAGTGTGTCCCCACGATTTCCGATTTCCGATTTCCCCACGATTTCGGGCGAAAGGGGTGTGTCCCCACGATTTCACGCAGCTGGAGGGAACGCTAGTCCCACAGGTCGCGCTGGCGTCTTCGGACAACGCCCAGTTGATTCAAGATCCGTCCGGCGGTGGCCTGACCGCTGAGCCACGCGGACTCGACTGCACACGAAACGCGACCGTCGGCCATCGTCCAGTCACCACAGCACTGTATCCCCAGCTCACTTTGCCGCCACAGCTCGGTTGCCAGTTGCCCGTCATTTCCCGTTCCCGGCTGGGCATAACGCCAGTGGTGCGCCTGCCATGTCCATTGTTCAATGCCTCGGAATGCCGGGTCGGACTGAATCGCTGCGAGGAGTTGCTTTCCTGCCTGCTCAGGAGCCATGTCGCGATTGTCGGCTGACCACGCGGCAGTGGCGGTCACCGCTAATTGCTCGCCCGCCGGGCCGGAATAGCCAGGGCGGGTCTGGCAACGACTGATTTGTGAGATCAGTCCCACGTCATACCGAGCTTCCACCCAGTCCACCCGACTGAACTGCGGACTGGCAGCAAGCAGTGTCCAGTGAGACTGATACTCGGGCAACGCAGCCCTCAGCTCAATCCCCGCGGTACCAAGCAGGCTGGAAGTCTGCGGTGCAGGCATTGCCAACACGACCTGATCAAACGGACCGAACCACTGCTGTTGGTCGTCCTGCAGTCGCCATCCGTTTGATTCCCGCTGCAGTGCCACAATTCGCGTTTCCGTCCGCACCGTCAGGTGCGAAGCGAGGTGGCGGCAGACGGTCGACATGCCCGGAAACCCAACCAGACGCCGTCTGCCGGGCAGTTCCACCTCTTCACGTGCCGCAGTGATCCGGACAAACCGACCGAGCCACTCACGCACAAGTCCTGTGTGCTCCCAGCTGCGAACGTATCGCCGAAAACGTTCATCGCGAGCCGTGAACCATGAGACTCCATGATCAATCGTAAACTCGGCTGTCCGCCGCGCGGCCATTCGCCCTCCAACTCCACGACTCTTTTCAAAGATCTGCACAGGGAGTGCATGATCTGCCAGAATTCTGGCTGCGCAGCAGCCCGAGATCCCTGCACCAACAACAGCGATCGAGGGTACGGGCTGGCAACGAGTCACGGATGTCTGACGCTGCCACGCTGCGACGTCCAGCCGCCGAGCATGTTCATGGACGGGACGTGGTCGCACCGTCCCGAGGACTCGCTGTTCCGGTTCAAACGGCCGATCAAACTGTCCCAGACACCACAGAATTCCACCATAGGATGACGGATCCCGACCATCCAGTGCGTATCGATGGTTCAGATCGATCAGCAACTGCAGTGCTCGCTGCGGCGTCTCGGTCCACAACAACAATGCTTTACCCCATGTCATACGCACATTGTTGTGCAGTTCGCCATGAATCAGCAGCGACTTCTGAGCGGCATTCCAGAGTGGCTCATGGGTTTCCCCGCGAGACAGTTGTTCCCACGAATACAGGTACGGGCGCGGATCTGACGAATGCTGTTCCAGGGTTTTTCGTGCCCATGCAGGAAGAGCGGTCCACTGCTGATGATCGGGCCGATAAAAGCAGAATCCATACGCCAGCTCGCGCCAGATCAGCAGTTCTTCAATGTACTTCTCTGCCCCAGCGCCACCCGCCGCTGCCGCTTCCCGTGCAATACGCAGAGGAGAAACCATGCCGTAGTGCAGCCATGCGGACATGCGACTGGAGCCGTCGAGCAGCGGGTCATTGCGTCGGTCGGCATAACGTTTGAGGCCGTTCTGCCGAAACGCGTTCCAGCGTTCGAGGCCGGCTGTGGTGCCACCCACAGTGTCAACCACCGGACCAACACTGTGATCAATACGGCAGTCTGCAATCAATGCAGGCAGACTGGCCGATTGCAGGTCGATGGGTGAAAACGGCAATGAAAGCGACGAGAGTACCGGCGCTATGGGAGTCGACGAACAGACGGGCCACGGACGACTCAGTCGCTCGTCATACAACCGCTGTGTCGCCTCCCGAAACTGAAAGGCTCGTTCGAAAGCTCGGCCAGGAAGCTGCATGGGCACGATACAGGCGGTGTCAACAGCCAGCAACGACGTTGCAGTGCGCGAAGCAAGGCCGTTCAGGAATGAGCGAGCCGGGGCAGTCGGCATGTCCTCCGTCACCACAAGACAGGCTTGATCCGCCAGCAGTTTCAGGCTGTCCAGTCGCTGGCCGTGTTGTTCCAGATGAAAAACGTATGTCAAACCACGATCGGCCAGTTGTTTCTGTACGTCACGAGCGCCCTGCAGGATGAACATGTGATGGCGATCGGAGGCGTACGGATAGGTTTCGGACAGTGCATGGTAAATCAACAGGGGTCGCCGCAGTTGTGTGGCGATCGTACAGGCAACATCAAGTGCTGGGTTCTCTTCGCTGCGGACGGCGGTGCACATCCAGTACAGCACGAATTCTCTGTCCGTGCGGGGGGCGGCATGAGTAACGCAGCGACAGCGTTCAATCAGATGCACAGGCAGTGACTGCAACCACTCGGGGGGCACTGATATCGACTTTGCGGCCTTCATGATGATCTCCGAATCCGCTGAGGTGTCATAGTCGTTGCTGCCATGTCGGGTTCATGCTGCGTGCTGGCCGGGGCAGGGCCGCTCCGGCGACAACGCTCGCTGCAATACTTCACATGCTCCCAGTCACGCGCCCAGCGACGTCGCCACTGAAATGGTCGCCCACAGGCCACACACTGCTTTTCCGGAAGACTTGATTTGTGATGTTGGGCCATGCAGAGGTGCTCCTTCAACGCTCCGGGTCAGTCAGAGATCGGCGGCGACTTCCGTGCCTGTCATAGACTCTGCGAGCGGCAGCACGGGCAGCGGCAGAGTCCCGCGCGGCAAAGATACGCTGCTGCGCGGCACGGAAGGCTGTTTCATGATGGACAATCGGGGCCGGATAGTCGCGGCCAATCTGACAGCCAAACAGACCCTGCTGCAGCCGGGTGAGTCGCTGCGGCTCTGCCAGGAATTCATCCGGAACACCTTCGAGCTCAGGTACCCAGCGACGGATAAAATCGCCGCGAGGATCCTGATCGGCTGCCTGCCGGGCAGGTGAATAGATGCGAATCGCATTAATTCCAGTAACCCCGGACTGCATCTGGCACTGGCAGTAATGAATCCCGGGCTCGTAGTCCAGAAACAATCGCGCGAGGAATAACGCTGGTTGTCGCCAGTGCAGCCACAGGTGGTAGGCGGCAAACGACATCAGCATCGCTCGCATACGGAAGTTGATCCAGGCGCCTGCCAGAAGAGACCGCATGCAGGCGTCGACCATCGGATACCCGGTCCTGCCCTGCTGCCACGCTTCGAACCAGTCCGTTCGAAATTCGTGCTCACGCAGACCATCAAACGCCGAGTTGACGTTGCGGAATTCAATCGTCGGTTCGTCTTCCAGTTTCTGAATGAAGTGGCAGTGCCACGCGAGGCGTGATTCAAAGCTGACGAGTGACTGAAACCATGCTGAGTCAACAGTTGTTCCGGACTGTTGTTCAGACCGCAGTTGCTGCAGGCGCTGCCGGCCCGCGGACACGGCTTCCCGAACTGACAGGCAACCATAGGTCAGGTAAGGACTGATGCGACTGCAGGATTCGGCAGCGGTCACCGGACTGGACATCTCGCTGCGATAATTTCGCCCCCGGACCTGCAGGAATGACTGAAGGCAGTCAATGGCCTGCTGGCGACCACCCGCCTGAGGTGAACAGACGCGGGGTGCTGTGAGTCCGGCTTGCTGCCACGTCAGTGTGGGGGCCGATGTGATGCTGAGTTGAGCGGGCACCGAAGGGACTTCGGCAGGCTCGGGGATCACGAGGTGCCGCATACGCTGTTTCCAGATCGCTGACCAGTCATCCCGACTGGATAGTCTGCGTACGACCCCGTTGCTGGGGAATTCATGGCAGGGAATGCCGGCAGCTTTTGCCCACGCACGAACTCGACGGTCGCGCTGATAGCTGATCCAGTTCCCCGTTTCTTCGTGTCCGAAGATGGCGGAGATTCCGAATTCGCGGTGCAGTTCGATAAAGACGTCAGGCAGACGTCCGACCCTGAGCACAAGTTGATTTCCCAGCCGCTGCAGGTCTGAGTGCAGACTGGCGAGTGATTGATTCAGGAATTCGAGGTGTGTCGGGTCGAAATCGGGGGCTTGCAGCAGTTCTGGTTCATAGACGAAAAGGCAAAGGCAGGGGCCGCGAGCGGCAGCGGCAGCGAGGGACGCATGGTCGGTCGTCCGCAGGTCGCGTCGAAACCAGACAATCTGCAGGGCCATAGCGGGTTACCGCAATAAACGGGGAAAGTGGGGCCTTGGGGATTGCAGAGATCCTAGACCGAAGCCCGCAACCGGCATCCCTGAAAATTCCCTGACTGACGGGCTGATCCATGGCGACTTCCGCAAATTGTCAGCTATACTGCAGCCAACGGGATCGTAGCTCAACGGTCAGAGCAGGGGACTTAGGCGACGCGGCCTGGGCGACCGGCAGTTCGTCTCATCGGCGGACGGCTGGGTTGTATGGCCAAATCGATTGGGTTGCCCTGACACCGTGTTGCACTCAGTTGCAACGGGGTGTCACGGTAGAATCTGTCAAATTCGGGGAACGCTGCGTTGTTTATATCGGTCTGCAACAGTGTTGCGGGCGGATGGAAGCGACATGCCAATCCCGAGCCAAGTCGCAACACAATTCGCGGTCTTTTGTGGGCAGCGGGTTGGGTGGCGGAAGGTGTAGAGGCCAGACGGCAGACAGGGTATTCGCCTGGCGTGAGGCAGTGAGATTGCAATCTGCAATTTGCTGTCATCACTGCTGCAGCGAGTCCTCTGAAGGGATGGTCCAGACCACGAACTTGAAAAAGGCGGCGAAAGCCGAAGTGGCAAGCATAATCCCTTGGTTGCAGGTTCGAATCCTGCCGGTCCCAGTTTTTTTGCCGGCGTTGCCGGCAAAAAAACAGAGAGGAGATTTGAGAGAGTAGAGAGTAGAGAGAGGGAAGTCGAGAGGGAAGTCGAGAGTGGGAATCAGGTGCGGGGGGTTTGCTGGGGGACCGAATGTTGGTTACTTCAGCAGTTTCAGCATGGCCTGTGCCATGCCTTCGCCGATCAGGTAATAGGTTTCGGCGTTTCCATTCCAGTGATATTCCTGCTTCAGCGGTGATTCTTCGGGTGTGCGGTAGAAACTGCGTGTTGCGACGAACGCGACGGTTCCCTGAAATTCCGGATAGTTGGCCACAGCGGCCTGGGCCTTCATCAACGCCAGAGCTCGCGGGTGTTTCTCCTGCTCGCCGCTCATCCCAGTCTCAGCAATGACGAACGGCAGATCCGGTGTGGCAAGGTCTTTTCGAATATCACGAATGAAGTGAGCCATATTACTTTCGTATTCGTCATTAAACGCCTGGTTGACTCGGTCATTCCAGCCCTGATGCCAACCGATGCCCTGCAGATCCGCCTGATAGCCCTTGAGTTCGGGGATGTCTGCTGCGGGGTTTGCCAGCACCGCACGAGCTTTTTGCAGGACTTCGTTGTAGTAGGCGCCTGTACCAGTTCCGCCGGCTGATGGTGGTCGGAAATCCTGCGCGAGGCTTTTGCCGCCCCACGCCAGTTTGACCAGTAAGACGGGTTGTTTCAGGGCATCTCCGATGACGGTACCGAACCCCAATTCCGGGCCCATGCGATCCTGCTGGACTCCGAAGCCAGCCTGCAGGCGACCGTGTCGTTGCAGATAGTGAACCCAAACATCGTCACGTTGACGCCACGTGCCATCGGGATTTCGCAGACGTGCGAAGGTCGAATCCGGTCGGTTTTCAGCCAGCCATTGCAGGCTGCCTTTGCCGTTATTGCGCTGAGGTTCGGCTGAGACACGACCGTGTCCCTCCATGTTGGACTGACCGATCAGCAGGAAGACCGCGACGTGTTTTTCGTCGGCTGACGAGGCAGTTTTGCAGCAGAGCAGAAAACAGCACACCGCGATTAACAGAATTCGCATGTTGAATCCTTTCATTGAATGTTCTGGTACAATTGGCTACCAGCAGCCCAATGCGGGGTGTTGCTGAAGCGATTGACCGAATTGACGAATTGTGCGGCTGTGGGACGACGCAAAAGAAACGGCAGGTCTGTGGAAACACAGAGTCCTGCCGATTGCTGGTCATATCACTGGGCTGATTTGATTACAGGCGGACCTGACCTTCAGCAGCGGGAGCAGAGATCCAGCGTACTTTGTCGGATGCTGGCTTCAGAGTCAGTTTGCTGTCGACGGCCGGTTTTGTGGCGAGGCGAGCAGGACGCAGTACTTCGTGAAGGCGACTGGCCTGGCTGGCGACAGAGACCTGCGGGCGACCGCGACGGGCTTCGGGTGCTGCGGGTTTGGGTGCCGGAGCGGTGGGTTCGACTGGCAGGAAGACATCACCACCATCACCTGATGGATCAGCGGGGGCTGGTGTTGCTGGATCCGCTGGCGTCGTAGCAGCGGGCTGGGGTGCAAGGGGTGCGGCAGTCGGGTCGGCAGTAAAGGGTTCTGTTTCTGCAGGCTGCGCGGGAGTTGGATCAGTGTTGGGAGCTGGCGTGGAGGGAGCGAAGGTGGAATCGGGCTGGACGGGTTCCAGATCTTTGATTTCCGGAACAGGGGGTTTGTTTGTCACGCCGGTTTCGGAACCAAAGGGAGTGATCACTTCTTCTTTTTCGGCGCCTGAGGCGTTGAAGTCATCGGTAGAGCCAGCCGGAGTAGACCGGCGTGGAGTGGCCGGAGCATCGAATGTGGCATCCGGATCGGGATCACCAACCGGGGCTTTCGGAGTTGTGTTTGCGGGTTTCTTTGGGGCACCTGTAGCGCCGGTTGGGTCAGCGTCGTAGGTGCTGTTGCCGCCACTTTGGAAGTTGCTGTCGGTCTGTGGTTTGAGGCTGCTGCCAGGCTGAGTACCATTGCCCGCACAGGCGTTGTTACCGCAGGCGGCGCCGTTGCACGCATTGCCACAGGGATCGCAGCAGGCAGGGACGCAGCAGGCAGAACTGAATGCCGGGTAACCCATCGAATAACTGGTACCCCAGGTCGGGCGATAGCCAACGGAGTAGGCAGGGTATGAACCGTAGTTAGGCGCGGAGTAGCCCGGAGTGTAGCCGTAGTAGCCCATACCCCAGGGCCACCACCAACAGGCCTGAGCCGGTGTTGTGCTGAAGACGCCAGTTGTTGCGGCCAGTACCAATGCTGCCAGACGTTTCATCAGGGCCCCCTTGAGCCATCAATCTGAAATCTGAATTCTGTGAATGCCAGTTTTTCAGGGGTGGATGTGAATTGAGATCTGCTGAGACCCCGGATTTTCTGAGGGTATCCGGGGACTACACCTGAATCACCAATGACGGATTGGCACGAATCAGTGCCTGTCCGTCAGTCAGCGTGTTGGGCCGTCGTTCGTGGACGGTGACAGCCCGGGAGCACGTGTTTGGTTGGTGGTCAGTCGATCCGCAATTATCAATGATCCGCAGTGCGTTGGCACTGAAGCAGCCCGAAAAACCGGCATATTTGAGGAATTCCATAAAGTTGCCAAGGTTGCCTTATTTTCCCACTGTGTGGCAGCTTGTGTCAACAACCGGGTGAAGGAATCTGAGCAGATTGTGGCGTTGAGGGTGCAGCGTAGGGACCGGTTTGGTCTGGCGTGCAGTGGTCTGCATGTGGCAGTGGACGAAAGTGCAGGGGAGGCGAAGGGTGGGCGAGCCGATGTCAATTGTCTGTGTGTCAGTTATTGTTGTTCGCCGACCACCGTTGCACGGGCTTTCCTGACGCCGCGGACAAAAGGTAGCCCGAGCATTCCTGCTGGTCATTACCCATGAACATGCAATGTTTGTGATCCTGCTCCGCTGCTGCGGAAGAGGAAATCCATGATTTTCGGCTGGGGTTTTTCTCTGGGCGTTGCCCAAGGCGACGTTGATTACGGCCGTTGGCCAAATGTGGGGCTGGGTGCGGTCACGTGCCCGGGCTGAAGCCCAGTCTACGCTTTTGTTCTGGGTGTCGGGAATGCTCTGGTTCGGGTATGTTTCCGGAGAGAGGCGTGGGTGGGAATTCCTTTTTGGGGGCACTGGTGTCAGGATTGTGTTTGCTGCGCCGTCTGATCGGGTGTCGGGTGTCGGGTGTCGGGTGTCGTTTTTTTTGTGTGTAGTGGGGGGGGGAGAAATGGTGGTTTCGCGACGTGGTTTTCTGGCGACATCTGCTGCGGCTTCCGGCTTTTGCGGTACTGCCACCTTGTTTCCGGGGCTGGGTGGCATCACTGCTGCAGAGGCGCGGCTGCCGGACGGCATGGTGAGGTTGCGGCCTGAGATTGAGCCATTGGTGCAGTTCATTGAGACGACGGAGCGTGGTCGATTGCTGGAAGAGATTGGCGGGCGGATTCGTAACGGTCTGAGTTATCGCGAGTTATTGGCGGCATTGTTACTGGCGGGTGTGCGGAATGTGGAGCCGCGACCGGCGGTGGGGTTCAAGTTTCACGCGGTGTTGGTGGTGAATTCTGCGCATCTGGCCAGCGAGGCGGCTCCGGATACGGATCGCTGGCTGCCGATTCTGTGGGCTCTGGACGAATTCAAGAGTTCGCAGGCAAAGGACGTGCAGGAGGGCAACTGGACGATGTCATCTGTGGATGAGTCACGAGTTCCGGCGGGAGCGGCTTTGCGAGCGGATTTTCATCAGGCGATGCAGTCGTGGGACGAGGGTTTGGCGGATGTTGCGGCTGCTGGTATCGCGCGACAGCTGGATGCTGGAGAGACCCTGGATTTGTTTGCGGAGTATGCTGCGCGTGATTTTCGCAGTATTGGTCACAAGCCGATTTATCTGGCGAATGGGTGGCGGACGTTGCGGACGATTGGTTGGGAGCATTCCGAGCCGATTCTGCGTTCGCTGGCTTACGCGTTGTTGAACCACAATGGGGAGCCGAACCCAGCGAAGAGTGATCTGGTGGCCGATCGTTCGTGGAAGGTGAACCGAGAGTTGTCGAAGGGAGTCCGTAGTGACTGGGAGCATGGGCGGGTGGATGACGGAGCGGTGCGGGAATTGGTGACGACGCTGCATACGTGTACGGCGACGGAGGCATCGCAGGCTGTCGTATCGCAATTGAATGCCGGACTGAGTGCTCAGTCGATCTACAACGCGTTGCATCTTGCGGCGGGCGAATTACTGATGCGTCAGCCGGGGATTGTTTCGCTGCATGCTTCGACCACGACCAATGCGCTGCGATTTTTGTTTGAGCATGTTTCAGCGTCATCGACGAGGCTGGCGCTGTTGATGCAGAATGCGGCATTTCTGCCGCAGTTTCGTGAATCGATGAAGTCGCGAGGAGCGGTGGGTGCGGACCGTATTCTGGAGTTGTCTCCGTCTGACGACGCTGCGGGTGTTTCTTTGGAGTCCATCTTTGCGGAGACGGGCCGATCGCGTTTGACGGCTGGTCGTCAGGTGTTGTCGTGGCTGAGTGCGGGCAATTCATCGCAGCAGCTGACCGATGCAGCTCGGCGGATGATCTTTCTGAAGGGCAACGATTCGCATGATTACAAGTTCAGTTCGGCGGTGCTGGAGGACAGTCTGAAGTTGTCTCCGGAGTATCAGCATCGTTTTCTGGCGGCGTCATCGTGGCTGTTGAAAGGCAGTTCACAGCCGACGAATTTGCTGGTAGACCGTATTCGCGCGGCACTGGGGTAGTGGGTATGGGGGTGTGGGGGTGTGGGGGTGTTGTCAGGGGGCGAATAGGAGGGCACGGTGGCGGGTTGACAGTGCAGGAATGACGTGCGGGGGGAAGTTTGGGTTTTGTCTGTGAAACCGGCGATAGTTCAGATCTGCATGGCGTGGTTTGTCGGCTCAACGCAAAACAGAGTGCGTGGTGTCAAGAGGTCTTCTGACCACGAACGACACCACTTACAGAGTCCTCCAAAGTCGAGCGGTTGGCGGAAACCAACGAGTGTTGTGCTGAAGGAGGGCACCGAACGGGTGCTCGTTGGTGTCACCTTGGATGGCGAGGCTGCAGCCCAGCCGTGGGATTCAGCAGCCAGACAGCAGTTCGGCTCAGCGGGAGCTTCGCGCTTTCGAGGGGGCAGCACCCCTGGCACGCGAATCTGCGGCTGCGCGCAGGATTCTGCGTTGACCCCTTTGTTGGGCTCTGAGCAGAACGATGTATACGGTGTGATCGTGCAGTTGCTGATCAGGTCAGCAATCCGGGGATGGGTTCTGCGGCGGTGAGTCGTTGAGTGATTTCGCGGGGAATGCCGGGTTCCAGTCGCAGTTGTGTGACGTCGAAGAGAGTGTGCAGGATTGTGGCGACGAGGTTTGAGATATTCCATGGGGTGGAGGCGGGTTCGCCGGCGTCGCGACTGCTTTCGCCGATGACCTGTCCTGCGGGCAGTCCCCCCCCGGTGACCAGCAGTGGTGCGAGTCCGCCCCAGTGATCGCGACCGCCGTTGGCATTGATGCGTGGTGTGCGTCCCATTTCGCCGCAGGCGACCAGCATGATGCGATCCTGCAGTCCGCGGGCCCACAGATCTTCCACAAAGGCTGATAAGGCGTGGTCCAGTGGTCTGCCCATATAGTGCATGCCTTCTTCGACGCCGGCATTATTCACGTCGGAGTGCATGTCCCATACGAAGTTTGTGGTGACTGTGACGAAGCCGCAGCCGGCTTCACAAAGTCGCCGTGACAGCAGGAGCAGTCGTCCGAGGCTTTGGACGTTGTCAACATAGTTGCGGTGGTTATTCCAGCGGCGGCTGATGTCATCGGGGCGGAGCAGACTGGCGGTGTCATACCGAGCGATGGTGGCTGGATCTTCAAGGCGCAGGTCGAAGGCACTGGCGACGCCACCGACGATTGTGTCGAAGGCCTGCTGCTGCACTCGATCCAGCCCGCTGATTGCACCTGACTGGTCTACACTGCGACGAAGACTATCCAGCTGGCTGAGCAGATGTCGACGGTCGTCCAGTCGGCTGCGGTCGAGGTGCAGCGTCATGTTTTCCTGGGCTTCGCCGGAGCCACCTGGTACGAACGGGCGATATCCGCCCCCGAGCGTTCCGGCGGTGGTGAAGTCGCCAAAGTTTTTCACGAAGGGTTGTGCATCGGGGACAACGGCCTGTGGGAAGAGCGCGATGTTGGTGGGAATTCCGGTGCGTGGGCGATTCGTTCCGGCAACGCGTGAGTAGAGGGAGCCGAGATTGGCGTTGAGAGTGTCGCGTCCGACGATGGGTTTGATGTCATGATTTCCGTCACCGGTGACGAAGGATCGCAGGATGGTCAGGCGATCGGCCAGAGCGGCCAGGCGGGGGAAGGTTCCTCCGAAAGTGATGCCGGGCAGTTTGGTCTGCAGCTCACCTGTGGCACTTTGAATGCCGACGGGTGCTGTCATTTTGGGATCGAAGGTTTCGGTCTGACTGGGGCCACCGTGGAGGAACAGGAAGATGACGGATTTATCTTTCAGCACGGGACCGGCGGAGGCGGCCTGCAGCAGTGTGGGCAGCGTGAGCCCACCGAGTGCCAGCGATCCGGCCTGGAGGAAGCCGCGACGGCCGGTGTTGCGATCAAAATCCCAGAAAGTCAGCATGGGGGGGCGGTCCGTGGTGGGCGGAGGCCGACGGTGGAACTGCCGGCGGATGGACGTGAATACAGTGACGTATTACGGCAGCAATGTCAATAACGGCAGATGGTCCGGGACGGTGGTATTTCGCTTTGGATGTCGTGGAAAACAGTTTTCAAATTGTCTGCAAGGAGGTAAGCTCACGGGTGGCCTGCGGGAAACGCGGTGGAGTGGCAGGGTCTGCGGGTTTTGTGGCTGTTGGCTGTTGGCTGTTGTGTGCGAGTGTTGGGGTGTTGGGGTGTTGTGCTGGAATCGACTGTGGCGGATCTGAACGGAATGGCAGGTGCGTGGTGGCTGGCGGAAGTCTTACATCTTTTACGCTGCCGTGTCAGTCATTGTTATCGCGGCGTGACCTGTTGACGGTGGGTTCTGTCAGTGTGGGGTGCAGTGTGTTGCCGCAGTTGGGGGCGGGTCAGGTTGCGGGCATTGAGTCTGCATCTGGTGCATTGTCGGCGTCTGCTGATTCTGTGATTTTCCTGTGGATGGGTGGAGGGGTTTCGCATCTGGATTCTTTTGATCCGAAGCCGCAGGCACCGGAAGAAATCCGTGGGACTTTATCAGCGATATCGACGTCCTTGCCTGGGGTGCAGTTCAGCGAGGTCCTGCCGCAGCTGTCGCGTCTGGCAGACGAGTTGTGTGTGGTGCGCAGTTTTTCGCATGACAGCAACGATCATCTGTTGAGTCAGGTGTATACGCTGAGTGGACGCAGGGTGACGGCTGCGCAGTTATTCAGTGAGCCGAACATTGGTTCGATTGTGAGTTATCTGCAGGGTGGTCGTGGTGGTTTGCCGGGTTACATCGCGGTCCCTGGGATTACGAGGCCTGGTCCGCCGCCGCACAATCTGTTTGTGGGTGGTTGGTTGGGCAACGGGTATGCTCCGTTCTGTACAGGGGGAGTGCCAGAGCAGCCGGATTTTTCAGTGGGAGAGAAGTCTGCGAATCCGTCGCCGTATGCGAGGGAGGATCTGGTGCCGCAGGATCTGCGACCTCTGGCGGGTCTGTCAGCGGTGCGTCTGGAGCATCGGATTGCGCTGAAGAAGGCACTTGATAATTCGCGTCGTGAACTGGAGCAGCAGTTGACCGCAACGGCTCAGCAGCGGCAATTTGAAAGTGCGGCGCATCTGCTGACATCACCTGCCGTGCGGCGTGCGTTTGATTTATCTGACGAGCATCCGGAGACATTTGAGCGTTATGGTCGTACGAAGATTGGGCAGCGCTGTTTACTGGCTCGGCGACTGGTGCAGTCCGGGGCTCGGTTTGTGATGGTGGACTATGGCTACGATCCGGATTACGGCAATTTGTGGGACAACCACAACGCTGCTGGTCAGAATTTTCCGCATGTGTCAGAGTTATCGAAGCGTGGCTATCATCTGGCGGGTACGGATCGTGCTTGTGCGGCTTTGTTGAGTGAATTGAAAGAGCGTGGTTTGCTGGAGCGGACGCTGGTGGTATTTCTGACGGAGTTCGGGCGGACTCCGAAGATCAATTCCGCGGGTGGTCGGGATCACTGGGGCACCTGTGGTTCGATTTTCTTTGCGGGTGGCGGTGCAGTGCGTGGTGCGGTGGTTGGGGCATCGGATGATCAGGCTGCGTACCCGGTGACTCAGCCGTGGGGTCCGGCGGATATCGCGGCGACCGTGTATCATGCGTTGGGCATCAACCCTGAGACTCGGTTGCCGGACCAGTTTGGTCGTCCGTTGCCGGTGCTGGATCATGGTCGGGTGATTGATGGTGTGCTGGGTTAATCTGGTCAGAACATTTTCTGGAAAGTGAAGCAGTCGTTCATGTCTACAGTTCCCGGGTGTGCGGAGATTGATGCTTATATTGGTCAGTTTCCGGTTGCGGTGCAGAGGTTGCTGACGCAGGTTCGTGACACGGTGAGGTCGGCGATCCCGCATGCGGAGGAGGTGATGCGTTACGGGATACCGACGCTGCGATTGAAGACCAATCTGCTGCATTATGCGGCGTTTGAGAATCACATTGGCCTGTATCCGACTCCTGTGGCCATGCAGCATTTTGCGGCGGAGCTGCGGGGTTACGTGCAGGGCAAGGGTTCTGTGCAGTTTCCGCTGGATGTTCCATTGCCGCTGGACCTGATTGCTCGCATTGCCGAGTTTCGGGGTGCATCGCAGTTGCCTGCAAAGGTGGCTGTGGCGAAAGCAGCGGGCAAGTCATCTGAGAAGGCGGTGTTGAAGTCGCCAGCGAAGAAGGCTGCGAAGAAGGCTGCGAAGAAGGCAGAGAAGTCGGTTGTGAAGAAGGTCGCAAAGAAGGCTGCGAAGAAGGGCGTGAAGTCGGCTGTGGGCAAGGGTACGGGGTTGCGAGCGGCGAAAGCGTTCCGGCGTTCCGGCAGGTCTGCTCGGTGAGTGGGGGGTGATTGACCTGTGCGGGTGGGTGTTCGTAGAATTGCGGGCAGTTGCCGTTGTTTTGTTTCTTTCTGTTTTTTTAAGTTTGCACGCATGTCGCCGTCTGCTCGTCTGGCCCCTGAACAGCTCCGCAGTCATCGTTATCTTGGTCCGGACGATCTGCGTTCGTTTGGCCATCGATCGCGTCAGAAGCAGGCGGGTTTTTCGACGGAGGATTTTGCCGGCAAGCCGGTGATTGGAATCCTGAATACGTGGAATGATTTGATTTCCTGTCACGCGCATTTCCGGCAGCGAGCGGAGGAGATCAAGCGGGGTGTGTGGCAGGCGGGTGGGTTTCCGGTTGAGATCCCGGTGATGGGTCTCAGTGAAACCTTTATGAAGCCCACTTCGATGTATTACCGCAACTTCCTGGCGATGGAGACGGAGGAAGTTCTGCGGACGTATCCTCTGGATGCGGCGGTGCTGATGGGTGGCTGTGACAAGACGACTCCGGCTTTGCTGATGGGTGCTTTGAGTGCAGACGTTCCATCGATTGTGATGCCGGGTGGTCCGATGAATCGGACCAGTTGGCATGGCGAGCAGTTGGCCAGTGGTACGGACGTCTGGCGATTCTGGGCTGAGCGTGGTGCTGGTCGGATGTCGTGTGAAGCGTGGTGTCATCTGGAGGATTATATCGCGGCATCACCGGGTCATTGTATGACGATGGGAACGGCGTCGACGATGACGGCGATCGCGGAGGCGATGGGAATGACTCTGGCGGGTGCCAGTTCCCTGCCGGCGACGCATTCCGGTCACAGTCGGATGGCATCAGAGACTGGTCGAGCGGCGGTGGAACTGGCGTGGTGTGATCGCCGTCCGTCGCAGATTCTGCGTCGAGAGGCGTTTGAGAATGCGGTGACGGTCCTGATGGCGCTGGGTGGTTCCACGAATGCGATTGTGCATTTGATGGCGATGTCCGGTCGTGCTCAGGCGGGATTGACTCTGGAGGATTTTGATCGTATTTCCGGGCGGACTCCTGTGTTGGCGAATCTGCGTCCGACGGGTCAGTATGTGATGGGAGATTTTTTTGACGCGGGAGGTTTGCCGGCTTTGCTGGATCAGATTCGTGACCTGCTGCATCTGGAAGCTCCGACGGTGCAGTTTGGCACCTTGTCCGACTATCTTGAGGGTGCGAAGATCTGGAATGAGGATGTGATTCGGCTGCGTAGTAATCCGGTGTGTTCGACGGGCAGTCTGGCGGTGTTGCGTGGCAATCTGGCTCCGGATGGTTGTGTGATCAAGCCGGCGGCGGCGGAGTCGCGATTATTGCAGCATCGTGGTCCGGCGGCGGTGTTCGCGAACTATCCGGAATTGAAGGCGCGGATTGACGATCCGGCACTGGGTCTGACGGCAGAGCATGTGATCGTGCTGCAGAGTGCGGGGCCACTGGGTGCTCCGGGGATTCCGGAGTGGGGCATGCTGCCGATTCCGAAGTATCTGTTGCAGCAGGGTGTGCGGGACATGGTGCGGATCAGTGATGCGCGGATGAGTGGGACCAGTTATGGGGCTTGTGTCCTGCATGTGTCTCCGGAGTCGCACGTGGGGGGGCCATTAGCGCTGGTGCAGAATGGGGACATGATTTGTCTGGACGTGGCTGGCCGCACGTTGACGCTGGAGGTGTCGGCAGACGAGCTGGCTCGGCGGCAGGCGGCGTGGGTGCCGGCCGATCCGGCTTTTTCGCGGGGCTATGGTCGGTTGTTTCACGAGCAGACGACGCAGGCGCACGAAGGCTGTGATTTTCGCTTTCTGCATGCTGACGGCAGTGTAACGCCGCCGCCATCGATTTACTGAATTGGATGACCTTTACAAGCTGAGCTGATTGCATGCTGTTGCTGGTTCCGGAATCACTGCTGACTGCAGCGACTGCTGTGGTGGCTGGAATTGGGTTCTGTCGGGTTGGGGCTTTGCCGGCGGGTGCTGGGCTGACGTGTGGTGTCTTGCGGCAGCGGTGGGGCGAAGAGCGTTGTGTGGCGGTATTCCGGGGTGGAACCGTGGAGCGTTTGGCTGCGCTGCTGGGGTATGGTGAATCGCTGGCTGGGCGGATTGAGTTGGGCGAGCTGGACGCGGCGGTGGTGTTTTCGCGTGCGGTGCTGCCGCTGACGTTGCAGCAGCGCATCTCAGCGGGTTGCAGGCCGCTGTTGCAGCGCTGGGGTTCTGACGATCTGGTGTTATGCTGTGCGAATGTGCTGCGGCAGCATGGGGCGGGAGAGTTCCCGGGAAGTCTGTTGGGTTTGCGACTGGCGACGGAGTGCGTGGGCGGTGTGGTGGGTGGCGGTGCTGGTCGCGGTTTGAGTGATGTAGAGTTGGCTGCGGTGTTACCGGCAGCGGTGCCGGGGGTCAGTGGTGTGCCGCTGGCGGGCCTGCAGTGCGCGATTGACCGGTGTGTCAGTGAGCTGGGATTGCGGGGTGTGGCGGCGCGGTGTTTTACAGCGGGGCTGCTGCTGTACTGGGATTTTGCGGAGGAGTCGCATCAGATTTCGCAGACGATGGAGGGCCGTGGCAATCCGCGGACGGCGGATTACTGGCACGGGATCATGCATCGTCGGGAACCGGATGCGGGCAATGCGGGTTACTGGTTTCGGCGAGTGGGTGATCATCCGGTGCTGCAGCAGCTGGGGCTGGTGCTGGAGGACTGGGTGGGTGACCTGGGTGCCGGGGCGGAAGTGTTGGCGCGGGTGCGTGGACTGGTGAGTGGTGGTCGGCTGGATCCGTTTCGACTGATTGAATTATCGACGGAGGTGGTGCGGGAGTCGGGGCGTGGGGGGCGTTCCGGAGTGTTTACAGATGCAGGTGGGGCGAAGCTGTCGGTGGCTGCGCGGGCACTGCGTCTGGTGCAGCATCTGGAAATGGTGCAGTTGCTGTTGTGGGATGTTGGGTGAGGGAGGCAGTGGTTGAAAAACGAAAAGACGCCGCAGAGCGCTTACTGGCGCATTGCGACGTCAATGAGTTGGTTGCAATTCGGCCGAAGCAGTGGCAGCACAAGTGATCAGCCGGCCTGCATGGCACGTCGCCGTCGGAAGGCTCGGACGCCGAACGCCGCGAAGCCAACGGCAGCGGGGATGAAACTGGCGGGTTCCGGGACAGTGGCCGAAAAAGAGCTGATTGTCAACTCTCCCCTTCCGAAGACTGAATCTCTGGATCGCTGTTCGAATGCGAACACATCACCCGGAAGAATCAGCAGGTTGCTGACTTGCCCCGACTGAGGGGAACCACCGCTGCTAGCGGTCAATTCTGTGAAGACCCCATTAATGCTGTAACCTGCCGGGTCCCAAAAGGGGCCGTCCGTCGTTGAAAATCGCCAGTCGAAGTTGATGAACCAGCCCGTGGTTGGGGTGATTGAGAAGCGTGTATCGCTTGAGCCCACGTTGTTGTCGCTGCCGAAGAGTGTGACGCTGAGCGGGGCGTTGGTGAGGTCGAACGATCCGTCGCCGCCATTGGTCACTTCCTGCGTCCAATTTGCGACATCGAACGGCCCTGAGAAATTTACAACGTCCGCGGCAGCTGTGCAGTGGAAAGCGCACAGAGAGACCAGTGTAAGTAAGATACGCATCACGGAACTCCCTGAGGTGTTGTTGGTCGAACAAAAGGCAGGCTACTCCTGCAGGCCACTCCTATATGCGAGAACTGGTCAATCCAGGGTACAGGGTGGGTGGGGGGGGGGCAAGAAGCCACATGGCAGAAAATCACAAATTGAGAAAAATAATGTTTGTCAATGCGTGTGTCCCCCTGTGTGCGAGTGATTTGCCCGATATGGCTGGTGGCGTTAGTCTGCGAAATAACGATGTCAATTGGCGTGTTTGCGATGTCAGCGGTTGTTTTCAGGAGGGGATTTATGTCAGCAGGCGATCGTCGTGAGTTTCTGCAGGGGTCATTGGCTGTGGCTTCGGCTGCAGTGTTGAAGGGTTCCAGTGCAGTGGCAGTGGCTGGTTCTGTTGACGAGCGAGTTGTGACGATCGGGCTGATTGGTTGTGGTGGGATGGGTGGCAATCACCTGAGTCTGTTATCTCAGCGTAAGGATGTGCGACTGGCGTGGGTTTGTGACGTGGATGCTCAGAGGCTGGCTGCCGCTGCGAAAACGGTTGAGATGAACAGTGGGACGGCGCCGCAGACGACGGACGACATGCGGCGTGTGCTGGATGACAAGGCTGTCGAGGCGGTGTTTATCGCGACGCCTGACCACTGGCATGCTCCGGCTGCTATTCTGGCATTGAGTGCTGGCAAGCATGTGTATGTTGAGAAGCCTTGTTGTCACAACATTCGTGAAGGTCGGTTACTGGCGGAGGCAGTGCAGCGTTCGGGGAAGAAGCTGCAGGTGGGGACTCAGAGTCGCAGCACGGAATTTGTGCAGGCGGGTATTGAGCGCATTCGCCGGGGTGATATTGGTGAGATTCTGGTGGCGAAGGCGTGGAACAGCCAGCGTCGGGGTTCGATTGGTCGGACGGAGTCTTCCCAGCCGCCGGCGCATCTGAATTTCGATGCGTGGCTGGGACCGGCTCCGGTCGTGCCTTATCGCAGTAACATGCTGCACGGGATCTGGCGCTGGTGGTATGATTTTGGCTGTGGTGATATTGGGAATGACGGGGTGCATGATATTGATGTGGCATTGTGGGGACTGGGAGTCGAGACGCATCCGACGCGAGTCACCTGCATAGGCGGTAAGAATGTGTTTGATGATGATCAGCAGTACCCGGATACTCAGTATTCGATTTGTGAGTATCCGTTGGCGGGTAGTCCGGCGGGGCGAACGAAGCAGCTGATTTTCGAGCAGCGAATCTGGTCACCGTATGTGCAGGAGGGGTATGAGAATGGTGCGGCGTTTTACGGGACGAATGGTCTGCTGGTGATGGGGCATACGAAGGGGTGGGCTTTGTATGGTCCGCGGAACAAGTTGATTGAGGAGCAGACGGGCAGCATGGATCTGCCTCGTCATCATTCGAATTTCCTTGCGGCGGTGCGGGATCCTGCGGTGGGGACGAATGCTGACGTGAATGCGGGCCGTTTGTCAGCCACGATTGTGCATTTGTCGAATATTGCTGCGCGGACGGGGGCGTTGCTGCATTTTGACGCGGACCGTGAAGTGATTACGAATCATGAGGAGGCGAATTCTCTGGTGCGTCGGCAGTATCGTGAGCATTGGGCGCGGCCGGCGGGTGTGTAGTAGTCGGAAGTCATGTGCTGCAGAGCTGCGAGTGTGTTGTTGACTGGGCGGGGGTTGAAGGGCAGACACTTCTGATTGTGGATTCCGTTCTGCCCTTGTGATCTGGGTTTTGCTGCTGGACCAGAGTCGGGCGGTGTTTGTCGGAGGGTATGGACGACTTTTCGTGGACAGTTGTCAGGCGGCAGGTTGCGGGTGAGGGTGGTGGTGGTGTGGGGGGGGGGGCTCGGGCTGAAGCCCAAGCTACGGGTGTGGCGATTGTTAAACAGATTTTCACGTCTTTTTCGTGGATTTCACTGCAGAGAGAGCGCGGGGCTGGGATGGCCTGTTGGGTTTGTGTGTGGTACTCTTCGTGAGCGAATACGTCCGATTTTTCTCTGACGCGCGTCGGCATGGAGGCCGTTTCGATGACGTCCGATTCAAGTGCTTCGATCCAGGCGAGACCTACGACGGGTCTGGCGTGGAATCTGCCGATGATGCTGGCCGCCGGTGTGTTGTGCGGTCTGACATTATTTTTTCGTCTTGGTGATTCGCTGCTTTGGGATGTGGACGAGTGCCGGAATGCTCGCTGTACGGTGGAGATGCTTGAGCGTGGTGATCTTGTGGTTCCGACGTTCAATGGCGAACTCAGGACTCACAAGCCGATTCTGCTTTACTGGCTGACGATGTCATCGGTGAGTCTGCTGGGGCCGACGGAAACGGCGATGCGTTTACCGTCGGCGTTGTGTGGACTGGGGACGGTTTGTTGTGTGTGGTATATCGGCCGATGTCTGTTCAGTACAGGGGTGGCGTGGTTATCAGCGCTGATGCTGTCTTCGTCACTGTTGTTTGTGATGGCGTCTCGAGCGGCGACTCCGGATGCGACTTTGATTTTCTGCCAGACTCTGGGGCTGACATTTTTTGTGCGGCTATTTCTGCCGTATTTCAGGTCAGGGCTGACTGGTTGCGTGGATGTTGCGGAGTCTGGTTCGTCGTCATTCTGGAACTGGATTCTGATGTATGTGTCTTTGGGTCTGGCGGTGCTTGCCAAGGGGCCTGTGGGTCTGGTGTTGCCGTTGATTATTTGCGGCGCGTGGCTGTTTTGTGGTCGACTCTTTTCCGTGAGTCAGCGGTTTGAGAAGTCTGCGAGCTGGCTGGTTCTGTTGCGGCAGTTGGTGGTGGAGTCACCTGCGGCATTTGTGGGATCGGCGTGGCAGTTGTATCCGATTCGTGGTGTTGTACTGGCATTGGCCGTTTCAGCTCCGTGGTACGTGCTGGTGGGTTTGCGCACCGATGGTCAGTGGCTGCGAGGTTTTTTTCTGGAGCACAATCTGAGCCGAGCCATGCAGACGATGGAGGGGCATGCTGGATCTTCGGTTTTATTTTATCCGCTGGCGTTGTGTGTGGGTTTTTTCCCGTGGAGTGTATTTCTTGGTCCGGCATTGCTGCAGATGGTCTCTGAACTTCGCAGTGGCTCTGAGCGTGGTCGGGCGTTGTTATTCGGTCTGTGCTGGATTGGCTGTCCGATGCTGGCGTTTTCACTGGCTGCCACGAAGCTGCCCAGCTATATCACTCCGGGTTATCCCGGGATTGTGCTGATTGTTGCCAGTTATCTGGACCGTGTGCTGAGTCGCACGACGGTGCTGAGTCTGCGTTGGCAGCAGGCGGCATTTGCCACGGCAGCGGCGGTGAGCGTGCTGCTGGTGGCAGGTTTTCTGGCGGGGGCGCATGTGTTTTTGGGTGATCAGTACTGGGTGTCTCTGATGCCAGTGCCGTTAGCGTTGGCATCGATTCTGATGCTGTACTGGCTGAAGCGTGGGGAAGTGGCAAGGTTATGGCATTGGTGGGGTCTGAGTGCCGTATTCTTCACGCTGACGTTATTCAGCTTTGGTGTTCCCTTAGCGTCACAGCAGCGGCAGTTTTCTGAGTTGCTGCAGGCTGGCATATCCGAGGAGGGGAACGCGACTCTGGCCGCATGGGGAGCACCAAGGGCGAGCTGGATTTACTATGCGGATCAGCAGTTTCAGGCATTTACTCCGGAAACAGCCGAGGGGGCGGCCGACTTCCTGCTGGCGACACCGGGGGCTGGTTTGCTGGTCGCAGGTTCTCAGGTTGAACAGCTTCGGCAGATTCTGCCGATCGCGATTGAGGTCAGGAAAGAGGTGGGTGATTTCCCCGATTCCACAGATGATACATTGTGTCTGGTCACAGCATCCGGTTCAGTTTCAGCATCGAATAGCTCGAAGAAACGAGCGGTGAAAGTCCGCGAGGTCGGAGCAGTTCGATGAATGGAATGAAGAATCTGCGGGCGATTGTTGAAGCGATGGGGCGTGGCGGTGCAGAGGAGGTTGTGGGTGTACCGCGTCGAGGTGCCGCTCTGATCGCTATGGGGGCGCTGTTAATCCTGCTGCAGCTTGATGGCTGGCTTGTCACTGTACTGCAGTCGTTGCCGCGAGTTGTCAGTCAGGGTGTGGACCGGCTTGAGCCATTCGGGCATGGTTTTGGAACGGCAGTGGTCATTGTGACTGCGACGCTGATTGCGGGTCTGTCGTGGCGTCAGGTGAGTCTGCTGGCACTGGCCTCGTTTGGCAGTGGTATGACGGCGAATCTGTTGAAATTGCTGGTCATACGTCGTCGTCCGGGAGCGTTACTGCCGGGTGAAGCTCCTGAGATGCCGCGATTTTCATTTCTACCGGATGCCAGTCTGCCGGAATTCTCTGAGCGAGTGATTTCGTCGAGTCTGCAATCGTTTCCATCGGCTCATACCGCAGCGGCCTTTGGGCTGGCTGTTGCATTGGGTGTGTTGTTTCCGCAGGGACGTCGCTGGTGGTTGCTGCTTGCTGCCGGGTGCGGGCTGCAGCGTGTGATGGCATCCCGTCATTTTCCATCCGATGTGCTGGTAGGTGCCGGGATCGGTTTGATTGCAGGAGCAGTCGCAGCGAGACGGATTGCAGCGATGTCGAGCGAGCGAGATCAGTCAGCTGATGAAGATCTGCTGAAGCTGCACATGCCGGATGAGGTTTCTGAGCAGCAGCGGGCGGCCTGATGCCGGGAATGTTTGTGTAGCGTGGTTAAGTTGTCGTTCAGCCCGCGCGTCGCATGGGCAGGCTTCCTGAATCTTCATCAGAAGAATTCAACTGCTCGGCAACGACATAGCCGGTTCGTCGACTGGCATGGAAGTACACGCGTGCACAGACCTCGCCCAGAATGCCAAGACTGAACAGTTGCAGTGCGGCGAAGGCTGCCATGACTGTCAGCAACAGCAGCGGGTTTCCTGTCATGTCTGTGCCACGCAGTTTCATAAAGACGGTGCCAAAGGCGGCAGCGAACGACAGCAGCAGGCTGGCGGCTCCGAAACTGCCGAACAATCGCATCGGGCTGTTGAACCACTGCAGGCGGTATTTGACAACCAGCAGGTCCAGCAGCACTCGCATAGTACGATCCAGTCCGTATTTGGTTCGTCCACTGACTCGAGGACGATGATTTGTGCGGACTTCAGCACAACGGGCTCCGGCATGCTGCAGGAGGACAGCGAGATAGCGATGCATTTCGCCGTAGAGTTCGATGTCTGTCAGGAAGCCGGCTCGAATCACTTTCAGAGCACAGCCGAGATCGGAACATTTGACTCCGGAGACGATGGAGAACATTCGATTGGCGATGATTGAAGGGAGCCGACGATGGAGCAGTGCGTCCTGGCGTACCGTGCGTACTCCGAGTACCACATCGTAGCCTTCGTCCAGTTTCCTGAGCATTTCCGGGATGTCGGCGGGATCATTCTGGCGATCGCCGTCGAGTGTCACGATGACGGCGCCGACAGCCGCATCGATGCCGGCTTTCATGGCGACAGTCTGTCCGTAGTTGCGTCGCAGTTTCAGAACACGACAGCAGGCATCTTCGGCGGCGCATTGTTTCAGCAGTGAGAAGGTCGCGTCGGTTGAGCCATCGTCAACGAAGATGATTTCGAATGAGCATCCGGTGCTGCGCATTGCGACCGCAATTTCACGGTGCAGTTCGAGCACATTGCCTTCTTCATTCTTGACGGGAACTACCACCGAAACATTCATTGGGAATCCTTCCACTTGCGTACGGTACGGCCAATCCATGCGGCACCGCCTGTGAGCGGATTGCTTAGGGAGCAACTGGCTCACAGGTCATTCGGTTTTAACATATTTTGACGCTTATGGCACGCGGAAAACAGTTGTACGACGCCGTGGTGGGGCAATTTTCCGGTGTCGGACACACTTCAGGGCGCATTCTTTGGTGCGGATACGGCAGAATTCGCCGACTGCAGGATACTGCGCGCCTGCCGTCGCAGGTCGTCCGCGGTCAGGCGTCCGTGGCGTCGAAAGCGGACGCTTCCATCATCGGGTTGCTGCAGGATTCGTTCGGCCAGCTCGCGTGCTTCCTGCAGCCGTCCTTCGGACTGATACATGATCAGTTCGTCCTGCAGGCGTCGCAGTCGGGCTTCAGAAAATTCGGGAGATGAGCGCTGCACCAGTGCGTGGTATTCCTCAGCCAGTCCGCACAATCGCAGCTGCCGGCTGCATTCACGGCGTTCATCGACAGTCAACTGCATGCCAGCGAGGATCTGCCATGCCTGTCTGGCGGTTTCGGGCTGCCCGAGTCGCGCTGCCAGCCGGAGAGCTGTGAGCGATTTACCTCGCTGAATCCGGGGGTCCGTGGTGGTCAGGGTGTTGATGACTGCGAGGGCCTCGGCGTCTGCTCCATGCTGTTCCAGCTGCACCGCGTGAAGCCAGACGGGCTGCCATGCGGTTGGCAGCAGGAGTTCCAGTTGCTGCAGCCCGTGTGGGGGTTCTGCAGTGTGTGGCGTTGAGTTGAGGACGAGCCACAGCAGGCAGCGTCGCACAGCCTGAAGTCGCTGTGCTGACTGGGCTGTCGTCATGTCCGGCATCTGCTGGAGTTCGTTCAGAGGGCCTGGAAGGGTGCTACTGAGGGCTTTGGCTGCAATGGCTGTGAGTAGTTGTCGATCGCGGGCCTCAAGCAGAATGCCGAGCTGTTCCGGATGAAGGGTGGCTGTCTGCGTTGCAGCGGGACGGTTGACATACCATTGGGGTTCGAGAGTCCCCGTGTCCGTGTTGAGCAGGCTGCCGTGTTGTACCCAGAATTCTCCGGCTGCGTGGAGTTCATCAGGCGAGATCTGATCACGTTGACTGATTTCGGCTGCCAGTAAAGGATAGACAAATCCGGCCTGTGGTCTTTGAGCCAGCAGTTCGGCAGCAGCCTGCAGAATGCTGTGCAGAGGTGGGGGTGTGCCATTGGATCGGCGTGCATGTGCGGCATTGAGCAGCCGGAGCAGCAGTGTTTCCGAGGATACAGCAGCCGTTTCCAGCGAGGGTCGGGCTGGTGGTCTTTCAGAACCGGCGGCAATCTGCTGCAGGCAGTTGAGCAGGCTGGCGGCGGGCAGGGTGTCGGCCAGTTGGGCGAGCGACTGGATGGCGAGTTGAGATTGTTCTTCGGTCAGTGGCTGCCGCGCATCCTGCAGCAGCTTTAGTTGTGAGGAGTTACTGCTGCCTGCGGGGGGTGGCAATTCGGCAAGCACGGCAGGAGGGCCTTCCGGATCGCCGAGCTGGAGCAACAGGAAGCTGTCGGCACGCAGTGCAGCGGGTCGTCCATCGCGAATGCTTTTCAGTCGACGCCATGCCCACAGGCGGCGTGCTGCGGTTTCGGGGGAAGTGGTGGTGTTTTGCAGCCACAGTTGGACATCCGGAGCAAATCCCCGGGATTCTGCCAGCAGCAGGCCACAGAGGGCGGTCAGTTCGGCCTGTCTGAGAGCGGCCGGGGAGAGGGGTTGGGTGGGGTGTTCGGGACCGGCAGAGGATGCATTGTCAAGAAAAATCCGAGTGGAATTTTCGAATATCATGACCCAGAAGCTGCTGGCTGGAGTTCCGCGTGTGAGCGACAGGGGGGCGAGCGTCGGTGTGGGGGGGGCTTCGGTGGTGCCGATGAGCTGAGCCGGGTTTGCTGTGGGTTGTGGCAGATCCACGTCCTGAATCAGCCGCTGCAGTCTGCTGGTGGCTTTCGCATGATTGTTGAGATGCCATTCGCAGATGGCGGTTCGCAGTTCCACGGGCCATGAGTGCTGTTCATCTGCGGCGAGACTCTGGCAGAGTTGCAGAGCCTGTTGCCAGCGTTGTTGCTGGAGCAGAGTATCGAGGTTTTGCAGGCGTTCGTTCCACAGCAGGCTGGCAGTCAGGGGCGTGGGCAGCCAGTCGTCAAGGAGTGAGGCGGGGAGTTGAGCGGCACAGGCAGCGATCCGAGCGCATTCAGCTTCGCTGCGAGTGCCGTGGTCAAGTTTTTGCAGGAGTTCAAACCCAGCCTGCGAATCGCCGGCTGCAATGAGTTGAGTGGCCGCTGCGACCTGATCATCAAAGGTTGCAGCGGCTGTATCAAGCAGTGCTGTACGACATACACGAGCGATATCGGGGAGGTTTGCGGCGTCTGCGAGGAGCAGAGTTCGGCGCAGCGCGGAGGGCTCTGTGGCAGGCTGCTGGCTGCGCTGGCGAATACTTTCCTGCAACTGATCGAGGCGGTCGGCTGTCGTATGCAGAGAGACGAGTGTATTTGCGAGAGTCAGCAGGCGGGGCTCGTCAGTGGACGTATCGAATGCCTGCCAGCAGGACTGCAGTGCCGCGGAGCGGTTGCCGGTGGCCCACAACTGTTCAGAGAGAGCGAGGTGCAGGTCGGAGTCATCCGGGGCGTTCCTGGTGGCCTGTCTCAGCAGGCGAACGGCATCAGAGCGCCGTCCGGCTTCGGTCAGAGTATCGGCGGCTTCAATGGCCAGCTGGGGACTGATGTCGGTGGCTGCATCCAGCTGCAGCATGGTGCTGGCAGCGGCATCGCGATTTCCCAGCAGCAGCTGCAGTCGGGCGATCTGCGGCAGGCAGGCGGCCCGTTGTTCGGGTGCCGCGAGCAGACATTGCTGATGCAGCTGCAGTGCATCGGCCAGAAGTCCCTGTTCCTGGCAGAGTGCCGCAGTCGTCTGGAGCAGCAGTGGCTGGGTGGGTTGCAGTCTGAGTGCGAGTCGGAGGGATTCGAGGGCAGCGTTGGGATTCTGCAGCGATCGTTGCAGGGTAGCCATTTCGAACCATGCGATGACCGAGTGTGGCTGAGCAGTGGTGACTGGCGGTGATTCGTCAGGGCGACCGAGTGTTTTCAGCAATTGCTGCAAGCGTTGATCGGTTTGGCCGGCGGCCTGCAGCACGAGGACTTTTTCTTCGACGATGCGGGCGGCTTCCGGGAATGATTCGGAGACTGAAGTGGCCTGTTCGAGGAGCCGCAGGCACTGTTCAGCGGTGCTGGCTGGCAAAGGCGTTACAGAACCGCGCAGCAGGCGGCACAGTTTGAGGAGCTGGGCGGGATCGGGATCGAGTTGTGCGGCGTCGGCGGCGGCAGCGATGGCAGCTTCGGGGAATCCGTACTGCATGGCACAGCGAGCAAGGTCGTGTAGGCTGGTGGCATTGCGTTGAGTTCCGGCTGCCATTTTCCGGAGTGCTGTCAGAGCGTCGTCGCGACGATTCTGCAGCAGCAGCAGCCTTGCGAGTGTTTCGCAGGTCGCAGGGTGATTTGGCTGCAGCTGCAAGGCCTGGTTCAGCAGTGTTTCGGCGGCGTCGTACTGTTCGATCTGTCGTTGGCGTTCGGCCAGTTGCAGCAGCTGAGTGACAGAGGGGGTGAGTTGTGCTGCGCGATGCCAGAGTTCTGACGCGAGTGTCCGGCGTTGAGGCGCGGTGAGATCGGCACGTCGCAGCTGGAAGGCGGCAAAATCCTCCAGATCGGCCGCGGTCGTCTGCGGACTGTCAGTGCGTGTGCGAAAGAGCCGCTCAGCGTCAGTGAAGCGGCCGGCTGCTTCGGCCACTTCGATTTCGAGGCGTTGCAGTCGTTGTGAATCGGGAAACTGTGTGAGCGATTGTTTGATCTGACTGTCGGCTGCGGCAGACTGACCGGACTGGATCTGCAGGCGAACCAGTTTTTCGAGGACCAGTTGATCATCAGGCGATTGCTGTAATCGCCTTTGATACCACTGGATCAGGCGGTCGGGCTGTTCTGAGTATTGCGGCAGACGCTGGATTTCGTTGAGGAACTGTCGGGCCAGCCAGCCATCTGCCGCGAGGTTATTGAGTCCGTTTTCGAGTGTTTCGAGGGCCGGTTCGGGGTGCTGCATCAGGACGTGCAGTCGAGCGATCTGCAGCGTGATGGCGGCGATTTGTGCCGGGTCCTGTTCGCTGTCGCGCAGAGTCTGAAAGGTGGTGAGTGATTCTGTGTGGAAACCATTGTCCATCAGCTGCGTCGCTGCCAGCTCAGTGAGGCGACGATTGCCGGGGAACTGCTGAGGCAGGCGTGTCCAGAATTCCGCCAGTTGTGCGGGGGTGGCCGATTGACGGAGGGCAGTTGCACAGTCGCGACAGAGGTTGGGCAGATCGGGGGCAGCTGGTTTGAGTTGCAGTGCCTGCAGGAGTGACTGGGCGGCTGCTGCGGGCTGTCCGCTGCGCAACTGAAGGTTGCCGAGGTACCAGCGAGCGATGGGATCTGTGGGTCGAGCGACGGATGCTGCCTGCAGGACCGGCAGAGCGTCGGCTGGACGATCCTGCTGTGCAAGGACGAGGCCCAGCAGCAGCTGAGCGGCATGATCGTTGTGTTCAGTTGCGAGTGTCAGACGCTGGATGTAATCGGTCACTGAATCGTTGTCTGCATGCCACTCCAGGACTCGATCGAAGAGCGTGCCCGGTCGAGGTTGTCGCAGGAGGGCGATTTCAAGCCGTTTGATGGTCTGAGCTGCGGCATCGTTCTGAAACTGTGCTGAGGGGGATTCGTCGGCCACAGCGCAGGAACTGGTGAGGCGGGCCCAGAGCAGGCCCGGCAGCAGTGCAATGCAGACAGCAGAGAGCAGAAGTCGTGACATGCGGGTATTCTCTGCAATCTGCTGCGCGCGGGGAAGCAGAAGCGAACCCGTCAATGGGTGTCGGCGATAAATTTCCCTGTTGGGCAACTGATCTGCGTGGAGAAAGAAATCGGCAGATTTGGCCAGATTCGGGTCAGGAGGCAGGTGCCTGGCGTTTGAGTTCTGGTGTTGGAGAGAGCGTGGAAGCCGGGGGATCAGATTCGGCGAGGTTCCCCGTTCGCAGCAGTCAGCATGTGTGTTAGGTTGTGCTGTCAGGACAGAGACGTAGGGTTGTTGACAGGGAATATGCTGATATGGAAATTCAGGGACGGGTGGTCGTGGTGACGGGAGCGGGGCGGGGCATCGGGGCAGCGATGTGCCGTCAGTTTGCGTCTGCGGGTGCTGAGCGTGTGGTTGTGTCGGATCGGGACGCTGAGTCAGCGTGGAGTGTGGCGGCAGAGCTGGGAGCTGCAGGACTGGGGGTTGCATGTGACGTTGGAGTGGAAGCGGAAGTGCAGCAGCTTGTGGCATCGGCTCTGGAAACCTGCGGTCGTATTGACATCTTCTGTTCGAACGCCGGTATCACGGTCAAGGGGGGCGTTGAGACAACGAACTCTGACTGGCAGCGGATGTGGGATGTGAACGTGATGTCGCGGATTTATGCTGCTCGGGCGGTTATACCGGGCATGCTGCAGCAGAAGAGTGGCTATTTTGTGCAGACGGCTTCGGCGGCCGGCTTATTGACTGAAATTGGTTCGGCGTCGTATTCCGTCACCAAGCATGCGGACCTGGCGTTGTCGGAATGGTTGTCGGTGTGTTACGGGCGTCAGGGCATTCGAGTTTCGTGTGTCTGTCCGCTGGGTGTGGAAACGGACATGCTGGACGATGGGGATCCGATCCACCGTTATCTGCATCTGCATGCCATCACGGCTGAGTCGGCTGCTGCGGCGATCCTGAAGGGAATCGAGGCTGAAGAGTTCCTGATTCTGCCGCATCCGGAGGTACTGGATTTTTATCGATTGAAGGGCGAGAACTATGACCGCTGGTTACGGGGTATGCAGCGTCTGCGACAGAAGCTGACGTGGTAGAGCATCCGGTGCGGCATCAGGAAATGGCAATCTTCTGACGGAAGGCTCAGAGATCCTGCCGGAGTTTCGTCTGGCGTGCAGATGGGGTTCTGAACGTCATCAATCCTGCGTCAGGTTGCAGCGCGAGAACAGGCAGCAAGTGGGGCCTGGCGTGCATCCGAGTCCTTGCAGGCTTTGAGGCCGGGCAATGCTGCTTCCGGACTGCCGTGACGCCAGTGCGGGGGTTGCCAGTTTCAAGTGTCGAGGGCGGCAGTTGATTACAGGGTTGCAGCGATAGTCTGCAGATCAGACTCGATCGCCTGCTGTCCTGTCAGGATTTCGGCCAGCAAGGCAGCGGCTTCGGCATCACCGGCGGTCTGCAGGCGTGCAACAGCAGACTGAGCAGCCTCACAGATGCGGTGCTGTCCATTCAGCAGGCCGGCTACCAGTGACTTCAGAGCCAGAAACTGCAGGTCAGTGTATTCTGTCGGGAAAGTACCAAAATCGACTGCGAAGTCGCGGCCATCCAGCAGCTTTGCCAGACGCCCGACGGCCTGTCGTTGTCGCAGTGCGGCGGCTTCCAGACGACTGGCTGCGGACGACGCTTCCGCTCGTACCCACACCGAAGCCTCTGAGGCATACTGCAGCAGACTTCGCGACATCTGGATCAGGACACTATTCAGCAGCTGATTGGTTGCATCCGACGCCATAACCCAGTCCATTTTTCGAAGGCACAATCGACCCCAGCCCAATACGCCTGTTGTTCAGTTGAAAAACGCCAGTGACTGAGCGGCGGTATTGGCTGTGGTACTCATTACATAAGGAGCGACACCCAGCAGAAGCACAAACGCTGCCAGAGTCAGCGTGAATGCTGATTCCCATGAGGCAAACGGGAGAGGTACCGGGCGGGCATCTGCAGGACGCGCTTCCAGGAACATCACTCGCAGTACGCGGATGTAATAAAACAGGCTGAAGACCGTGTTCAAGCCACCACACACCAGTACCACGTACATGAACGGCTCAGTCTCAGCGGACTTCAGCGTCGAGGCAAAGATGAAGAATTTGCCGATGAAGCCACCAAACGGGGGCAGGCCAACAAGACTGAACATACAGATGAGCATCACCACACACAATGTGGGGCTCTGGCTGATCAAACCGCGGACATCATCCAGCGTTTCACCGAACGTGTAGTTGCGTACGAGAGCGATGACTGCGAAGGCCCCAAGATTCATGAACATGTAGACGAACAGATAGTACAGCAGCCCTTCCATCGAGCGAGTGACTTCGGCGGCGGAGGCGGCCCCGGCAGCGCTGCTGGACATGACCAGCATCGCTGACACGGCCATGACCATGTAACCGGCATGAGCGATCGTGGAGTAGGCGAGCATACGTTTCAGGTTGGTCTGCCCGTAGGCCGCGAGGTTGCCGAGGGTCATTGTCAGGCAGGCCACAAAGCCCAGTCCACAGCCAAATGCGGTCATCAGCGGGCCAGTACCCTCAGCGCCGGACAGAGCCACGCACAAACGCACCAGCAGGCCGAAGGCTCCGGCTTTTGATGCGATGGAGAGGAAACCAGCGACTTCGGCCGAGGCACCTTCAAAGGCGTCCGGGCACCAGAAATGGAAGGGAACGAGCGACAGTTTGAATGCCAGTCCGACCATAATCAGCAGGATGCCGAGGGAGGCGGTACGAATTTCCGGGTCACCAAGTCCACCCGAGCCACCAGCGGCGGCAGCAGCAAGTCGCTCAGACAGCATTCCCATATCGGCTGTACCCAGCACACCAGCCAGCAGACTGATGCCATACAGCATCACACCAGCGGCACCGGCACCGTATACAACGTACTTCAGAGCGGCTTCGCTGGAGGCCTTGCGCCCCTTGAGGAATCCGACCATGGCATAGCTGGGCACGCTGGCCATTTCGACTGACAGAAACAGCATTAACAGGCTATTGGAACTGGCCATCATCATCATGCCAATCGTGGCACCGAACAACAGCGAGTAGAAGTCTGGTGAATCCTCTTCGTCGGGGATTCCTGTCAGGCTGGTCAATGCGACTGTGAGCAGCAGAAACAGACTGAGAAAAGCTCGGAAATAGACGGTAAAGGAATCGTGGATCAGCATGCCGGTGAAGAAGGTGGTGGACACCGGTTCGGGAGCCCCGTAGAGCTCACGGTACTGCATCCACGAACAGGCCAGTGCAGATGCTGCACCAATGACAGCGACCACGCAGGCCGGCAACAGGCGATCAGCGCCGAGCAGCCGTACCAGCAGCATCAGCACGATGGTGACACACAGACACAACTCAACACTGAACAACGGCAGAGATTTCTCGGTCGTGTCCTGAATGAGTTTCTGAATGAGCTGGGAAAACAGCATTGCAGCACTTAAAGACAGAGTTCAGGAGAAGTAAACAGCCGCCCGCACGTTTTCATTCATCAACGATTCAGAGCTGCCTGGGCCTGACCCGCAGCAGCCTGAGCTTCAGCATGGGAGTGTCGGTAACCTTCAGCGGCTGCCGTTGCCATCGCCTTGATGGACGGTTCCATGACGTCGAACAACACTGCCGGATAAACGCCAAGGACGATAGCGATACCGAGCAGAATTGCAGCGACGGCGTTTTCACGACCATTGCTGGGCGTCAATGCCTCCGGATGCGGACCACGGTACTCAGCCCCGAGATAGACTCGCTGCATCGCCCAGAGAATGTAACCGGCTGTCAGAATCACACCGGCTGCTGACAGAACCGCCAGCATCGGACTGAAACTCCAGGTGCTGATGACAACAAACACTTCGCCGATGAACCCGCACAGGCCTGGCAGCCCAAGTCCGGCGAAGAACAGGCCGGCAGCAAGGCCACTGTAAAGCGGCATCAGCCCCATCAGGCCTCCGAACTTGTTAAGATCGCGATGGTGGACGCGGTCATAAACCACCCCGACCATAAAGAACATCCCGGTGGATGAAATCCCGTGAGCGATCATCTGGAACATGGCACCATTCAGGCCCATCTGCCAGTAGTCTGAGTTCATTGTTTCGCCGGTGGTTTCATTGATCTTCCAGATGGCAAGTCCCAGCAGGACGTAACCCATGTGACTGACCGAGCTGTAGGCCACGAGGCGTTTGAAGTCTGTCTGAGCCAGTGCCGCGAACGCACCGTAGATGATGCTGACGACGCCGATCGCAACCAGTCCCCACGCACAGTACTGAGCCCCGTAAGGACACAGCGGGAAGGCGATACGAATGATCCCGTAACCACCCATCTTCAGCAGAACGCCGGCGAGGATCATACTGATAGGGGTCGGAGCTTCGACGTGAGCATCAGGCAGCCACGTGTGCACGGGGAAAGCCGGCAGCTTGATGGCAAACCCGATAAACAACAGCAGAAAGGCCGTGATCTGGGTGCCCGGAGACATCAGGCCGCCCTGCGATGCTTTCTGGGCAAGGGCCAGCAGGTTGAAGCTGTCCGCCTGCGAACCACTGGCAAAGTAAAACATCAGCATGGCGATCAGCATGAGCACGCTGCCCGCCAGTGTATACAGGAAGAATTTGATGGCTGCGTATTCCTTACGCGGTCCGCCCCAGACGCCGATCAGGAAGTACATCGGCAGCAGCATGACTTCCCAGAACACGTAGAACAGGAAGAAGTCGAGGGAGAGGAACACGCCCATCATCCCGGACTCCAGCATCAGGAACAGAATCAGGTAACCGCGGACGTGCTTCGTGATGCTCCAGCTGGCAGCCATAGCCAGAGTGCTGACAAGACCGGTCAGTACGACCAGTGGCAGGCTGATGCCATCCACACCGAGTCGGTAGTAGATGTTCCACGATGGGATCCATTCGCAGACATCTGCTACCAGCATTCCTTCCGCCGGGTTGTACTGACACCACAGTACCACCGAGAAGATGAAGGTGAGGAGCGTCACGCCGAGCGACCAGAATCGCATGGCGTCCGCATTCCGCTCGTCAAAAATCAGCAGCAGAGCTGCACCGACCAGCGGCAGAAAGATCAAAATTGACAACAGAAAAAGAGGATTCATGGTCACATGCCGCAAACTAAGGAGTTGTCCCGATTACTTCCTGATCAACGCCAGACTTCAGCGAGGGAAGGTTGCCAGCAGAACGCCGAACAACGCTACCACTCCAGCCACAATAAACATCACATACTGTCGGAGCCGCCCGGTCTGCAGCACTTTCAGCGAATTTCCTGCTGACCATGTGGCGTTGCCCAGCAGATTCACGAGGCCGTCCACGACTTTCTCATCAAACGCCCGATCCCACTTTGCCACCAGCACTGTGGCGGCTGCGGATCCGTGCAGTATTGCGTCAAAGATCAGACGGTCAATGCTGGCACAGAAACGACCGACGACATGCGTCGGACGCATGAAGAGAGCGTCATACAGTTCGTCGAAGTGCCACTTGTTGGCGAGGAATCCGTGGACGCCGCCAAGTTGTCGTTTGATTTCAGCCACATCAACCTTTCCTGAACCATACAGCAGCCACGCGAGGAACGTGCCGCTGAAGGCCGCGATCAAAGCGTAGGTTCCGGCCTGGTGATGGACGGCGTGTACTGCGTCGTGACCTGGCATGGTCAGGGCGCCCGCCACCGCCGGGATTCCGTGGCTGACATAAGCCGGCTGATCACCCGTGATCAGCAGATACAGAGACCCCTGTTCCCCACCCCACGCACAGTATGCGGCCAGTACGGACAGCACGAGCAGCGGGCCGGTCATGATCAGTGGCGATTCATGGCAATGGTCATAGACGTGGTGATCGCGAGGCGTTCCGGCGAAGGTGTAAAACCACAAACGGAACATGTAGAAGGCCGTAATACCGGCAGTGATCAGCGGCAGAATGAACAGCAGGAAGTGAGCCGGGTTCGCCTGCACGTAGGCCAGAGCGGTTGCCACGACAGCATCCTTTGAGTGGAAGCCGGAGAAGGCAAACAACTGACCGAAGCCGGGCCCAACAAGTCCCGGAACAGCCAATCCGGCAATCGCCATGACACCCACCAGCATCGTGAATGCTGTGATTGGCATCTTCCGCCACAGTCCACCCATCTTCGGCATCTCCTGCTCATGGTGGCAGCCGTAAATCACGCTGCCCGAACAGAGAAACATCAGGGATTTGAAGAACGCGTGAGTCACAAGGTGGAACAGACCGGCACCCCAGCCAAAGACACCAAGCCCCAGCATCATGTAGCCGAGCTGGCTGATTGTGGAGTATGCAAGGACCTTCTTGATGTCTGTCGCGACGATGGCAATTGTGGCGGCAACGAAGGCTGTGATACAGCCGATGTAGGCGATCGTCAGCAGCACTTCCTGAACAAACATGGGGTAGAAACGCCCCGTCAGGTAGACACCAGCGGCCACCATGGTGGCAGAGTGTACGAGGGCACTGACCGGAGTTGGCCCTTCCATCGCGTCAGGCAGCCATGTCTGCAACGGGAATTGAGCACTTTTGCCGATACAGCCGGCAAAGACACCCAGACCCGCAACAACCAGCAGGTAATAAGGAATTGTCTTGTGAGTATTGCCTGGGTTGGCAGCGGCAGCACCAATCTGCACTTCGCCGTTTTCCGGATTGATGATCACGTTGCCATCGGCCGCGCGAGGCAACATGTGGAAAAGTCCGGCCTGTACAACATGACCGTCGACGTCCACGGTGTCAGCGAACTTGAACGTGCCGAAATACGTCCAGACCACCATCAAGCCGATCAGGAAACCGAAGTCCCCGACGCGATTCATGATGAACGCTTTGTTGGCAGCAGTACTGGCAGACTTGCGTTCGGTGTAGAAGCCGATGAGCAGGAAGCTGCAGATACCGACCAATTCCCAGAAGATAAAGACCTGGAAAATGTTCCCGGCCAGTACCAGTCCCAGCATGGAAAAACAGAACAGGGAGAGGAATGCAAAGAAGCGATAGAACCGCCCGGGTCGATGGACGTGATGACCATTCCGCAGGTGGGCATGATGGTCCACGTACTCTTCCGTCAGTTCTTCAGACATATATCCGATGGCAAACAGATGGATGCAGGTGGCGATGAAGGTCACCATGGTGAACATCACGAGGGTGAGACTGTCGATGTAGTAATCGAGTGACAGTTCAAGGCTACCGAAGGTGGCGAGGCGGTAGAAGGTGCCTGAGTACACGGTGCGGGCCGCAGGAGATGCGGCTGTGTGTTGATGGTCGTGGTCTGCTGAGTCATTGTGTGCGGTGGTTGCTGCTGCGGAACTGTCCTGCGGCTTCTGAGCGTCAGGCTCGGCAGCAGGTTTCGCTGCAGCGTCCGCGTGTGCATCAGCGGCAGCGAGGGTTTCAGGAGCGGGCGGGGTGACGGAATCGTGCGCGACGTGTCCGTCAGCAGCAGTTTCATCGGCGTGATGTTCTGCGTGATGCAGGACAGACCAGCCGTTTGCGTTTCCCCAGATTGTGAGCGCACTGGCGCTGCACACAAACCCTGTGGCAATGCAGCCAACTGCCAGCCATGCAGCCACGCGACTGCGACGGCTGCCCCAGAAGCCGCCAAAGATCTCTACGGCGAAACCACACAGAGGCAGCAGCCATGCGATCAACAACAGGTTTCGAAGCGTCTCGCCGACCATGGGTTATCCAGGCACACTACAGGTAGAAGAATTCAGAGGCAGAGAAATCCATCCTCTGTCCACACCAACCAGCCTTCGATTTCGGGGCGTGCTTCAGCCTTTCAGCTTGCTGGCACGATCCACGTCAATTGTCAGATGGTTGTTGTAGAAATTCAGAGCAATCGCCAGCGCTACAGCTGCTTCCGCCGCTGCCAGCACAATTACGAACAAAGAAAAGATCTGGCCATCAAGGCCGAGCTGGGTGTATTTCGAGAATGCCACGAAGTTGATGTTCGCACCATTCAGGACCAGTTCCACACCCATCAACACACCAATCCCGTTGCGTTTGGTCGCCATGCAGATGACGCCACACACAAACAAGACAGCACCAACCAGCAGATACGCATCCAGACTCATGATCCGCAAACCCCTTCAGGTGCCTGTCGCCCGGCGTTTTGCTCGAGCCAGATACGCGGCACCGATCAACACGACCAGCAGATGCACTGAAACAATCTCAAACGGCAGCAGGTATCCGGGCGACAGCTGATCTCCGTCGGCCAGATCCAGATCAGGACGAGTTCCGAGGAAGGACAGGCCGAGCGGACGCAGCGTGTTTCCGGCCGTCGTCTGCAGGTCACCAGCATCGGCAACAGCAGGGGCTGGCCAATTCACGCCGCTGATACTGGCGATCACAACGAACAGAAACAGCAGAGCGACTGCGGAACCAAGCACAATTTCGCCGGGCGACGTGGAGATTTTCAGGTACGGGCCGCTGGCAGTCAGCATCACGCCGAAGACCAGCAGTACCAGAGTACCCCCGACGTAAATCAGCAACTGGGCTGCACCGACGAAGTCCGCGTCTGCGAGAAAGAACAGAGCGGCCGTGCTGCCAAGCGACAGAACCAGCCAGAAGGCCATGCGGACAACCGTCTGAGCAGCCACGACAGCGACCGCACAAAGACAGGCTGCGAGTGCAAAGACGAAGAACAACAGGTTGCCACCAGGGGCTGACGCTGCTGAAATCAGGAGTGCGTTGCTCATTGTATAGCCCCCTCAGGTCGGGCATCCAGTTGAGCCTGTACTGCGGGAACCGCGGGGACAGGCATTTCGGCCACCGGTGCACTGGTTGCTGCTGTGGATTCGCGGAGTTCTGCCGCAGCACGAGCCCCGAGGGGCTGCGGAGTCCAGGTAGAACGCTGAGCCGCAGTGGCCAACAGCAGCGGCCACAGAGTGGCACCGAGGAACAGGAAGCAACTGATTGGTACGAGATATTTCAGGCAGGTTGTCATCACCTGGTCAATTCGGAGTCTTGGCAGAGTCCAGCGGAGCCAGATCTGGACGAAGACTCCGACGAAGGCTTTGGAGACGAACACCAGCAATCCGAGCACATTCGCAAGGTAGCCAACGATTGCTGACCCATCGCTGCCGCTGGCATTGCGGGCTGTATAGAGGGCATCGTCAAGCGGGGGAATACCGGTGTTCCAGCCACCGAGGAACAGAATGGAGGCGATGCCGCAGACTGCGAACATGCTGGCGTATTCCCCCATGAAGAAGAACGACCAGCGAATTCCGCTGTATTCTGTGTGAAATCCGCCCACCAGTTCGCTTTCGGCTTCTGCGAGGTCAAACGGGGCTCGCTTGCAACTGGCCGTAGCGACAACGAAGTAGACAAAGAAAGCAATGAACGAGAAGGGGTCGTGAAGGATGAACCAGTTCTGAACACCACCACGCTGCATTCCGCCGATTTCGCCAAGGTTCAAAGACCCGGCAGCAATCACCGGCACAAGAGCACAGATGGCGAGCGGAATTTCGTAGCTGACCATCTGAGCGGCTTCACGCATGCCACCAAAGAGTGACCATTTGGAACCGCTGGAGTAGCCGGCCATGATGATGCCGAAAACTTCCAGAGAAAGAATGGCCAGAATGATGAACAATCCGCAGTCTGCCGCGACGGCAACCCAGCCATGACTGAAGGGCAGCACCATAAAGGCGGCAAATGATGCAACACAGACGAAGTACGGGGCGGAGCGGAACAGCAGGGAATCTGCTGCGGGAGGACAGAGGTCCTCTTTTTGAACGAGTTTGATTCCGTCGGCGAGCGATTGCAGCCAGCCAAAAAGACCGCCGACACGAGTTGGACCAAGGCGGTCCTGAATACGACCGGCAACCTTGCGTTCCAGCCAGATAAACACGGCCGGCGACAAAGCAAAGGCATGCACCAGCAGGACCGCGTGAATCACCGCGGCCAGCACGTACTGCAGACCCTTGCCCGGGGCAATCGCTTCGGTGATTCCCGCAAGGAAATCAGCGATGGACTGAGCAGCTAACATCATGACTGACTGACCCATGCCAAAACAGGGAGCAAGACACGTAACGGTCTGCAGAACACGCATTGCAGAACGCAGGGCCATGAAGAAAAACCGAGGCCCCGCATTCCAGAACGCCCACTTCGCGACCCCCGAAAGCATCTTTCAAGACATTTTTCAGGACTTTGAAAGGGTGCTTGTCACGCCGGAACCGTGGAATTCCCATGATTGCGGTCGCGAGAGTCGCTTTGGGAATATGACAGAACAGCAGGAGGTCTGCAACTAACGGCGTGCATGATTCCGCTGTGGGCGGTGTCTTCCGCCCCGTGAGACGACGGCGATCGGGAATTCCCGTCGGTGGGAACACGTGGTCAGTGTGAGCCTCTGCCGGCCTGCGGGGCGGCGGCTTTCCAATTCGCTGGCCGAATTGGTACAATTCGCACTTGCCGCAGAATCGTGTTCCCGGATGCTGATTTCCGTCTTTTCGGATGTTCCTGATGCCACTTGTTCTTTCCATGCAGAACGTGACTCGCGAGTTTCCGCCGGCAGTGCCGGGGCAGCCAGAGATCGCCGTGCTGTCGGGTGTCAGTCTGAAGCTGGTTTCGGGGATGGCGGTGGCGATTCGAGGTCCGTCGGGGTGTGGCAAGAGCACGTTGTTGTACCTGGCGGGGACTCTGGATCGCCCGACCTCCGGCACTGTCGAGATTCTGGGGCAAAACCCGTGGCGTCTGGCCACTCGCGACCTGGCGGCGTTCCGGAACCAGCACATTGGCTTCATCTTTCAGGATCATCAGCTTCTGCCGCAGTGCAGCGTGCTGGAGAACGTGCTGTTGCCCTCGCTGGCGGGTTTTGCTGCCAATGGGAATCTGCGTGAGCGGGCGCTGCAACTGATTGAGCGGGTGGGGTTGGAGCACCGCACTCATCAACGCCCGGGTCAGTTGTCCGGTGGCGAGCGACAGCGGGTCGCGGTGTGTCGGGCTTTGCTGCAGCAACCGTCTCTGTTGCTGGCAGATGAACCGACGGGGAATCTGGATCCCGTGACGGCCGGGGAAATTGGCAGTCTGCTGCTGGAGCTGGCGGCAGAGAATCAGTCGGCCCTGTTGTGCGTCACGCACAGCGACGAACTGGCCTCGCGTTTTCCGCAGTCATTGACGCTGACGAACGGCACTGCGGATCTGCAGTAAGGTCTTGTGTGCTACAGGCGTTACAGGTCCTGCGGTCGTGATTTTCCCTGCAGTCGCTGTTGCTGGTGTCAGTTCCCGGCAACTCGGTATTCCGGCGGGCTGCGCCGTGGGTTTCTCAGCAGATTCTGCCAGTGGCCGTCCGATATGAACATCGTGTCTCTGAATTTTTCGGACAGGATGACCAGTCATGAACGTGCGCGTATCGGCTATTCTGCTCACAGCTGCCATTTTCATGGCGGTCTGGGATGCCGATCAGAAGGGCATCACTAAAGACCGCCAGCGGATCGCTCGGGCCCGCGCAGCAGCGGCTGAGGTGGCGTCGGTGGCACCGCAGAAATCGGTCGGTCAGGCGGTTCCTGTTGTGGTCAGCTCTGCGGCTGCTGAAGTTCGCGGCAGTGGTGTGCAGGTGTCAGCGGATGAGCGTTTGATTCCACTGCCCAGTCGGCTGTCAGCGGGAGTGTGGCTGGTTGTGGACGAGACTGGGGTGCAGCGTCGGATTACGGTGCATACGGAGCCTGAGTCGGGCGCCGAGCACAACTTCTGCATTGTGACGGGCGAACAGGGCCAGCGCTGGTGTTTCGTTCGTGAGGCAGTTGCGCGAACAGCCGAATTGCCCGGCCCGACCAGTCAGCAGTGAGTTCACAGAAAACTTATTGAGCCCCCCTTGAAGCAGCAGGAGCGATCAGCCCTTGAGACTGATCGCTCCTGTTGTGTTTTCCGTCGTGATACTGAGGATTTATTTGAGTTCTGCAATGCGAATATCGCGGAACTCGGCCCACATCGGTTTGCCGGCATGCAGTTGCAGTGCAAGGACACCGTCCTTGAGGGCCAGTTCAGGATGGTTGTCGTGGAAATCGAGGATCAGGCGACCATTCATGTAGTGCTGAATGTGGTTGCCTTCGGCGCGGATGATGACGTCATTCCAGTCATCGAGGCGGAACAGGGTTTTCCAGCCGGCTTCATCGATGAGCTCGGCTTTGGCCTGTTTACCGGAGGTTTCCCAGGTCCCGCGTTCGCCCACCAGAATGATGCGACCGCGTTTGCCACCTTCATCGTAAATGAAGCCTGAAATGTTGGGGAATCCCACTTCGTTTCGCAGTTCGTGCTGATAGCCACGGACGACCCATTTGTTGCGTGGGTTGCCTTCTGTGATGTGTTTTGAGCGGTATTGAATGCCGGAATTGTTGGTGGCATTGCAGCGGAAGGAGAGACGCAGGTCGAAGTTACCGGTTCGGCCACCCTGCCAGATCAGGAATGTATTGCCATCGGCTTTGTTTTCTTCGGTTGTTTCACCGTGAATAACTCCGTCACGAATGGACCACAGTCGCGGATCGCCGTCCCAGCCTGTGAGGTCTTTTCCATTGAAGATCTGTTTGGCGTCGGCGGGCTGGGCAGGAGCATCCTGCGCGGCAGCACAGGGGGCAAACAGCAGCAAAGTGGCAAGTGAGAGAAATCGCAGCATGAGTGGTACCTTTCGTGGCCCTCTGATGATCACGGAATCAGGACCGCCATGGGGGCGGAGGGAGGGCATTATGCAGAATCCTGTGGCTGATGGCCAGTTCACAGGCGTCAGTCCTCCAGTCCGGCGAACAGTCCTCCGAGTCCTTGTGAAGCGGGGGGCTTCTGTGTCGTGGATTGTCTGGGATTGGCTTTGCGTGTGCGAGTCCTGGGAGGTGTCTCCGGGATCTGCGATTCGGCGGCTAAAGTGTTTGCCTGGGTTGTTTGATCGGGTGTGGGATGTGCAGTGGTCTGGCGGCAGCGGATCAGTTCTTTGAGTGTTTCGAGAGAATCGATGTCGGCGGGAGTTTTGTCTTTTCGCCAGCGCGCGATGCGAGGGAAGCGGACGGCGATGCCTGACTTGTGCCGTGGGGAAAGTTGCAGGCCTTCAAACGCCAGTTCGAACACGAGTTCGGCGCGAACGCTGGAGACGGGCCCGAAGCGTTCGAGCGTGTTGTCGCGAATGAAGCGGTCGACTTCTTCGATTTCGGCGTTGGTCAGTCCGGAGTAGGCTTTGGCGAAGGGCACGAGGGTTTCTCCGGAGCGGACGCCGAAGGTGAAGTCCGTGTACTTGCCGGCTCGTCTGCCATGGCCGCGCTGGGCGTAGAGGAGGACGGCGTCACAGTGAAACGGTTCCGTTTTCCACTTCCACCAGGCTCCGACGACGCGTCCGGTTTCATAGACAGCGGCAGTGTGTTTCAGCATCAGTCCTTCGACTCGTTGTTCGCGACAGTTCTGGCGAAGTGTCCAGCAGTCAGTCCAGGTGGTGGCTGGCAGGCGGGGGGCCAGCTGCAGCTGCGGGTGCAGCTGTGGGAGCTGCAGAAGAGTTTCGAGTTGCTGGCGGCGCTGCAACCCAGGCTGCTGACGAAGGTCTGAGCCGTTGTGTTCAAGCAGGTCGAAGGCGATGAAGCGGACGGGGACGGTGGCCTGCAGTCGGGCGGTGACGCTGCGTCGGTGGATGCGTTTCTGCAGTTCCGTGAAGGGCAGCAACTGTTCGTTTTTCCATGCTGTGATTTCGCCGTCGAGTACAGTGCCATCGGGGAGTTGGGCGCATGCCTGTTCGAGTTCGGGGAAGCGATCGGTGAGTAGTTCTTCGCCACGGGACCAGAGAAAGGTGTGGCCTTGACGACGAATCAGCTGGGCTCGAATCCCGTCCCATTTCCATTCGATGATCCAGTCGGTGGCTGTGCCGAGTCTGGGGTGCAGGGTGGGATTGAGGATTTCTGCTGCATCGTCCTGCGGCAGCGGGTGGGCGAGGCAGAACGGGTAGGGGCGACTGATATCTGCGTCGGCAGTTTCAGGGGCGACGAGTTGATGAAAGAAGTGGGCGGAGGGTTTCCAGTGTCCCATCAATCGGTGAGCGATGACGTCGGCGGGCAGTCCGGAGAAGTCCGCGAGGCTGCGAATGATCAGGCGTCGTGAAACTCCGACGCGAAAGCCGCCGGTCAGCAGTTTGTTGAACAGGAAGCGTTGTGTGCCGGGGAGAGTATTCCAGGCCTGGAGGACTGCTTCGCGGCGTTGTTCCGGTGTCTGGGAGGCCAGTGGGAGCAGGCGTTCGGTGACCCAGTGGTGCAGTCCTTCACTGGAGTGTGTGGCCGGGGGTGGCAGCAGCAGAGCGATGGTTTCTGCGAGGTCGCCGACGAATTCGCGGCTGACGTCGAACAGCCATTGTGGGAGTCCGGCGAGTTCGGCGCACCATGTCTGCAGCAGTCCCACGGTGACTGCTCGCCGCGGGCGTTCACCGCAGAGGAACCAGACGCACCAGGCTGCGTCTTCCGGTGGGGCATCGCGGAAGTAGCGCGCGAGAGCCAGCAGTCTTTCGCTGGTTTTGGTGGTGCTGTCGAGCTGTTGGTAGAGGGCGGCAAACTGCTGCATGGTGTGCTTTCGCGGGACCCTCGGGAGCGTGGAAGTGTGCAGCGAATGTATAGTCGCGTGGGCGACAAAGGCAAGTTGCGGGGGCGGGCGGTGTGGGGAGTGGAGGGTTTGGGGGGGAGGGTTTGGGGGGGAGGGTTTGGTGAAACGCTGTCTGGGCGGTGGGCAATGTGCAGGGGGGGCACCGAGCTGGTGCTCGGTGGTCCCGGGGATGGTGGTGTGACGAGGTTGGGGGTGTGTGGTGTTGTGGTTACCGAGCTGGTGCTCGGTGGTCCCGGGGAT
>CAIOKE010000328.1 GCA_903858815.1 uncultured Planctomycetaceae bacterium | reverse complement strand
GATTCGACAGCACGCTGCGCACTGTCGCCTGACTGCGATTCTAGCACAATTCCCCCGTTTCTTCGCCACCGGAAAACAGCCCCAGCCCCACCGAATCTTCCAAACAGGGCAGACCGCACCCTGCACCCCGGCAAAACCACTTCCCCTGTACCCCTCACCCACACTCCTCCAGACTCAGACGCAGGTCACACGCCACCTCCGCAACACACTCCCGCAACAACTGCTCCCGCACAGCAGCCAGACCCACAGCTCCACCGCGACGACATAAGGCCCAGCCAGCCGCCGACCGCACCAGCGGCGAATCATCCCGCAAAGCCACCAGTAACTCCGCATCCCCCTCCAGCTGCCGCAGATTTCCCAGCACGATCGCCGCATTTCTCCGCATCACGTCCCGGCCCGTACGTTCCAGAGCAGTCCCGCTAAAAACCTGCTGAAAATCAACGACCGACATCCGCAGCAGCTCCACCGGCACACGCTCCGCAGACACATGCCAGCGCCGACCAGTGAACTCCGGCAAACACTCGCGCGGCGCAAAGCGATTCCACGGACACACTTCCTGACACACATCACAACCAAATAACCAGCCCCCAATGCCCTCCCGCAGCTCCCGAGGCACCGACCGATCCCGTAGTTCGATCGTCAGATAGCTGATACAGCGACGAGCATCCAGCACACCGGATTCCGGAAACGCATCCGTCGGACATTCATCAAGACACCGAGTACAAGTGCCGCAGTAATTCCGCTCCTCCGCCTCATCACACACCAGCTCTGCATCCGTCAGTACCGCCGCCAGAAAAAACCAGCTGCCAAAACCCCGACTGATCAACATGGTATTTCGCCCGAACCAGCCCAGTCCGGCCAGTCGACCAAAGTCCCGTTCCAGCAATGGCGCCGAATCCACGACCACTCGCGTTCTGCAGGAGGGCAGGGCAGTACGCAGGTGCGCCGCCACCGGAGCCAGCCGCCGCTTCAGCACCGTATGATAGTCTTCGCTGCCCCACGCATACCGCGAAATCCGCGGACCCCCACTCAGCTCCGCACCGTCACTGTAATTCACTGCAGCCATCAGCACACTGCGACAGCCCGACAACAACGACTCAGGATGACGACGCAACTCAGCTCGCGACTGCATCCACGACATCTCACCCTGGTATCCCTGCTGCAGCCACTGCAACAGCTGATGAAAACCAGTCGGAGTCACTGCCGGGGCAATTCCCAGCGCCGCGAAGCCCTGCTCAGCAGCGACGCTCTTCAGCTCACTCGATAAGGATGCAGGCGCCCGCATCGGAAAACTCCGACTCTGCTGTTCCAGCCACCAGATTTCCCCATCAGCCCTGCAGACTCTGCATCCGGGCAAGATGTCGACGCCCGGTCAACACAACGTCACCAGCCGGTACTGTCTGCAACGGCGAATATCGCGGATGCCGACCGTCTTTCCACGGATCATTGCTCCGCGCATTATAGCAGCAGATGAATGCCCACCGCGGATGCTCACTCTGATTCTGATCCGAACGATGCAGCGTATTCCCGTGGAACAGAACCGCCGAACCAGGCTCAAGCTCTACATGCACCAGTTCCAGACGCTCCAGAGCCGCCTCCACTCGCTCCATATCAGCACCCGTCTGATCACCACGCTTCAGATGATCAATTCGGCCCATCCGCTGGGAACCCCGCAACACCTGCAGACAACCGTTCTCGCGAGTCGCCCGGTCCACCGCAAACATGCAGCTGGCCATATCCGGAAACAAACAGCCGTTGTTGTACCAGTACCCATAGTCCTGATGCCACGTCCACGCGCCGCCAATCCGCGGCTCCTTCAGGATCATCTTGTGATGATAATGATAGACCTCATCGCACAACAACTGTTCCATCGCCGCTACCAGCGGTTCACACTGCACAATCGCACTGTAAATGCTGTCGCTCGGCAGCTCGTTTTCCACAACCAGCTCGACCGCACCACCCTCGCCGTCCGCTCGCGATGTGCGTCGCTGTGACAACAGACGATCCTGCTTCGCTATCTCACGCAGCAGAGCAGTCTCCTCCGCATCCAGCAGCCCATCGACGATCAGATAACCATCACGATCAAACGCCTCTACTGCCTCCAGCGTCAGAAAATCGGATCGCATCACGCTGCCCCGCGAAGAAAGTCCACTGCCACACGCACCGAAATTGTCCCCTCGTAAATCGCTCGCCCCGTAATCGCCCCAATCAGACCCGGCTGCTCAGCCGCAATCGCCTGCAATGCCACCAGATCCGCCATCGTCGTCACACCACCCGATGCAATCACCGGCAGTCCCATGGCAGCCAGAGTCCGGAAGTCCTGCAGAGTTGCAGCATCAATGCCCTGCATCATCCCGTCGTTGGCAATGTTGGTGTAAATCACAGCAGCCAGAGGCAGGCCGATAAAACGCCGAGCCAGCTCCAGAGCCGATACCTCAGAAACCTCCAGCCAGCCATCCGTCGCGACCATGGAATTCCGAGCATCCAGACCAAGGGCCAGATGACCCGGAAACTGACCACACATCTCTGCAAACCAGTCGGGCTGACGCAACGCCTTCGTGCCGATAATCACCCGATCCACACCCGTCTGCTCAATCGTCGCCCGGATCGACTGCTCGTCACGGATCCCGCCACCCAGCTGACAGGGCAAACCTGTCCGCTGCACGATCTGACGCACCACCTCCTGATTGACAGGACGGCCGGCCCGAGCACCGTCGAGATCCACAAGATGCAGACGCTCGGCACCTTCCTGCTGCCACCGCAAAGCCACCTCTACAGGATCGTCCGAAAATACTGTGCTGTCTTCATAGTTCCCCTGCCGCAGTCGGACACAGCGGCCTTCCAGCAGATCAATCGCGGGCAATAACTGCAGCATGGAATACTCTGACCTGTGCACAGGCCGATTCAAATCGACGTCTCAAACCGTCGCCCACAGCAGCCTCAGCCCGCAAACGACACAGACGGCAGAGTACACCGGAGAAGCGGACTGGTCGAGCCTCATTCAGGCGGCATGCGGAACGGAGTCCTTCTTGCCATATCCGGCAAGACGACTCAGAATCCCCAGACGCATCGTCGCCAGCAACACCATAAAGGCCGGCACCATAATCGGACGAATCACAAACGTGTCCAGCACAACCCCCGTCGCCAAAGCCAGTCCCAGCTGGTCCATGCCCACCAGACTGCCGGCCATCAGCGATGAAAAGGTTCCCGCCATGATCACCCCACAGCTGGAAATAATGCTGCCCGTACGCTCCAGAGCCACCGTAATGCCCTTCACCGGCCCATGAATCTTCTGCTCTTCCTCAATCCGCGCCATCAGGAAGATATTGTAATCCTCACCTACGGCAATCAGAATCGTGAACAGAAACATCGGAACCTTCCAGTCCAGTCCCGTAAAACCCTCCGGATCCATCGCCCAGAACACCGCATAGGTAAAGCCCAGTGTCGCGAAATAACTGTACAACACCGTAAACATCAGATACGCACAGATCCCCGGTCGCTTCAGCAATATCCACAGAATCACATACACACCCAGCATCACATAGGCGTCAATCCACACCTGATCGTTGTCCGTCACAGCCTTCAGGTCACTGATTTCCGCCGTGTTGCCCACAAACCAGATACGCGATTCTCGCAGACCATCCGGCAGCTCACTGCGAATCCGATCCCGCAGCATCCGAAACTCACTGATGCTGCTGCGAGCAAACGGGTCGTTCTTCGGAATCAGGTTGACTCGAGTAATCGAATGATTACTGGGACTGACAAAATACTGCCGAGCATGCAGCTTCTGGGCCTGCCGGACCGCTATGCTGGGACGCGTCCGAAATTCCCGCTGACCCCGCGGCGATGACAGTGAACGCACAGAATCCAGACCCAGCTGGTCCTTCTGAGTCACCAGACGCTCAGTGAACTCCCGAATCAGATTGAACGAAGTCCCCTGCATCGTGGTGAAATCAAGACCCTCAGCCTCGATCATCAGAGTAATCGGGGACACTTCACCGGCCGGGAAATGCTTCTGAGCTGCCTCGGCACCGTACACACTGGCTGCCGTCTTTGGCAGCTCAGAAAGTAAGCCGTAACTCAGGTCGCCAAAGAAGATCACTCCCGCCGCTGCAAACGGCAACAGCAACGCCATACTGCCCAGCCAAGCTGCCCATGGTCGATTCTCAAGCAGAACACCCATCCGCTGCCAGCCCAGTGTCAGCAGACGCAGGTTCTTCAACCGCGCCAACACACCGCGACCAGCCGGAAATGTGTCGGCTGGGCGAGTTGTCATGACGGGCCAGAATGCATAATTGCCGCACAGTCGCAGAATCGCCGGTGTCAGAGTCAGCGAGGCCAGCAGACAGACCGCCAGACCAAACGTAATCGCGACACCCGCCTGACTGAACTTTCCAAACTGAGCAAAGTACATCATCCCGATACCGCACATCACCGTGCCGGCACTGGCCGTCAACGCCGCACCAATCCGCTGCAGCGTCCCGGTAATGGACTCCTCAATCGTCTGACCCGCATCCAGCTCTTCACGATAGCGAGCAATCAGAAACAGACAGTAGTCAACCCCCGCACCATAGACCAGCACGGTCACATACGTCTCGATCCCGTTGAACAGGCTGACAATCCCCAGCTGTGCACCAATCGCCAGCAGATGCTTCGATACCGCTGTTGCCACACCCACCGTGACCAGCGGAATAAAGGCCAGAGCCGGAGCACGATAAATGGCAATCAACAGCACAATCACCAGGATCACTGTCCAGTCTTCCGTTGACTTGGCACTCTTCCTCGATTCATCCATCATGTCACGGCCGAACGTCGCACTGCCACTGATGGCAATCTCCAGCCCCGCCGGCAGTGAACCAGCCTGCCCCGATGGCACTCGCCGCATCTGCTCAACAAATTTCGTCACCTCGTTCACAATCGGAACGTTGGCCTGATCAAGAAATTCTGTGGTCAGCCACAGGACGATCGTGGTGGCCTGCCGGTCTTCGCTCACCAGCAATTCGCCGACTTTGCGATCTTCAAACCACGCAATACTCTGCACGATCTGCTGCCGACTCTTTGAACCGGCCGGCGCTGCAGCAACCGGACTTGCTGAATCAGTCGAACCGGCCGCAGCCGCAGCTTCCGCTGCCGCAGCACCCTCAGTGGCAGACTCACCCGTCTCCTCGGGCTCCTGACCAGGCAGCGGTAACCCCGCAATCCGATGCAGCTCCGGAACCACCTGCTGAGCCACAAAGTCGTAATCGGTCGACAACAGACCGTCCGTGCCACTTTCACGCCGAGCAATCAGCACGACCGTGCTGCGCATCTGATCGTCCGGGAACGCTTCCCGAAACGCCGCATTCGCGACCACACTGTCAGAATTCGGTGGCAGAAAGGCAAATTCGCCATTCGCAACCACAGACTCCCAGCGCGGGGCCACCTTCACACTGATTACCAACAACACAACCCACGCCACCACAATCAGCAGCGCGTGTCGAGCCGTCAGATCTCCAAGCCGTTTCCAAAGCATCGAATGTGCCCGAGTTACTTTTCTGCACCGGGAAAGCCCGGTTACGCAGCCATCAGCCAAAGCCCAAAGACCCCGCTGATCATGGCCACCTGTGCTGAAAAAACACCATCAGCCATTCAGACCGTATCGTCCGGAACCGCGAAAATCAATCCATCTGGCCCCCCACGCCACCTGAACATCAGCCCTGATGCCAATCAGGAAAGACAGGAAAAACAGGAGCTTTAAGAGCTCCTGCAAAACTGAACAACATGGGACACCCAGCAGCCAGAGCACTGCCGGAATGAACTTCACGCCCCCATCTGCTATACTCACCAGCCGCGTGACAACGCTCAGACCATCGATCGACCGGCAATTCGGAGTCGCCCTTTGTCAAAAGATGTCCCCTATACTGACGCCCAACTGGCTGCTTTTGACCTGGAACGGTCCAGCCTGCCCCGGCACGTGGCGATCATTATGGATGGCAATGGACGCTGGGCTCGAAAAAGAGGCCTGCCGCGGATCGAAGGACACCGCCGCGGAGTCGGCTCAGTGCGGGCCATCGTGGAAGAAGCCTCGCGACTCGGACTGCAGCAGCTCACACTCTACTGCTTCTCCAGCGAAAACTGGAAACGTCCGCCCCGCGAACTCTCACTCCTCATGCACCTGCTCCGACAGTACCTCGTCGAAGAACGCCGCGAAATCCACAGACAAGGACTGCGGTTTCGTGTCATCGGAGTCATCTCTGGACTGGATCCCGTCATTCAGCAGGAAATTGCTGCCACTGAACAACTCACCGCAGAAAACGATGGCATGACACTCTGCCTTGCCATCAACTACGGCTCGCGACAGGAAATCACTCTCGCAGTTCAACAGCTGGCACTGGCTGTCAGAAATGGCGAACTCGACCCACAGCAGATCAGCGAATCCACCATCGCCAGCGCTCTGATGACCAGTGGCATGCCCGACCCGGACCTCGTCATCCGCACAGCCAGCGAATTTCGCATCAGCAACTTCCTGCTCTGGCAGATCAGCTACTCAGAACTCTGGGTCTCAGACCGCCACTGGCCTGAATTTCGCGCAGAAGATTTTCGCTCGGCTCTGCAGGACTTCCGCCGGCGGGATCGGCGTTTTGGCGGACTCACAACCGAATAACCCACGTGACATTCTCACTCTGACACTCACCGGAAATCTCCCATGCTCGGCTGGCGGTTGCTCATGTCCGCGATTCTGATTCCGCTGCTCGTGGGCCTGTTCCGACTGGACCAGCAGCTGGGACCACCCGCTGCCATTCTGTTCGGTCTCTGCCTGCTGATCGCCGTTCGCAGCGCGTGGGAACTGGCTGACCTGCTCAGGACACGCCACTTTCAGCCCTGCTTTCCACTGACAGGAACCCTCAGTGCACTCGTCGTTGTCGCAGCATGGCTTCCCGCACTGCTGCAAATCGATCAGACACCGTCGCTGCCGGCTTCACTCGCCTGCCTCGCAGCCGCAGTTGTCGCCAGCTTTCTCACACTGCTGGCGTGGGAAGCATGGCGTTTTGAACAGCCCGGCAGGTCACTGGAGGCACTTGGTGCCGGACTGATTTCCGTGCTGTATGCCGGCACTCTGCTGGGAATCACAGCCCAGCTCCGCTGGTTTCCTCAAGCCCAACCCGGCTACTTCGCTCTGGCTTCCATGATTATCTGCGTCAAGGCAGGCGACACATGCGCCTACACCTTCGGTCGACTCTGGGGAAAACGCAAAATGGCCCCCCGACTCAGCCCCGGAAAAACATGGATGGGGCTGGTCGGCGCTGTCACAGGAAGTGTGGCGGGCAGCTGGCTCTGGCTGACATTCGCCGGGCAGCTGTTTCAGAACTCGCCACAGGCTGCCAGCCTGCCAGTCGTTCTGCTCTACGGACTGACTGTCGGACTCGCCGGACTGATCGGAGACCTCGTCGAATCACTGATCAAGCGTGATGTCGGCCGCAAAGACTCGGCTGCACTGATGCCCGGCTTTGGGGGACTCCTCGACCTCGTTGACAGCCCACTCTATGCCGGCCCCGTCGCACTCGCCTGGTGGACTCTGCTGCCACCTGCCGCCTGACAACAAAACCTCTATGCGGGACACAGAAACTCGCTGTTCCAACGCCCCGAAAACACAAAGCCCGCTGACTTCATCGCTTCGCCTGAACCTCCTGTTCGGCAAAACAACAAAGACAACGGGCTCGGCCTCAGGCCACAGCACTGGCTGACACGACTCAGTCCCCAGCATCCCTGCTCGCAGACTGACAGTCATCCAGACTGCTGAATCTCAACAGACTCAGAAGACATCCAGAATGAAATGGTGTCCGCTGTGGTACGGCTTCTCGGTCGGATAGAAGTTGTACCAGCTCTTGTTGTACACCGGGATTCGCATCGAAGGGTCGTAGCGATAGTACATGTGATCGTACTGCTGCGGCTTCTGGAACGAATGCGGATAGTAGATGTACGGATAATAGTAGAAACGCTGCCAGTCCGACGGCTGTCCCGGAGGAGCGGCTTCAACCGTCCTCGTCGAGCTCAGCACAGCGACCGCAATGACGGCAATCGCAACCAATCTCTTCAGCATTGGAACCCCCTCCGGCGAAACTGCCTGACAAGGCTGCACACGCCAGCCTGAACAAACCAGACCACTCAGAGCGACGCTGCGCCGCATCTGGAACATTGTGTCTCTGACGAGCTCGGCACATGGATCGATTTTCGGACAACACTAGGGTTGTCTCAATCGCCCCCGGAACCAGAACCTCGACCCACTGTGCCGAGCTTCGTCTGAAAATTCTGACCGCGAATCCAACCCATCCGTGAATCTCTCCCATCCACGAATTCCGGAACCGCGACAGCCGTTAAGATCGGCACCACCGAGCGCCAAAAATCAGTACATTCAGCAGAATCGTCAGTTTCTGAAACGACCTCGCAGGCAAAACTGGGCGATTACCCACCCCTCCAGCTCCCAAATCCCCCACCAATTCACGAAAATCGATCTCCGCTGTACCTTTTTCCTCGAAACCCTCAGAATTGCCACCGGGTTTTTTCCTGATCGGCAACCTTGCGGCAGTTTCCGCCAGTCACCCGGCACAACTCTCTGGCCCATCGCAGGACCAATCACATGTTCACTCTCCACGGATGTTCACTTCGACTGCTGTCGCTGGCCTTTGTCCTCCTGCCAGCTGCCCACCTCAACGCCGCAGATGAAACCGCAGCCACTGCTCGTGGTCGGATCTTCGGGAAAGTCTGGCACACCGGCCTGCGACCGGAAGACAGCTTCAAGTATCTGAACTCTGTCCGCGAACAACTGGGCGTACCTCAGTCACCCGTGATGCTGATGGGTGGTGCAGCCGGTCGCGTTTCTGTGGGCATGGGCCCTCGTCGCATCCGCAAACCTGACGACGCCGCTCCGGAAATGTCCGGTACCCTGTTCTTTCTCCAGACCCTCCCAGAAGTCTCTCTCAATAACCCCATCACCTTCGAAACCTGCGAATCCCGCGATCAGTTCGAAGAACTTGTCCGGCAACAGGCCAGCCTGCTGGGACCCGCTGCCGAAATTCTTGGTGAAGACGACCGCTTCGAAGTCAAACTCGACTTCGAAAAACTCCGCAACACACCCCCGCAGGTCGCACCAGCCGGACCTGGCAAAGGTGAAACCAAACAGACATTCGCTATCTCCATCGTGGCCACAGCCAGTGTCGGTGACGCAGCCGGAGCAGCCGGCAAACCGCCCGAACCGCCCAAATCCATGTCCACATGGTACCGGTACCAGGATGGATTCATGTATTCCTGCCGATCCGACGCACTGTATACACTCGACCTGCCCACCCGCGAAGGTCTGCAGCTGGATGAAGAACAAACCGGGCAGGACCTGTACGCGGATTTCGACCTGACTCAGGTGCCCGCAGATTTTCGACAGGTTTTCTGGGCAGCCCTCGAAAGCCAGGCCTCCGTTTTTCTGCAGCGATTCGATGACGAAGCTGAAGGCACCTATTCACTCCGCCGAGTCCTCGCAGAAGGTCGGCTGGAATTGCTGCGGCGAGTCATGTTTGATATCGACCGCGCTCGTTTCACCCTCAAACTGTCCACTCAGTCCGGACAGCCCGTCGTCAGCCAGCTCCGCATTCGCGCCCGCGAAAACAGCACCCTCGCATCCTTCCTGTCAGTTGTCAGCAATCAGGGAACTCAGCTGGGTGCCTTGCAGGATGAAAACTCGCCCCTCGTCTTCTCTACCACCGTCGCCATCCCGGAATCCATCCGCCCCTTCCTCAGTGTCCTCGCCGTCTCATCCGGCCTGCGCCTGAAGGAAGCAGCCGGCGACACACCATCAGCCTCCGTACTCATGGATGATCTTGTCGCAGCGGTTCAGCAGACTGTTGATAACGGGATCTTTGATGCCTCCCTCTGCCTGCGTGGCAGTGTTGAGAACGGACTGTTGCCGTGTGGTGGTTTGCGTCTGGAATCCGCAGAAAAATTCCTCGATGCACTCGAGTTTCTGCTGCAGGCAACCAGCGCCAGCGAAACGGTCACAGTCACCCGCAGCGAAGTGGGTGACTGCCGTATGCTCTCCATCCGCTCCGAAAAGACCCCGGTGCCACTCGCTGGAAGCACGATTCCCGTCCAGCTGAACCTTGCCGCCACGGGTTCCTGGCTGTGGTTTACCGTCGGCGATGAATCAGGTGTGCAGATGCTTGAGGAAATCGTAGCCGGCAGTGAACAGGCGCTGCAGAGAAACTCCATCGGATCACCCCTGCTGGTACGCATGAAACTCAGTCAGTGGCTGGGAAAGACCGATGACGCTGTCAGTCGAGTTCCGGGACAGTGGCTGGGAACTCTGGAACGCTGGCTTCAGAAAACCACTGCTCCCAAAATGTCGTTTTCCATCAATGGACAGGCTTCAGAAGCGGTCACTGATGACGCGGCAAAATTCACCAGCTATGCGGAAAAGGCGCTCACAAAGGAAGACTCGGACGTTGAGCTGAAGATTCGCTCAGCCGAACAGGAACTGCTTGTGGATGCTCGCGTCGGCACCGGCATCGCCCGCTTCGCCGTAGCTCAGTTCCTGGACGCTCAAAGTCGCATGTTCAGCAACATCAAATTTTCCTTCGGAAACGCTGGTGCTGGCGGTGGTCCCATTCGCCTGCAGGTAGGTGGCCAGCCGGGTGGTGCTGAAAAGTCTGAATGAACAGCAGTAACCCGTTCGCGGTCATTGATGTCGCTCAGCCCGCAGATGCTGCGGGCAGATCGCCGCACTGGTTCACGATTGTGGACGGTCGCAGCATCGGGTGCGGGCGGCAGGTCCAGCTGCCGCCAGTCTGCATTCACACTGGTGCCGTACAGCAGATCACCCCATGGATTACCGGCGTTCGGTTTCCGGCATATCGCCTGATCCTCAGGCAGCAGCAGGTTCAATGCCAGTACTATCTGCATAATTCCATCGGATCCCGCATGCGCCTGCTCAGACGAATCGGAGGACTGCTGACCTTTGCCGGACTGGCCTCACTGTTTGCCCCAGTGGTCTTTGCCAGCAGCGTCGCTGTTATCATGGCTGCACTCGGCGTGCCCATCAGCCTGATCGGAAGGTTGATCGCCAGCTTTGCCGAACCCGGCCTCAGAATTCATCGGTACGGCCCCGATGGGACATTTGTTCTGCGCGGCATTCGCAAACCATTCTTTGACACGCTGGTCACCATCCGCAGGAGCCCGCAGTGAACTCACAGCACTGCCAGCTGGACCACCTCGTCGTCACCGCAGACTCGCTGCAGAACGGCATCCGATTCATCGAACAGCACTTCGGCTGCAGTCTGCAGATTGGTGGCCAGCACCCCCGCATGGGCACCCACAACGCCCTGCTGCGAATCGGTGAGTCCTGCTACCTCGAAGTCATCGCAGTCGATCCCGCAGTACCCCCGGTCAATCGACCCCGCTGGTTCCAGCTTGATGACCCGCACTCCGTAAGTACTCCTCGGCTCGCAGCGTGGGTACTTGGAACCAGCAGCATTCAGCAGACTCGCACTGCCGCCATCAATTCACTCTCGCATGCCGCAGATCCCGGACCGATTCAGGAAATGAATCGCGGAGATCTGTACTGGCAGATCAGCATTCCGGACGATGGCCGTTTGCGTCTGCATGGCTGCATGCCGTCCCTGATCCAGTGGAAGACCACACCCCTGCCTCCCGCACGACTGCCGGACTCCGGAATTGAACTGCTGCGTCTGGAGTTGTGCCACCCGCGCGCCGCTGAGATTCACAGCTGGCTGCAGCAGATCGACTGCAGCCAGACACCCTCCGTGATTGCTGGTCAGCCCTCGACCAGCAGATTACTGCGAGCCGTCTTCAGCACTCCCGCAGGTAGACTCACTCTGGAAGGCGACCGGATTGAACATGGCTGACACAGAGCAACAGCCTGAAAGCCACCGACGCACGCCGCCGCAAATACCCCCAGATCACAGCCAGTCGCCCACTGCACACTCACAGACAACTCGGCTTCACTCACTCTGCAGATGCCTCCGCAGAAACCTGAACGTACCCACGCCATGAATCGTGTGCGGACCATCAAAAAACTCCAGCTCCGCTCGTTCAGAAATTCCCAGTCGATCGTAATGTCGACGAACCTTTGCGAATTCTGCAGCCACCAGCTCTGCAGGCTGTCCACCATCCCTGTAGCCCGCCTCAACCATGAACGGACGTGGCGACATCAACCGGGCCAGTTCTGCATAATTCGCCAGATGTGCCAGATTCCATTCCGGAATCTCATACTCGCCGGTAAACACATAGCTGAATCGTTCGTCATTCGCTGAAATCGTGCGGGGCCAGTCCGTGAAATCTCCCGAACAGATCGCCACACGGTATTGCTGCAGTAGCGGTGGTACCCGCATGGCGGTCTTACCACCATAAGACAAACCATAAAACGCAATCTGATCGGCTTTCACCTGCGGCAGTGTCTGCAGCCAGTTCAGCAATTGTCGATGCTGCTCCACAATCAGACTGAACAGCGTTCTTCCCAGCGGATTACTCATCCGCTGCAGGACGCGAAATTCGTCGCCGCCCCGATACGGGTTCTGCGGCGCAAACACCACGTAACCCTGCTGCACCAGCTGTTCACTGAATGCCCTGTAACTGGCAAATGGTCTGGAATCCCGCGAAATCGTGTCGAGGGGCACGCCCTCAAGACCGTGCTGACAAACCACTGCCGCACGCCGCTGTCCGGCAGGGATCCCTTTCGGCAACAACAGAATTCCCCCGGCCAGCACATCTTCAAACACCCTGAGCTCAACTTCATAGGCAAGGTATTCCTGCGTCTCGCGGACTTTGCGGCTGCGCACATCCGGCGACAGCAGCGCATGCGGCAGTCGACCGATCAGTTCGTCATGCACCAGTGCACGCAGACGATCCTGCCGGGCTGACCAGTCATCAGCTGGCACCGACGGCCAGAGACCGTCTCGCGTCTGATGACTGCGGCGAATGACTCGCTGCACATGCTCCTGCAACTCGTCCAGCTGCCTGCGCTGTCGTTCTGCACATTCCCCCGCATCAACTTTGATATCCCGTAACTCTGCCAGCTTTAATGGCAGACTGGCTGTCGGTAATTCAGCCCCTGGTAACAGCCCACTCAGAAAACTGGCCAGCGCCTGCGAACTGGCTGGCAGCCCCGCCCCATCCGGTCCGCTCACAATCAGCTGCAGCTGTGGCTCAGCATCATAAACTTTGAAAAACCTTCGCGCCCGCATTACCTCTGCTTGTACAGAACTCAATCGACACTGCTCGATTCGACCTGGTGCTGCCACAGCCGCACGTCCCGCGTCCGCCACTGCAGCTCCGGCTGAAACCGGCACACGACAGGCCTCTATCGTCAGGCTTCGCGGCGCAATCATCCCGGCCTGCTCTGCATCACCAAATTCCGTCAGTAATCGCCACACATTCCGATAAACGGGTTCCCGCCACAGCCCCTCACGCTCCTGAAAACGGCCCGCCACCCAACAGGCTGTCAGCCGAGAATCAACAGCGGCAGCTGTCAGCGCCAGCAAGCCTCCCTCACCCACACCACCCACTCCCAAACAGACGGATTCCCCGGCGGCACCCTGCTGCTCACTTCGCAGCACCCGCTCCAGCAGATCCACTGCCGCCAGAATCTTCTGGACCTCATATCCAATCACATGACGCCCTGCGACAAACGCCTGTCGATACAGATACTCGCGATGTGACTGATTCGTCATCGCAATCGCCGGATTTCCGGAATGGTGACAGTCGCGACTGATCAGCGTCGGAATCACCACCACACAACCAGCCCCCACCAGTCGCTCAACCAGCCCCGCAGTGACCTCGGCACCGGCCTGCACACCACACAGCATTTCCGGAGTCCAGTCAGCATCCGGCAACAACACCACCGCCGCTTGTATCTGATCCGGAATCATCATCAGCCCCTCCGCCGAAACACTCGACAGCACAGGCCAGCGAACTCGCCGAACCTCAATCGCTTCACCGCTGCTGACCTGAATCTCCCAGGGCCAGCGACCGAGAAACTCAAACGCAGACTCAACACCTCGGTCTGCAGAAACACGCTGATCCACCGCCCCGATCAGTCTGAGCAGTTCCAGACGCCGCGTCTGGACGCGTGCAGTCAATGTCTCACGAGATGCCACGAACGGTTCCCAGAGCTCACTGCGACGCTGCGGAGCCTGTGACAGCTCCCGCAGACAGAACTTCTGCAGACCGGAAACCATCCGACGATCCAATGGCTCTGCTTCCCGCAGCAGCGCAGTCCCAGGCAGAAATTCGGGAGTATCGGCAGGCTTCTGACCGCCCCACACCAACCGTAATGGAACACCGCTGCACAACACCAGCAGGACAATCCACTGGCAACACCGCAACTTCCGGGTCATGCCTGTCTTCCCACCAAAGTCACAGCATCAGTCACAGCATCAGTCACAGAACTGCAGTGCAAAAACATCTGCTTCCTGCAGTTCCAGATGCAGCCTCACAGGCTGCCCGGAAAACATCGACAGGTCGCCCCCCGCCCACTGCACAGCCCCCTCAATTGTATCACCCACCAGTGGCCTGCAGTCCGCCAGCCCAAAACCAGGCAGAACCTCACCAGATCCACTGCGCAGCTCGGCTCGCACCGCTCCACCAGCACTTGTCGCATAATTCAACAGCAGTCGCCGACCTGTAAAGGTCAGCGGCCACGATGTCATCGTTCCTGCATCCGCCCCCGCATGCAGAGACGCAAATCCATCCAGTCGCAGCACAAACCGGCGAAACGGAGTCACATACACCGACATCTCATCCGGCCCCGTCTGCTGCACGTTCAAAGCCGCATAATTCGAACGGTTACCCCACCGTGCGGGATCCAGACCCGGACGAATCCACGCTTCACGAAATGTCCGATCAAAACGACTGCTGCCACGTGCTGTCATAAACAGAATATCTGTGCTCTCTCCACGACCCGGATGAAAACGCGTCGGAGTCGCCACGTACAGATGCGGAGCCCGGAAATACGGCTGAGTCAGCGACGTGTAAATGTGCTCGCCCGGAAAATTCGGACGCAGTGGCACGGGCTCACTCCACGTCACAAAATCGGCCGATGTCGTACGACAGACAGACCGCAGCTGACCCTCCAGAAAATGCCGGAAATAACACACATACTGACCCTCACTCTCAGACCAGAATGCCACATTCTGCGAATCAAACGCATACTC
>CAIOKE010000327.1 GCA_903858815.1 uncultured Planctomycetaceae bacterium | reverse complement strand
CCACTGACCACTGACCACTGACCACTGACCACTGACTACTGACCACTGATTACTGATCTAAAATCGCAGCGGCGCCTGCCAGCATTCCTTCAGGTCCCCCAACCCAGCCTGAACAAGGCTGCGTCCCTGAGCCGTTATTCGCAACTCACCCGCAGCCGTCGTTCGACCAATCTCCTGATGCGGCACAGCACCCAGCAACTCGCGAACCGCCGACATGTCCGACGCGGCAACTTCCAGCAGAAACCGAGTATTCGATTCGGAAAACAACAACGCCCCGGCACGCAGAGGTTCCGGTACGTCCGCCAGACTTCCCGCCTGTAATGCTGAGTCCAGAACCAGTTCGGCCCCGATCTCTCCGGCAAACGCCATCTCTGCGGCCGCTACCGCCAGACCACCCTCGCTGAGGTCATGACAACTTAAGACCAATCCCCGCCGAATCACTGCATGCACCGCGCGGAAGACCGCCGGAGCAGACTGCAGCTGCACTCGTGGCACTGCACCTCCCTGCAGACCACGTCGCACAAAAATCTGGCTGCCACCAAACTCCGCACGCGTCTCACCAACCAGCAGCAACAGACTGCCCGCCTGCTTCAGGTCCATCGTCACGCACTGTTCGACGTCCGCAACCTGACCAAGAGCAGTAATCAGCAGCGTCGAAGGAATCGCTACCGTGCGACGCGTTCCCGCAGCATCTTCATAGCTGAACTCGTTGTTCAGACTGTCCTTGCCGCTGACAAACGGAGTTCCAAAGGCAATCGCGGTGTCGTGACAGCCAATCGCCGCTCGCACCAGTGTCCCCAGAGTCTCGGCGCGTTCCGTGTTTCCCCAGCAGAAGTTATCAAGAATCGCGATCCGATCCGGGTCAGCACCGACCGCCACACAGTTTCGCAGACTCTCGTCAATCGCTGCAGCCGCCATCCAGTACGGATCGCGATCACCCAGATGCGGATTGATTCCACAGGACACCACCAGACCACGCTGCGATCTGAGATCGGGGCGAACGACTGCCGCATCTGATGGACCGTCACACTGCACACCCGTCAGCGGCTTGATCACACTGCCCGCCTGGACCTCGTGATCGTACTGCCGGATAATCCATTCCTTGCTGGCCACATTCAGCGAACCCAGTATGCCACGCAGCTCAGACGTGAAATCCGTCTGCCCCAGTGCCTGCTCGCAACCGGCCGGTAATGACTGCTCGGGCTGAGTTTCATAGATTGCTTCCCGAATCACCGGCGGACGACCATCATGCAGAAACTCCATACTCAGAGTCCCCACCTGATGCTCACCATACTTCAACACCAGCTGATGCGTGTCAGTGAATCGCCCAATGGCGGTGGCTTCCACACCCTCGGCTGCACACAGCTGCTGGAACTCCTGCCAGTTGTGTTCAGGTACCGACAGCACCATGCGTTCCTGAGCCTCGGAGATCCAGATTTCCGTACAGGACAAACCTGAATACTTGAGCGGTGCACGATCCAGCCAGACTTCCGCCCCCGTGTCAGCACCCATCTCGCCAACGGCACTGCTGAAACCACCCGCACCGCAGTCAGTAACCGCTGAATACAGGCCCCGATCACGAGCTGCCAACAACACATCCAGCATCATCTTTTCCGTCACCGGATTGCCGATCTGCACGGCACCGCCACTGATCGACTCGCTCTCCTCAGTCAGCTCAACCGAAGAAAATGTCGCACCATGAATCCCGTCTCGGCCGGTACGACCGCCAACCGCCACGATCAAATCACCCGGGCTGACCTGCTTCTCACACTTGTCAACCGGAATCATCGCCACATTGCCGCAGTACACCAGCGGATTGCCCAGGTACCGATCGTCAAAACATACCGCCCCGTTGACTGTCGGAATCCCCATGCGGTTGCCGTAGTCACGCACGCCGGAGACAACCCCCTGCAGCACGGCCCGCGGATGCAGTACGCCCGGTGGCAGCTGCTCGGCCGGAAAATCCGGCCGCGCGAAACAGAACACATCTGTGTTACAGACCGGGCGCGCACCAAGCCCCGTACCAAGCGGATCGCGAATCACTCCGCCCAGACCCGTATTCGCACCACCGTAGGGTTCAATGGCAGACGGATGATTGTGAGTCTCAACCTTGATGCAGACGTTCTGACGCTCGTCAAACTTCACAATGCCCGCGTTGTCCCGAAAGACACTGACACACCAGTCCTCGTCGCCCAGCGAACGTCGAATCGCAACTGTCGCCGCGAAGATCGTCTCCTTCAGCATGTTGTTGAAGGACTGATCACGCTGCACCTGACCACTCTGAGTCTCTACGTAGTGAATACGGCCCGCCAGCGTCTTGTGCGAACAGTGCTCACTCCACGTCTGAGCCACAGTCTCAAGTTCAATGTCCGTCGGATCACGGTCCAGCGAAATAAAGTGATCCCGCACTGTCCGCATCTCGGTCAGGCTGAGATACAGCTGGCCGCGTTTGCTGAGATCCTGCAGGGCCGCATCGTCCATCGTCCGAATCGGGACGATCGTCTGCCGAAAACGATACTCACTGCCCACAGTCAGGTCACGAATCTGTAACGCACCTGGCGCAATCTGCTCAATCGCCTCGTTCGCCAGAACTCGACGCGACAGCAGCTGCAGAGCGGCAGCCGAAAGGTCACCCGTGATCCAGTAACGACGACACGTCGCAGCATGCGTCACCGACAGCCCGTGCCGACGCAGCGCGTCCCGCGCATTCTCTGCAACGGAATCCGTCACACCCGGATGAAACAGTACGTTCAACAGAATTTCACCCGGATCCGCAGACATCGCTGCGGCCGGTAAAGCACGAACAGTAAACTGCTCGGTTACAGGGTCCGCCAACAACGCGGCAGCACCCTGACGCACCTCGTCGGCATCCAGCTCGCCCTGCACCAGAAATGCTCGACCAGAACGGACCGACTGCAACCCGGTAATTCCCTGATGACCGGCTGCCGCCAGAACCCGCTGACCTTCATAGTCCTTTTCACCGCCCGCAGGCAGGATTTCCACTTCCCACAGCATGCTTCTGTGCACCCGAACAGGTTTTTTTGAGAGCAAAACTGGCCGTTTAAGCCGAAGCCTCGCAGTATTCCACCTTGCCGGTCGGTGTACAAGAAACGCAGCCCCGAGTTTCTCAAAACACCAATGCGTTCGCAGGAAGTGGAAAACCGGCAAAATTCGCCACTCCACCAAATCCCCCCACCTCCACTTCGGCACTTTGCTCCGATTTCCCACCCACCAACGCCCTGCTGAACCCGCAAAATCCCGCCCTGAGCCCGTTTTCCCATATCGCAGCCCGGCAATCAAATTACAGTGCTCGGTCGCCACGGAAGCAGATGAAGCACCGCAGGGAAGTTGCCGCCCATGAAAGATCCAATTGCCGAAGCATTGCAGAAAATCGCCGACGGAAGTCGCCGCGTGGCGACCGTGCAGCTGCCGCCACGCCCAGAACAGCCCCCGGAACTGCCCGCAGAACCAACCGCTGTGCTGCCGTCGGCGCTGCAGGCATTTCTGGCAATCGTCATCGGTGAACCAGAACCACCACCGCTCCCGGAACCCGTATTTGCAAATGCCGCACCACTCACCTCCGAGACCTCTGCAGCCGCTGCTGACACAGAATCCTCCAGCCCACCACCTGCCAGGCCGGAAAACCACGCTGAGGTACCTCGAGCCCGTGCCAAACTGACCGAAAAGCTGCGGGGCTTGACAGGGGCGACCGCGGACAATCAGACATCCGCAGCATCCGCTTCTGCGGGGGCTGCCGAACGTGTCCGACTGGCCGCTGCTCTCGCCCTGTCGGTCGGTATGGCGTGGGTCGTATGGAACGATCTGCAGGGCCCTCCGGCAGTCACCCTGGCCAGCCAGACCGAGGCGATTGATGTCGATCAGCTGCTGAAAGAATTCGAGACTGCGGATCACAGTCCTCGCAGCAGCGATGCGGAAATCCATGAACTGCTGCAACAGCCTGCGGCCGATCTGCAGTCCGCGGAAAATGAAGTAGAAGCTGAACTCCAGGCCCCCCGACTGACAGCCGATCGAAACAGGAACGCTGCCGTACAACGCACTGCAGGCACGGTTGACTCAGAAACTGCTGCACCGCTTTTCAACGAGACTGCCAGTGAGCCTGTCGATGACGCGGCAACCGATGCCACCGCCGCAGCCGTCTACCCCGACCAGCAACCCGCCCAGCGCCCCGAAAAATCCAGAACCAGCGCAAGCGGTGGCAACCGCCCGCTGCGTTTCACCGGACGAATTCAGCCCATGAATCGGCCGGCCACCACCGATCAGGACCGTTTCTGAACCAGACCTCGCGATTCCGACAGGAAAACCTGCAATGTACGAAGCCTACTGGAAACTGACAGCACGTCCGTTTTCGCAGACGGCCGAACCCGCACTGTTCTACCGCAGTCGCAGCGTGCAGTCAGCACTGCTGCGGATGCAGTATGCCATCGAAAACCTGAATGGGCCCTGCGTCGTCCCCGGCATGACCGGGACAGGGAAATCTGCACTCATTCGCTACTTCGCCGCCGAATACCCGCGTCTGCGGCCATTCGTTCACATCGTGTTTCCAGCCCTGTCGGCTGACGAACTGACCCGCATGATCCTTGCCGAGCTGCTGACCGACACAGACGTTGCGGTGCCCGCCAGCCGGGAAGCTGTCTTCCGCGAAATCCGCTCAGCACTGCGACGCCATACACTGCAGGGGCGCCGGCCATTGCTGTTCTTCGATGATGCTCACCAGTTATCCGATGAAGCCCTGCTGCAGACGGTCCTGCCCCTGCTCACGCTTGCCGAGTCCGATCCCAATATTCAACTGTCCGTGATCCTTGCCGGCCAGCCTGTCCTGCTGCCACGCATCCGCCGATTCGGGGAATTGAGCGAACGAGTGACAGCAGCGTCGCCACTGCACGGCTTCACCGCAGCAGAAACGTCCGAATATGTGCAGCAGTGCCTGCAGCTGGCTGGCGCCGAACGGCCACTGTTCTCTGACGATGCACTGACAGCCCTGCATGATGTCAGCGGGGGAATCCCACGACGCATCAACCGCATCGGCGATATGGCACTGCTGGTCGGCTTTGCCGAACAGCGCACAATCATCGCTGCCGAACAGATCGAATCGCTGGCCGGAGAACTGCTGCCCAACGCCGCCTGAACTGCTACACCTCAGCAGCAGCCCGAAACACACATCGAATCACACATCACCACGAACACTGCGCTGCAGAAATGCCTCTGCACGAGCCCTCTTCCGCGGACTTAAACGCGGCTTGTCAAGCTTCAATGCCAGCTCAAAACAACTGCTGGCTCCCTGCAGGTCCTGCTGCTGCAGACATAACAGACCACGATTGAACTGCAGCCACGCATTCTGAGGCTGCAAGGCAAACGATTCCTCAAATGCCGCCGTTGCTTCGGCAAATCGCCCCAGCCCGGTCAGAGCTCTGCCAAGCCCGCTCAGCAGATACGGCAGCGCCAAGTCGTTCTGCCTGCGCCCCAGCTCCACCGCAGTTTCCAGATCCTGCAGAGCCAGCTGATACTCCCCCAGCTCCGCATGGATCTGACCACGACCACCCAAAGCCCGCAGATTCCCTTCATCCCCGTGCTGCAGCACAAACTCAAAGTCCTGCAGCGCCTCCACAAAGCCTTCGCTGTACCAGTTCGCTCGCGCCCTCGCCAGACGCGCATCCGTGTTGTCAGGCTGCAAAGCCAGGACCGCCGAAGCAGCCTCGATTGCCTCCGCAAAATGCTCCTGCTGACTGGCCGCAAACGCTTTCATCAGCAATTGCGAAACCTCCAGCTCCTCGGCCCGTTCAGGAGCACTCGACAGAGCAGACTCCAGATCCTCCTGAGATCGCTGCACATCACCCTTCTGGTCGAACACCACACTGCGTCCGATTAACGCCGGAGCAAAGTCCGGATGCTGCTGCAGAATCGCGTCAAAATCCTTCTGAGCAGCATCCATCTGCCCAAGATTCAGCTGAATATGACCGCGCCGCAACAACGCCCATAACTGCTTCGGATCCTCCTCAAGAACGGAATCCAGATCCTCGGCAGCCGCCGCCAGTTCCTGCTTCCCCAGTAACAGTCGTGCCCGAACCATGCGACAGGACTTATCCTCAGGCGAAACGGCCAGAGCCCGATTCAACAGCTCCAGGGCCCGCTCGGTGTCCCCCCGGATTACCGACACCATCGCTGCTCCACGACAGGCATCCACATGCGACGGCGTGTCACGCAGCACGCGCTCAAAATCCTCAATCGCCCGCTCTGACTGCTCTTCCTCAAGCAGCAGGAAACCCCGAAAGACACGCGCAAAAATGTCCCCCTCGTGACGCTCCAGAATTTCGTCCAGGACCACCAGCGCACGCTCAGGTTCCTCGGCCAGTGCCAACGCCCGCGCCAGCTCTATGGCCACCTCCCGATCGTCAGGAGCCTTCTCGCGAGCCAGCTCCAGCAGTTCAATCGCCGCCTCGGGATTACCCAGCTGCAGTTGCGAAATCCCCCGAATCAGAAATATGCCGGGCGAATCATGGCCCAGCTCCGTCGCCCGCTCCGCCGCCGCAAGCGCACCAGCCGCATCGTCGTCGTCAACACAGATATGAGCCAGCAGGGCCAGCGGCATCTCTGCATTCGGATGCAACTGCTGCAGCCTCTCCACATCTGCACGCGCCAGCTCCAGCTTGCCACTCAGATGATACGCCTCCGCTCGCAACGTCAGCAGCCACGCATCGTTCGGATTGCCCTGCAGGAGTTGTGAAAGCATCGCAGTCGCCTGCTCGGGACGCTGCAGTCTGAACAGCACCCGCACACGCAGATGCACACTCTGACCCGACTGACCAGAATATTTTTCGGCCTGATCAATCTCCACCAGTGCTCGCTGACATCGATCCTGTGCAAACAGAATCCGCGCACGCATCAGATACGCGATATCGAGGTCAGCCTGCTGCAGGATCGCCGCGCTCAGCTCGCCCAGAGCCACGTCCGGCTCACCAAGGGACTCCGACACCTGTGCTGCTGTCAGCCAGTACATCGCTGAGCGATCCGACTGTGCAGCACCGCGGATGGTCGCGCGAGCATCCTGCGGTTGCCCCATCTGAAACTGCAACTGTCCCAGCAAACCCCGGTATTCCGCTGTCTCCGGTGATTCTCTCAGCAGTTCCTGACAGACTGACGCTGATCGCTCCAGCTGACCGATATCCATCAGAAACAATGCATAACGAAACCTGATCCCGGAATCCTGCGGTTGCCGGCTGATCAGTTCTCGATGCAGTCCCTCCGCCTCCTCCAGACGTTGCTCAGACCTGAGGCGACTGAAGACCCGACTTTCCAGCTCCCGCTGCATCGCACGATCACCAGACAGTAAATCCAGAGCACGCCATGCCAGCAGCTCGTCGGCCGTCGGTACTTCAGACTGGGCAGTCACTTCACCATAAACCTGCATGGCCGCCTCAGAATACGAATGCTCCTGAGACATGTCGACATGCTGACTCCAGTCGCAGAAGACATGCCTCCAGCCCTCGGACAGACCTGCAGCCTCTGCTGCACCACCAGAACTGCAGCAAAACACCAGTGGCCAGCACACCGGAACCGCTGGTAAAGCCTCAAGATCAGCCATCAGCTGCTGCACACGCGCTGTCAATTGCCGGTGACGATCCCGAGGTTCAGCAGATAACAAATGCTGAAACACTCGTCGACGTCCCGGCAACAGGACACAATTCACCTGCAGATGATCTTCGTCATTCAGACCTGGCCCAGTCAGACACAACGCGGTCTTCTCCGCAACCTGCTCAATGAATAATTGCAACAGCAGCTCGTCCACCTGCGAACGCTCAAGGTCCGATCGGGAAAATAGAATTCCATGCCAACTACAGAGGACTAAGCTCTGAGCCAGCGATTCAGCCACAGCCACCTCAGATCGTGCTGCCTGCGGACGCCGCAGTGAAACCTCGCAACGCAGCTCCGGATACTCCTGACGCACTTCTCGCAGCAAATCCGTGGCACCCAGCAGATCGTTCAGCAGACCCTGACGTTCAGCCAGTTGAATCCGCTCCGGACGCAACAGCAGCAACAATGCGACTGAGATCACACACGACAGCCAGAATACCAACGGTACTCCGGCATATGCGTACAAGCAGCCCGGAATAAGCGATAATCCAGCCAGCGGGCACCGCAGCGATGGACCAACCAAAGAAAAAGGCGGTCGTTTCACACAGCGATTACACACCGGAATCGGCACACGACAGACAAACTCATTAGTGAACAGTCGCGCTGCCACAAGATCAGTACAGTCTGCTCCGCAACAAGCACACGAACAAACGGCAGGCAGACTCACCAGTCGGCACTGCACCCGATCAAGCACCCCCAGCACACGCGTCTGCCGACGCGACCGAAACCTGTCAGGAAAGATTGCTGATCTGAACATCTCCGTCATAACCCGCCCCTCAACAGAGGTCCAAACACCAGCACCGCTGTCACCACCGATCCAAGAGCAGCCAACAGCACAGCCCCGGCGGCCACATCCTTCACCTGCCCCGCCAGCGGCCGGTACTCAGGAGAAACCAGATTCGTCAGTAACTCAACGGCCGTATTCAAAGCCTCAGCAACCCACACGGCTGTCACCGCCGCCACCAACAGACCACACTCAACCACACGAGGACGCAGCCAGCACGCCACCAGCAGCACCAGCAAAGTCGCCACCGCGTGAATGCGAGCATTCGTCTGACCACTCAACAGGATGCGAAGGCCACGAAAAGCACAGCCAAAGCTGGTTGCCCGATGCCGCAAAAACCGCCCGATACGCGCGCCCGAAATCGCCACAAGTACGCCCCCCCAAACACCACAACAGTCGGGCTGAACTCACTGCCCCACGCTGCATACTCCGGAAATTCGCTCCTGGAAACAACTCCGACACACCCCTGCCAGCCAACAAATGGCCAGAACAGGTGAAAACATCAACACCCCTAGACCACCCCACAAACCCGAAATAATGACCCACAAATCCTCATTTAACACCGGGCGTCAGGTCGCAGCGTTCGGCCAGCCCACCAACGCCACCGCCAATCACAGATTTCCCGGACCACGACACCAAATCCCCCCGTTCAGTCTTTGAAACATTCTCAATTAACATTCTGGAAACATGTTAAAATAACGGATTAAATAAATTTTCCTCGCAACATAAAAACGTATTTACACATAACGACAAACAGCATTTACAAATCTCTTTACAAAACACTCGCCGCATCCGGAATTTCCAACGAAAACATTGTCTTTAATCTTCAGACATAAGCAGAAAAAACATTTGCCACCCCTGCAACGGCTCGGCAGGATACCGGCCCCGAACGTGGCAGGCACGTTTGACTTATTGACGAACTTATCTTTGGAGCATTAGAAATGAAACGAATGGTTTGGGCTGTCGCCGCGCGTCTGGTGGCAGCGACAATGATGCTGGCAGCCAGCGCCGGCTCGGCCATGGCAGACTGGACGTGGGTGTCCACGTTCGGTCCCCAGGTGGACGGGGTAACGGGAACCGGCAGCAGCACAGTCTTCTTCAACGAAACAGCAAAAACGATCCGCGTGCAGTTCTCGTACTCCGGACTGACCGGAAATCCCACGGTCGGACACATTCATGCGGCCAGCACGTCACCGCCCTACGCTTTCAGCAATCCGAATCCTGTTCCGGCACTGGGATTCGGAGTCAGCGGTGGTGCTCCTGGCTGGAGCAGTTCAACGCCAGGCCCTTCCGGCAGCTACGATCGGACGTTTGATGTGTCGTCATTATCCGCTGCAGCACCCACCTGGGGCACCGGCTTCAAGAACGCACACGCCGGACTGACGATCGACCAATTGAATGCTAAGTTCGTCGAATACATGAACACCGGCAAGGCCTACATCAACATTCACACCGCGTCATACAACAACGGCGAGATCGCCGGATTCTTTACCGTAGTCACGCCGGAACCCGGACACTGGGCCCTGCTGGCCAGTGGTTTCGCTTTCAGTGTTGGTCGCGTCTGGCGACGGAAACGACAGGCGAAAGTTGTCGCTTCCCGCGAAACGCAGACAGCCTGATTGCCTTTTTTGAACGGGTAAGTCCGGGCATTCACAAACTCTCTACCGCGACCTGTTCGGCAGCCCGATCAGGTCGTTTTTCTTTGGATCTGCGTAAAATGCAGTCCGCGGTGTTGCTGAGTCGTTTGAGTGTTGGTGCTTCTTCACCACCGTGGGACACGGGGGGCCGTGGTCCGTGGTCCGTGGTCCGTGGTCAGAGCAGTCAAAGGTCCCTTTGGGAGGTGGAGGCTTCTGCCGAGCCGAACGGCCCCCTTTGCCATACAGGCGAGCCGTCAGCCTCAGCCTTCGGGTGTCGTCGTTTGCGTCTGAGCAGTTGGGTTTTGCTCGTACGGAAGCAGTCTCCAGAGCGTTTTTGACGCCGAGGACAAAAATGCAGCCCGAGCATTCCTGCTCGGCCCCGTACCGCAAAAATACGATGTTTTTCAATGAGCTGGGGTCAATTGGACGGCCTCAGCCGACTTTTGTCCCTCGCGTCGTTTTTCTTCAACCCGATCCCACTGCAACCTGCAGGTGCGCACAGAATCTTTCGTTGATCCTTTCCTTTTGCCCTGCCGGATTTCGCACGATTTTCAGAGCCAATTGCAGGGATTGCCCCATGCCTGTTAGATTACAACAGAATTCAATAGGGTCTTCGTCGGCGACTTTTCGTATCAGCCGCCATTCGCAGGACTCATCTTTCAGAACAAGAAACGGATCCATGATTCAGGTTCAGCTTCCCGATGGCAATGTGATTGAACATTCCGATTCTGCAACTGCGCTCGACGTCGCCGCTGGTATTGGTGAACGTCTGGCTCGCGCCACCATCGCTGCCAGTATCGATGGCACGATCGTTGACGCCATGCGCCCCCTCAACGAGCTCACCGATCAACGCCCCGTGCCCCTGCGGTTGATCACGGAACGTGACCCGGAAGCGCTGGGCGTGATGCGACACAGCTGTGCCCACATCATGGCCCGCGCAGTCATGCGGCTCTTCCCCGGCACCGGACTGGCCTTCGGCCCCACCACTGGTAACGGCTTCTACTACGACTTCGATCTGGCAACTCCCATCAGCGAAGAGGATTTCCCTCGCATCGAAGCGGAAATGCAGAAGATCATCGATGCTGGCGAGCCTTTCGAACGGTTCACTGCCAGTCGCGAAGAAGCACTGCAGCTCTGCACCGATCTGGATCAGCAGCTGAAAACCGAACATATCCGCACCGGGCTTGCCGATCACCCCACCCTCAGCTTCTACCGTCAGGGAGAATTCCTTGACCTCTGCCGCGGGCCGCACATTCCGAATGCAGGTCGAGTCAAGGCGTTCAAGATCACCAGCGTCGCCGGTGCCTACTGGAAAGGTGACGCCAGTTCGCGCCGACTGCAGCGTGTCTATGGCACCGCGTGGTTCGACCGCAAGGACCTCAAGGCGTGGCTGGATCAACTGGAAGAAGCCCGCAAACGCGACCATCGCGTGCTCGGAAAAAAACTGGGCCTGTTCACAATCACCAACGATGTCGGGCAGGGACTGTGCCTGTGGCTGCCCAAAGGCGCCATGATTCGCGCCACGCTGGAAGACTTCATCAAGGCAGAATTACTCCGCCGCGGCTATCAGCCCGTGTATTCCCCGCACATCGGTCGAGTGGAGATGTACGAGACCAGCGGGCATTTTCCATACTACCGCGATTCACAGTTCGCCCCGATTTTCGGACACTCCGCCGGACAGCTCGTCGACTGGTGGATTCGCTGCCTTGACCCGCAGGATACCGAACTGGCCCCGCCAGACGCTCAGACCGAACGGCAGCTGCTGGAAGCCGCTGAGGTCCTCGGCTTTGACTCCCGCGACTTCCCCCGACAGGGCTCAAACGATCAGAAACGCGAATTCCTGCGCCGTTGGGAAAAGCAGCAGGAACGGTTCCTGCTGAAACCCATGAACTGCCCGCATCACGTGCAGATGTATAAGGCACTGCCACGCAGCTACCGCGATCTGCCCGTCCGCCTCGCGGAATTCGGGACGGTCTACCGCCACGAACAGTCGGGCGAACTGAACGGAATGCTGCGAGTCCGCGGGTTGACTCAGGATGATGCCCACCTGTTCTGCACTCCGGAACAGGTCGAGCATGAATTCAAGGAGACCCTTGGCCTTGTGAAGTTCGTCCTGCAGTCCGTGGGACTGGACGACTACCGCGTGCAGCTCTCCACTCGCGATCCGCGCTCGGACAAATACGTGGGCAGCCCCGAATTGTGGGAGCAGGCCCAGGGAACGCTGCGGAAAGTGCTGACCGAACAGGGACTGAACTTCATCGAATGTGAAGGGGAAGCCGCCTTTTACGGACCCAAAACTGACTTCATGGTCAAGGACTGCCTTGGACGAGAATGGCAGCTGGGAACTGTTCAGCTGGACTACAACCTGCCTGAACGCTTCCAGCTGGAATACATCGGGCCGGACAACCGAGCACACCGGCCGGTCATGATTCACCGCGCCCCATTCGGGTCGATGGAACGTTTCTGCGGAGTGCTGATTGAACACTTTGCTGGTGCGTTTCCGCTGTGGCTGGCTCCGGAGCAGATCCGCGTGCTGCCACTCAGCGAAAAAACCGACGACTATGCTGGTCAGGTAGCCGATCGACTGCGACAGGCCGGCTTCCGCGTCTCAGCAGACCTGCAAAGTGCTCGCGTTCAGGCCAAGATTCGCGAAGCTCAACTGGACCTGATTCCCTACATGCTGGTCGTCGGCCCGAAGGAAGCGGAAACCAATTCCGTAGCCGTTCGCTGCCGCATTGATGGGGACCTGGGAGTCATGACGCTGGATGCGGCGATTGCGAAGCTGTCGGCTGAGCGGGATGCCCGCTCCATTCGTCAGATCGTCCGCAATAACTCAGCCGTGCTGGCCGCCAGTGGCGGCGAGACCAACGAGTATTGACGCAATTTGTCGTCACGTCAGCAGACGTTGACCGTCGCCCCAGCCGTGATGTCCGCATCACGGCGTCTGCCCCTGACAGGCGGACATAGGCCACTCGGTGCGGCAGTAGCCTCCCCCTCCCAGGGGGGGGCACCCCGGGACCACCGAGCACCAGCTCGGTGAGGCTCCTGCGCGATGACACCCGTCAGCTTACGCTAACGGCTCGTATTTGGGGGGGCTTGAACGCGGAGGACGACACGGATTGAAGCCCATGCTGCGAACGCCGCGCAGCAGTTTGGGGATGATGCCGAGGCTCTGCTTTGCGTATTGGTTATCAGCCCACGGAATGGCCGAGCGACGGGCAAACAGTGCGATGCGGGGTGGCTTTGTGTGGGCACAAGGCGGCCGGGCAGGAATGCCCGGTCTACGGTTTGACTGACAAGGTCTTTCGGCTCGGCGGGAGCCTCGCCCTTCCAGGGGGCCAAGTCCCGAGGGACACCGGCAAAACGGCGGGGCGTGTCGGTTCTGCGCGGACTACCTTTTTGTCGGCTCAGCACTGCGTACGGCCGGTTCCCGGCATCAACGGCGGCTGCGTCGATGCTGGCGATAATACTTCAGGCCCGGGAAGAAAAATGTGACCGCGGACATGATGCCAAACAGCGAGACACTCAGGTCCGGCAGATCGGATGCCGCGATAGCCGCCATCACCAGCGATGTTCCGAACATCAGCAGCGATTCGATGTAAAATCGACCGGTCAGAATTCCGGCCTTCCCCATGAAGACCATTCCCGCGATCACTCCAAGGGCCGGGGAAAATTCCAGCACCTCCCGACCCATGATCGATTCCACAGCAAACAGCATCGAGGACGCAATCATACTGCCGCCCCACAGGTGCGCAATCTGCCGCTCAACCGCCGTGATCGGCCCGGCTCGATGCCGCAGGTTCCAGAAGATCAGAGCCCACAAGCCGAGGCCCACCACCCACAGGGTGACAAACGGCCACCGCGCTGCGACTCCGTTTAACTGCATCCCGTTGGTGATCAGACACAGCAGCAGCACGACAAGGCTGTGCCACATCCACAGCAGTCCCCAGTTTTCCAGAATCGCTGCATGATGCGATTCGCGGAACAGGCGAGTCATGACCTGCGCGATGGTTGAGGACCGTGCTGTGATCGGTTCACTGTTGAGCCACGCGCGCAGGTCCTGAGCCAACGCTGTGGTTGATGCATATCGCAGGTCCTGCGGCTTCTGCAGACATTTCAGCACGATCATCTCGAGGTCTGAATCCACCGCTCGGTTCAGCATGCTGATTCCCGGTGGATCCTGCTCCAGCACCATCAGCACGGTGTCCAGTGGTGAAGCGCCCTGAAACGGCGGTCGACCGGTCAGCATGGCAAACAGAAGTGCGCCGAGGCTGTACACATCGGTCGCAACACCAATGGCATCAGACTGCCCGGCAGCCTGCTCCGGGGACATCCACGCAGGAGTTCCCAGAATGGCGCCACTTTGCGTCAGACTGTGCAGCTCAGCGCCGCCCTGCGATGCCTGATCGTCCACACTGACTCGTTTCGCCAGTCCGAAGTCGGTCACAAAGGGAGTCCCGTCTTCGGCGATCAGGATATTGCCGGGCTTCAGGTCCCGATGCAGCACTCCTGCACGATGCGCTGCACCAATCGCTTCCACGATGGGGATCAGCAGCGAGACGGCATCCCGCGGTGGCATTGGTCCACGCTGCAGTCGTTCGGAAAGCGTCGTTCCCGAGATATACTGCATGCTGAACCACGGCTGCCCATCCTGCTCACCAACTTCATAGACCGGGACGATGTTTGGGTGCCGCAGTCGAGCCGCTGCGAGGGCTTCGGCTCGCAATCGCTGCACGTCAATACTGGAGGCCAGCGCTGCATTCGGGATCATCTTCAGAGCGACCGTCCGCTGCAGGCTGCCCTGCCGCGCGCGGTACACGACCCCCATCCCGCCTCGACCGACCTCCGCCTCGATCGAATAATCCCCGATCCGACTGCCAATCAGCGAAAACATCGACTTTCGCTGTCCCCGACCTGCACCAGCAGCAACCTGCAGGACGTCCGCATTCGACATCCAGCTGCCACTGCCCCAGCCACCGTCACTGCTGTTCCGCACTGCCGTAGGTGACGACGGACTGCCAAAACTGAGTCGGTCCCCGGTGCCGCCAGTGACCGTGTCCAGCAACGCCAGGTCATCTGCCATGCGTGCCGTGGCAAACAGCTCTCGCAGCTCGCGTTCAAGATCCGGATGCTGCCGGATGGCAGCTTCCAGACGCGCTGTTGCGGGGCCACTGCGAGAATCCTGCATGAGCCGGTCAAAGACCACCGCCAGACGCTCATCCCGCTCGTCCGCCGTTTCTGCCATCAGGACCTCACCTCAGACGAACTTAATAGAACACTTCACTTCGCTGCCACGAGGCGATAGATGCCCTGACCGTTCACCGTTTCCAGCATGTAATACAACTCGCCCGATTCATCCTGCCCGAAGGCCAGCACCGGAAACCCGGTCGACGCGATCGATTTGTTGCTGACAACCTGACCAGTGGTCACGTCATACTGCAATGCCCAGATGCGGCCACTGATGAAGTCTGCGTACACATAATGCCCCTGCAACTCCGGCAGCTTTGCACCTCGGTAGACAAATCCGCCGGTAATGCTCTTGCCCAGCTGATGATCATACTCCCAAACCGGAGGAATCAAGGGGTCGGCTGCTGTCGAAGGCTTGTTATTGAACGGATAGGAAGCCTCACGCACACTCCACCCGTAGTTCCCGCCCTTCTGCACCAGATTCACTTCTTCCCAGAAGTCCTGACCCACGTCCGCAGCCCACAAATCCCCCGTCTGGCGGTCCACCGTCAGACGCCAGATGTTGCGGAAACCATAGGCATAGATTTCCGGCTGAGCACCTTCGCGGTTCAGAAACGGATTGTCCGCAGGAACCGCATAGTTCTTCCCGGACTGCTGATGATCCACGTCGATTCGCAGCAATGACCCCATCAGAGTCGCAAGGTTCTGACCATGCCCGAGCGGATCATTGCGACCACCACCATCGCCCAGCGCGATGTACAGATAACCGTCATGCCCGAAGGCGATCGAACCCCCATTGTGATTTGAAAACGGCTGTGGAATCTTCATGATCACCGTTTCACTGGCCGGATCTGCTTTGTTCGGATCTGCACTGGAGACGCTGAAACGCGAGATCACCGATGTACGCGGCTGCTTCGAAGAGCTGTAGCACACATAGAAATAGCCGTTGCTGCGGTATTGAGGATGAAACGCCAGCCCCAGCAGACCCTCTTCCGCGTCGGCGCGAAAATCCTGAACTCGATCGCGAATGTCCAGAAATATCTTTGCCTCCGCGACCGTTTCAGTACCCGGCATCACGAAGATTGTACCGATCTGTGATGCCACAAAAATTCGCTGACTGCCATCGCCCGCATGCGTCAGCTCCAGCGGACGCATCGTCTGGATCCTGCCCTCGTCGTCCACTCCCTCGAATCCTTCCCAGGTCAGATCGGGAAACGCAGGAGCTCCGGCAACGTTGAGCTGGCCATCGACGGGATCGGCCACCGTACCGTCTTCCGACAGGACCCGAATTCGGATGTTCCGGTAAGACACCGGGTCACCGTGATCCTGCAGGCAGATGTGACCCTTTGCTGCTTTGCCGAACTGCGGGAACTTCGCAAATTTGCTGGCGGCGACTCGCTTGTTCCAGTCGTCACTGCCTATGTTGAAGTAGTAATAACTGACGCCGTTAACCGCCACTTCGCACTGCTTCGGTGAAACTCGCAGATACACATGATTCCACTCGCCGGCCGGTCGAGTTGCGTCATCCATATCGATGCCTTTGAACCCCACCTGATTTTCAAACTTCACAGCCCATTCGGGCTTCTGTGGCTGGTACAGCTGGTACAGCCAGCCGGCTTTCTGCGGATCACGACCGTCCACATTGTCCTGTACCTGCACCTCCGGACCTGATGCCCATGGACGCGGGTCATCTTCGGTGACTCGGAACATGATACCACTGTTGCCACCCTTTGAAATTTTATATTCCAGAGACAGCTCGAAGTTCTGATACTGCTCAGCCGTCACGATGTCTCCGGCACCCGCACGCACCTTCTCAAGAGTGCCGTTGCGGACCTGCCAGCCGTCACTGAGTTTGTCCGAGCGATAGTTGCGCCAGCCGGCGGTGGAACGACCGTCAAACAACAGCTTCCAGCCACCTCGAACTTCGCCCGCCGTCAGCTGCGGCAGATCATCCTGAGCACTGCAGAGAGCTGTTGGAAGTGTCCAGCAGGACAGCCATCCGGCGATCGAAAACACCAAAAGCACGAACCGGCAAAGATCACGGACAATGACAGCAGTCATGTGGGATTCCTGCGGAAATATCGAGAGAACAGAATGAGCCTGACACGTTGAGCGGGACGTCAGTGTACGGAATTCAGGGGGGGAAATCCAACCGAGCGGGTGCAGGACGTGCGGATTCAGGGGGGGCCAAATTGGGATTAACGAAAAATTGGTGCGGAGCTGCAGGTTGCAGTTTGCTGGGGCTGGCGAAAAACGTGCGGGATACCGCTTCCGTGGCAGGGGGGCCTTCGCTGGGACCACCGAGCACCAGCTCGGTGACGCACGACAACAACAACATCCGTCAGCTTACGCTAACGGCTCGCCTTGGGGGGGGCGACAGCTGGCGGCTTTGTGTGTGGAACAGGCGGCCGGGCAGGAATGCCCGGGCTACGGTTGTGGGCCAACAACGACAACTAAACAGTGCCGATTGGCGTTCGGCTCGGCAGGAGCCTCGCCCTCCCAAGGGGGACTTTGCTGGGACCACCGAGCACCAGCTCGGTGACGCACGACAACAACAACATCCGTCAGCTTACGCTAACGGCTCGCCTTGGGGGGGCGGCAGCTGGCGGCTTTGTGTGTGGCAAAGGCGGCCGGGCAGGAATGCCCGGGCTACGGTTGTGGGCCAACAACGACACGTAAGCGCTGACAGTTGACTTCGGCTCGGCAGGAGCCTCGCCCTCCCGAGGGGGACTTCCCCGGGACCACCGAGCACCAGCTCGGTAATGCCCGGCACCACCTGTCAGCTGACGCGACCGGCTGGCCTTGGGGGGCTTGAGGCAAGCTCGAGTGGGCGTGGCTTTCCTTGCAAAAAAGTCGTCCATTTGCGTTGCCGCACGGTACGCTGTGGCGAAATCAGCGGGATCGGAATATACTCCGTCTTTGTCCCATGTCGCACGACTGCAACTCCTGTGTCCGTGCGGTGTGAAATTACCCTCGTTTGTCCTGCAATGTTCCGGCCCCGTCTGCATGAATCAACTGATCCGAGCATCAGCCGGCAGCGGCAAAACCTATCAGCTGTCCAGCCATTTCCTGCGACGTCTGTTTCAGGGGCAGCGACCGGATTCGATCCTCGCCACCACCTTTACTCGCAAAGCTGCGGGTGAGATTCTTGGGCGAGTCTTACTGCGGCTGGCTGAAGCAGCTCTTTCGGATGACAAAGCCGCCGAGCTGCAGCAGGCCCTGGAAGCCGGGGAGATCAGCCGCAGTCGTGCTCTGAGCATGCTGAGCGAACTGACTCGCAGCGTGCATCGTCTGCGAATCTGCACTCTTGATTCGTTCTTCCAGCAGGCGGCACGCGGGCTGACGCTGGAGCTGGGACTGACACCCGGATGGACGATTGTTGATCCGCATGTGGATGTCGACCTGCGTGAGCAGGCGATTGATGCTGTGCTGGCCCAGCAGCTGCCGCAGGATGCTCAGCAGCTGATGCAGATGCTGGCCAAAGGGAAGTATCGTCGCAGTGTCCGTATGCTGATTGACGAAACTGTGCAGCAGTTTCACGAACTGTATCAGCAGACTGCCGAATCGGCGTGGCAGCAGGTGCCGCAGGGGCAGCGACTTTCGGGGCAGGTGCTGCAGCAGGTCATGCAGTCCCTGCAAAGTGTTGAGCTGCCGGCTGACAAACGCATCGCAAATGCTCGCGATGAAGACCTGCGACGATTTACTGCGGAGGCCTGGGACGAATTTATCAGCAAGGGAATTGCCGCCAAAGTTCTGGAAGGGGAATCGACCTTTTACCGGAAGGAGCTGAGTGACGAAGTTCAGCAGCTGTACGGTCGTCTGCTGCAGCATGCCAAAGCGGTTCTGCTGGAACGTCTGACTCTGCAGATGCAGGCGATCCGCAGTCTGATCTCGCGATTTGATGTCGAATTTTCCCGACTGCGTGCCGAGCACGGCTGGCTGGGATTCAGCGATGTGACTCGCACGCTGGCCCGGGCAGTCGAAGCGGCCAATGGCAAACGCCTGAATTATCGGCTGGACAGCAGTCTGCGGAATTTGTTGCTGGACGAGTTTCAGGATACGTCCGGGGATCAGTGGAAGGTTCTGCGGCGACTGGTGGATTCGCTGCGTCAGCATCAGGATTCCAGTGTGTTCTGTGTCGGCGATGGCAAGCAGGCGATTTACGGCTGGCGTGGCGGCATGGCAGAGATCCTTGATGCCGTCCCGGTGGCTGTTCCCGGGATCCTTGAAACGGGTCTGAACCAGAGTCGCCGATCGGCTCCGGCCGTGATTGAAGCCGTCAATCAGGTCTTTCAGCATCTGACCAGTCATCCGGATCTGGCGGAGTATCGTGAGGCTGTGGCACGCTGGCAGGAAAGGTTTCCGCAGCACGAAACCGTGAAGTCGTCAGAGACGGGTTATGCGGTGTTTCGCACGGAACCGGCGTTTGAGGGTGAGACTGTTGGCGAAAAACGGGGGCCACGGAATGCGTGGCTGGCTCAGCAGATCGCCGAACTTCATCTGCAGATGCCGGACCGGGAGATCGGTGTTCTGACTCGCGGCAATGCTGCCGTCGCACGGCTGGTGCATGAGCTGACTGCCCTCGGAATTCCGGCCAGTGAAGAGGGTGGTACAGCTCCCACTGACAGTCCGGCCGTGCTTGCTGTGCTGGCGATGCTGCAGTTTGCCTCGCACCCGGCCTGTACGGTGTCGCGATATCATGTCAGTCTGTCGCCACTGGGATCGGTGATTGGTCTGCTGGACTGGCAGGACGACAGGCAGGCGCGTGAGGTTGCTGCGAATCTGCGAGCGCGGCTTGTGGATATCGGTTACGGACCATTCCTGCAGTCCATTTCGGAAGCCATTCGCGGTCAGTGTTCTGCTCGCGATCAGCTGCGTATGTCGCAGCTCGTCTCGGCAGGCTGGCAGTTTGATGAAACCGGATCGTTGAATCCGTGTGATTTTATTCGGTTACTGGAAAACAGTCGGTTTCAGAAAAAACGTCGGGCTCCTGTGCGAGTGATGACAATTCATCAGAGCAAGGGACTTGAGTTTGACTGTGTGGTGCTGCCCGAACTGGACACCAATTTATTCAAAGCGCCCGAGGCTGCTGCCGGGACTCCGGCGCCAGGTGAACCGGCCGACCGTGTCTGCGTGTGGGTGGGTAAAGAGCTGCGGCGACTGTTGCCTGAACCGTTGCAGGCAGCGTTTACTGAAACGATTGGTCAGCGAGTGGCGGAAAGTCTGTGCCTGTTTTACGTTGCGATGACACGCGCTCGCCGCTGTCTTGTGATGCTGGCACCACCGATGCAGGGTGCGAAACCTCCCAAAACCTACGCTGGACTGCTGTTGTGTGCTCTGTCAGACAATGGGCAGGCGGGGCCTGCCGAGACGGTGTGGGAAACGGGTGATCCGAATTGGCACGTGACCGCCGCCCAGTCGCCGCCGCAGCCGAAAAAACGGAGCCGGCCATCGGCCGGCGACGTGGTTCAGGAACCGCAGCCAGTTGCTGCTCCGAATCGACCGGCCATGACGGATCCGCAACCTGTGCGACTGTCTCCAATGACAGATGGACGCCGGCGCGGACTGGCTCGTTCCGCCCCTTCGCGGCACGATCAGACTGTGCTGACGCTGCCCCTGCAGACCACGATGACGGCAGGCCGGGGACGCGGTCGCGGCGCCGCCACAACCGCTCGATCTGCTCAGACGTCCCCGGATGCAGCCGGGGCTGTGGAGCCGAGGATTCGCGGGATCCTGCTGCACGCCTGGTTCGAGCTGCTGGAATGGTCAGATCAGCCACCGGCGGAAGAACGGTTGCTGCAGGTGGCTCAGCAGCTGCAACTGCCTCAGGACACCGCTCGCACCCTGTTACCCGAGTTTCAGCGGTTGCTGCAGACGCAGGCGGTCAGGCAGATATTCGACCGAAGTCTGGCCGGGAACGCCGCGGTCTTTCGGCAGTGGCTGCCGCAGCTGGCCGATGGTTCGGCTCAGCTGGTAGTGGATCGGGAACGTCAGTTTGTACTGCTGGAACGGTCACAGCTGGTGAACGGTACGATCGATCGTCTGGTGCGGTTGAAGTTGCACGGTCAGGTGATGGCTGCCGACGTGATCGATTTCAAGACAGACCGAGTGATGGGTGAAACGGCGCAGTGGATTCGTGAGCGAACGAACTACTATCAGGGACAACTGCAGGAGTATCGTCGAGCTGCTGCCAGAATCTGTCGACTGGATCCGGCCTGTGTGCAGACGCGGTTGCTGCTGCTGCAGGCCGACTCGGTGGTTGATGTCCCTGCTGCCCGGTAATTGCCCCGCATTCCAAAAAAACGCGGGGGGCTGGATTGTGGCAGTGGCAGTGTTGCTGCAGAATGTGGGCAAATGACCGGTGTTTTGGGGCCTGTGGAGATGCATCTGTGGGGAATGTTGTGAACAGAGTGGCAATGCGGGCCGTGGTTGCAGCCCATCATCTGACGGGTCTGTTTGTTCCGGCTGCCGAGGGGACTGGCTGGCGAAATGTGGCTGCGGGTTTCCTGACGGCGGTATTCACGCTGGTGTTGGCGGTCCCGGCAATGGCTCAGCAGGCCACCCCCGCCATCACAGAGTTCCAGTATCCGCTGGCAGTGGCTGCGCGGGCTGACGGGGTTGTGTTCGTGGCTGATCGCAATCTGCCAGGCATCTGGAAGGTGGAAAACGGTCAGAAGACGATCTTTTTCCAGGGCTCGAAGAAGTTCAGAACCCCGTTGAATGCCGTCCGTTGTCTTGCACTGGACCATCAGGGCCGGTTGCTGGCGGGGGATTCGGCAACGCGTGAGGTTTACCGATTTGATGATGCAGGTGTGCCGCAGCCTTTGACGAAGGGCTGGATTGGCATTCCGATGGCAATTGCGGTGGCCGCAGACGGTACGATCTACACGGCGGATCTGGAATTGCATCGGATCTGGAAGATGCCTGCGGAAGGGGCCGAGAAGCCGGTTGAGTTTGCTGTGATCAATTCTCCGCGGGGGCTGGCGCTGGATGCCGATGGGACCTTGTGGGTGTTGTCCACATCCAGCAAAGACGGGCAGCTTCAGAAAGTCTCTGCCGATGGCAAAGTTGAAGCGGTGATCAAGGATCATCCTTTCAATCTGCCTCACAATCTTGTGCGTCAGGCGGATGGCACGATGTATGTAACGGACAATTACGAGCACTGTGTCTGGAAAGTTTCCGCCGGGGCTGCTCCAGAGAAGTTCGTTGCAGGAGCGCCGTTGGATCGTCCGGTGGGGTTGTGTGCAGCGGGTGATCGATTGCTGGTTGCGGATCCGCATATTCGCACGATCTTTTCTGTTGCTGCGGATAAAACGGTGACGGTGCTGGTCAGTTCTCCGGTGCCGGCTGCTGCCGCGCCGGCACCCGCAGCTGCCGGAACGCCTGCCAAATGAGTGGCCGTCGTCAGGCTCGTCGCGGGCGACAGGTTCTGGAAACCGCCATCAGCTGGTTCCTGCTGGCCTGTACGCTTGACGTGGTGATGACACACATCCTGTTGCAGCAGAGTGCAGCCGGTCATACCTCGGTGACGTTTGTGGAAAGCAACCCTCTGGCGCGGCATGTGCTGCACCGCTGGGGGTTGCCCGGCATGATTGTATTCAAGGCCTCACTGTCACTGCTGGTTGCTGTGATCGCAGTAATTGTGCATTTTCGACGTCCGTGGGTCGCGCTGGGGCTGCTGTATGGCGGCACGGCTGTCGTTGGAACTGTGGTGGTCTATTCCGTGCGACTGTTGCTGCAGCACAGGTGACTTCTGTGGCCGGGGCAGGAACAACGACCGCGCGTGGCACCGTCTCCGTAGCCCGAGCATTCCTGCTCGGCCCCGTCCTCACCACCACCCACCCGCGCGTGGCACTGTACTCGTAGGCTGGGCTTCAGCCCGGACCAGTCACCGCATCACTGCAGGACGCACTGTGTGTTTTGAAGGGTGGTTCCGGGCAGGAATGCCCGGTCTACGTGTTGTGTGCCTCGGCGTCATTCCGCGTGGCACCGTACTCGTAGGCTGGGCTTCAGCCCGGACCAGTCACTGCATCACTGCAGGACGCACTGTGTGTTTTGAAGGGTGGTTCCGGGCAGGAATG
>CAIOKE010000326.1 GCA_903858815.1 uncultured Planctomycetaceae bacterium | reverse complement strand
TTACCGTCTCTGGTGCCAAGGGGAACAAATCACCATTAGACACAAAACATCAACACACTCCGGATTTCGTTCTCCGGATACGATCCCCAACCAAAGCCACCTGCCCCGACAGCTCCCGCCTACATCAATCCCAATGCAGACCTGACGGTACACATGCGCGATCAGAGATACCCAGAACTCAGGCTCGTCTTTAGTCCGCTGTTCTCCTGCAGCACTGCACTCCGCAATGCGCACAACGGGACCTCGAGAACACACTCCGCAAAACGCAGGCCGTAAATGGGTGAATACATCAAGAGCCTCCGGGGAACACCGATTGAATCGATTGCGACGATTTTGCGGTCTGCATAACCACTACAATCGTCAAAATCACCACAACCAGAGGCAGGGTAACCCCCCCGTAGACCAAACCATGTTGCAGACCGGCACGAATTCGACACACAGCATGTTCAGGCCGGTTTGCGCTGAACGTTCAACGAAATTGATGTCTCTGAGCGCGACCGGTTAAGGAATCTTTCCGGTCCCTCTGTGGTTCCGCGAGCTCCTCAGGCAGCATCCACCTGGCAGTTCAGCCACTGCTCTGCGCCTGCCACCAGGTGCTCACGCCCCAGTGCTGTAAACCACAGGAACTCCGGCTGCGCAAAAAAATGCCGCTGGTATTACCAGCGGCACCTGCCACTCCTTTTGATCTTCAGCTGTCATTCCTCAGAACATCACCCAGACTGAATTCCGTCAGTCCTGCCAGTATACAGGCAGGCTGACTGCCGCGTCCTGAGGCGGCTTCGGTGTCACTTCCGCCGGCTTCTTCACCGGATAGTCCGGGATCATCTCTGCAGGAGGAACATCGTTGATCGGTTCTCCATCATACCCCGCGTCGTGGCCCCGATCCGAGACAGGGCGCCACTGCATCCCGCGCTCCAAAGTCTGCTCGAAAGTCCACAGACGAGCTCCTCCGCTGCGGCCATTCGCTGGAATTACCAGCAATTGATCCAGAGCGGCATCCCGACAGAACTCACCATGACCATTTGGAATCACAAGTTCAGGATGATCAAATGGCGCCTTCTGACTCTCAACACGCTCATCCGTCAGATGCTCAAGAAACTCCACCAGAGCATCCACCTTGAATTCATTTCCATACATCCCCTCGATCGGCCGAATATCCGGATGCAGGTCCTGTCGGTTGACATCCGGAAAATCACCGCCTCGAACATAGAATTCCACAACCTCCCGCAGCGACTTCATGCCACCGTTATGCATGTAGGGCCCCGTGAGTGCGACATTTCGCAGTGATGGAGTCTTGAACGCACCGTTAACCGAAACCCGGTGGTCCCTCGGGACATCAACCTTTGGTTCGGGATTCCGGCCGTTCTGTTCCTGTCTGGTATACGAAAGTGGTCCAAACAGAGGATGCGATGCACCAATTCCGAGATCTTCCAGAGTGGGACGCACGCCAATATTGTAAAACCCACTGTCATAAAAAGCCGGACCCGTCGACATCAGCATTCGTTCAACACCCGCCTCACCTGACTGCTCCTGACGCAGCAGACTCACCGTTGCTCCCGCAAACTCAGGACCACTGTGACAATTGATGCACCGTCCCTCGTTCATGAAAATCTTCAGGCCTTCCTTTGCCAGTGGTGACATCGCCGACTTGTCACCCATCGCCCAGCGATCATACGGCGCGCGGTCAGAGACCAGAGTCGATTCATACATCATGATGGCCAGACCCCAGTACAGCGAGAAATTCGCTTCCATATGGGTAAAGCCCTCCGGAGTCAGGCGTTTCCCGGACCACCACTCAGGCCGAAACGCTTCTCGAATCAATTGTGAGTAGCTGGTTTTCTTACCGCACAAACCATGACCAGATGCATCACAGAAACACCCCAGTACACTGTCGTCGGAAGAAACCTTCTGCAATGCCAGCGGACGCAGCGGCAACAGCTTGCGTGCCAGCTCCGAAAACCTGCGACCGTCCCACGACATTTCCACCGGACTGATTGCCGGCCCTGTCGCCTGAGATGCCAGTGCCGCATTATCAATCCGAACAATGACTCGGTTCATCGAACCGTCAGCGGCCGCACTGTAAACACGAGCATCCGGATCAAGATCACCAAAGGGATTCACACCGTTGAAATACCGGTTGGCTCGCCCGTCCCAGAACAGTCGATCAAGAAAGACTGCGTTGATCGTCGTCGGAGTATTTCGAGCAGTCACCTGTCGCACGTTGACGCCATGACTGCTGAACACCGGGTGCAGATTCGGCTTACCAATGTCCGTCACTCTGCCTCGCAGAAAGGCGATAAAATCTTCACTCAATACACCCTGCGAACCAGCGACTTCCCGAGTATCACGAATGACCGGATTCCCCTTCGAACGCTGCCCGAGGCGATCTGCCGGAGCCAGTGGCTGCAGGACTTTATGAAATGGAAAGTCATCAGACTTCAGAACCGAATTCACCCCTCGATATTTGCCCACCGCAGCAACAGACAACGACGCACTCTGCGGGTTCTGCGGACCAAAATTGCTGCCGGGAGCTCCCGGATGAACCGTATTCTTCAGTCGCATATCCGCCCCGGCATGCCAGTGACAGGTTGCACAGGCCGTGCGACCATCTGAACCCACCTGCATGTCCCAGAACAGAGCCTTGCCCAGTGCAATCGCTCGCTCACGACTGGCAATATACTTCTCCAGATCCGGAGGTAGAGGCACCTTCACATCGCTGAGCGGACCGGGAGGGCCCTGTGGAGCAAACAACGACACAGCCGCGATCATGGGACCGTCAGGCGTACGCGACGTCTCTGACGAAAATCGCAGTGCCGCCTGTGTCCCCTCGGCCAGCAAATCAGCAGTGTACCACTTCCAGCCAGGATTCGCTGAAGACCAGCCTGCAGGCTTTGATATGGAAATCACAGACTTCTGTTTGCCCAGACGCACCGTCAGCAATCGCGGACGAAGATCGCCCGCAGCCCACTTACCGGCAGCCAGAAACTTCACTGTGTACCGAAAGCCATTCTGAACGGAAACAGGCTGGTAAATCGAACCGGACCGAGTGCCATTCAGATCAATCACATTCCCCTGATATCCCGCTGGTCGATACTCACCCACATGCAGATCCACATCACCGATGTCCACCTGCCACTCACCCACCTTCCGCTGGGTCCGCACCAGCGTTGTACCGGCATAGCCGGGGGCCGAAAAAAAACCGTCACGAATCAGATCCAGCTGCTCCGGATCAACAGGCTCTGCCAATTCAGGTACAGCAACCGGCTCCGCAGGATCAGCTGGACCAATCGGCTCCTGGGCCCCCACTGCTGACAGTCCAAACACCAGTACACTCAGACCCCAAACCATGAACCCCTTCGCGGATCCATAGTTACTTCCCGTCTCTCGAATCACCCCGGCTGAGAGCCCTGAATTTCTCAACCACACTCGCAGATTACTCACGTTGTCACCTCGCTGTCGGATGCAGAATGGAAACGCCCCTCTGACGCTCTGTTACAGCGAAATGTGGTCCCACCGAATCAGTGTTCCCCCCCACCACAACCATGCTGCCCGAAAGCAACCAAACCCAACGAAACATAACTTCCGCAAATGCCAATAGTCAGAGGGAAACAATACAGCCCCTGACACACACCATGCTCCAGTGACTCAACAGGGCCAAAAAAGCCAAAAATCGCGAGATTTCCTGGCCCTCAAGACCACACCCGAACACGTAACGAAGCCTGAACAGCGAAATCTCGCAATCGTCACCCAATGTCAAGAGAACCACGCATCACTCAACGCTCGGCGTTAACCACCTTACAAAAACGAAACAGTTTTTTTTCAAAAACAGTGCCATGTTGCACTTTGTCAACCACACCCGCACACAGACGCCTGTGGACTTGAACAAAGTGTCAATGAATACGGCTGACAATCTGAATAGGCCAACTGGTCGCGTGAGGCAGCACGGCAACATTCGCCCCGTCCGCCCGACAAATCACCCCCCGACACGCCCCGGCGTCCGAGGCCCCGTCCTCACCACCCCTGACGCCACTCTGTAAATCCGCTGACTTCAGTGAAAATCCCACGCTCCGACCATTTTTCTTAAATCACTGTTCCGATTGTGACGATCAGCGAAACTGAGTGGGTTTTCCCGCAGACGACTTGTTTTGGACCGGACGGCAGATTCTGCCGATCTCCTGAAACAATCCCGCAACGCAGCAGACACCTTCAGGTCGGCAACGTGAGATCACGATTACCAAAAATCCAGCTGCCTCTGATCCTGACGCTGCTGTTCGCTCAGACAGTTGCCGCCCAGGAAGGCATCCGCAGACCTGTCCAGCTCCACACTCCGTCACGGGCAGGCCACAGCCTGTTACCCGCGTCCTCGCGCCGGATCACAGCGGGATTGCCGGTCCGCCCCGTCGGATATGAGCGTCCTGCCAGTCAGTCAGCCGAGATATCCGATGGCGTCACTCCCCTCGGTGGGCCAATGGCCGTGCGCAGCGGTACAGCCCGCTACAGCGATGAATCAGCACTTTCTGAGTCTGCCATCGGAACAATCCCACAGACCCGTGCTATCGATGCCCATCGCTGGGAGTTCAATTTTCAGAATGCTCCATGGCTGGTCGTCTTGCGGGCCTATGCACAGGAATTTGGCTTCACACTGCACTTGTCCGCACCAACGGACGGCCTGTTTTCGTTCTATGAACAGCGTCTGCTGGATGCGACCGAGACACTCGACGTTCTGAACGATGCACTGCTGGCCAGTGGTCGCATTCTGATTCGCGATCAACAGCGTCTGACTCTTGTCAGCGCCACGGCTGAAATCCCGGGGAATATGATCCCGTTTGTCTCAATTCATCACCTCGACTCACTGGGGCGGAACGAACTGGCCACGGTCGCCATACCGTTGCGCGGCCCCGATTCAACTCAGGTACTCGAGGAAATTGCACAACTGCAGAGCGCCCTTGGGCAAGTCCGAGTTCTGACCAGTTCGGGGCGAGTCGTAGTCACCGATACGGGCAGCTATCTGCGGCGCATGCGCGATCTGCTGCTGGGTTCCGGGATTGCCGCAGGCGATCAGCAGGCACACGTGTATCAGCTGCGCCATGCGCGTGCCGAGGACGTAGCCAAAGCCATCACGGATTTCCTGTCCAGCACCAGCGGAGGCACCGCTGACGCCGCTGGGGCCATGGTGACAGGAGGTACTCCGGTCGGACAGCGAGTCGTAGCAGAAAAAACCACCAACAGCCTTCTGGTGCGAGGTACCAGTGAGGAGATGTCCACAATAGAACGTCTCGTCGCAGAACTGGACCGCGCCCCGCGAGAAGTTCTTGTCCAGGCTCTGCTGGTCGAAGTTGAACTCGGCAATGTCAATGAACTGGGAGTCGAACTTGGATTTCAGGACTCAGTCCTGTTTGACCGCAGCGTGGTGGATAAGCTGGTCACCATCAATCAGACCACGACTGCTCCCAACGGCACACAAACAACAAATCAGCAGATCATTTCCCAGACTGCTGCCCCGGGCTTCAATTTCATGTCCCAGCCACCCGGCAATAATGTGGCTGCTCGGCCCGGACGACTTGCCCCACAGGGTCTGTCTACGCTGGGTGTGGGCCGAGTCAACGGAGATCTGGGTTTTGGTGGACTTGTGCTTTCAGCCGGTTCCGAATCCGTCAATATTCTGCTGCGAGCCCTCGATGCGAATTTCAATATCGAGGTCCTGAGTCGCCCACAGGTTCGTTCGGTGGAAAACCACGAGGCTCTGATTCAGATCGGGCAGCAGGTACCCATTGTGGATGGCGTCTCACTGACACCCGTTGGCAGCGCTAACCCCAATATTCGTCAGGACAAAGCCGGCATCATCCTCAAAGTGACTCCACGAATCAGCCCGGATGGACGAGTTCAACTGGATGTCGAGGCCGAAAAAAGTGCCTTCAATCTGACGCCCGGTTCCGGGGTACCGATCTTTACTGACGCCACAAACGGAAATGTGATCGAAGCGCCAATCAAAGACATCACCACCGCCACGACAACTGTCAGCGTACAGTCAGGAAACACAATCGTACTGGGTGGCATGATCACGAATGACCAGAGTATGGCCACTCGCAAATTGCCGTGGCTGGGAGACATTCCGGTCATCGGCCGATTGTTCCGCTATGACTACAACAAGCTGAAACGCAAGGAACTGCTGGTCTTCCTGACGCCTACAGTCCTTGAAAGCGATCGACACTCGGACCAGCTGCGGCAGCTGGAGATTGACAAGATCCATATGCCGGCAGAGGCATGGAACATCTACAACCCGCTGGCCAGTCCGGCCGACAATGGCGACATTGTTCCTCCACCCGTACCTGCAAACTCCGAAATGTTCGCTCCCCCGCAATCTGCCGTAGGCAGTCAGGAATCCGGCTATAAACTGGTTGAAAGCTCGCCAGCCACGCCAGAACAGAATGACTCCGGCTTCGCACCGTCGGCAACCTCGCCGCAAATGGTCAGTCGGATGATGACCGAGTCACCCGTAGACCCTCAGGTCGCTGCTCCGGAACCACGCAGTCGCTGGGCTCAATCCGTGAACTATCGACCCATTCAGGGTGGCATGGACGGGAACTTCCCACCGGAAGGAGCTGCCGGAGCGGCGAAACCTCTGCGATTCCAGCGGAACGCCGCATACCACGGGACGGCACCTGCAGCCGCAGCAAACCAGCGACAGATCAATCAGGAACTGGCGCGCAGAGTTTCACTGCAGAACAATCGCTGAAAGCCTCGGCAGACAACACCGACTGTTGCCTTTCAACAACGTCCATGTTGCCGGAATGCAACCCGTGTTGCCTCCTCACCGCATCTGTCTGAACAGCCTGCGGGCAGGATGCATACCATCAGACTCCATGAATTCCTGCAGCAGCCAGCACTTACGGAGTTTCAGGGCTTTTTTCGGAGATTCAGGGCACACAATCTGCTGTCTGATCGGCAGGCGAATTGTCGCCGACCGCTGAAACTGCGCTGCTGCCGACTGTGGCCCGCGCCGGTCGATCGATCAGGACGCCCCAACATCCCGGAACTCCAGACCGTGATCGCTCCCGCATCAGCCACTGACAATCTGCAGGCCGTTCAGCAACTGGCAGCCCGATTCGGGATGATCTGTGTCGATCTCGAACAGCACACCGTCGATCTGCAGTTGCTGCAGCTGTTCCCGGTGCAGGATCTGTTCCGCGAAAACGTACTGCCACTCAGCCGCAACGGCAACCGTGTGGCTGTTGCCGTGGCCGATCCGCTGAACCTCACGGCACTGCAGGAACTGACGGTACGGACTGGTCTTTATCCTGATCCGGTCGTCGCTGCTCAGGAACAGATCCAGAAACTGCTGAAAAATGCACTTGGACTTGGTGGTGGCACCGTCCAGGAACTGATGGCCATGTCAAAGGAGGAAATAGACACGCTGCAGGCCGCCGCCGGGGATGAAATTGGTGATGCCTCACAGGCATCCTCCGTCGTTAAGCTGGTCAACGAACTGATGATGGAAGCCATTGAACAGAAGGCCAGCGATATCCATATTGAACCAGAGGAAGGCGATCTGCAGATTCGCTTCCGAGTAGACGGGATGCTGCAGATACAGCCAATGCCGGCAGAAATCCAGCGATTCCGGGCCGCCATCGTCAGTCGCCTGAAAATCATGGCACGGATGAATATTGCCGAAAAACGTCTGCCGCAGGATGGTCGTATTCGACTGACCGTGCGCGGTCGCGAAGTTGATATCCGCGTCTCCGTGATTCCCATGCTGCACGGCGAAGGCGTCGTCATGCGTCTGCTGGACAAATCACGCAGCTCACTCAGCCTGCAGGCCGTTCGATTTCCAGCCGAACTACAGCAGCACTGGCAGAAACTGATCCGACGACCACATGGACTGATCCTTGTCACAGGTCCCACTGGCAGTGGTAAAACAACAACTCTGTACAGCTCACTTTGCGAAATCCGCAGACCCGACCTGAAAATCATCACCATCGAAGATCCGGTGGAATACAATCTGCAGCAGATCAGCCAGATCCAGGTCCAGTCGCAGATCGGACTCAATTTCGCCGCCGGGCTTCGCAGTATCCTCAGACATGACCCGGACGTGGTGCTGATCGGCGAAGTGCGCGACTCGGAGACTGCTACCAGCGCAATTCAGGCCTCCATGACAGGACATCTTGTTTTCAGTACCATTCATACCAACGACGCTGCCAGCACCTTCACTCGCCTTGTAGACATGGGTATCGAACCATACCTTGTGGCCAGTACATTACAGGGCGTCCTTGCTCAACGACTCGTACGCAGGCTCTGCCCGCACTGCCGCATCAGATTCACTCCCCAGCACGACCAGTTACCGGAAGACTGCCAGCTGCCGACAGGCCATCAACTGTGGAAAGCCGGAGGCTGCCGTGAATGCCGTGGCTCAGGCTACAATGGACGCATCGCCATTTTTGAGCTGCTGATGACCAGCAGTCGCATCCGCAGCCTGTGTATGCAGCGCGCGGACGCTGCCGCAATTCGCGACGAAGCCGTACGACAGGGAATGCAGTCGCTTCGGCAGAATGGCTGGCAGCGAGTGCTTGCTGGTGAAACATCTCTTGAAGAACTGATTCGCGTCTGCCCGCTGGAATCAGAGGATGACAGCAGCGGAAACTGATGGCCCCTCGGAATCGCGAGGCTCCTGCCGAACCGCCCCCCCCGCCATACAGGCAAGCCGTTAGCGCAAGCTGACGGGTGCTGTCGTTCGCTTCTGAGCGGTTGTATTCTTCCTGCAACAACCTGCAGGTGCACACAGGATTTTTCGTTGATCCGTTTTTCAGAGACCAGCGGCCACGGCGGACATGACCGGCAGGTCCTCAAACTGCAGCACCTGCGGCGTGGCCTGCGATGCATCCAGTACAAACCGAATCACGGAAATTGGCCGCTGACCGATGATCTGACCCACCGCGAAGCCACTGAAAACGTCTCCACCAGTCGTGATCAGCGGAGCAATCGCGCGGAACTCTCCTGTCGTCAGCACACCTCGAGTCAACAGCCACGCCACGGAGCCGTTTTCAGCAGTCAGACCAGCACCACCACGCGGTTGCAGTGAGCGAATGGACCGAGCTGCCGAATCCGATATCCCGGGAATCGTCGCCAGCACTTCTGCAGACGCACTGTTGATATTGATCCGCCCCGCCATTATCGCATCCGAGGTCAGCGCGAACACCTGCTCAAACTCGGGCAGCATGCGACTGATTGTCGCCGGATCGGCCGGCCATGGTGAACGCAGCAGACGATCTTCACCGGAAACTGTCGCTCGCACTTCACCACCAAACAGATCCACCAGAGAACGAAAACGAAAGACCCCACGCCCGCTCAGACGCAACCCCGCCCGACTGGTGCTGGAATCGCCACCTCGCACAGTCTTCTCAAGACCCAACTGGGCATTCAGACGCGCCTCAGCCTGCTCCAGTCGCTCCAGACGGCGAGTCTCCATATCCTCGCCCTCGTCAGGACGCAGATCGTCCAGCCAGTTGATCCCATTCATCCGGCCTGCAACTATGAACAATGCTGCCTCGGAACCAAATCGATTCTGAATTCGATCGAACAGGCCCACAAGGTCACTGTCGTTAAGCTGAATACTGCCCGCCCGATTGACCCCCGATGACTCAGCACTCGCCAGCGTCAGCAAAGCATACAGTCCCGTCTGCAGCACTCCGTCCCGATTATCCGCAGGCAGACTTGAAGAACCATCGTTCTCTTCAGGATCCAGTATGCCGTTCGCATTCTGATCCTCACCATAAAGCAGTTCGGGGGTCATTCCCCGCACCTGCAACAATTCATGCAGATCCTGAAAAAAACCATTTCTGGGCAGACGGGGTGGAGTCTGGGAAAGATACCACGAAGCCTCCGCACCAAACTCTGAGGGATCGTTGTCTTCATCCATCCAGTCCAGCACCGCATCAGCGAGGGGAGGAGTCATTCCCGGCAGAGCCAGCAGACGATTTCGAGACTGCTGACGACGGGAAAGCTGCAGCGGAAGAGTCCGCAGATTCAGACGAGAAGACTCATTCACCAGCCCCGCACGAGGCTCGGCCCCCGCTGCAGACAGGGACTGCAGCAGTAACAGACGCGCCTGCTGACCATCATCAAATGACAAATCCATCTGCGGAGCCACTCGACCTGCTGAACCCTGCCGAATCACCACCCCCGCCAGTTCAATCGCAGACTCGGCCAGACGACGACGACGCACCTGCTGCAGACCTTCACTGGCGGCCGTCGCCTCCAGCACCATCAAATGCGAAAAGGAATAAACCGCAAAGGACAACAGCGCTGTGACAACCAGCACCAGCAGCAGAATAAAACCACTGCGTCTGACCACCTCTGATCGCCTGCCACCCCTGCGAATCATCTCAGTCGCTCCCCGCCGGAAGACGAATTTCCAGAACCTCGTCCATCGCAGCCTGCTGCCATCTCAAACGACACTCAATCGATCGTGGTAATTGCATGTCCATTTCGCTGTTCCAGCGATCATACCAGCGAACACCGTCAAAATACCGAAACAAAAGGCTCTGAACTGCTGCACTCACAACTACCGGCTGCAGCAAATCAGAGCGACCCGAACCACGCTCGAAAAAATTGCGCGCACCACGAATTACCCCCGTCAGCCCCTGCGCAGCCGGGATAGCTACAGGCTGTGGCTGCCCGTTCCGCGTGGCCAGCGCCGCTGAAAACGCTCGACCATTCCACCAGATCACATGCTGCAGATCAGCACCGTACGTGCCATAGTCCCCAAATCGCTCGCCACGCCCACGAACCAGCACAGCCAGCCACGAACGCTCGCCCACCAGACTCACCGGATGACGAGCCACTGCGTCATCCGGAATCAATAATGATCGAGAAAAATCCAGCACCTGCTCTGTTTTATCAGACTCATCAACCATCAGACTGCGAGCCAGAAATGACTGACCACCAGACGGCTTCTTCGGCGATTCAGTCGGACGCAGAACTCGCCTGAGATCAGCCGAAAGATCCTCAAGCACACCACGCCGCTGCACCGCCGCCAGCGAATTCTGCTGAGACAACGATCGGTAGCGATAAAACATGGACAGTGCCGTACCGATCGAACCCAGCAGAAAGACTGTCAATGCCAGGGACACCAGCAACTCCAGCAAAGTGAAGCCACCACGCTTTCCGGCAACCAAAAGCTGCGCCCGGGAGAACATCACCGCGCTCCCGACTGAAACATGCCGTCGGTCGACGTCACGCGGGATTCCGCAACTGGTGCAGGGCCCCCTTCAGGACTGCTCGCCACCAGACGCACCAGACGGCAGCGACTGAGCACTGGCTGGCTGCTCTTGTAAACCTCCACCGTCAGTCGCTGCAGATCCGGAATCGCCGTCGCACGCTCCTCGGCCGTCCACATCCACCCCTCATACCCCTCGATCGGAATTGCACGCAGAGTCCTCCGCTCCAGACCACCTGCCAGAATACGATCCAGCTGTGTCTGGCAAAGTACCGTAGCCTCAGAAATCAACTGGCAACGCACCGCCGCTTTCACACCGACAGCAGACTGCTGCGCAAGTACCGCCAGAGCCATCGCCAGCAGGGCAGTCCCAAGAACCACTTCCAGCAACGACAGTCCAGCACGAAACTGGCAAACACCTCTGGCTGTCAGCCTCACTGGCAAAAGATTTGAGATTGGCAGGCAGCGACGCATACAGCATCTGCAGAAAAGACGTCGGACAAACCCAGAAAACCGTCCGGAATTCTAGCTTTTCTGCAGGTCGAAGGACCGGAGAAAACCAAATCTCCCACGAAACCCACGCTGCCAAAAAGCAACATGCAGAAAAAAACAACCCGCCCTCTTCGCAGTTCAGCACAGCCAGAAAATCCAGAGCCCCCTCGAGAAACACTATGAACAAAACCCACTTGCAAAGTGTACAGGAGAAGAAACATCGCTTCGCTGAGCACAGAAACGTTCACCACAAACAAAAACGGCCACAGGCCTCAGCCGCCACAATTTCCCCAGAAAACCGCCTCAAAACGAATAATCGGATGCCTCAAATCGACAAAAGCAATGCTAATCATAGGTTTATTAACCAATCATCGCAGCACCCTGTTTTCGGCACACTGCCTGCCTCTTCGAACCATTGATGAGTTGGCACTTCCGTCAATTCAAACCCCTCTCGGCGTTCAGAAGAGAAGACAACCAGATGGCCGAAAAACGTTCACCCCGCAGTACTCGCCGCCGGTCCCTTCAGTCGCTCGGGCTACTTGCCACGACGGCAGCCACAGTAGCATCGGGGGTGCAGCAGGCACCCCCACGCACGCCTTCTGTACCCAAACCCACCCGCACGGTACCTTCAGTGCCCAAGCCCGCGGTCCCGCGCGGTGGTTCGACAGCCCCGCGGCCAGTGCCTGCACCGCGGCCCCCCGTCACGCCCACCCAGCCCCCGGACGCGGTGCCGTTTCCCTTCACTCCGTTCACCGTGCCCCTAACCCGACCCCCGGAACTTCAGCCTGTCGCCGTTGGTACTCCCCCGTGGGAACCGGGTGCCGTATTCCACGGAATTGCCCCGGAGTATTTCGATCGTCGCATCGCTGAGCGTCCGGATCTGAATTTCTTTGAAAATCGGCCCACGAAATTCTATGAACTGCGGCTGCAGTCAGCTGTGCACGAGATCATCCCTGGCGTGAAAACGCCGATTTACGGATACAATGGCACTTATCCCGGCCCAACCATGCGTTTTCGCATTGGTGAACCAGCCGTGGTACGCGTCACCAACCAGATTCCAATCGAGACATCACTGCATCTGCACGGCGGCCATACCCCGGCACATTCGGACGGACATCCGGCCTTCTACGTCCTGCCGGGTCGAGCACGCGACTATTTTTACCCCAACACGGTCCCCTTCCTGAACGGTGAACCAGACTTCAGCGAAAGTCCATCAACGACCTGGTACCATGACCACGCCATGGACATCACGGCGGGCAGTGTCTGGAAGGGCCTTTGTGGATTCGCACCGACCACTGACGCTCTGGAAGAAGATCTGATCGCCAGAAACGTACTGCCCGCAGAGGCTTACGATATCCCACTGTGCCTTCAGGATCGCCGACTGAACCCTGACGGTACACTGTTCTTCGATCACTTCGACCACAACGGTACGCTGGGCAACATCTGGGTGGTCAATGGTCATGCGCAGCCATTTCTGAAGGTCCAGCGACGCAAGTACCGCTTCCGCATCCTGAATGGCTGTAACGCTCGCTTCCTCGAAGTGAAACTCAGCACCGGCCAGCCCTTCACACGCCTCGGTAAGGACTCGTGGCTCTATCCTCAGGCCATCGAGCAGTCCACGATGCTGCTCAGTTCCGGGCAGCGGGCGGATGTCGTGGTGGACTTCACAGACGCCCCGAACGAGGTCTTTCTGCAGAATATCCTTGCACAGACGGACGGCCGCAAGCCACAGGGTTCGATCGATAATCCCGTACATCTTGATGTGCCGGTGCCGTTTCTGAAGTTCATCGTGGAAGGCGAGCGTCAGCCGGACAGTGCCACTGTGACAGTCGGTACTGCACTGCGTCCGCACCACCCCATTTCCCCCAGTGAGGCAAAGGTCACGCGAGTGTTTGAATTCCACCGCCGGAATGGTGCGTGGCAGATCAATCAGCAGTTTTACAATCCGCATCTGGCGAATGCGACCCCCACTCTGGGATCAGTCGAACGCTGGATCTGCCGCAACGGCAGCGGTGGCTGGTGGCACCCCATCCACTTCCATCTCGAGTCTCACCAGATCATCAGCTACAACGGGCGTCAGCCAGCGCTGCACGACCGTTTCAAAAGCGATCTGCACATTCTGGACGGCAACAGTGAGGTGCAGATGCTGATGCGGTTCCGCACATTCAAGGGCCCATTCGTGTTTCACTGTCACAATGTCGAGCACGAGGACATGCGAATGATGTTTACATTCGATCCAAGAATTTCGCCAACAACCTCACCTCAGCCGATTCAGGCCAGTTATCCCTGATTTTTTCATCGTTTTCCCCGGTAAAAGCCAATGCAAGCCTGTGTTGCAGTCCCGGACTGCCGCAGGCTCATTGCTTTTGTGTCACATGCTTTGCGTTTCTGGTTAACAGACCGTCAAGCATTCTTGACCGCCACACTTAATTCCTTCGTGATCAGTTTATCCGGATTTCACTGAATACTCCTGTTGCACGAGGACTGGTGATTCTCCGCCCCTCTGAAGAGCCTCGCAACCGTCACAATCGTTACATGCGGACCAATTTTGTACGGCCAGTGCCCGCTGAAGGATAATTGATGTCGGTATCCAGTTTCGGCATGTTTCTCGCCGTGATTCAGGGATCCTGAGTGATCAGAGTCCCGTGAGATCCCCTATTTTTTCTGCTGCGTACTGTCTCTCGAAGAGCAGCTTCGAAGGTTTTTCAACATGAGTTCTCGCAAACAGACATCACGTCGTTCGGCCCTTCGCAGTACCGCCACGCTGCTTGCGGCTGGTAGCACCGCCTACGCCATCTCGGCGCCTCCCAAACCCACACCGGCTCCACCGTCCGTTCCCAAACCGGCCCGCCCCACTGGAAGTTCAGTTCCGAAGCCATCCACTACACCCCGGCCGATCAATCCTACTCCCGCTCCCACCCCAGCGCCGCCCCCTGGGCAGACAGTCGCAGGCCCGTTCAAATACACCCCATTCCAGGTGCCCTTGCCCATTCCGGTCGAACTGCAGCCTGTTGGAATAGGGACTTCCCCATACAAACCGGGCGACTGTTTCCACGGTATCGCACCAGAATACTTTGACAGGCGGACCGCTGAAGCGCCACACCAGCCATGGTACGAGCGTGGTCCGGAAAAGTACTACGAAGTTCGGATGCAGCAGACAGTTCACGAATTCATTCCCGGCGTCAAAACACCGATCTTCGCTTACGATGGCTTCTATCCGGGTCGAACGATCCGGTCTCGCGTTGGCCAGCCGATCGTCGTTCGCTACTGGAACGATCTGCCAGTTGAAACCTCAATCCACCTCCACGGTGCTCATACACCGTCACATTCTGACGGTTCACCGCATTTCTTTGTGCTTCCTGGCCGCGCCCGTGACTATTTCTACCCCTTGACAGTCCCGATGCTGAACGGACAGCCGGACTTCTCCGAAAGTCCTTCGACCATGTGGTATCACGACCACGGCCTCGACATTACAGATCACAACGTTTGGCGGGCCATGTGCGGATTCTGCATCACAGTGGATGATATCGAGCAGGCTCTGATTGACAGCAACACACTTCCAGCTGAACAGTACGATATACCGCTGTGTGCTCAGGATCGGTCACTGAATGCCGACGGGACACTCGCTTTCAATCCACTGGATAACAACGGCCATCTTGGCAACATGTGGCTTGTCAACGGGATCGCCCAGCCATTTCTAAAGGTCCAGCGACGCAAGTACCGCTTCCGCATCCTCAACGGCTGCAACGCTCGATTTATCGAATGGCAACTCAGCGATGGTAAGCCGTTCATGGTGATCGGCAAAGACACCTGGTTGCTGCCAAAGCCTGTCGAACAGCAGACGCTGCTGGTCAGCCCTGCCAACCGCCATGATGTGATCATCGATTTCACCGATGCTCCGCCGGAACTTTACCTGCAGAATATTCTGTCGCAGGACAGTGGACGTGGCCCGAATGGCAGCTTCTCACAGCGAGCTCACCTTGCAGATCCCGTTCCGTTCATGAAATTCATCGTCGAAGGTCCTCCGCAGCCTGACAGCGCCACCATCGACATGAATACCACGCTGCGGCCCCATGAAAAACTTGATCCGGCATCCGCCGTTGCGGTCCGCACTTTCGATTTTCATCGTCGCAACGGAGCATGGCAGATCAATCAGCAGTTCTATGATCCCAATCGGGCTGATGCGACACCGACACTCGGTACCACCGAAAAGTGGATTCTCCGCAACAACAGCGGTGGCTGGTGGCATCCCATCCACATCCATCTCGAATCGCACCAACTGCTCAGTTTTAATGGTGGCCCACCGCCGGCGGCCTTTGCCTTCAAGAACGACACGACCTACCTCACGGGCAACGGTGTCGTGGAACTGCTGATGCGTTTCCGAACTTTCAAAGGCCCATTCGTTTTCCATTGTCACAACAACGCTCACGAAGATCACCGCATGATGTGTAATCTCGATCCTCGTGTTGCACCAACTCAGGCTCCCGCAAGAGTCCAGGCAAGCTTCCCTTAAGATCATCACACAAAGCGGGCCGTGACATTCTCCGTCACAGCCCGCCCGCCTTCCACAAACGTTCACTCCATCAGCAGGCAACATTGATGAAGATCCGACTTGAACTGCTCGTCATCACAACGATTCTTATCTGCGGGCTCTTCGTGGCGTCATTCGGAACCAACTCGCCGCAGGCCAGCGCAGCTCGCCTGACCTCTCTGCTTGACCGATCTCCCGCCGCCGCAAAAATGCAGTACCAGCACCTGCGCGAGCGTGCCACCGAACTGGATACACAGGCGATTCCCGAATTTCAAGGCAACCGAGTCTCTGATCAATTCCCCGATGCTGTGCTTGTGAATCAGGATGGCATCTCCATGAATTTCCGAGAGGATCTGGTGAGAGACAAGGTGACGTGCTTCGCCATGTTTTACACCCGCTGTACCGGCACATGTCCCGGTACAATCGCCAAGATGCTGAAAATCCGTGAATCACTCACCAGCCAGTTCGGACGCGACAGTATCCAGTTCGTCTGTATCACACTCGATCCGGAAAATGATTCCCCGGAAACACTCCTGCAGTATGCGAAATCTGTCAACGGCTTACATAACCCGGCACTGGCGGATATTCACTTCTGCACCGGAACGCCACACGATGTGGAACTCGTACGCCGCGCTCTCGGCATGTACGATCTGGACCCCGAAGTCGACTCTGATCGCACTCAACACGCGGCCATGATCGTGATGGGTAACGATCGCTACAATCGCTGGGCGTCGGCTCCTTCAGGACTGCCGGTCGAGGAGATTCACGAAACGGTGCTGAGAATTGCCGGCACAACGGAACGACAGCGATTCGGACTGCGATTGGCGCTGGACAGTGGCTTCAAAGATGATGCCCTCGCTGATATGGAGGCAGCCCCGGTGGGGTTTTCAACAGCCAGAAATAGCACCGAAGAGTCTACCGCCAGCTGCTGCGATCAGGGCCCATCAGCAAAGCCCTGCTGCAACGGTAAATCGAAAACAAAATCCTGCTGCTCAGAGAAAACCAGTACCTGCAGCCATTGCAGTAAGAACACCAGCTCTGATCTCCAGACCAGCATCGGAAACTAAAGGCTGCAACTTCTCAGCCGTCCGTCCTCGCGATTGACGTCTCCGATCATGTTGCCGGAAATCAACATCTCCCCCTGCGAGATGCTGCAGAAATGCAGCATCTCGTTTCATTTCCCGGCTTCCCGGGTTTCCGCCGGTCGAAACCCCGATTTCTGGTTTGTCTTCTGCAATCCACAAGGAAGATATAGGGCGTGTTGTTCCCTGCGAGTCTGCCCCTGTGTTTCGGGCCATGCCCGCAGGAATTTCCTCAGATTTCCTGCCCCGACGGTTCTGGCATGCCCCAGTTTCGCTATCTCGCTGTGAACTCTGCAGGTACCCGGCTTCCGGGTACACTGCAGGCTGGCACTCGCGCAGAAGCTCTGCAGGCACTGGCCAGTCGCAACCTGACACCGCTCAGCCTTGCCGAACAACGCACTCTGCAGCTCCGAAAAAAACGGATCGCGCCCGCGGCTCTGGCTGCCGCTTTCAGCCTGCTCTCTGATCAGCTCGAAACCGGCGTTCCTCTGCTTCGCGCACTTCACGTTCTTTCTGAACAGTCAGCTGACGTGCTCCTTCGCAGCACACTCACGGCTGTCGCCACAGAAATCGCTGACGGATCCTCGCTGGCTGCTGCTCTCGCTGCTCGACCCGAACTGTTCTCACAGTTGGATGTCAGCATGATTCAGGCCGGGGAAGAGGGTGGCTTCCTGGAAGAGTCCTTAAGACGACTGGCTGCCGTTCGTGAACGACAGGAAGAAATCCGCAGTCGAATCGTCAGCGCCTCGGCTTACCCACTTCTGCTGGCTACGGTGGCCACGCTGGTGGTGGCCGGAATGCTGATCTTCTTCGTGCCCCGGTTCGAACCGCTGTTCGCCTCATTACGCGATGCAGGACGACTGCCATGGCCCACCACCCTGCTGCTGGCTGCCAGCACCGTGCTGAAAACGTGGGCTCTGCCATTGATCATTCTGCTGACCGTCGGCATCTTCGTGCTGCGGTCTCGCGGCCTGCTCAACCGCTTCTCACGGCCACTGGATCGACTGCTGATGAACTTCAAAGGAATCGGCCCCGTGGTTCGTTCCGTTGCAATCTCCCGTTTCTGCCGCGTCCTCGGATCCCTGCTGCAGAATGGCGTTCCCATGATCCGCTCCCTCGCAATTGCCGGACAGGCCACCGGAAATCAGATCCTCAAAGAATCCATCTCGGCTGCCTCCGACAGCATCTGTTCCGGCCGCAATCTTGCCGGTCCTCTCGCTGCCAGCGGATGTTTCCCAGCCGATGTCCTCGAAATGCTCTCCGTGGGTGAACAATCCAATCGACTTCCAACCGTACTGCTGAAACTGGCCGACAAGCTGGAAGCCCGTGCTCAGCAGCGACTCGATATCCTGCTGCGATTATTGGAACCAGCCTTGATGCTGGTTATGGCTGTTGTTGTTGGTTTTATGGTCATCGCACTGCTGATGCCGGTTTTTGAAGGCAGTGGTCTGGCCTGAAAACTTCTGCTCCTGTGTCATTAGGAATCTACAGATGCTCATTCAATCGCCCCGCAATCACAACTCACAGCCAACGCCCGCTCGATCAGCATTCACTCTGATGGAAGTCCTGCTCGTCCTCGGGATCCTCGGAATCATCATGGCCATGGTCGTCCCTCGCGTCCTGGGCAGACAGAAAGGGGCTTACGAGGATGTGGCCAGAGCCAGCCTTAGTGGTCTCGCCGATGCACTGAAACTGTATGCACTCGATCACGCCGGGGACTTCCCTACGACCGCACAGGGCCTGCAGGTGCTGATGCGTCGGCCGTCAGGCAAGGACCCGTCATGGAAGGGACCGTATCTGGAAAAGGAGCCACTGGATCCATGGGGCTCTGCTCTCACCTATCGCTGCCCCGGCACTCGTAATCCTGAACTGTTCGATATCAGCTCGGCCGGACCCGACCGCATTCACGGAAATCAGGACGACATCGGAAACTGGCAGAAATGAAACTCGCTGAACGCAATTCTTATCCCGCAGCAGCTCGATCCGGCTTCAGCCTGATGGAACTGCTGCTGGTGCTTGCGCTGATGACCGTCCTCGCAGCCATTACTGTCCCATCCCTGCAGGGCTGGCAACAGAGACTCACACTGGAACAGGCTGCCTCCACACTGCAGCAGCAGATCACCGAAACACGACTCCGCAGTATTCAGTCCGGAGAACGCTGGCTGCTGGTCCTGTCACTGCCGGAAAAAACCAGTCTGCAGCTCTGTCCCGATCGCCCGCAAATCACACCAGCACCAGTCAGATTCCCTGCTGACATCAGCTGGAAAGCAATGTCCCGACACAACGCTGTCCCCACCAGCATGGAAACCATTCGACTTGTCTTTCGTCCCGATGGAACCTGTTCAGACATTTCTCTGCAGCTCAGTGATCAGCGGGGGCATTCCCTTGCACTTTCACTGGACCGACTGACCGGGTCTGTGCGGATCCATCAGCCAGCCTCCAGTCAGGTCTGATCGTCAGCGGTCAACGGCAATTCAGGAATTCAATGATGTCGCTCTTCACACTTCTGAAACGCCTGCAACTCAGGTCTGCCACAGCCTCGACAGCCACACTGACTGTCGCCGACTGGACAACGTCCGGAATCGTCTTCTCACGCGTCCAGCGAACGGCCGGCCAGAATCAACTGCTGCAGTCGCATTTTGAACCATGGCCTGCGGATTTTGACCCCTTCAATGATGCCTCCGAAACTGCCACACTGCTGAAAAATCTGCAGCAGCGTTTTCCATGGATCGATCGACCTGTTGCCGTCTCTGTGCCTCGACAGCTGACCACTCTGCGGCTGCTGCAGGTGCCATCGGCCGCTGCCGCTGATCTTGCAGGTGCTGTCGCGCTGCAGATCGAAACCCGACAGCAGTCAGCCGAACCTCAAACGTGGGACTTTCTGCAGCATGACGCGGGCACGACAGATGGTCTGCACGTCACCGTGCTGCAGATTCCAGCCCGCATTACCGATGCCATGACACGAATCATGCTGCTGGCAGGCTGGCGAAACCCTTTGCTGACTCCGGCCGATCTGTTCGTCGGTAACGCTCAGATGCAGGCCGGCGATTTCCGCATCTCGCTCCAGATGAATCGCTCCAAACTGGAAGTCGTTGTGTTCCGAAGTGGGTTACCAGCAGCTTCAATGGCCACCGGCACACAGTTCGTGCGTGATACGGACAGCCTCGGCTCCATCGTTCTGTCTCTGATGCAGCGGGTTGTCGAAACACTGCCGGAATTGTGGCGTGTCGGCAGCGGCGAGATTCCACTGTCTGTCGCCGGATCTCATGCTGCGCCACTCGCTCGACTGCTGCAGTCTCACGGTGTGACGGTGCTGCCGGCTCCCTTTGATGAACGCAGTCCGCGGGCCTTTGCTCTGGTGGATGCCCTGTACGCGCCCGAAAAGCACTGCAACCTGCTGAAACCACGCAGTGCACCAGCCACATTTCATGTGCGACATCGCTTCGCAATACGCACTGCTGTCGCTGCCTCCGGGCTGCTGATTACTGCTGCCGGGCTGCTGTGGAGCCGCAACAGTGACCTGCAGAATCAACTGCTCCATCAGCAGGAACGACTTAGCGCCCAGCAGGAACTTCTGACTCGAGGGCAGCCGGCACTCCTGCAGTTCAAAAAACTGTCTGAGTGGACAGAACAATCCCTGCACGCCGCCAGCGAAGTTCGTAACCTCGCACTCATCATTCCACCACGCGAGCAGATGGTCCTCACACGACTGCAACTGGAAAACATCTCGGATGCAACCGAACGTATTCTGCGAGTCGAAGGGCTCGCGCAGGACCCGCAGGTCGTGCAGGATCTGAATACAGCGGTTCTTGCCCGGCATGACCACTATGCTCTGCACCCCAGCGGTATTGGACCGGCACCAGCCGGCAGTCTGCTGCCCGTGCAGTTCAGCATCGAATCTGAAATCCTGCAGCAAAACACCTCAGATCAGTCAACCAGCCAATCAACCAGTGACAGCAGTGCGGAACAGGAGAACTGACATGCTGAATACCCCCCGCGAACGTGCCCTCGCTGTCATTACTGCCTGCTGCCTCACGGCCGCAGTCGGCTGGGAATCCTGCAGTACGCTGCTGCTCCAGCCTCTGAACGGACTGGAGCAGGAACTGCAGACGGCCAAAACAGCAGTGGAAAACAGCAACTTCGAAGAACTGCGACTGATGCAGGCCATCAAAAAGCTGCGCACACTGCGAACCGCCAGCCTGCCGGCTGATCCCGGTCAGGCCGCTGCCGTCTATCAGGCGTGGCTGGTCCAGCAACTCGAAGCCGCCGGACTGCAGACACCCTCCGTCAACCCTGTTCAGGCCATCCCTGATGAAGCTCTGGGACACCGACTGCCGTTCTCGGTGGAATGTACCGGTACAGCGGCTGCCATCGGCGATTTCATCGACCGCTTCTCTGCGGCAAACCTGCTGCACAGAATGACCAGCCTGCAGATCACCAGCGTCAGCATGGGAGTTGACGACTCACTGCAACTGGCCGTCAGCATCGAAGCCATTGCCCTCCCGGAAGCCCCCTCTGTCGATAGCCTGCCGTCCGAATTCGCTCCCGCCGATCCGACTTCCACCCTGCAGAACGCACTGGCCGACAATAATATCTTCACCGGAGTGCCTGCCGAATTTCAATCCGATCCCCCGATCGTCACAGAACCAGTCACACCCGAACTGCCGATCGCTGACACAGCCCCTTCTGAAACCGAACTGCAGGCTCCGGCCGAGGCTGGAACCGAGACGGCTCCGTACCAGCTGACGGCAGCCGAAGCCTGTCGCTTTGCCGGGTCCATACTCACCGGAAAGACTCGTCGCGCGTGGTTCGTCGATCTGCGCACCGGGGATATCTACTGGGCTGGACGCAATCAGAGTCTTGCAATTCCGGATCTGCCACTACCGGTGCTGGCAGTCACCGACGACGCAGTCATCGTCGAGTACTGTGCCGATCCCCGCATCATCCCGCTCGGAAACTCTGTCGTCACCCCCTCGGTTCTGCCCGCGGATCTGCAGGCGTTTTTACAACCACCACCTGCAGCTGAAGCTCAGCGCAGCAGGAACAATCCGGACGCTGCCGCAATTCCGGACGAATCCATGTCCCTCGATTCGACTGTCGTTACGGATCGTTTTCCCCAGCCAGACGATTTTTCAAATGCCAATCCAGCTCAGCGATCCCAGGGAAATCAGGTCCCCTCGTCAGCGCGCCCCGTACCCGCCCTGCCCAGACCAGCCACTTCCGTTCTCAGATAATGCTTCGAGGGAATCCCGTCCTGTCGGCATCGCTCCACTTCTCTGCGGCAGCTGTTCTGTTCAGAATCAGCAGATGACTGCCGGTCGCTCCACTGCCACCCGCAGACTATCCTACAGGGAACACCGGCCATGGCGGGTAACCAGCACCTCAAACATCAGCACACCACATCCCCGATCGGGCCATCGGCTTCCTTCAGAGTTTCCGGAATGACCTGTGCCGGCTGCGCTGCCGGACTGCAGAAAATGCTGGCAAATGATCCGCAGGTTCAGTTTGCCTCCGTCAGCATCATCTCGGGCATCGCACAGGTTCGCAGCTCTCTGTCTGATACCGACATTATTCAACGGATTCGCAGTCGTGGCTTTGATGCCACACCCGAGTTGTCGTCCACTGCCGGCTCTGCTCTCGAACAACAGCAGCAGACGACCACACGGCTCTGGAAACGCCGCGCTCTTCTGGGACTGTCACTCTGGCTGCCACTGGAAGTGCTGCACTGGATCGCCACTGCCCTGCACTGGCATCCGACGTGGATGCCAGTACTGATGGCCGGCGGTTCCGGCTCTGTACTGCTGATTGCCGGACCGGGGTTCCTGAAATCAGCATGGCGCGCCCTGCTCCAGCGCTCCGCCAACATGGATACACTGATCGCTCTTGGCGCCGCCTCTGCATGGCTCTCCTCCGCCATTATTCTCGCACTGCAAATCTCGATGCCACTGTGGTTCAGTGAAGCGGCAGGACTGCTGGCTATCGTCAGCCTCGGACACTGGCTGGAATCCAGTGTCAGCAGTCGAGCGGGTTCAGCAGTACGCGATCTGCTCAGCCTGCAGCCCGAAACTGTACGATTACAGCAGGCAGATGGGACCGAAACCGCTGTGCCCCTCGCGTCTGTGGTCCCCGGACAGCAGCTCCGAATTCGGCCAGGTGACCGCATTCCCATCGACGGCACAATCCTCGACGGACGATCAGAACTTGACGAATCCATCATCACCGGTGAGGCCCTTCCAGTCCTCCGCGAAGCCGGTCACAACGTCATCGCCGGGTCCGTCAATACCACAGGACAACTGCTGATCTCCGCCACCGTTCCGGGAACCGACACAACCATCTCCCGCATCGCCCGACTTGTTGAACAGGCTCAATCCAGTCGAGCACCCATCCAGCAGCTGGCGGATCAGATCGCAGCCGTCTTTGTCCCGGCTGTACTGCTGATCGCAGTGTGCTCTCTGTTCGGCTGGACACTGTCTGGTGATGCCGGAACGGGCATCGCTGCAGCCGTCACCGTGCTGATCATTTCCTGTCCCTGCGCCCTCGGGCTCGCCGTTCCGATGGCGGTAATGGCCGGGACGGGAGCTGCCAGCCGGCGGGGTATTCTGATCAGATCAGCGGAAGCGCTCGAACTGGCTGGTCGCTCAACCGAAGTGATTTTTGATAAGACCGGCACACTGACGGTCGGTCGTCCGGAAGTTATCGAACTCAGGGTTCTGCCTGGCTTTGATCGCCGGGACATTCTGCGGCTGGCGGCTTCGGTTGAAGCCCTGAGCGAACATCCGGCCGCCCATGCTGTGATGACAGTTGCTCGCAACGAACACATTCCGTTGACTGCCGTCTTTGATTTTACAGCATTCCCGGGCCTCGGTGTTGAGGGAGTTGTGGCTGGCCACAGGGTCCGAATTGAACGTGATCACCAGGCGTCCGCTCGCATACTCATCGACGGTTCCACAGCCGCGTTCCTTGAACTCCGCGATCGCCTGCGGCCGGATGCCGCTGCTGCTGTGCAGGCACTGAAAACCATGGGCATCAAAGTTGGCATGTTGTCCGGCGATCGTGCGGCAGCGGCGACTGCCATCGCAGCAGAAGCCGGTATCGCAGCCGAACAGGTCACAGCCGACGCCTCACCTCAGCAGAAACTGCACATCCTGCAGAACGCCTCAGACTCCGCTGTGATGGTTGGTGATGGCCTGAATGATGCTGCCGCGCTGACTGCAGCCCCGGTGGGAATTGCCGTAGGAGGTGGCACCGGCGCCGCCCTCGAAGCAGCATCCGTGATTATTCCCGGCGAACGCATTTCTGCCGTGGCTGACTTTCTGCAGATTTCTCGTGACACATTGCAGGTGATCCGCCAGAATCTGTTTCTGGCTATTGTGTATAACGGCCTGGCCATTCCACTGGCTGCCTTTGGCATGCTGGGGCAACGTGGCCCACTGATCGCAGCCGTTGCCATGGCACTCAGCGACCTCACAGTCGTGGGCAACTCTTTGCGGCTGAAACGACGGCTTGACCGAAAAACCGGGGCCACGAAATCCTGATCGCCGATTGACGTTGTCGGATTCCTTCAGGCAAAGGCTTCACGCAGCATCTGCAGACTCTGCGGAATCGCTTTGCGAGGATCTTCCCTGCCCTCAAACTCCAGCGATACGTAACCACCAAAACGATGCTTCTTAAGCAAATCGGCGATCCTTCGATAATCAAGGTCAAGGGAGTACCACAGTCCACCGCCATAATAGGTTTTGGCCTGCACCAATACCGCATCATCAGCCATCAGTTCCAGTCGATCATAAGGATCCTCAAGAAAGTTGCCGGTATCCAGCGTCGTTTTAAGCCATGGTGAATTGATGGCTTTCACGATTCTCATGACGCCCTCAGGAGTGCGTCCAAGCCCCCAGTGATTCTCAAGCCCCAGTGTCACTCCGCAGCGTTCTGCCGCCGGCAGACACTCTGTCAACCCTTCAATCACCCACTGAAACCCCTGCTCTTCCGTATATCCTGTCAGCACTGGTTCGATGCCGCGGTTTTTCATCAGTTCATCAAAACTGCCACTGGTTCCCCAGCGGCCTGTATTGACACGCATCGTGGGGATGCCCAGCGCGTAGGACAATTCAATGCAGTGAATCGTGTGTTCGGTATTCTTTTTGCGGACGGCGGGGTCAGGCGACACCCAACCCTGATGAGTCGAGAAGCCACAGAGATCCAGCCCGTTCACGAAGGCTCGCTGTTTGATCTTCTGCAGGGCAGCGTTGCTTTCATCAGTCATCTGCCGATGCAGAATCTCAACTCCATCAAAGCCCCATTCCGCTGCCAGATCAAGGCACAGACTGATATCCCTCAGGTCTTCACGATTGAACTGCCAGAAGGAATACGTGGAGACGGCGAATCGCACCCGTCCTGTACCGGTGGTGGGCGCGGCAGGGGCGGCCGCAGCCGGCAAAACACCGGCAACGCCACCGACAGCCCAGGTGGCAGCCAGAGTTTTTGACAAGAGAGCACGGCGGCTGATTGATGGCATCCCGAATGTGGCGGTCGAGCGATTCTGCATGGCAGTGTTCCTTTGGAATTCAGTTCAGCAGTAGTCCGTTCAGGGCATAATTCAGCACCGGTACTTCATGGCCGGATTCTGATTTTTCGCAGATTTCCGATTTTTTGACAGCAGGAGTGTCGGCTGGTCTGAGAATCACCAGCACCGTTCTTTGTCATTCTGACCCGTCCAGCATAGAATGCAGATTGATTCCCGTCGCAATCCGGCGGAACTTCGGCCGATACAGCACTGGCTCTCTGTTGGCCCGGATCTCTGTCGGCCTGGATCTCCTGTCTTCCTGACTTCAGCCAGCCAACCCTGAATCTATCAAAACATGGCAAAAAAATCCTCAAAAAAGAAGACCGACGCTGCCGGCTCTGAGGATTTGCTCGAGCAGCGGACGCAAAGCATCGGCCGCGAACTGTTCACGGAATTCAGTCATTACGCGCCTTCGGTTTTTCATGCCCGCTGGTGGGAAGACCGGCTGATGAACTGGGCCATGGGCGACGAAGCCGTCAAGCTGCAGATGTTTCGCTTCGTCGATGTGCTGCCGATGCTGCGTGACCACGGCTCCATTGCGCGGCATCTTGAAGAGTATTTTGACGAAGTTCGCGACCGATTGCCCATGGCCGTCCGGCTTGGACTTGACCTGTCTTCCGGGAACGCCATTCTCAGCCGCGCACTGGCTTACAATGCTCGCATCAATGCGGCTCGTATGGCCCGCCGGTTTATCGCCGGCAGCAACGTTCCGGAAGTCCTGAGCTGCGTGCGTGGCTTACGCAAAGCCGGTAATGCCTTCACCCTTGATCTGCTGGGTGAGGCCACAATCAGTAATCTCGATGCCGATCGTTATCAACAGGCCTATCTGCAGCTGATTGAGGGTCTTGCCGCTGAGGTGAATGCGTGGCCCGAAGATCCCCTGCTTGACTGTGATGACCGTGGCCACATTCCGCGCCTGAACATCAGCCTGAAGCTTTCGGCACTGGACAGCCAGTTTGCTCCGGTGGATGCCGAGGGATCCTTTCGTCGTGTCGCAGCACGGCTCAGACCAATCCTGCGGATGGCTCGTGAACATCACGCATTCGTCAACATCGACATGGAGCAGAATGATTATCGCCTGCTGACTCGCGATATCTTTCAACGCGTGCTGATGGAACCTGAGTTTCAGGACTTCGCTGACTGTGGGATCGTGGTGCAGGCCTATCTGCAGTCTGCCGAGCAGGATCTTCAGGAACTGCTGGACTGGACTCGTCAGCGTGGCACTCCCATTACGGTACGTCTTGTCAAAGGAGCCTACTGGGACTTTGAAAACATCGTTGCCCGATACCGTGGCTGGCCGATACCAGTATACCGTCGCAAATGGCAGTCTGACGATTGCTTTGAACGTCTGACCATGATTCTGCTGCAGAACCGAGAATGGCTCAGACCGGCCTTTGCCAGTCACAACCTGCGCAGCCTCGCACATGCTATGGCTCTGGCAGAAGACCTGCAGATCCCTGCGAACAGTCTGGAAATTCAGATGCTGTACGGGATGGGCGATCAGCAGGCGAACCTGTTCCGTAAACGAGGCTATCGTGTCCGCATCTATACGCCGTTTGGCGAATTGATCCCGGGGATGGCTTACCTCGTCCGCAGGCTGCTCGAGAACACCTCAAATGAATCGTTTTTGCGCCAGAGTTACATCGCGAGTACTTCCGTCGAGAATCTGCTCATGAAGCCATCGAGCCACGCTGCCACCGAACCACCTGTCGTAGATCCACCACAGACTGGATTTACAAACGAACCGCTCAGCGATTTCTCCAGGCCGGAAGTCCGCGAAGCCATGCAGGATGCGCTGGCGTGGGTTCGTGACCACCTCGGCGCGGCCTACCCGCTGGTGATCGATGGCAAGCTGTGTGACACTCGCACAACCCTGATTTCGCGCAATCCTTCCAAAACCTCCGAGATCATCGGCAAGGTGTCATCTGCCAGTCCGGATCAGACGGTTGAAGCGATTGCAGCAGCGCGGCGGGCGTTTGAGCCATGGTCACGAGTGCCTGTGGAGAACCGTGCTGAGTATGCCGGATTGATTGCTGCGGAAATGCGGGAACGTCGTTTCGAGCTGGCAGCGTGGATCATTCTGGAAACAGGCAAGCCGTGGCTGGAGGCCGATGCAGATGTCGCCGAAGCCATCGATTTCTGCACCTATTACGCCAGCGAAGCACTGCGCCTTGCCGAACCACGGCGCTGCGACTTTCCAGGAGAAGAAAACAGTTACGTCTACCGCCCGCGCGGTGTCTGCGCTGTGATCTCGCCATGGAATTTCCCACTGGCTATCCTCACAGGCATGACTCTGGCTGCCATCGTGACCGGCAACACTGTCATCATGAAGCCAGCCGAACAGTCCTCTGTCACAGCAGCAAAGCTGATGGAAATTGTCCGCAACTGCGGCATTCCGGCAGGTGTCGTGAATTTCCTGCCGGGTATTGGCGAGGACGTCGGACCAGTGCTGACTCGGCACCCTGACGTGGATCTCATTGCATTCACAGGCTCACAGGCCGTTGGCCTTGAGATCAACCAGGCAGCCGCAGAAACTCTGGCCGGCCAGAAGAATGTCCGCCGAGTGATCGCCGAAATGGGCGGCAAAAACGCCATCATTATCGACGAAGACGCTGATCTTGACGAAGCCGTTCAGGGCGTGGTCCGCAGTGCCTTTGGTTATGCCGGGCAGAAATGTTCCGCGTGCTCCCGCGTCATCGTACTGGAAACAGTATACGAACCATTCGTGCAGAGACTGATCGAAGCCGTCAAGAGCCTGCAGATTGGACCGGCTGAAGATCCCGGCACGAAAATCGGACCGGTGATTGATAATGAATCGCGGGAACGACTGCAGGAATTCATCCGCAGGATCGATCCTGAACACGGTGGACAGTTGCTGCTGGCTGTTGACCCGGGAACGCTCAGTCGTCAGGGCAGCTTCATAGGCCCTCACATTTTCACCAATGTGGACCCGGCCACTCCCCTGGCTCAGCAGGAACTGTTCGGTCCGGTGCTGGCCATCATTCGTGTGCGTACCCTGGACGACGCCATCACAGTTGCCAACGGAACGCGTTACGCCCTGACGGCCGGAGTCTACAGTCGCAGCCCGGTAACCCTCAAGCGCGTGCGTGCCGAACTTCAGGCCGGAAACCTGTACCTCAATCGCGAAATCACTGGTGCACTCGTGCAGAGACATCCGTTTGGTGGCTATCGCATGTCGGGGATTGGCAGTAAAGCCGGAGGCCCGGATTACCTGCTGCAGTTTGTAATTCCGGTCAATATATCCGAAAATACCATGCGCCGTGGCTTTGCTCCGGCGACCGAAAACCGCAGCTGACGGCCGATTCGGTGGCCGCTCGGAATCGGCCTTACTGCGTCCACTATCCTGCATTCTCTCCATGATCAGTCTTACAGGCCTGAATCCGTCCCAACGTGACGCTGTCTCGGTACTTCGAGGACCACTTCTCGTGCTGGCAGGTGCCGGTACCGGGAAAACTCGCGTCATCACCTACCGCATGGCAAACCTGATTGCCAGCGGGATTCGGGCTGATCGGATTCTGTCTGTCACCTTTACCAACAAAGCGGCCCGTGAAATGCGGGAACGCGCGATCGGGTTAATCGGGAAAAAAGTCTCACTGCGCCCCGAAGTTTCCACGTTTCACGCGTGGTGTGTGCGAGTCCTGCGCGAAGATATTGACAAACTTGGTTACCCGAAAAAATTTGTGATTTACGACCGCGGTGATCAGGAATCCGCAGCACGCACAGCGCTCCGGGACATTCGCATCGGCGATGCAGCATTCAAGCCCGGAGATCTGATCAATCGTATCAGTCGCTGGAAAATGCTGGGAATCGATGACTCCCAGGCATCCAGTCATACGGAATCGCCGCACGACACACTGGCCGCCATGGCCTACCGCAAATACCAGCGACAGCTCCGTGCATCCGGAGCTGTGGATTTTGACGACCTGCTGCTGCTGACTGTCAAACTGCTGCAGGATCATCCCGCTGTACTGCAGAAGTTTCAGTCACGCTATGACCACGTACAGATTGACGAGTACCAGGACACCAACGGCGTGCAGTTTCAGTTGATCGAAATGCTGGTCAGGCCGCATCGTAATATCTGCGTCGTGGGTGATGATGATCAGTCCATCTACGGCTGGCGCGGCGCGGAAGTAGAACACATCATCAACTTTGCTCGGCATTTTCCCGGAACAAAAACCGTACGACTGGAAAACAACTATCGCTGTACCGCCGATATTCTTGCCTGTGCAAACCGACTTGTTCGCCACAATCGACAGCGCCACGATAAGACTCTGATCGCCCACAAGCAGTCTGCATCCAGTGTCCGCATGCAGGTCTTTGATGATGAAACAGCAGAAGCCGAAAATGTCGTTCAGGAGATTTCCTACCTGACGCAGGAACTGGGGATTCGCCCCAGACAGATCGCCATTCTGTTTCGCACCAATGAACAACCGCGTGTGTTTGAGCAGGAGCTGCGGCGGCGGAAGGTTCCCTATCTGCTCGTCGGCGGGCAGTCGTTTTTTGATCGCCGCGAAATCCGTGACATGATGGCCTACCTCAAAGCCATTGATAATCCACGCGACGAAGTCAGCCTGCTCCGCATCATCAATATACCCGCTCGCGGAATCGGAGATTCCTCAACCGAGAAGATCCTGCAGTCGGCCGTCAAAAACGGTACCAGCTTCTGGGACGTGTCAGAACAAATGGCAGAAGCCGGGACCGTGTCTGCAAAAACTCGCACAGCCCTCAGCCAGTTCCGCGGACTGCTCAGTCGTTATGCAGCGGCGATGCATGAACGCCCGACAGAACTGGCCAGCCTTACTCGCTCACTGCTGCAGGAAATCAACTACGAAAGCGAAATTGAAAAGCAGTATAAGGAGGAAACTCAGCGAGAAGTGCGACGCAATATTCTTGAAGAGTTTGTCAGCTCGATCGGTCTGTACGCGGAAAAGAACCCGCGCCCAACGCTCAGTGGCTTCCTCGAAAGTATGGCCCTGCTGGATCGCGAGGAAGAATCTGATCGCGGCGAAGAAAAACAGCAGGACGCTGTGCGGTTGATGACCCTGCACTCAGCAAAGGGCCTTGAGTTTCCTCGTGTCTATCTGGTGGGGATGGAGGAAGGGTTTCTGCCGCATAAACGCAGTATCGAAGAAGACTCCGAAAAAGCCATCGCCGAGGAACGTCGCCTTGCTTACGTCGGGATTACTCGCGCCATGGACTATCTCACACTGACTCGCAGCAAAAGCCGCATGAAATGGGGACGGCGACGAGACTCTCTGCCCTCCCGCTTCCTGTTCGAAATGCAGGCCGATCCCGGACTGCCTCTGCAGGAAGAACATATCAGCAGCGAAAACTCAGACGCCGGGCCCGCTGTCTCAACAGTAAATCCTCACGCTGCAACGCCCCGACAGCAGACCAGCCTCAGCTCGCAGCCTGATGAATATGAACAGCCTCCCTTCTGAATATCAGCAGGCTGAGTAAGATGATCAGCAGAACGATCGCCAGACTGACTGCCGGCGGAACAGGCATAAATCCGGAAACCAGCATCTTGAGGCCGGCGAACCCCAGCAGTGCCGCCAGACCGTAATGCAGATTTCGGCAGCGTTCCAGCAGCCCACTGACTGCAAAATACAGGGATCTCAGCCCCAGAATTGCAAACGCATTCGATGTGAATACGACAAACGGGTCTCGAGATACTGACAGCACAACCGGAATCGAATCTATCGCAAAGATCAGATCAGACCACTCCGCCATCAGCAGAGCCCACAACAGAGGTGTTGCCATCCAGCCTGCCGGTCCACGCAGCAGAAATCGATCGCCACACAGATCGGCTGTCGTCGGCACTGCCTGCTGCAGTTTCCTGATCAGCCATGGTACACGCATTGATTGCGACACGCCTCCATTCCTGATCATCCCAACCGCCGCCACCATCAGCTGTATTCCAAACAGATAGACCAGCCAGTGCACCGCTTCCAGCAGCTCAAGGCCAGCCATGATCATCGCAAATCTCAGCAGTAATGCTCCGCAAACACCCCAGAACAGCACACGATGCTGCAGTTCGCAAGGTACCCGCAGTGACTGAAAAATCAGTGTGAAGACAAACACATTATCTATGCTCAGTGATTTCTCGATCAGCCATGCAGTCAAAAACTCAGTCGCTGTCTGACTGCCGATCCAAAAAAGCAGACCTCCCGAAAAGATCAGGGCCAGACCAGCCCACAGAAGACTCCACAAGATCGCTTCGCGAAATCGTGGAATCCGAGGACGACGATGCCAGATCCCCAGATCGGCTGAAAGCATCAGCAGCAGAAACAGGCCAAAACCAATCCACGCCCAACCGGACATCATCAGACTCACCTCGGCCCCAGCAGTTGGAATCACGCGCCCCAAAAATGCCGACCGACAGAATTCCCTCCTGTCGGTCGGCTCCCCCTCTCCGTCAGTGCCTTCGTGGTGTCGCTACAGCGGCATTGCCATCACGACGTCCGGCACGACGCCGCATCAATCGCCGCGCAAGACTGCGACCGCCACGTGCGAAGCATTCAGAAGCAGCCCCCTCCACGGTCGCTCCACCCGAAGTGACCAGTAAATCACGGCAGCCACTGACGGATATCGACAACAGACACTGCAACCCCGGGCCTCCTCGAGGACCATTCAGATCACTGAATCGTACCACGACCTGACGAATACGATCCGCAAATCGCCCCAGAGCAAACAACAGCCGACGCTCAACGAACTCACGCTGTGAATCCCTGAGCCGAACCCCATCTTCCACCAGCTGAAACTGCATCGCACACACCTTTCCTGCAGCAGAATTGAAACCGCAGAACACCCAGCTCTGCAGATACCTGTTCAGTCAATATCGTCTTCACGTCCCGCGGCTGCGCGATACTGAGCAGAAACCTGCCCACCCGCACCGCTGGACTCACGCAGCGTCAACAACAGCAGTTCTGTGCGCTGCGCACCGCGAGTGGATGTGGCTGCCTCCAGCGCTCTGCGACGGTATGACACTCGCTGCAGCAGCGCATCCGCAGCGACGCTCAGTTCATCCGTAAACGGCACGCCTCGATAACCGTGCCTGCCACTCGTAAACACGCGATCGTGCATCGATCTGCTCCTCAATCAGAGTCCTGAGATAACTCGGAGTTCACCATCGACAACACAATACGCTCGCCGTAACATTTGACTATTTCAAAGTTTTGAATTGATACTTCAATAAAATCGAATTGTCAGGAACAGCGTATGACGTGGCTGAACTACCATCACCTGCACTACTTCTGGATTGTCGCTCGCGAAGGCACGATTCAGCAGGCGTCCAGACTGCTGCATGTGGGACAACCGGCCATCAGCACGCAGCTGCAGCAGCTTGAACAGTCGCTGCAGCAGAAACTTTTTCGACGCACGGGACGAAGACTGGAACTCACCGAAACCGGCCGCACGGTTTTCCGATATGCCGAACAGATTTTTTCGCTGGGACGTGAAATGACGGATGCTCTGCGAACCGGGGAACCGGCTCCCGGCTCAAAGTTTGTCGCAGGAGTTGCTGATGCCATGCCGAAGCTGATGGTGCGACGGCTGCTGGAACCCGCTCTGCAACTTTCTGCGGACCTGCGACTTGTCTGTGTCGAAAATGATCTGAGTACGCTGTTGACCGAATTGGGCCGACATTCCGTCGATCTGGTACTCTCGGACTCTCCGCTGACACCCGCCGGTGGAGTGCGGGCATTCAATCATCTGCTGGGACAATCCGGAGTGGGTTTGTTTGGTACCCCCCAGCTGGTCGCTCGCGTGCGAAGGGACTTTCCGAAGTCGCTGAATCGCGTCCCGTTGCTTTTACCCGGGCGAAACACAGCACTGCGCAGGTCCCTCGAATCCTGGCTGCAGCTTCATGACCTGACCCCGCGAATTCGCGGTGAATTTGATGACAAGGCTCTGTTGAAGGCCTTTGGACAGACGGGGGAAGGACTGTTTCCCGGAACGCTGGCGATTGCAGATGAGATCTGTCGTCAGTACGAGGTTGAGCTTGCCGGAGAACTGGACGGGGTTGTCGAGCATTTCTATGCAATTTCGGTGGAGCGTCGGATTCGCCATCCCGCGGTACTGGCCATCTCAAGCACTGCAAAATCCGCGCTGTTTACCTGAACCTGCCGAACGGTTATTTGTTTTTGGATTGCAGTGTTGCCAGCCGGCGGTTGAGCAGTGAGAATAGAACAGCAGATGCCTGCAGCATTCAGGCATTCTGAAAGTCACCAATGCAGGGATCGTCTCATGACTGCCGGATATTCGGGTTGTACCGTTCGCTTCAGAAGCTCTCGCCGCACTCTTCTGTCTCGCGCAGCCTGTGGCTTTGGCTCGGTCGCCGCTGCTCACCTGCTGGCAGGCGAAAAACAGAAGACGGACTTCACCCCCAAAGCACTCAGTGTGATCTTCCTGTACATGGATGGCGGGGTCTCCCAGGTGGACTCATTCGATCCCAAACCCGAGCTGGATCGTCGCAATGGTCAGCCATTCCCGGCAAAGATCGAACCGACACAGTTCAACAACATCGGTAACACGCTCGCCAGCCCGTGGAAATTCCAGAATTACGGCCAAAGCGGCATTCCGGTCAGTGATCTGTTCCCTGAGATGGCCAGACACGTGGACGATATGGCGATCGTCAGGTCCATGACGTCTGCATTCCCCGAACACACAAATGCCAATTATTTCCTGCACACCGGATCGGGTCTGCAGGGACGCCCATCCATGGGCGCGTGGTTCGGGTATGGACTGGGATCTGAATGCCAGGACCTGCCACATTTCGTCATCCTGAATGGTGGTCTGATCCCGCCTGGTGGGCTTGATAATTTCGGCAGTGGTTTCCTGCCCGCCAGCTTTCAGGGGTCCGTTTTTGGTCCCGGGGATCCTCCGGTCTCGGATATCAGACCGCAGGAAACAGCCAACGGTCTGCAACGGCGCAAACTGGACTTCATTCGCAGTCTCGACCTCGCCAGTGTGGACCGCTTCGGAAACGACGATCAGATTGAATCGGCCATTCGTAACTATGAACTGGCGGCCCGCATGCAGCTGGCTGTGCCGGACCTGATGGATCTGAAAGATGAAACCAAAGAAACTCAGGATCTGTACGGCTTGTCCGATGAATTCCCTAATACTCGCACATTTGCCCGGGAATGCCTGCTGGCACGTCGCCTTGTGGAACGTGGTGTTCGATTCATCGAACTGACCTGTCCGGCCGGAAACGGAGATCGCTGGGACCAGCACAGTAATCTTGTTGACGGACACACGAAAAATGCTCGCTCCGTCGATAAACCCATCTCGGCCCTGCTGACCGATCTGAAACAGCGCGGACTGCTCAATCGTACTCTGGTCGTCTGGTCAGGTGAATTTGGCCGAACACCCTTCGCTCAGGGCAGTGACGGTCGTGACCACAATCCGTTCGGCTTTTCACTGTGGATGGCCGGCGGCGGGATCAAGGGTGGCACCATCTACGGTGCAACCGACGAATTCGGCTACAAAGCCGTTCAGGACCGCGCAGAAATTCATGACCTGCATGCCACAATGCTGCACCTGATGGGCGTCGATCACCAGAAACTGACCTACCGATTCGGAGGTCGAGACATGCGACTGACCGATGTTCACGGAACAGTCCTGAAAGAGATTCTCAGCTGAAGGTCCCGGTCATGGCGGAATCACAATCCGGCAAACTTGGAAGTCTGGGTGAAAAAGCCGCAGTGCAGTTCCTGCGATCGAAGGGCCTGAAGATTCTGGATACCCGCCATCGCAACAGCTTCGGAGAAATTGACGTCATCGCCGAAGACGGTGACACCACTGTCTTTGTTGAGGTCAAAACTCGATCGTCTGATCAGGCTGGGCTGCCATTTGAAGCAGTCGACAGGAAACGTCAGAACCGCATGGCTCGTGCCGCACTGGCGTGGCTGAAACAAAACCGACGCCTCGAATGCCGCTGTCGCCTTGATGTCATCTCAATACTCTGGCCCAAAGATCAACAGCAACCCCAGATCACACACTACCCGGCCGCGTTCGAACCGAACAGCCGTGGACAAATGTACTAACAGCCCACCGTGGCTCAAATTGACGGCAAATCCGTCACACACCCGCGCCAAATCCGCACATCCAGTCACAGTACATCTGTCATACCGACACAGACCGATTCCATAGACTCCCAACACTGGCAATCCACGAAGCCCACTGCAGCCAAAAAACAGAGGAATTCGACTTCTGACCGATACAGCCGTATAAATTCAGTGAACGACAGTGCCATTCAGCGGTTTGTTCTGACATGGATGCAGGTTTGGTCCTGCAAAGACAGACCCCCATTCTGTGGGCACCGTCCGCGTTCATTCCGAAAGAAAAGACATGAAGAAGATCCTGTTGTCGGCCATTCTGTGCGTCGCTCCCTTCGCATCTGCTGCCGCAGATGACTGGGGAACAGTCACCGGTCAGGTGATTGTGTCCGGTAACGTTCCCGCTGCGGAACTGCTGCACAAGCAGGGCGCAGACATTAAGGACAAGGAAGTCTGCGCAGCGGCTGACACCTATAAAGATGATCTCGTTATTAACCCCACCAGCAAAGGGCTCGCGAATGTCTTCGTGTACCTTTCCAAGGCGCCGAAAAGCATTCATCCGGATCTGAAGGACGCCGATCCGGCAACGGTTGTGTTCGACCAGAAGAACTGTGTCTTCAGCCCACACGCCCTGATTGCTCGCACAGGTCAGACTGTGGAAGTCATCTCCGGCGACGCAGTTGCTCACAATACACACACCTATCCACTGAAGAATGCGGGCACTAACGTTCTGATCGCTCCTGCCACAGCCAGGGGCAGCGGCCAGAAGATTGCCATCAAGGCCGCAGAGATTCTGCCTTTTAAAGTGGCCTGTGACTTCCACCCGTGGATGACCGCCTACTGGCTGGCTGTTGATCATCCGTATGCCGCAGTGACCGATGCCGATGGTAAATTCACAATTCCGAACCTGCCGGCAGGCGATCACGAATTCCGTATCTGGCATGAAAAGGTCGGCTACATCAATCGCAAGTACACCGTGAAGGTGAAGGCTGGCGACAATCCACAGAAGGCAGTGGAAGTCAGCGGTGACGCTCTGAAGAAGGGTTCACTGAAGTAATTTCGGAACTTTCGAAAACGCACCTCTGCAAAGGCTCGCTGACGATCGTCAGCGAGTCTTTCGTTTTTCAGGCTGGCCCGATCACGGCCTGCAGCCGTGCCACCACTTCAGACAGTGAAAGTCCGGTTACCAGAACGTCCTTCTGACGAGCTGTTGCGCCACGCAGCAGCGACACTGCCGCCACTGGCAACTGCAGACTATCAGCCACTAATCGCAGCACTGCCTCAGTAGCCCGCCCCTTCTCTGGTGCTTCAGCCACAGCAACCCGCAACCGCTCACCATGCAGCCCACCAACAGCGGTCCTTCGCGCACCGGGCTGCACATGCAGACGTATGACAACCCCCTGCGAATGAACTGAGACTGCAATCGAAACGCCTGTCACTGTTGTCCCCAGACACCGGAGTGCATTCAGGACGCTTTTCGCAGGCGTCCGACAAGCCTTTCAAAGTCATCATTGCCGCGAAAGTGAATCACTATCTGCCCGATATCGTTCTTCTTCAGGCGAATCTCGATCTTCGCTCCAAGCACATCTCTCAGAGCTGTCTGCAGAGACAGCACATGATTGGACAGCTCAGGTGATTCAGCCACTGCCGTCTCCTGTGCTGCTGTTGTTTCCACTGTTGACTCAGTCTGCGCCAGCAGCTCTCGTACGATTTCTTCAACACGACGGACCGACAGCTGATCCTTTTCTATCTGCTCGGCCAGCTGGCATTGCTGGGCAGCAGACAAAGGAAGCATCGCTCGAGCATGGCCGGCACTCAGCCGATCAGATCGCACCAGCAGCTGAACGGCCTCTGGAAGCTCCAGCAGACGCATGATGTTGCTGACATTGGCCCGACTCATACTGAGCTGCCGAGCCAGATCCTCAATCGTTCCACCGAATCGATCCAGATACTCCCGAAACGCCAGCGCCTTCTCCAGCACATTCAGGTCTTCACGCTTCAGATTTTCTTCCAGAGCGGCCTCGGAAGCCTGCCGATCAGTAAACTGAATCACCCGACACGGGACTCGCTCCAGACCAATCTGCTGTGCTGCCCGCCAGCGACGCTCGCCAGCAATCAGCTGGTATCCGGGACCACCGTCCTCACGCTTCCGCACCAGCAGCGGCTGCAGCATTCCATGACGCCGAATACTGTCTGCCAGCTCATCAATCGCTGCCTGGTCAAAGTCCCGCCGTGGCTGAGAAGGACTGCGTTCGATCATCTCCAGCGCAATATCATCTGCTCCCGGAGCCGGCGCGGCTGACGGCTGATGCATTGGAATCACCCCAGGCGAATCCTGACTGTCCGCCTCTGCACCATTACCCAGCAATGCACTCAATCCCCGCCCAAGCCGTCGTCGGATCACAGGAGACCCTGCCGAATTGTCAAATGCCTGCGCTTCCATAGACCTGTTCCCCGCCCCTGCAGTGAGCCCTGATCTGAAATCCATTCCGCTTCCACCCACCAACGATCAGTCCAGTTTAGCACGCCAGCCCCACTGCCGGTCTTGATCCCCCCACCGGATTCGGTACAGTCGATCCTCGAAACGGCCAGTCGGCGCCAACGATCGGCAGAAACGGCCAGTCATTCCCCCATTCGGCACCAGGAATCGGCAGAATCTGCCGATTCCAACATCCGCCCTTTTCATCAAGTCCCCGCAAGGTCCAGCCTGAAACCGGAACCCGATCATCATGAATAAACTTCTGACTTGCTGCCTGTTGCTCCTGACTTTCACTGTCTCTCCTGCGCTGGCTGAAGAGTGGCGAACAATCCGCCCGGATGTGATCTACAGTCATAAAGCCGGGATGGCCCTGACCTACGACGTCATTCGCCCCACTCGCAATCCCAACGGTGCCGCTGTCCTGTTCATGGTCAGCGGAGGCTGGGTCTCTATCTGGGCCCCCCCGGAATCCGTAGTTCGCCCCGAACAGAAAAACCTCAACCTGTTCGAGAAAATCGTTGATCGAGGCTACACACTGATCCTCGTCCGACACGGCAGTAGCCCCTGGTTCAAGGTACCCGAAGCGATTGCTGACGTCCGACTGGCTATCCGACACATTCGAAAACATGCGAACGATTACCAGATTGACCCGGACCGCATCGGAGTCTGCGGTGGCAGTGCCGGCGGTCATCTCGCACTTGCACTGGGCACCATGGGTGATGACGGCGATCCGGACGCCGCCGTCGAACTGGAGAAAACCTCCAGCCGCGTGCAGGCTGTCGTAGCGTGGTTCCCACCAACCGACCTGCGAACCTATGTCAATCACGAAACACTCAGCAAATCGTTTCCTGCCCTTGTATTCCCCAACGACCAGGCAGCCGACGCTTCACCTCTGCTGGCCGTCAACCGCCACACTCCACCAACACTCCTCGTACATGGCGATAAAGACGAACTGGTACCACTATTTCACAGTGAGAAATTTCACGAAGCCATGCAGAAAGCTGCGGCAAAGTGCGAATTGATTGTGATGAAGGGGGCCGCACACGGATTCCCGGGCGAACAGGGGCAGCAGGCCGAAAAATCTCTGGTTGACTGGTTCGATAATCACCTGAAAACCAGCACACCGGCAACAGCAACCGACCAGCAGTAGTTCAGGATGCCATACTGGTCACTTGTCGCTCAAGATGCTCAATCAGTTCTGCCATCGAGCGACAGGTGGTCAGGGTCGGCAATCCCGGGACATCACCAGCGCTGACCTGCGCAGCAACTCGTTTTTCAGCTGCCACGACCGTACTGTGATCTCTGCCACCAAACCAAGCACCAATCTCACGATACGCACTGTTTGTCAGACGTCGTGACAGAAACATCGCGATCGCTCGCGGTATCGCCAGTGCCTTTCGACGCGATGCCGACCGCAACTCCGCAGCCGTTACCCCAAAAGCCTCACTCACTGCCTTCTCAACATCACTGATGCGAATCAGTCGGCGACACTCCTCCTGCAGATTACCCAGCATGTCCCGCACGACACTCTCTGTAATCCGCCGCCCCGTCAGCTGAGTAAACGTCTGTAACTGGTTCACGACGCCCTGGAGTTCACGAGCACCACGGCCACCGCGACGCACCAGCAGATCCACAACACCCGGTGATAAAGCGACCTGACAGCTGAGCGACAACGAGTGCACAAGACGCCGACGAGTTTCCTCGTCAGGATCCTCCATACGACAAACCAGTCCGCTCAGAAAACGAGTCGTCAGCTCTTCACGATGCTTCGTCAGCATCTTCGGATGACGATCCGACGAAATCACCACCTGACCACCATGCTCGACCACCTGCACAATCGTGTGCAGAAACTCTTCCTGAGTCGCTCGCTTGTTGTCCAGAAACTCAATGTTGTCAACAATCAGCACATCTACACTGCGGAACTTCTGTCGAAATGAAGGAACTGTGCGAGCAGTCAGTGCAGCCGTAAAATAATTCGTAAACGCTTCACTCGTCAGATACATCGTCCGCAACTTCGGATGCTCGACGCGAACCTGGGAGTAAATTGCCTCCAGCAGATGCGTCTTGCCCGTTCCCGTCGCACCATAGATGAAAACGGGATTGTACTTCTGACCAGGGTTACCGCTGACCTGACGGGCAGCCAGAACCGCGAGGCTGTTGCACTCACCGGCAACGAACGAGGCAAAATCACGAAACCGCCTTCGCCCCGCCACATCCCCGGCAACAGCGTCTGACGAAATCGGCGATTTTCGAACGGCACGAGCCGCAGCACCTACCTCGGCAACAGCCAGCGAAGCAACCTCGTCTGCAGCAACCCCACCACGGGCTTTCGCACCCACTGCTGCGGGCTGCGGCGACGGCGACTGATTGGAGGTACTTTTCGCAGCACGAGATACCGGCTCAGCATCAGAGTTCGAAACCGGATTTTCCGCCGAGGTCGCATCCACCTCAAACTGACACGCTGCCGCAGGACCCAGCAACCTTTGAGCCGCAAGGGTCAACTCTGTGCGAAATCGCTTCAGCATCCAGTTCAGAATAAACGGATTCGGCACGCTGACAATCAAACGGTCCTGCCGGCACTGCAGACGACAACTGCGACTGAACCAATGCTGGTAATTCTGCTCGCCAACCGCACTTCTGACAGCAGCGACAAGACCAGCCTCATCCGCTGAAAGTGACTGCAGCGATGACGCAGCCACAGCCGCAACCGATTCACTGCACGCAGCCACAGCATCGGTCAGGGACGAACCCTTCTTCGAAACTGCAGGCGCAATACGACTGTTCGGTTTCTTGCGACGAGGTAAATTTGTGTCGTCGTGACGTATGGGCAGCGTCATGCGCCCCCTCCATTTGACCAGCGCGCACTACGTGCCACACCCTGAAGGCCACAACTTCCCTGCAGACGGAAAGCAGCAGACATTGAAGGGGGAACACCGACGAGGGGATCGTCTTGAAGTACAGACTGGGGAACTGACAGGACTGTTGCCGAACAGAACCGCAGATGTCCTGTTCGACGTGCTCACTCAACGGTCCCGATGTTACCCTGTGACAACCGAGTGTCAAACGAGTGTCTGTCTTTTCTGCACGTGATTCAGCCGGGCTTTTCGCAAAGCTTTGCCTGCATAAGAGATGAGTATGTTTTGAAAGCTTTTCGGTAGTTTCTGCGAAACTTTGGCCTGCTCACAGTTGACAGCATCGCAGCCACACTGTCCCGCAAACTGATGTTCAGTCAGAGATCGCCAGAACATCAACAAACGTGTCATAAAAACCACTGCCTCCACCCCAGTCTGTCGGCTCCTCCGGAGTCAGACTGTTGACGTGTCGTCGCACACCCGCAGCATCTGACAGACCGCCGAATGGCATCCACGCAACTCCCGGCTGAACGCGTTCAGAACGGCAGCAGATCGCCGTGACTTCCCCCTGCTGGCTGCGTACAAGCACCTGCATGCCATCCTGCAGACCGCGCAGCGCCACATCCTCCGCATGCAGCTCAATCTGCAGAATCCCCTCACGCCGACGATGAGGTTCCTGATGCGAATACCCCGAATTCAGATAATGCAGCGTCTTTCCGGAAATCAACTGCAACTGCCCGACTCCCCCCCTCTGAATCTCTCCGGGTCCCGGCAGCGGATCCAGCCCCTGCTCCTCCAGCCTCGCTGACCACAGCTCGGCTTTCCCACTGCGCGTCGGGAAACCACCGTCTGCAAACGGTCGCCAGTCCTCCGCATGTTTCAGATGCAGCCAGCCATGAGCACGAAGACTGTCCAGAGTGATTCCCTGCATCATCGGATGATCCGTCTGCAAAGCCGTACTCAGCAGCTCCTCATCACTCTCAAACAGATACGGCTCGGTACGCCCCAGCACACGGGCCAGTCGCCGAAACAATTCCGTATTCGCAACACTCTCTCCGGACGGCTCGATCGCCGGCTGATTCAGTGACACATAATGATGTCCCCAGGAAGGCACAAGATCCAGATGCTCCAGTTGACTGGTCGCTGGAAGCACCACATCGGCATACATGGCCGTATCTGTCAGAAACAAATCATGCACCACTGTAAACAGATCGTCCCTCTGCAGGCCTTGTCGCACCAGGGTCTGCTGGGGCAGACTGACGGCAGGATTGCTGTTATATACCAGCAGCGAACGAATCCCCGGTGACAGCGTTGTGCTGCACAGATCCCGTCCCAGATCCCGCATATTCAGGGACCTTGTCGGTCGCTGCGCCAGAGCCGGCATCAGCAGACCATCCATATTCAGCATGGAAAACTGAAATGCGCCTGTCGAACGCGACAGCCCCCCGCCTCGATACCGCCACGCTCCCGTCAGCACCGGCAGACATGCCAGCGTTCGAAACATCATCGCCCCGTTTCGATGATGCTCAAGGCCGATCAGTGGCCGCAGCAACGATGGCTTTGCGTCTGCATACTCCAGCGCGAACCGCTCAATATCGCCGGCTGCAAGTCCCGTGAGCCCGGACACACTGGCCGGACTATACTGCTCCACCCTCGCTGCCAGCTCATCAAAACCCGTGGCGTGCTGCGAGACATAGTCACGGTCTACCCGCCCCTCACGAATGATCACATGCATCATCGCCAGTGCCAGGACCGTGTCCGTACCGGGGCGCACCGGCAGATGCCAGTCTGCCGCCGCTGCTGTCTTCGTTCTGATCGGATCCACCACAACAATCCGAGCGCCGCGATTCCGCGCCTCCTGAATCACCGGCCAGAGATGCAGATTCGTTACCAGAGTATTGGTTCCCCACAGCACGATATAGCGACTGTGAACCAGTTCCTCCGGATTCACACCCACGCCACTTCCCTGAGTTGCACATAACCCCTCATGAGCCACTGCACCACAGATGTTCCGCTCCAGACGACTGACTCCCAGCAGCGAAAACAGTCGCTGATCAAGCGATGAATGCTGAATCAATCCCTGATTACCGGCGGAACTGAAGGGCAGTATCGACTCCGCACCGTAGTCCCGCATGTCGCTCAGCCAGCGATCCGCAATCAACTGCAGAGCAGACTGCCAGCTGATACGTTCAAACTGCCCCGCTCCCTTCGGACCACATCGACGCAGCGGATACTGCAGCCTGTCCGGATGATACACCCGCGACAGATAATGATTCACCTTTGCACACAGGACTCCACGAGTAAACGGGTGATCCGGATCACCGTACAGTCGTACCGCTGTGCCATCGCGAGTTTCAGCGATCCACGCACACGTGTCCGGGCAGTCGTGCCCACACGCACCATGCACAACTTTCAGCAGCCCCGTCTCCGTCATCCGCCTGCCCTCACAGCAACCGCGCAGCCAACTCAGACACACAATTGCCAGCCAATTGTCAACAGACCCACAGTGCCACAGTACCACGCAAACCAGTGCAGACGATCGGCTGCCAGTAATCGAATCAGTGCTCGCAGACTGATCACTCCCACCAGATAACTCACCAGCATCCCCAGCAGAATCGGCAATAACTGCGGTCTGGTCGAGTCCTGCTCACCGAACAGCTCAACCAGCTCCAGCAGAGAAGCCCCGCCAATCGCCGGAACCGCCAGAAAAAACGAATACTTCGCTGCATCCGCCGGACGCAGCCCACACATCAGCCCCGCACCTACCGTACTGCCGGCTCGCGAAATCCCCGGCAGAATTGCCACCGCCTGAAACACGCCAATGACCAGCGCTCGGCCCGCAGACAACTCCGATAAACTACGCTCCGCCCCGCGGAGACGCCGCGCTGCCAGCAGAATGGTGGCCGTCCCCAGCAGACAGATCCCTGCCGCCAATGCATTCTGAAACAACGCCTCCAGCGCGTCCTTGTACAGGATGCCCACCACACCCGCAGGGATCGACGACAGCACAATCAAAAGCAACAGTCGCCAGCGCTGCAAAAGGCCCAGCAGATCACGGAAATAGACCGTTGCAATCGACAGCAGCGTCCCGAAATGCAGCGCCACATTCATGGTCATGCCCTGCAGCCAGTCCGGCAGACTGCGACCAAACAGCGCCGTCAGCAACTCACCGACGATCACCAGATGCCCCGAAGAACTGATCGGCAGGAATTCCGCCACTCCCTGGACCGCGCCCAGAATGATCGCATAAATCAGATTCATCAAATCTTCCAGACGAAACAGACCTGTCAAACTACTCAGCCACATTTCCAGACTGCAGCCACCGGATATGCAGCGCGGCAGATCGGAAATTGCACCACCCAATCCGCAGACCACGCGAAAACTCGGGAAAACAGGCGTCTACCTGCCCGGCTCCAGCCAGATCGGCAGACTCCACACCGCCAGGCTCGCAGGATTTCCCCAGAATCAAAGATTCCACACCAATCGCCCCTGCAACAATGGCAGCAATCGAATCACTCGTCGCATCCCACGTCGCCGGAATCCGCTCCGCAACCGCACGACCACTCCCCCGCAGCCACGAGCCAATCCGCAGAACAACCGGAGTGCCCTCAACCCAGCGACTGACATCACCCTCGACGCCATCCGCAACCTGCACTCCCCGCAGCGTTCGCAGCAGCAGCTCAGCATTGAAACTCATCGCCTCAATCGCCATCCAGTGCGACTGCTCGGCCGTCAGGCCCCCATACAGATCCAGACGCCGTACAACGTCGGCCGCAACACCACCTCCCGGAATCACCAGAACCCGGCGACCACGACTGAACTCCAGCAGTCGCTCTCCAAGATCCCAGAGATCCAGCAGGCTGCCACCCAGTTTCAGCACTACTGGCCCACCATCGCTCCAGTCCCCTTTCACACGCTCACCTGCCCGCTCCAGGAACATTCCACAGTTGGTCAGCCGAATACCCACATCCCTGTTATACTGAGCCACCACAGAAACGGACAGTTTCAAACCGAAAACCTCCCTGGACACCCAGTCGTGGAACATCTGCACGTCAATCAACGAGCGTGGAACAGCCTCGCAGACTCAGGCAGCCTCTTTGCCCGGACTGCAACAGACGACGAATGCCGCAATCCCCTGAAATCGCTCGACGGTCGCGGGTGGCTGCCCACCAGCGTGGCCGGACTCCGCGTACTCTGCCTCGCAGCGGGTGGAGGCTGGCAGTCAGTCCTGTATGCAGCAGCAGGAGCAATCGTGACCGTCGTCGATCTCAGTGACTCGATGCTGGAACTTGACACCCGGGAATGCCATAACCGAGGCTACCGTGTCCAGACAGTACGGACGTCCATGGAAGACCTCTCCATGCTGGGCAGCGAATCCTTCGACATCGTTCATCAGCCCGTCAGCACGTGCTACGTCCCCCAGCTGCAGCCGGTCTATCGGGAAATCAGTCGAGTCCTGCGGGATAATGGACTGTATATCTCACAGCACAAACAACCCATCAGTCTGCAGATCAGCCATCGGAACGAACGACAACAGTTCGTCATCGGCCTCGAATACTACCACGACGGCCCATTACCAGCTCTGCAGGACAAAGCCTATCGCGAAGAAGGCACTACAGAATACCTGCACCGACTTGAAGATCTTGTCGGTGGGTTGTGTACATCCGGATTTGTGATTGAAGACCTGCGTGAACCGAAACGGGCCGACTATCAGGTCGACGTCTCACACTTCGGATACCGCGGACGCTTCATCCCACCATACATACGGATCAAAGCCAGACGCCGAACACGCACTGCGGATGAACAGACCTCAACAGTCACATCAACAGGACTCTGGCTGCCCCGCTGAAACGACATCCGGCCCACCCACCGAACCGCTTCAGTTCTGTCCGGAATTACGAATACTGCGGAACTTCGCGTAGTCCTGCTCGGCCTCCATGGAGTTCAGTCCACTGCCATATGGCTGCGATACGTACGTACGTCGTTCAGCGTCCGGGTTTCCAAGGTCCGTCAGGACGCGAACAACCACTTCCCGACGGATCTGATCCAGTTCCGGGTCCGCATTATTGAAGCCCCGCTGCACCAGCACCGGAAATGGCGTTGACGGCATTCTGGCTGCGATTTCAGCGATGTGATCGCGACCATACGGAGTCAGTTCGGACGAACTGTCCACAAACTCATTGCGATAAATCACAAAGTCGGCCGCTTCACCATTGGTCTCCATCACATGCCAGTGAGAACGCAGGATGGAACCCAGTGGCATCACATCAGGAATTGGATAGCGACTGGGTGGGTAGTAGTTGCGACTCCAAGGCCACCAACTATTGCGGCCTCCCGATGCCTGACATGGATCACAGGCGCCGGTGCTGCACATCGGCTGGCCGTACATATCACACTCGGAACCGACGTAACAGTCTTTTGTCGACGTGCAGCCGACAGCCAGCAGGCCACTGAATGCCAGTGCTGTAATTTCTCGCAGGGGAAGTTGTCGCTTACGCATAACCCGTCCTTCCAGACACGCTCAGCATCGGCCGCGAATTCCGCAGGTGACAGAACTCGTTTTCTTCAACGATTGGCTTTCCAGCCGGCAGGTCGCACTCCATCCCCCGAAACAGGGCGGGACTCACGATTCCGCTGCACACCGTTTCTCCAACCCGCAAACATCGACTGTCGGCCTGCAGGCACACGCGTCTGATCTCGACGCGTCTGAGTTGAAATGGAATCCGGCGTCGGCATCGGTGCATCCTGAGGAATGCTCTGCGGCTGCTCCATACCAGGTTCCGGAATTGTCAGATCCTGAGGAGCTGCCATACCCTGCCCCGCAGGCGGGCCACCAGGATACTCCTGACCGGCTCCACCCGGAACTCCCTGATATCCAGGCTGCATTGGAACGCCCTGATATCCAGGCTGCATCGGCATGCCCGACATTCCACCTGGTCCTGCGCCCGGCATCCCGCCCTGGAAATTGCCGGGAGCCATCCCCGGCATCATGTATCCACCCGGTACACCTGCAGGATCACCAGGCATCATCATTGGCTGCATTGGCATGCCGGAACTACCCGGATCCATCATCATCGGCTGTCCCCAGGCGCCATAGGGTGCCATCATCTGGGGATTACCAAACCCTCCGGCATAGCCACCAGGGTAACCACCAAATCCGGCCGTGGGCTGAGGCCCTGCCGGCACACCAGCCTCCAGACTGTAGCCCTGCGGAATACCCCGCATCTCGCCACTGCCATACGGTGCCAGCTGATAAACATTGTGATCCGGTGTTCCTTCAGTCTGACCACGAGCCCACAGATCATCATCCGTAGGCTGAGTCACATTGAAGCCAGGCATCGGCGGAACATCATCCGCATCATACGGACGAACAATTTCCGGAGACACAAGCACCAGCAGCTCTGTCTCGACCTGTGATGCCTTCTTCGACTGAAAAACTCGCGGACCAATCCAGGGAATATCGCCCAGCAGCGGCACATGACTGACTTCAGTCAGCGTCTGATTGGAAATCAAGCCGCCGATTGCAAACGTCTGACCTTCACGCAGTTCCACAGTCGTCTGCACCCGTTTGACATTCGTTCCCGGAATCCCATTCACAGTATTCGCAGTTGTCGTCTGACTGAATTCAGGCACAACCTGCATCCGGATCAGGTCACGATCGATGACCGTCGGAGTTACAACCAGACTGGTACCAAAACCACGGAAGCTGGTCTGCTGTCCGCCCCCCAATCCGATGATCGACGGAACTGCAAACTCACCACCCGCCAGAATACTGGCACCCGTTCCACTCAGAACCGTAAGACGAGGCTCTGCCAGCAGCTTGATCGTACCATTCGACTTCAGCCACGAGATGAAGATACTGATCTCGCCGTTTTCAAAAATGCCGCTGAGCGTTGCCCCTGATCCGGCCCCCAGCGTTGATCCAATACTGTTACGACCGCTGCCAAACAACATCCGCCAGTCCACCCCGGCATTCTTCAACTCAGACCGATTGACCTCGGCCACAATCACCCGCAGCGAAATGTTGTATTCGCCCGGAACAACAAGCTCGTTGATGACGATATCTCGAAATCCCCGGTTCTGACCGTTACCGCCCCCACCTCCACCACCCGCACCGTTCAACCCGGCACCACCAAGCCCGGCAAGTCCCCCTGCCAGTCCGCCATCATCATTCGAAGCATTACGCAGTGATCGAATCACTTCCGTTCGAACGACCTGCAGAATATTCTGGGCTTCTTCACCGTCATACGCTGTACCACGCACGATCACCTGAGCACCGATGGGAATCAGAGCCACGTTGGAATTCGGATACAGAATGCGAATTCGCCGCTCCAGTTTGCCGAAGTCAATCGTTCGCTGTTCTTCAAGGCTGGCATCTCGAACGACCGTAATCTCGTACAGCGTCGGCGTTGTCTCGTCCTCGAACCACAGCGTCAGATCTGTGCGACCAAGTGACAGGGCCAGAATGCTGATCTCGTTTTCCGAATACTGAACGTAGTTCGCCACTTCCGCATCGCTGACCGCAATTCGACGAACTCGCTTGTTCGTAATAATCAGACGGCTGTGATGACGCTCGATCTCAAGATGATACTCGGGTTTCAGCAACTGATTGAAATTGGGACTGAGAGACGCATCCACACGCCCCGAAACCTCGGGCATCTCCAGACGCAGGTTCCCCCCTGCCGGTGGCTGAACAGCCAGAACCGTTGCCGACTGCAGCGGCAGAAGAAATGCCGCTGACAGGCAGGCCCACAGGCCACACCTGACGGCTTCCTGATGCATTCGCATCAGAAAGTGCGGACAACACCAATTGACTGACATTCGCGATGCTCCTTCCGTGTCGCACCCTGCCGTCATTACTGACAGCAAATCGGCCTTTTTTCCACGTCGGCAGATCGTTCGGACACGTCCATGAACCGAAAAATCGCCTGCAGTCAATGCAGAAAAACAGCCAACAGGGCGGAGGGAGTATCGTCGAGTCGGTGCCCGCAGATGCAGGTATACCCGCCGACTTCAGGTTCGAATTTCGACAGTCGTACCGGTCTGGCAAACTGGGAAATGTGTAACGCTATTCTGCCGGATGACGCATCCAACCGCTCTCGAGAAGTCTTCTGCCTGCCGGCAAAAGCTGCCGAATCTCTGTATCACCAGACAATATTGACCCGAGGAGCGGCCGGGCCAGGGTGGTTCCACGGTGCACGATACGAATAGTTCGGGTAACGAAAATGAACGCCCCCATCCGTCAATGACCCCGGCCATGCTGGAACAGCAGGCAGCGATGTCACGCCATGGAATCCAGGATACGGCTCGGTAGCCCAGCCACCTGGTGACATCCAGAGGCTGCCAGGAACGGCCAGCTGCAGACCACCGGCACAGGGACATCCCGGCATCAGCACCGGGGTCGGCAGAAAGGCCGGTGCCACAACCGACGCGAAAGGCGTTGGGCGGCGACAGCCGCAGTCGCCCGCCACAACCCCATCAAGACCGATTACAGACAACATCACGAACAGCATCGATTTCAGGCTCCGCCGTACCGCACAAATGCCAGGTTTCATCTGCAATCTCCTTACAAACCGCTGAACGTCGCAAATAACGCCGACACACGCCATCAACAGAACCCCACACTCCTCTATACCACCGGTTTCAGGCGAAGCCGGAAAAATCCCCACGAATTCAGAAAATCTTCCGCCCGCCAAAGGGTTAAAGTTTGACGATCAGTCAGTTCTCGAAAGCTGTTCGCAAAAAACGCTCTGATAACACAACCATTTTCTCAGGATCCAGCAAGCCGCCGCAAAACCCGACCCGATGAACCGAAAGTGTCGCAGCACAGGCAACTGTTTTAGCATCAGCATGGAATACGGGCTGCGATCACAGGGAGGGAGTCCATGGTCAGAAACTGCTGTCTGACATTGTTCATACTGCTGCTGGCATCTGCTGATGCAGCGGCTCAGATGATGTATGCCGAACCAATGGCGTGGTCCAGCGGCGCCAGCTCGGGCGTCGATCTTTATCCGTTCGACCAGCAGGACACCTGGATCCACGGACATTTTCAACGCTACCCGGCTTACGGTGGCTACGCCAGCTTTCGCCCGTACAACTACAAACACGTGGCGGCGCAGGCTCAAATCGCCAGTGGCTGGGGATCTCCCATGGGGATGCCCTACTCGCAGCAATTCTGGAATCGCTACCGAGGCAACTACCTCGAAGGTCAGCCGCATATCCGCTCACAGAATGCCCCGCTGACAATTCCCCGCAGCGGTGATGCTGTCACTGCAAAGCCAGTTCAGCCCATTGCCTGGCGAGCCACGCCTGCCATGCAGCAGCCCGGCACCGTGAGCGGTCGGGCCACCATGCGGCCAGCACAGCCCGAGCAGCGAATTCGGCGATGAGCATGCTCATTACACCGCTCGGCAGATGGCATCAGCAGAATCACGGACGCATGGTGGAATTTGCCGGCTGGGAAATGCCGGTTCAGTACACTTCGATCGTTGAAGAACACCTTGCCGTCCGAGCGGCAGCGGGCCTGTTTGATATCTCCCACATGGGGCGACTCAGTCTTGCCGGACCGTTCGCAACCGAATTTCTCAATCGACTTGTCACGATCGACGTGAGCCGCATGCGAGCAGGACAGGTGCGCTATGCCCTTGTCTGCAACCATGAGGGTGGCATCCTCGACGATATTCTGGTGTATCGCCTCGACGCTCACTGGGAACTTGTGGTCAATGCCTCCAACCGCCTGAAACTGCTGGAGTGGTTTGAGCACACCGCCGGTTATGCTGCCGTCCAGCTGGCAGATGTCACCACCCGGACAGCCATGCTGGCCATTCAGGGACCTCACGCCGCCCGTATCCTGCAGGCCTTCGGACTGCCTTCCGCCAGCGCACTGAAGTACTACACCTGTGCTGCGTTCCGGGGACCTTCCGGAGACGAATGTCTGATGTCCCGAACCGGATACACCGGCGAAGATGGGTTTGAGCTGACGATTCCGGCTCAGGATGCTGAGACTGTATGGCAACGGCTGCTGGATGTCGGTCGTGATTTCAGTATCAATCCCGCAGGTCTCGGATGTCGCGATACACTCAGACTGGAAGCAGCGATGCCGCTGTATGGCCATGAGCTGTCAGAACAGATCGATCCCCTGTCTGTCGGACTCGGCTTCGCCGTGCATTTCGACAAACAGGACTTCTGCGGCAAAGCGGCCCTCGAACAGATCCGTCGGGATGGGCCGAAGCTGCGCCGCGTCGGTTTGATCCTTGAGGGTCGCAGAATCGCCCGAGAAAACAGTGTCGTGTTGTCCGGTGACCACTCCATCGGTACCGTCACTTCAGGCACGTTCTCACCGACTCTGCAACAGGTCATCGCCATGGCATTGATACCTGCAGAGCTGCAGGAACCAGGGCTGAATGTTGAGGTGGATATTCGTGGCAGCCGAGTCTCGGCCAGAACGACGCCTCTTCCCTTTTATCGTCGTGCCGGCTGAGCACCTCTGTGTTTGCGACTGATCAGAACAGCGACGGGCGGTCTCGCGGTGCTGACTTGCGCCCCATGGCTTTGTCCACGGCTCCAAGATGCGCCAGAGCCCGCGCCGTGATGGTCCTTCCTCGTGGCGTTCTCTGAATAAAACCCTCGCGAAGCAGGAACGGCTCCACCTCGTCCTCCAGCGTGTCCGCCGGGATATTCATCGTGTGGCCAATCGCCTGAACTCCGGCCGGACCACCACCAAACACACTGATGATGGTTTCAAGATATCGACGGTCCTGTTCTTCCAGCCCCGCCTCATCAACACCCTTCATCTTCAGTGCCGCTCGGGCCACTTCCAGAGTAATTCGTCCGTCAGCACGGGCATCCGCAAAATCTCGCGTCCAGCGGAGCCAGTTATTGGCTTTGCGAGGTGTACCACGAGAACGCATGGCGATCTCGTCTGCAGCCGCCGCTTCCATATGCGTACGCAGCTTCCCTGAATTTCTCAGAATGATGGTCGCCAGTTCCTGCTGCGTGTAAAAGTCGAGGTGTTCGCGGTTCACGAAACGATCCCGCAGCGGGGCTGTCAACATGCCACTGCGAGTCGTAGCGCCGATCACAGTGAAGTGCTGCAGCTTCATGTTGATGGTCCGCGCGTTCAGACCTTCACCCAGAGTGATGTCCACTCGAAAGTCTTCCATCGCCGGATAGATAAACTCCTCGACCGCCGGAGGCATTCGATGAATTTCATCGATAAACAGCACACTGCCGTGACTGGCATTCGTCAGGTACGGCAGCAGATCCTTCGGAGCATTCAGTGATGGTCCGGCTGTGATCTGAATATCCGTGCCCAGTTCCCGCGGAATCACCGTTGCCAGAGTCGTCTTACCCAGCCCCGGAGGACCATCCAGCAGCAGATGTCCCAACGGTTCACGACGCTTCTTTGTAGCCTCCAGCAGAATCATCAGCCGCTCAACAACATCGCGCTGGCCCACCACATCCACAAGTCGTGACGGCCGCAGCTCGTCGTCAAGCTGCTCCTGCTCCCCGCTGCTGCCACCACCCGCGGGGACAGGCCCCGGCAGTGGTTCATCATCATCGCCAGGACTGGTGATTGTCGTTTTTCTGGCCATCATCGGCCCCCTGTCTGCGTTTGCACTATTTCCCAAGCTTTTCCCGCAGACGCTTCAGCACAGCTGCATCCGGGCTGCTGTCCTTTTCCTCAACTTCCACCGCCTTCTGCCACATCTGCTTCGCCTCGTCTGACTGCTGCAAAGCCTGATGCACGTCCGCCTGATGCTCCAGCAGAGTGGAATCCTGATAGTCCGGTATGGCATTCGCCTTCTTGAGCACATCCAGAGCCTCAGCGTTCCGACCAAGACGGAACAGGACCCAGCCGAGACTGTCCAGATAAGCCGGATTCTCCGGTTGATTCTGAACTGCCAGCCGAATCATCTTCTCGGCCTGCTCAAGGTTCTTGCCCTGATCCGCGTACAGATAACCCAGATCATTGTTCACACCCGGATCCTGCGGATCTTCCTGATACACTTCCTCCAGTACTTTTTCTCCGCGAGCCATATCACCGCCCTGCACGAGGGCATTTGAGAGACCCATTTTCACCGAACGGACCACATCTTTCGGCACCTCTTCCATCTGCAGCACAACATCATACTGTTCTGCAGCGTTCTCCCACTGGCCTCGACGTGAATACACACCGGCCAGCTGCAGTCTCGCATCAATCAGCAGCTCACCACGCTCCTCGCGACGCCCCTCCAGTGCTGCCACCGCGCCCAGCAGAATCCCTTCTGCAACCTCCAGCTTCCCATCCATCGCCTCAATGGCCGCCAGTCGCATCAGCAGCTGCGGCTCATTAGGCAACAACTGCAAAGCCTGATTGATCGCTGCCCTCGCAGCCTTCAGATCCTTCAGCGCCCCATAAGCTATCGCAATTCGAAACAAAGCATTCACTCGAACACCGTCAGGCAGACCGGGCTGCGCCAACATCTGCTCGAAGATCCTTGCTGCCTGCTGATACTCAGCTGCAACCAGCAGCCCGCCGGCGTACTTATCCAGCGTTTCCAGCATCAATTCCTGGTCCGGTTCCAGCTCAAGTGTCGCCTTCAACAACGCCCCCTGCTGCTCCATCATCTCCAGCTCGGCAGCAGTCGCCGCACAGAACCACGTCGTCAGAGGCTGCAGCTCGGCATCGCCCGCATCAAAAGCCTTCAGACATTCCGCAATCAATGTCTTTCCAAACTCCTCGGCCGTCTCCAGAGACTGAACCAGAGGTACAAGCTCACGGAATGTAATACGCGCTGCCGAAGCCTTGTTGAGCGAGCTGAGCACCGCAGCCGGATCACGCTCGGCCATCGCCACGCGAATCAAACCGACATTCGCCTCGGCCTCGCCACTGTTCTGCAGCACTTCACGAAAGACATCACCAGCATCCTTCGCTCGCCCCTGATCAAGCAGCAACTGCCCCAGAAACAACTGCACTTCCGACTTCCGCGAAGCACCCTCAGTCAACTGCTTCAGGCGATCAGCAAGAGCATCACTGCGAGACGAATTCTCGTACAGGTCCCGCAGCAGCGCAAGCGATTCACGACTGCGTTTGCCCGTCTCAAAAAAACGATCCAGATTCTTTTCACACTCAGCCAGCTTATCCTGCTGATACAACGCGCGAGCCAGCAGCAGGTGATGCTCTCCCGGCTGATCCTGCTGAACACGACTGAGCCCTTCAAAGGCACGAATGGCCTGAGCTGTACGCCCCGCTTCCAGCAACACTCGCCCCGTCAGCTCGTAACCCGTGGCACGGTTTCTCATCAGATTGGCATGATCGCGCTGCGACAGACCAAAGTCCTCAGGCTTCTCAAGGGCATTCAGAATCACTTCGTAACTGTCCGCCGCCGCTCCGGTATTCCGCAGCTGCAGCTGAATGGCAGACCGCACCTGATGACACTGAACAAAATCGAGCGACTTCCGGTTCAACGACTGGGAAGCAACAGCCTGCTCAATCAACTCCACCGCACGACCAGGCTGTCGGTTCTGGAAAAATGCAATCGCCAGCTCCAGTCGCGTCTGCCAGTCGTCCGGATCCATCTTCATCGCTGTTTCAGCCGTGGCGAGGCCATCCGCCGCTCGCCCCAGACGAAACAGCACCATGGCCCGAGCACGCAGGGGAACAGGGGAATCCGGAGCAGCCTCGGCTGACTTCTCGAAAGCATCCGCTGCCTCCTTCAGATCACCGCGCTTCAAGGCTTTGTGCCCGGCCATGTACCAGGCCAGCGCATCCTTGTTCGTCGGGTCCAGCGCCTCAGACTCGTCCTTCAGCGCCCGTGGCTCAGGAGGCTGACTGGCGTCCGCTGGCGGCTGGCCCTCGTCCTGCAGCACAGCCGGAAAAACGGCCTCAACGCTGGAACAATACGACAGCAACAGCAGTAGTACCGAAGCGATCGGCAGCGTGGAAAACACCCGCGCACAAACCACCGCCCTCAAACCACACAGCCGTTCACGGCTGGCAAAATACAGCTTCATGGCAACCCACCTGCAAATTCCAGATAACGCAGACCGTTGCCTGCATTATCAACTGCGGTGGGGCTTCTGTCGAGTTCACTTTGCCAGAGTCGGCAATTCGTTCAGCAGCTCAGCGACGACCTTTACCACTCGCCGACTTACTCCCGGCAGATTTGCCCGCAGAACTGCTTCCCTTCGACGGCGCAACGGCAGCCTTCCCCGAACCCGCAGCAGCCTTCCCCGCACCCGCAGCAGCCTTCCCTGATGCCGCTTTTGCACCAGTTACTGCACCCTTCCCCGCAGGGGCCGGTTTCTTTTTCACGGCACCCTTTTCGGTCGATCCCACCGCTTTGGCCGGCTTTTGAACCTGAGGCTTGGGATCACTCACCGGGACTGGCTTCGGAGCAGGCTTCGGCGACTGCAGTTCGACAATTCGTTCCGCAACGTCCGCCATCGTATACGCACGATCCAAAGGCTCAGACAGTCGATCCACGAACTTCGGATCCGTCGACAGACACTTCAGCAGATGACAGAACTCGGAAACCTCCGATTTTCTGACAACCGTCTTCAGTGATTCAGAAGCCTCATTAATGTCAGCAGTCGCTGAGACAAGACCCAGCCAGCGAGCCGCCGTAAGCATCAGATTATCAAGACACACAACATGATTGCCCAGAATTTCATGCAGAACATAATCCCGAACGAAGGGACTGAGTTCCTGAATTTTCTTGAGCGCTTTAATGGCCTGCTCAAGAGTCATTCTGCGCAGCTTTTCAAACTCGAAGGTGTAGGTGCCCTCGAAAACATGCCGCAATATCGCCCGAATCCGCACGCCCTTCCAGTCCGGCTGCGATAATCCCTCTAATGCACGCTCCAGCTCAGTAACCGAACTCACCCGGATTTCATTCAGATCAAAGAAGGAGGCATTCAGACGCTTCAGACCGGCATCAGCCTGTTCCCAGCGGTTGTCCTCAAGGCAAACCGCAAACAGCATGGTATCCAGAACTGACTCCTGGCGCGATGCTGGAACAGACTTACCGTACAGTTTGTGCAGCGACTGCACCAGGCGACGACAAACCTGAGACTTGTCGATCGGTTTGGCTTTAGCTGTACCCATTTCAGTTTCCTGTCGACCCGAACCTAAGCAAAGCACCAATCCAGAATGACCAATCAACCACCCGCAGAATCCGTCAGACCCACTTCCGAATCCTCGGGCTGCGACTCATCATCAACGGCAACCGCCCCATGCAGCGCAGCATCCTGCTCCAGCGCCTCGCGAATGATCGCAGCAGCCTCGACAGACTTCCTGACGCCATCGTCCAGTATAAACCGCAGTTCAGGAGTATACCTGCTGCGAATGTAGGCCCCCACGCGAGCCTGCAGATAACCCTTCGCCGAATTCAGGCCATGCATGGTCAATGCAGCAGCCTTCTCGTCTCCCATGACCGAAATCCGTACCCGGGCGAGACGAAGATCAGGACTGACCTCCGCTCCAAGAACCGTGACGTTTCGAATCCGCGGATCCCGCAATTCCGAGAGAATGGCCGAACTGACCACTTCACGTACCATCGAGGCCACTCGGGCTGTTCTGCGAGCTGACATTCAGGGAACCTTCCTTCAGATCCAGCTGACCATGTCAGGAATCCAGCGTCCGCTTGATTTCGTCCACACGATAGGCTTCAAGCAGGTCGCCCTCTTTCACATCGTTGAATCCGTCCAGACGAATACCACATTCCATCCCGTCACGGACCTCTTTGGCATCATCCTTTTCGCGCTTCAGAGAACCAATTCGGTAGTCGTTGAGCACCTTCTGGTCGCGGATCAGGTGCACTCGACTGTCTCTTGAAATTGTTCCGTTCAGCACGCGACAGCCGGCAATCGTACCAAAGCGGCTGATATTGAAGGTTCGCAGCACAATCGCACGACCCGTCGATACCTCCACTCGCTCAGGTCGCAACAGTCCCTGCAGTGCCAAACGGATGTGGTCTGTCACTTCGTAGATGATGTTGTAACGACGGATCTCAACTCCCTCACGGTCCGCCAGCAGCTGAGCCCTGTCTTCGGCGACCACATGGAAGGCGATCACAATCGCACCGGCTGCACTGGCCAGATAAACGTCGCTTTCGTTCACCCCGCCAATGCCATAGTGAATTACCTGCACCCGAACTTCCGGATGCTCGAACTTGCTAATCTCACTTCGCAAGGCTTCAATCGATCCCGGCGAATCCGCCTTCAGAATCAACGGAAGATCCTGCACACCCTCGCCATCACGAGGCTGATTCAGGATGTCCTCAAGTGTCCGTGGAGTTACCCGCTGTGCCAGAGACTCACGACGACCCTCGTGCGAACGAGCATCCGCGGTTTCGCGAGCTTCCTCGATGTCCTTCATGACGAAGAAATGATCGCCTGCACCCGGAACGTCAGTCAGACCCGAAACCTTGACCGGCACCGAAGGACCAGCCTCAACAATCGCCTCATCACGATCATTGTACATGGCGCGAATACGACCATAGGTCGATCCACACAACACCACGTCGCCGACCTTCAGTGTCCCCTTCTGCACGATCAACCACGCAATCGCTCCACGACCCTCGTCACGGAAGGATTCCAGACAAACACCCAGCGCCTCACGCTGCGGATTCGCCTTCAGCTCATGCAGCTCAGCCGTCAGGATTAAAGTCTCAAGCAGCTTGTCGATGCCAACACCAGTCGCACCCGATGTTCGCACAACTTCGTACTCGCCACCCCACTCCGCCGCCAGAATCCCATGCTGCGCCAGCTGCGACAGAATCTTCTGCTCGTCAACACCCGGCAGATCGATCTTGTTCAATGCCACCACAATCGGAACACCAGCATTCTTCGCGTGGCTGATACACTCCACCGTCTGCGGCATCACACCGTCGTCGGCAGCAACTACCAGCACCACAATGTCCGTCACGTTGGCACCGCGGGAACGCATTTCGCCGAATGCCGCGTGACCCGGAGTATCCACGAAGGTCAGCCAGTGACCCTCGTGCTGAACCTGATAGGCCGCGATATGCTGAGTAATCCCGCCGAATTCACCAGCAGCAACATTCGCATTGCGGATCTTGTCAACCATCGTCGTCTTGCCATGGTCGACGTGGCCCAGAATCGTGATGATCGCCGGACGACCAAACATCTGCTCAGACGGATCCTCGTGATCCAGTGACGCCAGCAGCTCAGCCTCGATATCACGAGTCCTCTTGAAGGAGAGGTCAACCCCCAGCTCCAGAGCGACTTCCATCGCCTCTTCTTCACCCAGAGCATCGTTGATCGTGACCATGCGACCCTGCTTCAACAGCAGACCAAGAATCGCTCGGGCCGGACGACCAATCGCCTCAGACAACGCACGAACCGTGACCGGGAAGGTCATCTGAGCTGTCGTCTTCAGCTCAGCAGCACCCGTACGCTTTTTCCGCTTCAGCTTCTTCGCCTGCCGCTCAGCCTCGCGAGTCTCACGGAGCTCCTTCAGCAGTGAACCACGAGCCATGCCGGGACGGGCGGGGCGCGCCGGAGCGGCCTTTGGTGCCTCATGCTCCTCACGAGCCTCACGGAGGGCCTTTAACTGGTCTGCCAGAGGACTACGACGGTCCACAAGGTCAGACAACGCCATGTCAGGCTTCTGAACCTTCTCTTCCTTCGGCTTCGGCTTCTTGATCACCGGTGGCGTGTAGTCAGGCGGAGCAGCCACCATTGGCCGCGCAACGGGCTTGTCACGGTTCACCTTGATCGGACCTGCCGGTCGAGGGGCCTGAGGAGCCGCTGCAGCCTCACGGTCCTTCACAGAACCAATCGGACGCATCTCCCTCAGCTGCTGCATGCGGGGACGCCGAGATGCATCATTAGCCTGCCCGGGATTGCCAGATACCGCCGCAGTACTGCCAGCCACTGCAGCAGGAGCCACCGGTGCAACTGAGGTGGGTGCTGCAGGAGCCACCGGTGAAACAGCAGCTACAGGTGCTACTGGTGCTACGGGAGCGACAGGAGTCACCACGGCTTCGGCAACGCTCTGCGGCTCAGTCACCGCAGACACACCACCGTCCACAGAAACATCCGTAATAGTCACCGCGGGAGATGCCACCTCAACCTGCTCAGATCCCGCTGCCAGCTCCGGCTCTGCCACCGGAACCACAGCCTCAACCACTTCAGACACAGGCTCCGCTGGCTCTACCGCCAACTCGCCAACATCGTCTGTCGTCTCAGCCGCGAGGGATTCCGCCACGTCATCATCGGTGATGCCTCCGGCGTCACCAGACTGACCGTCACCCGAACGACCTGTGCCACGCCCCGTTGCTCCAATTACTCGCACGCGGCCCGTTGAGCTCTGTTGCTCACGGACTGGCGCCAGCTCAGTTGTGGGCAGCTCGGCAGCCCCAGGAGTCCCCTTGCGACGAAGATAGGCGACGACAATGTCTCGCTCTTCTTCACTGATAGTCGCCAGAGCATTGCGCAGCTTGACGCCAGCTTCTTCGCAAAGATCAATCAGGACTTTACTGTCGAGCCCCAGATCTCTGGCCAGGGCAAAGATACGAATCTTCAAAACACAAACCCCTTAGGCCGCCAACCGCGGCCAGCTCCCATGCAAAACCGCGGCAGCACAAAGATCGGTGCAACTACAACCGCTGCACCCACTATCAACCTTTAGAATTCAGCCGCCGTCCGACCCCAAAACAGGTCAGTACGCTCACCGATCGGAATGACCGACCTCAATCTTCCACTCGTTAACTTCTGCCCGCTCGAGACAGTCTCGGTCAGGCCAGCACAACATGGGATGAACTTTTGAAGATTCCACTCCTGAAACCAGCGAACAAACAACAGAAAATAATCAACCCGCGTCAGCAGAATCCGCTGCAGGATCTGCCACCGGAGCCGGTGATGGCGATTCCGATCGCTCACCAGCCAGCTTCCGCTGCTCAGCCTGAAACTTCTCTTCGGATTCCAGTCGAGCACTCTCCGAATCTGCGTAGTCCACAATCCGACTGCAGTCCTCTTCAGACAGCCCACTGATCTCCATCAACTGATCCGGCTCAATCACGGACAGATCGTCAAATGTAAAGAAACCCTGAGACACAAGGCTTTCAGCGAGCTCTGCTGTCACCTCGGGAATCACGCAGAATGCTTCAATCGACTTGTCCAGCTGAGCATCCAGCTGCACCTGAGTCATCACATTGATGTCCCAACCTACCAGCTTCGAGGCCAACCGAACGTTCTGACCAAACTTGCCAATCGCCAGAGATAACTGGTCGTCCCGCACCAGAACGATCACTTTTCCAAGCATCGGACACAGAATCACGTCCTCAACTTCAGCCGGCTGCAGTGCATTCGGAACCAGCACCGACAACGAATCGTTCCAACGGACAATGTCAATCCGCTCGCCCGCCAGCTCTTCCACAATGCCACGAATACGAGCACCACGGACACCAACACAGGCACCAACACAGTCAATCGTGCTGTCAGAACAGGACACCGCAACCTTGGAACGATTGCCAGCCTCACGAGCAATCGAGCGAACCTCGATCACCCGATCATTGACCTCAGGAATCTCAACCTCAAACAACCGACGCACAAAGTCCTGATGAGTGCGGCTGAGAATGACACGCACGCGAGATCCCGCTTTACGCACATCCAGAACAATCGCACGCAACCGGTCGCCCGTGCGGAAATTCTCTTTCCGAATCTGCTCGCTGCGAGGCAGAATCGCTTCAATCTTATCCAGCTTCACAATCACCGTGCCACGGTCAACTCGAGTCACCTGGCCGGAAATTAACTGACTCCGCAAATCCAGATACTCGTCGTACAAAGCGTCACGCTCTGCCTCGCGAATCTTCTGAATCATCACCTGCTTGGCTGTCTGAGCCGAGATGCGCCCCAGCAGGTCACCCAGCAACTCAGGCTCAAGCGCTCGACCGTCACAAATCAGCGAAGGCTCGCCCGACTCGCGGTCAATCCGCACCTCAAGTTGCTCTTCTTCGGAAAAATGCTTCCGAGCCGCCGAAAGAATTGCCTGCTCAATCCCCTCAAAGACCACATCCGAATCGATGGCCTTATCGCGGTGAATCGCATCAACAATTCTGAGTATTTCGTTACCGTTCATGAGGCTGACGTTCACTGCACCTGTAAAAAAAAAGCGGGATCAAAGTCCCACTTTTCGCACCCGGCAGCCCACAAAAGACTGCCAAAAACCTCATCAGCCGGCAGAACAATACACAGCCGAGAATCACTTCTCAACATGCACTGCCAACTGAAGAAATGGAGAAAGATCTAGATCTTGTCCATTTCAGGTCCCTTAAGCACGATGACCAACGCCCAATCACCCGACAGCACACCCACGCATCACGCCAACCGTTCAACCGGAAACGGGATTTCTGAATGACTGACAGGAACTAACAAAACAATCACAACCCAAAATCACAACAGCATACGGAACAAAAGCACACTGACCGCCCCAGCAAATCCGCCAGAACAACAGCAAAGCGATCGCTCACATCAAACACAGTAGTGGAGAGAGTTGACGTTGTCAAGCTACCAGAGCTTCATCCGCCCTTGTCGTCTACTCTCACGTCATGGTTTCAATCAATCAACCACGTTTGACGCGCAAGCGAAGGGATTCCCACGAATCTGACACCACAACACAAATCCCCCCAAGAACTAAAACACTGCAGCAGATCCGTGGCACGAACACACCTGACACAACGGACTCAACGGTGGACCTGGCTTCATTCCAGAATCCCGCTCAGCCCCAAATCATGAGAAATCAGCGAGGGCGAGCAAGTATGCGACTGAATTGGGACCGAACTAAAGCTCGGACTACGATTGTTGACCCGGCACGTCACCACCACCGGCAACACACTCGCGAACAACCTGGCGAGCAGCCTTCCAGGCATGCCGAATGGTGAACAACCGTGATTCTATCTGTTCAGCCGTAAAGTAGCGGCCGTGGTCGCTGGGCGGCAAGCCGGCCAGCGACAAGGTCAATGGCAGCAAATCCAGGAACTCGCGATAGCGTCGCTGCACGTCCGTCGAATCTGCCATCTTCATTTCTCCCGTACTGCAAAATCCAGTCAACGACGACCCAGATACTGCTTAATAATCGCATCAGCAGCGCCGGTCGGCTTGGAAGAATCCTTTGGCGTCGCTCCCGTACTTCCCTTCGATGGCTCGCCCTCGCGAGCACCCGTGGTGCTGGGGTCTGGAAGCGAAACTTCTAACTTCCCGGCATCAACAGCCTCAGGAACTGCAGCCGGCGCTGGCGGAGCCATGCCAGGAACCGGCATCCCCGGTGGCATCATCCCGCCACCCATCGGATACCCCATTTGAGGCATCATTTGAGGATACATCTGGCCATAACCGGGCATCATCGGCGGCTGATACGGATAACCACCGTACATCCCGCCGGGATATCCACCCATCTGGGGCATCATCGGCTGAAATGGATACTGGCCGGGCATGCCGGGCATACCAGCCATACCAGGCATCATCTGAGGCATCGACATGACGGTCGTGTCAGCTGAAGACGCCGCAGCAGGGATCGGCATCGATATCGTCTGGTCTGACGGGATCGCAGCCCCTGAGACCGCCGGAGCCTCTGTGACCGTGGGAGCTGACACCTGGGTCTCGTCGCTTGCCAAAACCGCGGTCGGAAACACCCGGCTGTCAACGTCCGGCGCCTGCACATCGGCGCGAATCACCAACTCGAAATCGAGATTCCCAATCACAATGCGATCAGCACTCGCCAACACCACCTCGCGCTGAATCCGCTCGCCGTTCACCAGAGTCCCATTGGTGCTGCCAAGGTCTCGCAAACGCACCGAATAATCGTCCAGACTGAAGACACAGTGATGCCGACTGACCATCTCGCTGTTCGGCCGCAGCTGACAGTCCTGCTCGCGACCAATCAGAAATTTCTTGCGGTTTAACGGTATCACCTGCCCGGAATGCTTGCCACCAACGACTTTCAATTCCGCGGATATCATGATCCCGCCCTCCCCCTCAGTCCCTGAGCCCTATCGCTGACTCAACACCAAAAAACACCACTTCTGCCTGCAGCAACCGCAGACTGTCTTGTGCCGTCAAACACATTCAGTCCACCGCGCACCCAAGCTGATCGCTACACGAAAACTTAACAATTGCCCGGCTATTCCACACCACATCTTGCCGAAGCACTGGATCCAACCCCAGATGATCACGCCCAAACCTGAATCTATGTAACCAATCGCCCAAATCTGTTTTTTTTTGTCCGAATCCTGAGATTACGGACAGAATAACGGCAGACTGAGCGAATGTTCCGCACAGACCAGCAGGCGATTCAACGCCTGACGACCCTCGGATTCACAGAAACGGGCTTCCGGCAATTATTTTTTTCAAACCTGCCGAATCTACCAACCATATCGGTTTTCCTCACCCTCCGAAGCTCAAGTTCGCTTCAATTTCAAAAAAAATACCAATTCGCTGCGAACTTTTCACCGTGACTCGACGTTAGCGGGACACTCCCGGGCAACCGCACACCCTCAAAATCTGCCAAAACTTCCCGGTTTTTTGCAGCGACATTCCCGGAATTGTCGGCTATTCTGTCCTCCCTGCCGACCTGTGACAAAAACTCGCGTCACCCTCCACTCCGCACCCACCACTGCTCTGCAAGCTAATCCCATGAGCGCAGTCGCTGACAGGTTTCGCACACACGCTCTGCAACTCACGCCCAATCGTCGCTCGGCACTTGTCAGCAGCGGTCTGGGAATCGGTTCATTAGCCCTTGCCGATCTGCTTCACGCCGACTCGCCTTCGCCCGTGGCACCAGGTTCTCCAACAGCACCAGCAAATCCCGCAGCCCTCGCACCGCGTCAACCGCACTACGCTCCAAGGGCCAAACGAGTCATTCATTTTTTCCTGAACGGTGGACCTTCCCACGTCGATACCTTCGATCCCAAACCCATGCTCGCGCGATTCAGCAATCGCACCGTTGCGGACAACCTGCTGACCGAACGTAAAACCGGCGCTGCCTTCCCATCCCCGTTTCGCTTTCGCCGCTACGGACAATCGGGCATCGAAGTCAGCGAAATCTTTGCCCGTACAGCCGCCCACATCGATGACATCGCCGTCATTCGCTCAATGCAGGCTCAGGTCCCCAATCACGAACCATCACTGATGCTGATGAACTGCGGTGATTCGGTACAACCGCGCCCCAGCGCCGGCGCCTGGGTGCTGTACGGTCTCGGCAGCGAAAATCAGAATCTGCCGGGCTTTGTATCGATGTGCCCGGGCGGATTACCTATCAAAGACACAGAAAACTGGCAGGCCGCTTTCCTGCCCGGCGCATTCCAGGGCACCTTTGTCGATTCACAGCACACCGAACTGAAACGACTCATCGAAAACATCGAACACCCGCAAATCGCCACACCCGCACAACGTCGCCAGCTGGATCTGCTGGCACGCCTCAATCAGCAACACCGACACACTCGCCCCGACCCCAGACTCGAAGCACGCATTCAATCGTTCGAACTGGCTTTTCGCATGCAGCGCGATGCCTCGGAAGCCTTCGACCTGTCCCGGGAACCCGCCCACATCCAGGCGCTCTACGGATCCGGTACTCACGGTCGCCAGACATTGATCGCACGACGGTTGCTGGAACGTGGTGTCCGTTATGTCCAGCTCTGGCACGGCGCCGGTCAGCCATGGGATAACCACACCAACATCGAATCTGCTCATCGAAATCTCGCTGCACAGATTGATCAACCCATCGCCGCTCTGCTGGCCGACCTGAAACAACGCGGGATGTTCGAAGACACCCTGATCCTGTGGGGTGGTGAATTCGGACGCACACCAACCGTCGAGCTGTCGGCCGACGGGAAACCGCAATCCGGCCGTGACCACAATCACTGGGGATTTTCCGTCTGGCTGGCCGGTGGCGGGATTCGCGGCGGCCAGACCTGGGGTGCTACCGATGAACTGGGTTTTCGAGCGGCCGAAAACCCCGTCAGCGTGCACGACCTGCACGCCACCATGCTGCACTGCCTCGGCTTTGACCATAAGCGTCTGACCTACCGCTATGCGGGCCGTGACTTCCGACTGACGGACGTCCACGGCAGTATCATTCAGCAGATCTGTACCTGAGGTGTCCGATGTGCGTGCTGCCAGTGCTGAAATCCGCGGCTCTGATCACCCCTCTGCTGATCGCCGCATGCACATCCGCTGCGTTCCCCAAAACACCTGCCCCCGGCCCGCCCATCACTGTCGATCAGCTGCAACGCGCCGAACCCGTCAGCTTTGAAAAAGAAATCCTGCCCGTTCTGCAGAAAAACTGCCTCGCCTGCCATTCAGCCAGCGAACGCCAGGGTGGCCTGATCCTTGAAACGCCTGCCGGTATTCTGAAAGGCGGCGACAATGGACCAGCTGTCACTCCCGGAAATTCCGCCAACAGCCTGCTCCTTAAACTGGCCGCTCATCAGCAGGAACCCGTCATGCCCCCGGCTGACAACGATGTCGCCGCCGCTGATCTGTCACCCGCACAACTGGGCTTACTGAAACTCTGGATCGATCAGGGTGCTCAGGGTACCGGAGGCATCGACAGTCTGTCACCACTGGCCATGCAGAATCTGCCCCAGCGACTGCAGCCGGTACAGGCCGTCGTCCTCGCGCCCGATGGACAGGTCGTAGCCTTCAGCCGAGGCTCACGGATTCATCTGCATCACGTTGGATCGGGACAACGGCTCGCCACTCTCGCCGATCCCGCGCTCGGTACTGAGGGAATTGCTCACCGAGATCTCGTCCAGTCCCTCGCCTTCAACCCTGATGGCGACCTGCTGGCTTCCGGAGGTTTCCGGGAAATTCGCCTGTACCGCCGTCCGCGCGATGCCCGTCGCCTGACCATCACACTGCCCGCAGCCCCGACAGCCAGCACCGTCAGCCCTGATGAACGCTGGCTGGCCGTGGCATCAGCCGATCACGCCATTCGACTGTTCAACCTGCAGGACGGGGCCCCAGGACTGACTCTGCAGGGCCACACTGAAACTATTCCCGCACTGCAGTTCAATCCCGACGGGACTCGCATTCTGTCCGGCTCCGCCGACAAATCCGTGCGAGTCTGGAATCTGGCAGACGGCAGCCTCGCTGCACGCATTGATACAGCAACCGCACTGTCCGCCCTGCAGATTCTGCCAACCGCAGATCCTCAGACCACACCACTGCTGGCCACGGCCGGCGGTGATAACCTGATTCGACTCTGGAACCTGCCCACAACTCCCACGGCCCTCGCCCCGAACTGGCCCAACGGGACTCGACTCTCAACCTCCTCACCCGATCGCCGCCTGCTCGCAACAATCGATGCTGCCGGACAACTCAGAATCTTCCTCATCCAGCCGGAAACCGCTCTGCTGTCCGACACTCCCATCGCCGAATTCGGACCCCTTCCCCAGCTTTCTGCATTCACATTCGCCCGTAAATCGGCCGCACCTGCCAATTCCGAACCAGCAGCCATGTGGAATCTGCTGACCGCAGACACAACCGGCAGTCTGCAAACATGGTCTCTCTCAGAAAAACGTCAGCTGACGGCGTGGAAAGGTGGCAGCAGTGCGATCACCGCCGTTGCCGCAGGTGGCGATGGCAAACTGGCCGTGGCTGCCGCGCAGGATGGTTCTGTTCGACTTTGGAAACTGGAAACTCCGGATCCCGCTGAGCTGGAACGAGCAGTCGAAGAAACGGCCGGCCCGGTGCTGCTCAGCCCATCCGGTAAGCTGCTGGCAACAACCTCACAGAAAGATGGCCAGCCTGCCGTCATCATTCGCAGCGTGGAAACGGGACGCGTTCTGCACACCCTCGCTGGCCACACCGGCAGCGTGCTGGCTCTGCAGTTCACAAATGACGAGACAAAACTGGCCACGGCCGGCAGTGACCGCATTGTGCGACTCTGGAATCTGCAGGTGCAGCCAGCCGCGGAACTTTCACGAGTCGCTGAACTGCCGGCAAACCCGACTGCCGTAGGGCCCAGCAACGACGGCAGTCAGCTGATCATCGGCCTCGAAAATGGACAGCTGCAACTGGTCAGCTCAGCCGATGGTGCTGTCCAGCAGAAATTCACGGGACACACAGCTGCCCTGCTCCACACAGCCTTCCTGAACGGCCAGATCTTCAGCCTCAGCCGTGATGCATCCGCCCGATTCTGGAATCCGGCTGACGGAGCTCAGGTCCGCACGTTTCCATTGCCAGCCCCACCGACCACCGCCGCACTCAGCAGTGATACTCAGCGTCTGCTGGTTGCCTGTGCCGATCAGCAGGCGCGGCTGCTGCAGATGGACAACGGCGCGGTCCTGCAGACTCTGCAGGGATTCACAGCCCCGCTGCTGTCCGTCAGTATCGGGCCCGCAGCGAAACAACTGGCTGTCACGGATGCCACTGGACAGGTCTCACTGTGGGATGCCGCGACCGGCAGATTCCTGGAATCAATGACACAGCAGGGCACCTTCGCCAGCGTGCTGCCGGCAGATGTGACCAGTCTGCTGACTGTTCGTGTCGCAGCCGCTCCACAACGCCTGACACAGCGATTCCTGTTTGCCCCGGAAGCTCCGGCCAGCCCGGCCCGCGGTGCTGCATTCGCCGCCAGTAATGCCATTGCTGTTGTGGCATTCGCCGACGGCACGCTGCGCGGGATCAACTGCAGCAATGGCCAGGCAGCGTGGAATACCAGCCACGGTGCAGCAATCAATGACCTCACAATCTCAGATGACGGCCAGCTGCTGGCCACCGCCGGTGAAAACGCAGTCGCACGACTCTGGAACAGTTCAGGACAGCCCGCAGGCATCCAGCAGGTCGCAGCCCTGCCCGGCCCGGCACAGCAGGTCGCCTTCTCGGCCGATGGCAGAATGCTGCTGACAACGACAGCCGGCAACGCACCAGATGCGCTGCTGATCGATGTGCAGACTGGCAGTATTCTGGAACGGTTTCCCGAAACGGTACAGACCACGACCGGCAGTCTGCTGCTGACTCGCCCCGCAGCACAGGCTGTGCCACCAACCATCAGTGTGGTACTTGCCACTGCCGACCAATTGCTGGTACGTCAGCACAGACTGCTGAAGGCACTGACCGGGCACACCGGGATGGTCTCATCATTGGCCACATTCCCCGGCAATCCTCTGCAACTGCTCAGTGGCAGTGCTGACGGAACTGTTCGACGCTGGAATCTGACAAATGGACAGGCCCAGCAGCAGTACAATCTGGGAGCTGCGGCTCATGCCATCGCCGTGTCTCCCGATGGGCAACGGATCGCGGCAGGCGGGGACAACCGCTTTGCTCGACTGTGGAATCTGAATGGGAATCAGATCGCGGAATTGCGAGGTGATCTGCGGCTGCGAGTGGCCCAGACGCGGGCGCGGCAGCAGGAAACCGCTGCCAATACTCGACTCAATGTGGCAAAACAGCAGCTGGATGTGGCCGAGAAGGATCTGCCCGTGCGCACTGATGCCGAAAAGAAGCTGATGGAAATGGTGACCGCCGCCAATACCGACGTGGAGCAGAAAAAGGCCATGGTCGCAACCACGCTGGAAGCGCGAGTCCAGGCAGAGAAGGCAGCCATCGAGGCATCAGCAGCGGCACGCACGGCTGCCACTGAAAAACAGACTGCCGAAACCGCTGCGAAGGACGCAGCCGCCGCAGTCCAGACACTGCAGGCGCGAGCGAATCGACTGCAGCAGGCCAGCGCAGCCGATCCAGCCAGCGAAGTCCTGAAACAGCGTCTTGCCACCGCTCAGCAGGAACTGCAGAATGCCACAAAGACGTCTCAGGAACGCACGGCCGCAGTCCAGACGCCTGCGGCCAAAGCCACAGAACTGGCAGGTAAGGCTAATGAGCTGGCACAGAAACTGGCAGGCGTGCAGAAGCCGTGGTCCGACGCGGTCGCAGCACTGCGCACCAGCGAATCAGCTCGCACACTGCTGATGCAGCAGCATGCCATCGCCACCCGCGAACTGCAGGCAGCACAACAGCTGGTACCCGTTCGCAAAGATCTGCTGCAGCGCGCCGAAACAGCTCTGGCCACAGCAAAAACCACAGTGGAAACCGCCGGACAGGCGCTGCAGCAGTCGGAACAGCCAATCCGTGCTGTCTGCTTCTCGGTCGACGGCGAATCACTCGCCACAGCCGGTGACTTCCCGGGCATTCAGATGTGGGATGGAAAACTGGGCACCACTCTGGAATCGTTCGCCGGACATACGGCAGTCGTTCGGACAGCTCGCTTCAGTGGCAATCGTTACCTGCTGACAGCTGCCGATGACCGACAGCTGTTTGTCTGGGACACTCGCCCGGAATGGGTTCTTGAACGCACGATCGGTGCCGTTAATCAGCCGGAACTGCTGTCGCATCGCGTCACTTCAGTCAGTTTTTCTGAAGACTCAAAACTGCTGCTGGCAGCCAGCGGAATCCCCTCGCGACGGGGCGAACTGGTGCTGTTTTCCACAGCCGATGGCAACCCGGTACTCCGCATTCCACAGGCACACGACGATGTCGTCTACTCCGCAGCCCTGTCACCGGATGGTCGACGGATTGCATCAGCAGGAGCAGACCGGTATCTGCGGACATTTGATGCGACCACCGGCCAGCAGATTCGCCGCTTCGAAGGCCATACCAGTTACGCCCTGAGCGTGGGTTGGAAACGCGACGGACAACAGCTGGCGACAGCCGGCGCAGACAATACAGTGCGGATCTGGGATGCCGAGACCGGTGATCAGTTACGTACAATCGAGAACTACAATCGGCACGCCACCGCCGTGCAGTGGATCGGAGAAACAGACACCATCGCATCCGCCTCAGGTGATCGACTGGTACGAATTCACAATGCATCAAACGGAGGACTTGTCAGAAACCTGCAGGGCGCAGACAGCTGGTTGCACTGTGTCTCAACCACACCCGACCTGTCATTGATTGTCGCCGGCAGTGCCAATGGCACCGTGCGAATCTGGAATGGCACAAACGGCCAGTTCCTGAAAACACTCGAAGAACTCAGCAAACCCTGACACGCTCGCGCCACACCCGCACCATAGGCTTCAGCCCGCACACCGTACCGTGGGCTTCAGCCCGCACACGCCCCCCCCTCCGCCTCAACCCCACCCCGTACCCCAATGTTGCCAACGGCCAGAGTCACCGTGGTCCTCGGCAACTCCCCGGGGAATCCCTGATTCACCCCGACTGAAACCCCGCTGCGGCATCACATGGACACGCCAACAACAAGGCGTTTTCTACAGATTGGGCCGAGCAGGAATGCTCGGGCTACATTTTTGTCCTCACCCGTACTGACGCCCACGCAACAGCATCTCCCCCCCTACTCCCTACCACCTACTCCCTTACTCCCTACTAAAAACCTCTATAACAATTCCGTAATGGGATGACCGTCGCAAACTGGCATCGGTCTGCCGTCCGTCTGATGATAAACGATCTGCTGCGCATCGTAGCCCAGCGCTTTGTAAACCGTTGCGTGGATGTCGGCCGGAGTCGTAGGGCGGGATCGCGGAACTGCACCCATGCTGTCACTTTCACCCACCACCATGCCACCCCGAATCCCACCGCCCCCCAGCACCATCGAATAACACTGCGGCCAGTGATCACGCCCGGCATCCGCGTTGATCTTCGGAGTCCTGCCGAAGTCACCCATCCAGATCACCAGTGTCTGCGAAAACAAACCCCGCTCCTGCAGATCGTCCAGTAGTGCCGTAAACGCCTGCTCCATCGGAGGCACTAAGCGGTTCTTCAACTGGTTGAAGTTGTCCTTATGAGTATCCCAGGTGATGGACGGTCCGTTCACCGTCGTCACAAATCGACTGCCCGCCTGGATCAGTCGACGCGCCAGCAGATGCGACTGTCCCCAGCTGTGTCGCCCATAACGATCACGCACACTGTCAGACTCTTTCGACAGATCGAAAGCGTCGCTGGCCCGGTCAGAACCAATCATCCCCAGCGCCTGAGCCCGAGTTTCAGCGATCGCGTCGGCAGCCCGAGCCGCGATTCGCACCCCGGACTGCTCCATCTGACCCAGCAGCTCAAGACGACTGGACAAACGCTTCCGATCCATCGCGGGATCCAGCTTCAATCCCGGTACCAGAAAATCCCGTGCGCCCGGATCTGCGTCCAGCACAAAGGGATCAAAACGACTGCCCAGACAACCACCAAACTGCCCGGGTGTCAGATATTTGCGGCTGTCACAGTGGGGAAACGGAGTAATCACATAGGGCGGTACCCCGGCAGAATAACCGTCTCGCTGAGCCAACCAGCCAACCAGAGTTCCGAAACAGGGCAGATCCGCAGGACCCGGATTGATCAGAGTACTGTCGATCCGATAGGGACGCCCGACGGTCGACCAGTGCATACCCGAATTATGACCACCGTGAGCATGATGGACGGAACGCACGATCGACAGACGGTCCATGCGCTGAGCAAGTCCGGGGAGCAGTTCTGAGATTTCAATGCCCGGCACATTCGTCTGCACAGGCTGAAACACACCACGCACCTCGGCAGTCGCGAGGGGCTTCATGTCCCACAGATCCAGATGACTGGGAGCCCCGCAGTTGAAGATCAGGATCACCGACTTTGCCGACGCCACCGACGCCGCAGGGACAGCCGCCTGAACGGCCCCCAGCTGACTGCAAAAGCCAGCGACCCCGGATGCCGCCAGACCAACCGCCGCAGACAACGCCTGACGCCGCGCCGTGGAAGTCTGTGGTTGTGAAGTCCTGCGAACCATCACAGTCCCCTGTCGTCAACTGCTGAACTTAAGGCTGTCCGGAACCACGTAAGTCTCTGCCAATGCGATCGTCCACACAACCTGATTTCGGCAGAATTCGAGCAAACTCCGGATCTGCTGATGACCCCGCCGGCTGAACCGCTACTGCGATTCCCGCCGCAGCCCCCACGCCACCGCGATAATTCGCAGCTCGTGGTACGGGACCGTCCCGCCCAGATCATCAAACAACGCCTTCAGACCGCTGGCCCCCAACCGCTCCAGCGAACGCTCAACACGCTGCTGCACTGCCGGATCCACCCACATATCAATGTCGCGGATCCGGCGAGTCTCGATGTACTGAGCCAGATGGCGGCTGACCGTCTCCAGAGTCCGATCCAGCTGCACCGCAATCTCCTCCATCGACAACTGCTCTTCAAACATCTGCAGATAGTCTTCAGCCAGCCCCGAGCGACGCGGTGCCGCTGTCAGCTCAGCCGGGGGCAGACTGCCCGCAGCCGCACCAAAGCCCACATCGCCCGCCGCACGATTGGCCTGACACCAGCGACGGATTTCATCCAGCACCGCATTCCCCAGATCCTGCAGTTTTTTGGCACCAATCCCGGGCACCTGCTGCAGAGTCGCTGCGCTGGTGGGACGATGACGCGCCAGCGATCGCAAAGTCGCATCGCTGAAGATAATGTACGGTGGCACACCACGCTGAATCGCCAGCCGCGTCCTGAGCCCTCGCAGCTCTTCAAACAGACTGCGATCCACGCCCGCCCACGAATCGTCCGCCTGCTCCGTCGTCTCGGATGTCCGCACACACAAAAGCTCTGGCGTCAGAGTCCCACGCAGGACCTGTCGTCCAGTCGTCGTCACCTGCAGACACTGATACTCGCCCGCCTGACGCAGATGACCCAGCGAAACCAGCTGGTCAATCCAGTGCCGCACCTGAGTCTCTGAGGTGTCCTTCAACAGACCCCAGGTACTCAGCTGCTCATGCCGATTCTCCAGAATCCGCTTGCCCTTCGATCCACGCAGCACCTGCGCCGTATACGACGCACCGAACTTCTCACCCAGCCGAATCACACACGACAGAATCTTCTGCGCAATCACCAGCGAATCGGCCGCAGGAGTCATCTCCTGAAGACACACATCACAGGCCCCGCATCGCTCAGCCTGCAGCGTCTGACCGAAATGCTCCACCAGCATCTGATGGCGGCACCGCACACTGCTGCAGTACCGCTGCATACTCCGCAAGGACTGCTCGGCCGAGCTGCGCACACTCTCGTCCGTCACATCCTGCATCAGGTACTTCCAGGTTTCAGCGTCACCCGCGGAGTACAGCATGGTGCATTCCGCATGCAGACCATCACGACCTGCTCGACCACTTTCCTGCTGATAATGTTCCAGTGATTTCGGCATTTCCGCGTGAATCACAAACCGCACATTGCTCTTGTCAATCCCCATCCCGAAAGCCACCGTCGCCACAATAATCTGCACCGTCTCGTCAATAAACGCATCCTGACTTCTGCGACGATCCTCGTCAGATAAACCTGCATGATATGGCAACGTGCGAAAACCGAGTCGATTCAGGGCCTCACTGGTCGATTCCACTTTTTTGCGACTGATACAATACACAATCCCGGAATCCTTCCTGTGCCGTTCCAGCACCTGACGGATCTGCGGAATCACATCCACCCGTCGCTCCACTCGATACAGCAGATTCGGACGATCAAAAGAACCCACCAGAACCTCGGCACTCTCCAGCCCCATCTGCTCCACAATGTCGGCCCGCACCTGCTCAGTCGCCGTGGCCGTGTAGCCGTGCACAGATATTCCCGGAAACTCCTGACGCAGAGTCTTCAGCTGACGATACTCAGGGCGAAAATCATGCCCCCACTGACTGATACAATGAGCCTCATCGATCGCCACAAAACTCAGCTGCACACCACGCAGAAAATCCAGAGTAAACGGCTGCAGCAGACGCTCAGGAGAAATATACAGCAGCTTCAGTTCACCACGACGGATCTGACGCGCCACAATGCGCTTTTCATCGGGCGTCTGAGCACTGTTGATGAAGGCCGCCGGCACACCAATACTGGTCAGCGAATCCACCTGGTCCTTCATCAGAGAAATCAGGGGCGATACCACAATCGCCAGACCATCCCGCGCCATCGCCGGGACCTGATAACACAACGATTTGCCACCGCCAGTCGGTAGAACCGTCAGCGAATCACGCTGCTGCATCACCAGCTGCATCGACTCCAGCTGCAACTGACGGAATTCGTTGTAACCCCACCACCGCTGCAGATGGACGCGTAACTTTTCCGCTGTTTCCGACGAACCTGCTGCTGACATAAAACGACACTGACGACTGCTGTGAAACCCAATGATCGCCACCAAAACCCAATGACTCCACGCACAGCTTACAGGAAACCAACAACTCGGAACAGCCGGAACCCAACCAGTAACCCAAAACACCCCCCACCCCCCACCCCTCACCCGTAGCCTGGGCTTCAGCCCGAGTTCCCACCCCC
>CAIOKE010000325.1 GCA_903858815.1 uncultured Planctomycetaceae bacterium | reverse complement strand
GGAGCCTCGCCCTCCCAAGGGAAGCTTCACCGGGACCACCGAGCACCAGCTCGGGGACGATGTCGAGACGCCACTTTGCGTGGTGGATCGGCCCCACGGAATGGCGGAGCGAACGGAAAACGTGCGCCGCGTCGCGGATTGGTGTCGGTAAAGGGGGGCCGAGCAGGAATGCTCGGGCTACGGTTGTCTGTCAGTTGCGAGTCATGAATTCGTCGGTGTTCAACAACACTCGCGCTGTGCTGGTCCACGCGGCCTGTTCAATCGCCTGCTGACCCTCAGCTATCGACCCCGCGAGGGCCGTTCCCGCCAGAAACTTCGCCGCATCCTCCACCGACCCCGCAAAACGCGAGCGTTCACGACTCAGATAATCCGCCAGTACTGACAGCTCAGCGTCCGCGGGGCTGCGAGTCAGACACAGACGAAACATCAGTCGCAATCGGTCCCCATCCGTGCCCTCAGGCTGCTCCCGCAGCACTCGCGCTGCCAATCCCCCAGCCAGTTCCGTAAACACCTGATCGTTCGCCACCGTCAGGGACTGCAGCGGTGTATTCGAACGCACGCGCCGAGTACACGCGGTGCTGAAATCCGGGGCGTCAAAGGTGGACAGCAACGGATACGGCGCGCTGCGGTAAAACATCACATACATCGTGCGCCGAAAGCGGTCGGCCCCCGTGGCCGTCGGCCAGTTCTTTTTGTTCTGAGTAAAGTCGTAGATACCATCCGGTTGCGGCAGATGCACCCCCGGTCCACCCACTCGCTCTGACAACAGCCCACTGGCCGACAACGCCATGTCCCGCACAATCTCAGCTTCCACTCGAAACCGCGCCTGCCGCGCCAACAGGTAGTTGTCCGGATCCTGCTGCACCGCTGTCTCATCCTGCAGCGACGAAGACTGACGGTACACAGCCGATGTCAGAATCAAACGGTGCAGCTGCTTCTGCGACCAGCCCAGTCGAATGAACTCGGCCGCCAGCCAGTCCAGCAACGGCAGATTCACCGGAGCCGCTCCCTGAAAGCCAAAATCGTTGTCCGTCTCAACCAGTCCACGACCGAAATAGCGCCCCCAGATCCGATTCACTGTCACTCGCGCTGTCAACGGGTTCTGGGGAGACACCAACCAGCGGGCAAGGTCCAGTCGAGTGCGATAATCAGCCGCTTCAGGTGTTCCACGCACCGCCGCCGGGACGCCCGGCCGCAGCGCACCTCGCTGCCGATCCGGTGACAGGAATTCCCCGCGAGTCAGCAGGAATGTGTCCGGTACCTGCTGCTGATCCTGCATCACCATCTGCTTCACGGCATTGCCCTTGCCGGGCAGCGACGCTTCCAGCTCACCGATCTGCTGAGTCACCTGTGCCAGCCGAGCCGCAGAATCCGACGCCGGCATTTCAGCCGCCGCATTCCTGGTGGAAACGTCCAGAGCAAAATGGCCCAGCAGGTAGTTTTTGTTGAGATCATGTCTGAGCACGACAGAGACAATGTCATCCTGCGCGGCAACCGGTTTCCGCAGCACAAAAATGGCTTCGTGCGGCGCGTTCATCTTCGCACCCTTTGCCGCCTGTGCGGCATCCACATTGATGGCCCAGCCAGTCCCGTTGTCACCATCCACTGCGTGCTCAATCGGGTACTTCGGCTGACTGTGATCAGCCCACGCCAGCCCAAACGAATGCTCGTCCGGACCCGATCGCAGCAACACTTCCGTCAACACAAAATTGCCGTTGCTGGCCGTACCCGGTCCCTGCTGCGGCAGGTCCGGGTGCGGCAGGGCCCGCAACCGCAAGGCTGTCACGTGGACCGGACCGGCGGCCGTGGCCGGCAGCTGCAGCTTCAATGTCAGTGCGTCGCTGGCCGCAGCGTGCGTCTTCACAAATAACGAACCGTCCGGCAGGATCTTCAGAATACTGCTGCCCGATGCATTCACCGCGGCCACCGGAGGCTGCTGCCACTGCCAGTCCAGCCCCTGCAGAGCCGGTCCACCGGACGCACTCTTTTCCAGTTTGTCCTTTTCACGCCGCAACGCCTGCAGCCGCTGCAGTTGCTGCTGCTGCTGTTCGGTCCAGCCAAACACCTGCTGCTCACGAACTTCCACCGTGGTGCTTTGGTTATTCGCATCCGCCGCTGCATTAAAGAACGCGTACAACCGGTAGTACTCTTCCTGAGTAATCGGGTCGTACTTGTGAGTATGGCACTGAGCACACCCCAGAGTCAGCCCCAGCCAGACAGCGCCCGTCGTGTTGACTCGATCAATCAACGCCTCATGACGAAACTGATCCGGCTTCACTCCGCCCTCTTCATTGATCATCGTGTTGCGGTGAAAGCCTGTGGCAATCCGCTGATTGAGCGTTGCGTCAGGCAGCAGATCACCCGCCAGCTGCTCAACAGTAAACTGATCGAATGGCAGATCCTGATTGAAAGCCGCAATCACCCAGTCCCGATAGGGCCACATCACTCGCGGACCATCAATCGTGTAGCCATTCGAATCCGCATACCGCGCCTGATCCAGCCAGTGCCGCCCCCAGCGTTCACCGTAATGCGGACTGGCCAGCAGCTCATCCACCAGACGCTCCCACGCGTCCGGAGACGGATCCTGCACAAACTGATCCACCTGCTGAGGCGATGGCAGTAACCCCAGCAGATCCTGGTACAGCCGCCGAATCAGCGTGGGACGATCCGCGACGGTCGCAGGTTGCAGGCCGGCCTGCTGCAATCGCTGCAGCACAAATGCATCCAGATCACCACGACACCATGCGTCACTGCGAGTCTGTGGGACCGGCGGAGCCTGCAGAGGCTGGAACGCCCAGTGATCCTGATATTCGGCACCCTGCTGAATCCAGTTTTGCAGCAGCTGCTGCTGAGCTGTGGTGAGGGGCTTGTTGAATTCCGCCGGAGGCATGTGAGTGTCCGCATCGGCCGTCAGAATGCGCTGCATTAACAGGCTTTCGGCCGCCTTGCCCGGAACGATGGCCCCGTGAGCAACGGCTGCGTCCCGCTGGTCCAGCCGCAGATCACCCTGCCGCGATTCCTGATCGGCACCGTGACACGGAAAACAGTGGTTGGAAAGAATGGGCCGAATGTCCCGCTGATAATCCACCGCCTGCGGTGCCGCAGCCGACTTTGCCGGTGAAAACAGCAGCAGCATAAGCACGACACAAAAAGCCAGTGGCTGGAGCAGCGAGCAGCGCCTGACGGAGGTGGTCACGACGATGGCTTCCGAATTCAAAAAAGGAGGCGAGACAGAACAGGTGAACAACGGATTGCGGGTGTGCAGTATACCCGGCCGAGTGGTGAAAAGTCGTGATGAAATCGCCTCGGAATCGGTGCGCAGCGGAAAAAGGGGAAGGAAGGGGACCAGGACAGTAGCCTCGGCTTCAGCCCGGGAACGAACACCGCAGCACTGTGGAAAGCCCAGGTGGGTTTTATGGATGAGGTCCGAGCAGGAATGACGCCGGGGACAAAACACGTAGACCGGGCATTCCTGCCCGGCCCCCCCCCTTGAATGCAAAAGTGTTTTCAGAAGTGATGCGGTGCTGTTGCCCGGACTGAAGCCCACGCTACCCATTTTTGTCCCTCGCGTCATTCCTGCCTCTTCATTACCCACGAATTCAGCTGTTTGTGAACTGGGGCCATCAGAAACCGAGCCTTCAGGCCTGAATCACAACCGCAGGTAAGCTGAACCACTGAAACAAGGCCCCAACGGTCCCATCAGACCTGAAGGGCCGATCTCAGCAGAGACAGGTGCGTCAGCACCTGGTCACGACGACCCCAACGGCCCCCTCAGGCCTGAAGGGCCGGTTTCAGCAGAGAGAGGTGCATCAGCACCTGGAACCTCATGCATGTCCGAGAATCTACTCGCGATTTGAAATCGGCCCTTCAGGCCTGAATCACAAACATACGCTCGGGACGAACCAAACATACGTCGCAACGGCCTCAAGGCCCGCCGGGTTTCGCGGTTAAGGACGAGGCTTCAGCCCGGGAACGAACGCTGCTGCGCAGTGGAAAGCCCAAGGTGGGTTTTATGGATGGGGCCGAGCAGGAATGCTCGGGCTACGGGTGCGGTGAGGAGAATGCAGGGGGAACGCGGGCTGAAGCCCACGATACGGGGGGGAGGGAAGAGTTCAATACTGCAGTAACGGAACCGCGCGACCGCGTTCAAACTGCACTGCGGCTGTGCTTTGCTGCGATGTCAGATGGGCTGTGCCGCGAGCCGTACCGACAGTCAATGACAGCAGATTCACCTGCCCCTCACGACTGGCCAGCAGACTGCTCGTTGCCTGCAGCTGCAACGCAGGCTGAACTCCAACCGGCAAGCGGTCTCCCGCTTCCGGTCGCAGTTCAAAATAGGCCCACACATGCTTCAGCTCAAGCTCCATACCAACCCACTGCATACGACATCTGGAAAACTCACGACCACTGAGCTGAAATCGTGCTTCCACATACTGCTGCAACAACTGCTCAGCCTGCGGAGTCGTTTCCAGATTGACTCGCTGACCCCGCAGTGCCGACAGCTCTTCTTCCAGCACCACACCCGGCAGCTGCAAAGACACTTCAAAGCAGCCCGTCTCAGCGTTCCACTCCACCTCCGCAGCCGTGGCGTGATCCGGATGTGCTGCCACAGAGCAGCCAGCCGGCACAGCTGCCGGCAGCTTACTGTCTGCCAGCAGCACCACAGCCAGCGGCACCATCACCACCCGCAGAATCCGCCCTGCTGCATTCATGGTTTCTGCGTCCCTTCCGCACCGGCTTCAGGCTTCGCCGCATCCGCCTTCGGCTCGTCCTTCTTACCCAGTCCGGCCTTCTGCATCTGATTGCGTTCCTTCTGGTCGCGGAACAGGCGGAAACGGCTTTTCTGAATCTGTGGCGGATAATAGTTGTTGCTGCGATCGGTATCCGCCGTCTCCAGATGCGGATCCAGTTCCACCGAGACCACCGGTTTTTCAGAGATGACCAGTTTGGTCACAGCCTGATTGTCCCGCACCCACAGCTCGGCCGGTAACCGCACTTCGGTGGTTGAACCGTCATCGTGTGTCAGTTTCAGAATGACGGGCATCACCAGCCCCCCCACGTTCTGCAGGTCAATCAGACAGAACGTGTGTTTGGTGGCCAGCAGCTGCTTTTCACGATCACTGAGTCCGGCGACCAGCTTTTCAAAACTTTTCCGGTCTTCTTCCGAAACCGCGAGGTCATCGAACGAGTTATAGAAATCCTTCAGCTCGGGAATCGCGTCCACCAGTTTGGGCAGCGGTTTGTTGCGCTGCTTTGACAGCGTTTCAGGCGCTGCAGCCCGCTCGGCCCGCTTCAGTTCCGCATCCTTCACCGGATCACCATCCGACAGCGTCATGGTGCGGACGTTCTTCAGTGCGATATCCACGTGATCCGTGGTGTAGAACCAGCCATGCCAGAACCAGTCCAGATCGACACCACTGGCATCTTCCATGGTACGAAACAGATCAGCCGGGTAAGGTCGTCGAAACATCCAGCGCCGTGAATACTCGCGGAAGGCGAAGTCGAACAGATCCCGCCCCAGCACCGTTTCCCGCAGAATGTTCAAAGCCGTTGCGGGCTTGGCATAGGCGTTGTTGCCCATCTGCAGAATCGATTCGCTGTTGACCATGATCGGGACCTGATCCGTACTTTTCATGTAGTCGGCAATATCCTGCGGTTCACCGCGACGAGCCGGATACGTTTCCTCCCACTCCACCTCGGCCAGATACTGCAGAAACGTATTCAGACCTTCGTCCATCCACATCCACTGGCGTTCGTCGCTGTTCACGATCATCGGGAAGTAGTTGTGTCCCACTTCGTGGATGATCACGGTAATCAGACCGTACTTGGTACGAGCCGAATAGGTGCCGTCCTTTTCGGGACGCGGACCATTGAAACAGATCATCGGGTATTCCATGCCACCCACCGGGCCATTCACGGAAATGGCCGTCGGGTACGGGTAGTCGAACGTGTATTTCGAATAGACGTTCAGAGTATGCACGATGGCGCGAGTCGAATATCGGCTCCACAAAGGCTCGCCTTCGTTCGGATAAAACGACATGCACATCACTCGCTGCCCACCCACGTCGTGCCCCACGGCATCCCAGATAAACTTGCGGGAGGAAGCGAATGCGAAGTCGCGGACGTTCTGAGCCCTGAACTCCCATGTCCTCGTTCCGGTGGTACCGGAGGCCTGATTTTCGAGAGCTTCCTGAGGCGTCACGATGAACTGCGGAGCATCAGCGGCCCGCGCCTGCTCAAGACGCTGTCGCTGAGTCTCTGTGAGCACGGCCTCGGGATTCTGCAACACCCCGGTGGACGCCACAATGTGGTCGTCAGGAACCGTGATCCGCACGACATAGTCACCGAACTCCAGAGCAAACTCGCCGGAACCCAGATACTCCTTGTGCTGCCAGCCAACGGCATCCGAGTAGGCACACAGACGAGGAAACCACTGAGCCATTTCATACAGGTAGTTCTTGTCCTCTTCAAAGTACTCGTAACCCGTACGTCCGGGCGAGACTTTGGAATTGTTTATAGCGTACTCCCAGGCAACAGCGAAGCGAAACTGTTCGCCGGTCTTCAGACCACGCGGCAGATCCACTCGCAGACTGGTCTTCACCACCACGTGAGGCAGTGGGACTCCGGAAGCCACGTCCAGCACTTCCTTCACTTTGACCGAACCGTCGAACTGAGTTCCCGTCAGCAGTGAATCGAGGGAATTGTAGCTGAGTCCTGCAGACAGCGATGGTGCCGGAGCCGCCAGTGAGCGGCCGGACTGAGGCTGCTTCATGTTCGCATCCAGCTGCAGCCACAGATATGTCAGAGTATCCGGGGAGTTGTTGGTGTAGGTGATCACCTCGCGTCCGCGAATTCGCTGTGTCGCATCATCCAGCTCGACATCAATCTCATAGTCCACTTTCTGCTGCCAGTAGCGATGACCCGGTGCCCCCGACGCCGTGCGGTAGTCGTTGGGTGTCGGCAACAGCTCTTCCAGCTGCCGAAACTTATCGGCCTGCCGGTACTTGCTGTTGGTGATGGCCTGACCAGAAGCGATGCCGGACAGCAACCCGCTGATCAACAGGGTGCAGCAGAGTGCGACGATGGTCCGCAGCACAGGACGGACGGCAGACGGGACAGCAGAATTCACTATGCACCTCAGACAGTGATCGTGACGCAGACGAAGAGAAAAGACGCCGCTCGGCAAACTGCAAAGTATGGGTATTCCGGGCAGCCGGGCAAGTCCGTGGGGCGATTCTGCCATGAGGAAGTGCGGAAGTCCGGGGAAAAGAGGGCACTGAGCTGCTGACTGACCCTGCCCCCTGCAGACCCTGAGGAAATTGTCGCGCCGCTGCAAAAATGCAACAGGCCCGAGAATGAGCTCACCAATCCCCCCAGACCCCCTGAACACCTGCCTGTCAGCCCTGAAGAATGGCAGAAATGACCCCTGAATTTTCCGTCTTGACCTGTTCTGCCGGTTTCCTCTAATCTCTGAATCACTCGAGTCACGGTTCCTGTGACTCAATGCTCCTCTCAAGTCTCTCCTCTCATCCGCCAGTTTCAGGCACCAAAACTCAAGCCTGAACCTGAGCACTCACCATCCCGCCTGCTGTTGGTTCCCGACAGCGTCACGGAGGATTCTCTCATGTCTCGTCTGCTCAATCTGGCCACTGGTCTGTTCCTTGTGTCATCGCTCAGCGGCTGCTGCCTGATGGGTGGCTATCCCTACGGTGGCGGATGTGCTCCCTGTGGCACGAACGCCTGTGGCCAGGCGGGTGGCTATCCGTCAGCCGGGATCTACAACCCCAGCGTTCCGCAGACGGCGCTGTTGCTGCCAACGGCTGCCGGCCCGCAGACTGTAGCAGTCGATGCTCTGAAGACTCACTGAGCTCCGAAAACTGCTGAAATCAGTCGATTTTGCCACGTTTTTTCGCTGCAGGATGGCTGTTTCGGGATATAGTCGGGGCGCAGTGATTGTCGCTGCACCTGCTGCAGGATTGTCGCCGCAGTGCCGTTTTGCCATGGATGTGCCCAACAGGTGTCTCCATGAGCAATTCTCAGTCGCATGCCACCGGCTCCGGCAGTCTCGTGACGTCTCAGTCTGACGTCCTGTCTTTCCGCGTCACGATTGCGGCGGGGCGGCTGCGACTGCTGCGTGGCTTATGCCTTGCTGCGCTGCTGATTTCCGGATATCTCGCGTGGTCCGCCATTCAGCTGCGGCCCGTTATTGGCTGCGGCGGATCGGATCTGATCGACTGTGATCATGTGCTGAACAGTCACTGGTCAAAGATCTTCGGGCTGCCCGTCAGCATCCCTGCTGTCGGGCTGTATGCTACGCTGCTGGGCCTGTTGGCATTCGCCGGCAGTCCTGTGCCGGCCGCATTTCAGCGTTTGCTGCTGACGGCATTGTCCTGCGGGTTTCTGGTCGCGGGCTGGGCAGCACTGTGGTTTATCGGCCTGCAGCTGCTGGTGCTCAGGCACCTGTGCCCGTGGTGCCTCGCTGCTCATCTGTGTGGCCTCGCACTGTCAGTCTGGGCGTTGACGGTCGGTGCTCCGCAGAATCGCCTGCGGATAACGGCCACGGGTTTGATGCTGGCCAGTGGCCTTGCTGTCAGCCAGGTACTGACACCTGCCACAGTCGCGTACGAAGTGGTGATTCCGGACTATGCAAAAGCTGCGCAGTCGAATGCGGCCGAACAGGTGGCCGCACCGACAGAGGACTTCGCGGCACCGGCCGAAGACTTTGCGGCTCCGGCGGCCCCTGCGCCTGCTGTCCCGGCGACTGCTGTCCCGGCGACTGCGGCCCCCGCCCCCGCCCCCGCCCCCGAACGGGCTCCGGCCGCAGAGACTTTTGAGCCCCCGGCGGCCGTGGTGCCTGGAAATTCCCGGCCCGCTCGCATGGCCGGCCCTCTACTGGCCATGTCGCTGCAGTCCTTGATCCTGCTGCCGGCCGGGCAACTGGATGAAAACGGTCAGCCAGCGCAGACCGAGGCGGCGGCTCAGGCTGTGGCCAGCTCCCGGACGACTCGTAAAGTCACAATCCTCGGAACTGAAAAACCGATTACTCTGGACCCTGCTGGCTGGCCGTTGCTGGGCGCCGCGGATGCTCGTTTCATTTTCGTGGAAATGTTTGATTATACCTGCCCGCATTGCCGGGAAACTCATCAGTCGATCCGGGGTGCTTTTGAACGATTTGGGCAGGACCTTGCGGTCATTGCGCTGCCGGTGCCTCTGGAATCTGAATGCAACCGGGCGGCCTCTGGTGGCGGACATGCGGGTTCCTGTGAGCTGAGTCGGCTGGCGGTGGCCGTCTGGCGTTGCGATCGTGGGAAATTCCGTGAATTTCATGACTGGTTGTTCGATCGTTCCCGGACCCCGGCGGCAGCCAGACGCCAGGCGGAACGGCTGGTTGGCCGAGATCCGCTGCGGGCGGAGCTGGATTCGGGAACGCCGGGCAAATTCGTGGACCGCCATGTTGATCTCTACATCAAGCTGGGTGCCGGGACCGTTCCAAAACTTCTGTTTTCCGATCGTTCCGTCATAGGTTCAGTACAAAAGGACCCGCTCTGTTCTATGATCAGTGAGCACATGGAACGGGCACCGGCCGAATAGTCCGCAAAGAATGTACTGACGACGATGGCAGACCGCTGGGATCTGATACGAGTTTCACTGGCTCGCCGCTTTTACCTTGCCACAGTGGCTCAGGCTGCGGTGGTGGTGTTGGCTGCTGTTCTGCTGGGTCTGGTGTTTGGTCGCCAGGCGGCTGGCGAGAAGCTGCGACTGCCGTGGGCCTTCCTGATCAGTACTGTTCTGCTGGCGGTGGGCAGCTGGTACATGGAGCAGGCGCGGTTTTATGTGCGGCGGGAAAAGCAGTTGGATTTTCGCTGGGCTCTGTTGAAAGCCCTGATTTCCGCGATGCTGTTTGTGTCTGTACAGGGGTATGGCCTGTGGGCGATCGACAAAGGCCTGCGAACTTCCGAGACTACACAGCTGGGAGTGCATGGCTTTGTGATTATGTTCACAGCACTGCACGGGATGCACTTTCTGGTAGCTCAGTCGGTTCTGCTGTGGGTGACGCTGTCGGCGTTTGCCGATCGATATGACCATGAGTATTCATGGGGTGTGACTTTTGCCTCAGCGTTCTGGCATATCCTTGGGGTTGTGTGGCTGTGCATACTGTTTGTGTTTGTCACGGCGAACGTCAGTTAAGCGGGCCGGGTTGTCTGTTGCGGCCGCTGCTGCGGTGCGTGCTGCTGACGCTGGGTCTTGTGGCGGGGGCTGGCTTGTCGTCTGTGCAGGGCCAGCAGTTTCCTGATCAGCGAACCGTAGCAGCCGATCTGCAGACACCAGCGGCCGTGTCGGACACAGCAGCAGCCGGTCGACGCATCCTGTTTGCTCCGGATCCGGATCGACCTCAGCTGCTGTGCACTCTGTGGCTGCCCACCGACTGGACTCCGCAGCAGGCATGGCCCGTCTTCGCCGAGCTGCCGGGCAATGGCGGTTACCGCAATGCTCTCGGTGACGAATGTTCGGGACGGCCGGAAGACTGTCAGATGGGTTATGGTCTGACTGAGGGTCGTGGCTGGATCTGGTTGTGCCTGCCATTTCTGAATGGGGATGGCAGTCAGGTTGCTTTGACGTGGTGGGGACAGGCTCCCGATTATCAACCGGATGCCACCCTGCAGTACTGGCAACAGGCCGTACAGACCGTCTGTTCCCGATTTCATGGCGACAGGGGCAAGGTGGTCCTCGCGGGATTTTCGCGAGGGGCGATTGCCTGTAATGCTCTTGGACTGCACAACGAGCAGGTGGCCAGTCTGTGGGCCGCCTTTCTGCCGTGCAGTCATTACGACGGGGTCCGGCAGTGGCCATTTGCGGGCAGTGATCAGATGTCGGCAGCACGGCGTTTCCAGCGACTTGCAAATCGGCCGCAGCTGATACTTGGTGAAGGCCTGCAGACAGATGAGACAGCGCGATATCTGAGAACGGTGCTGCAGGTTGAACCGGCTGAGCATGGGCTGCAGCTGCATTCCACGGGCTTCGTCAATCATTCGGATCAGTGGGCCCTGCGTCCCTGCAAAGCGCGCGATGTTTCCCGGCGATGGCTGCAGGACATTGCGACTCGGCGATAGCCCGGGGCTACTGGCTGGACGCCGGGAAAATCCAGAACAGCGACTGCCACATCGATTCAAAGGATTCCTGAGATGTATGAACATCGTGATCTGAAGCCGTTGGAATCTGCGGACTTCCTGCACAGGCTGTTCCGGCACTTTGTTCTGTCGGCCAGCATGCTGGTGTTTTCGATTGTGCTGGGCATGCTGGGGTACTGGTATTTCGAAGGTCTGGGGGCCGTGGATGGCTTTCTGAATTCTGCGATGCTGCTGGGCGGCATGGGTCCGGTGAAGATGCCGGAGACAACGGGTGGCAAGCTGTTTGCGGGCTGTTATGCGCTGTATTCCGGCCTGTTGTTTATTGTCACAGCGGCCATTATGGTGACCCCCGTGGCTCACCGGCTGCTGCATCGTTTTCACTGGGAAGCGGAAGACGATGGTCCAGTCTAGTGCCTGCGCTGACGACGCATGTCCAAAACGTAGACCAGCCTGCCCCCCTTTCGGGACGGCGAGGCACCCCCCGAGACGAACTCAACCGTAGCCCGGACATTCCTGCCCGGCAGCCTTTTACACACACAAAGCCGGTAGCCAACGCCGCACAAGCGAGCCGTCAGCGCTAGCTGACGGGTGCTGTCCTGCGAGGGCACCGAGCTGGTGCTCGGTGGCCCCAGGGGTGGTCCCAGGGGTGGTCCCAGGGGACACAACACAATCAACGCCCCTCCGGGACGGCGAGGCACCCCCCGAGACGAACTCAACCGTAGCCCGGGCATTCCTGCCCGGCCACCTTTTACCCACACAAAGCCAGCAGCCAACGCCACACAGGCGAGCCGTCAGCGATAGCTGACGGGTGTTATCCTGCGAGGGCACCGAGCTGGTGCTCGGTGGTCCCAGGGGTGGTCCCAGGGGTGGTCCCAGCGGGACACAACACAATCAACGCCCCCCCTTGAGGGCGAGGCTCCTGCCGGAACACCGCGAGACAGATCAGCGGTCTTAACCGCGAAACAGCATGATCGCGGCACTGGTCCAGAAGAAACACTGGAACGAGACAACCAGCAGCAGCAGTCGGAGGATCAATCCACGGCGGGTCAGAGCGGGACCGGGAGTCGACAGCAGCACGAAGGGCAGGCTGCCCACGAAGCCGCAGGCGAACGCCGATTCGAAGATCAGTCCGACGTGTCGACACAGGAATACCCAGGCCGCTGCAATACTGATCAGTACCAGCAGGCGGCTGCGAGCGAGCCAGCGGGACGAGCCGACTGAGGGCAGACTGCGACTCTGTCCGGCCACCAGCAGTTGAAAACTGATGTGCAGTGCCAGCGGCCAGGTCAGCAGATGCTGCGGCAGCAATGTGACCAGCAGTGGCTGAGCCACCAGAGCCATCGGCAGCGACAATCGCTCGGTCATCAACAGCAGGTCTTTCGGTTGTCGCAGACGTGGAATCATTGCAGACAGCAGGAGTGCTGACAGAAACGCGACGATCAGAACACCGCAGCTGGCGAGATTCCAGTTCAGCAGCTGCTGGTGATCTGGCGGCAACAGCTCAGGTCCCGGCTGGATTCCCAGCCAGTGGAGCGATGATTCAGGCGGCGTCTGATCCTTGATGGCCGCCAGTGTCAGTGGCTGTGTTTCGCCGCGGGGCAATTCTGCGGGCGGACCGAGATAGAGGCAGACGGCCCGGGACTGATTCCGCAGGTACAATCGGCCTGCCGCGAGTGCCGGCTGAGTCCAGCACAGTTCGCCACTGAGAACCGGCGTACGACACAGGATCTCGCAGCGATCCCGCGAATCCCGCAACAGCAGCAGCTCGCCGAGGTCGTTTACGAGTACAAGTTTTCCGTCCGCGGCCACGACTGAGCAATGTCCTGGCCAGTCTCCACCTGTCGTGGACGGCAGTTCGGATTCACGCATCGGTCGCGAATTGCCGGCCGCCCACAGCTCTTTCCCGGTCGACAGTTCGAGGCAGCGGAACATGCCGCGAGTTGATCTTGAGGCGCTGCTTTGTGATTCCATTACGTCAAAACCAAAAACAGCACCGCCAGAGAGGACACTGGAAAACAGATCATTAGCGAGCGGGTCCTTCCTGCGAACGACCCGCACAGGTTCACCGGGATCATCCGTCAGTTCCAGCAATGTTCCGCCCTTTCGAAAAGGGCCGGAAATCCACAACAAAGGCTCCTGCCAGATCGGCCAGCACGAGTGTTCGTCATAACCACTGGACAGCGGAAAGCTCCACAAGCGTTTGCCCGACTGCAGCTCATGACAGACCACGTGATTTTCCAGACTTCCGATCACCAGTCGTCTGCCACGGTGAGAGATGGTCATGGCTGGAGCGTAGCTGCCGGCTTCATCTCCGGACCGCCAGCGCACCGCCCCGGAACTGGCGTCCAGCGCAATCATCGCGCTGTTCTTTCCGCCCATGGGCTGCAGCACCAGTCCCGCTTCAACAGTTGGTGAGCAGCAGTAGCCGAACCCCGGGAGCTCTCCTCCCAAATCCTGTTGCAGATGCACCTGCCAAAGTCGCCGTCCATTGCGGCCATCGAGGCAGCCCACAAGACCGTCTGCGGCGGCAAAATACAGCTTACCGCCAGACCATGTGGGCGTGGCCCGCGGGCCGGGATAACGACGGCCACGTTCCCATGGCCAGCCGATCGACGTTTCCCACAAGGTCTCACCGGTCGCCGCATCAAGGCAGACAGCAAACTGACCGGCGGCCGTCTGATACAGCGTGGCGGCTTTTCCATCCTGCACAACGAACGACGAATACCCTTCACCCAATGATCGGGACCACAGCACTGGAGGCCCTGCTGGCGGCCATTTTTCGGCCAGCGCAGACTGATCCGCATGGCCGGTCTGATACGGTCCACGCACGGACGGCCAGCCGTGCTCAGTCGGCAGCAGCAGAAAAAGCAACCACCACATCTTAGTTGTGCTCCGTCTGTTTCAAAAAACGGATCGTGTTGGGTTGATTCTAACAACAACAGGCAATGACAGGGAGTTATTCCAGCGGAAAGAAGTGCTGTGTTTGCTCGAGTGCGGCAGCAGTCAGAAGGTTCGCCACGCCCGGATCCTGTCGAGGCCCCATGCTGACGGCCCGACATCGGACGCCAGTGGTCAATGGCCAGTCAACGCAAAGCCTCCCCCGGGACGGCGAGGCTCCTGCCAAGCCGAACTCAACCGTAGCGCGGGCATTCCTGCCCGGCCACCTTTTACCCACAAAGCCAGTAACCACCGCCACACAGGCGAGCCGTCAGCGCTAGCTCACCGGTGCCGCCCTGCATCGGCACCGAGCTGGTGCTCGGTGGTCCCAGGAAAGCACCCCGGGACGGCGAGGCTACCCCCAAGCCGAACTCAACCGTAGCCCGGGCATTCCTGCCCGGCCACCTTTTACCAGCACAAAGCCAGTAACCACCGCCGCACAGGCGAGCCGTCAGCGTCAGCTCACCGGTGCCGCCCTGCCGCGGCACCGAGCTGGTGCTCGGTGGTCCCAGGGGTGGTCCCAGGGGACACAACACTATCATCGCCCCGGGACGGCGAGGCTCCCGCCGAGACGAACTCAACCGTAGCCCGGGCATTCCTGCCCGGCAGCCTTTTACCCAAACAAAACCAGTAACCACAGCCACACTGGCGAGTCGTCAGCGCTAGCTGACGGGTGTGGCCCTGCGAGGGCACCGAGCTGGTGCTCGGTGGTCCCAGGGGGACGCAACACAATCTACGGGGCCGAGCAGGAATGCTCGGGCTACATTTTTGTCCTCGGCGTCATTCCTGCTCGGCCCCATCCCTCAAAAAAACTGGGGATTTCAAGGGTGACGAGAAGTTCGTGCCCGGGCTCAAGCCCGCACTACGAAGTTTGGCCCGGATGTTCGGAACGCCCGAGCGGTCGACGGTTTTCTGAACCTCAGATATTGGACGACGGGGCTTTCAGAATTTCTTTGACCGATGTGAATTTCGCAAATGCACTGTCGTTGAAATCTGACTTCGCTCCGACACCGCTGACAGTAAAGGTCGGGGCCTGTGACAGTGTCAGCTGAGTATCGCTGTCGATGGACGCCACGAAGAAAGCCTGGCCATTGATCTGGATGCGTGACCGCAGTCCGAACAGAGCTCCACGCAGTTCTTCGGTGAACTTCGTGCCAATTCCGGTGACCTGAGTGCTGTTGGCGGCGGCGGTCACCGTACCAGTCAGTGGCCGACTGAATTCCACGAATGGTTCGGTCAGTGGCACTTCGCCCATTGCCGAAGAACCGGTCTGCGACGTGAGGTTATTCTGATTGAGTGCGGCGATGGCATCCACAACGGTCTGGCTGTTCGCAGCGAGGCGACCGAAGACCGTGTGCCGACGACCATCAAAGTCATCAAGGCTGGGGTTATCAACGGTATTGATAAACCACTGACTGGTCAGGTTATTGGGATCACCGGCATGGGCCATTGAGATGGTGCCCTTGATATTCGGCCGATTCACTGAGAATTCGCCGGTGACCGAATCATCCAGAGGAACTTCTTTAATGACCCCGTTGTTGATCGTGAAACCACCACCCTGAATCACAAAGTTGTCGACCGAACGATGGATAAATGAATTTGTATAGCGACCCTCGGTCTGTCCCTGCTGCGGGTTGACATAACCAAGGAAATTCTCGGTGACTCCCGGAGCCTGCTGATCGAACAATTCCAGTTCAAAGGTGCCCTGGGCGGAGGTGAACTGCACAAGACTGCCCGTGATATAGTCCACTTCCACGGATTTGTCGGCCCGTGCCGAGTTACTGAGTGTGGAGCGGACTTTCAGGGTGCGTCGTCCGGTCAGCTCGTCATTCCCGGTCACGCTGGTATACAGATCCTTGCGAGTCACATTGACGCTCAGTACGTAGTCACCGGCGGCATCCGCCACTACGCTGGCTTCATCAAAGACACCATCTTCGTTGGCATCCACGGTCACCGTTGCCCCGGCCAGTGTCTTTCCGGTGATCGTGATCTGCGGCACGCGGGACAGCAACACTCCGCCACTGCCGGCCGCGGACTGAGCACTGGACGCAACGGCTGTCAGCGGTACAGATCCGGCCAGATTGGAAGCGGCTGTATCAGCGGCATCGGCATCCTTAATCAGCCCACCGGTACCATTCGTACCATCAAAGCGGGTCTTGATCGGCGCTGGGATTTCTGTTCCTTCTGACCGCAGAATGGCCTTGCCGGCATTGAATGTATTGTTGGCAGCCTGATTCACCTGATCGCCACCAGGCACATCACCAAAATCTGTCCGACTGCTTTTACCCGCATCGATCACAACATTGCCGTTGAATGTGTTGGGATCACGCAGTTCGACGGCATCATTCTGGACGCCACCGCGCAGAATCAGACTGCCGTTCAGTGTATTGCCTTTCAGCATGAACGCATCCTGACCACGTTTTCCGATCAGCACCGTGTCGCCGCTGCGAGTGGTGTTCTGCATGGCAAGGGAATCATCATCGATTCCGAGATTGACCCACAGCACGCCCGAACCACCGACACCGTTCAGCGAAACGCGATCCTTCCCGGCTTCCAGATGAGCCACAGCTGAGCCGTTCACCACCGTATCGGTCACGCTGAGCAGGTCGTCGCCGGTGCCTGCCAGTACCTGCAGCTCGCCGTTAATTGTGCAGTCCTGAAGACTGATGATGTCGTCCGCATCATCCCCGAAGAAACCAGCGAATCGCTGAAAGGTTGTGCCGAGTGCGGAAAGCCGGTCGTTGCCACCTTCACCGTACAGGCGAAAACCGCGTTCGAACGTGATCCCCTGAGACACCACGGCCGAATCATTGCCATCACCGAGGAACATCCACAGGCGACCGGACATTTTTGCCCCGTCTTCGGAGATGGGGAAAACAGCGGCACCGCCGTTCACCGTGGTTCCCTCCAGCCCTTCCAGAATCAGCTGCCCGCCATCGGGACGAATGCGGATCAGGTTGTCAGCGCTGTCACCTGTCACGACGGCATGGCCACCGCTGAGTGTCACCTGGACGTTGCCAGCCAGCAGAGCGCGAGTTTCCAGCACTTCTGCGGCTGTCGGTCCCAACTGTCGGCGAGAATTCCGGTATCGCATCAGACCTGCCAGTCGGCCCCACATTGTCACACTCCCTGTCCACCCGATGAATCCATCCGCGTCGTTTGGATTGCGCAGCATCTGACGTTGCGCCGCGCAACCGGCTGTCGTCAGAATCGGCAGAATTCCCCCAGCCTCCGCAGCCCGTCTCGGTGGCAGTGTGATTTTCCCGACCGGCCCTGCGAGCAGCGGCAGAAACTGCCGACCGCCTTTTTCACTGGAAAAGGCCGCCATTGCAGTTGTCGCGGACCGCTGTTTGGGTACTCTGGGTGTCGCCCTGAAAGTCTCCGGCCTGCCGGCCCTCCCCGCATGGCCCTGTGAATTCCCTGCAGATTGAGAATGCCGATGAATCAGGTGGTGGCAGTCTTTGGATATTTCGTGATGATTCTTTTGGCGTGGCTGATCAGCCTCAATCGTCGCCGATTTCCGTGGCGGATTGTCTTGTGGGGTACGGTGCTGCAGATCGGGTTTGCGGCGTTGATCCTGCAGACAAAAGGTGGCCGCAGATTCTTCAGCGCTGCGGGGGATGTCTTTGGAAAGCTGATCAGCTTCGGCAATGAGGGCAGTCGATTTCTGTTTGGCGACGGACTGGGCAATGTGTTTGCCTTCAGCGTCCTTCCGATCATCATTTTCTTTTCTGCCCTGACATCTGTGCTGTATCACGCTGGTGTGATGCAGGTTGTGGTCCGGGGCATTGCGTGGGTGATGCAGCGAACACTGGGCACATCGGGCGCTGAAAGTCTGTCAGCGGCGGCCAATATCTTCGTTGGTCAGACAGAAGCGCCGCTGGTTGTGAAACCGTATGTCGCACGGATGACGTCGTCAGAGCTGATGGCCATTATGGTGGGCGGATTCGCCACGATTGCCGGCAGCGTGATGGCGATCTACGTCAGCTTCGGGATGGATGCGGGACATCTGCTGACAGCTTCCGTCATTTCGGCCCCGGCTGCTCTGCTGATTGCCAAAGTGCTGCTGCCAGAGTCAGAACAGCCTGTCACCGCCGGCACCACAACTCAAACGCTGCCTCGAACCAGTGGCAACCTGATTGAAGCGATCAGCAATGGTGCTGCGGATGGCCTGATGCTGATGCTGAATGTGGGCGCCATGCTGATAGCCTTTCGCTCACTGATTTCGCTGACGGACTTCTGCCTGACGGAATCCTCGGTGTGGCTGATGGCGAAGCTGCACATGGATCTGCCTCCACTGACATTGTCGGGAATTCTGGGCTGGCTGTTCACTCCACTGGCATGGCTGATGGGGATCCCATCACAGGACTGTGCAGTTGCCGGGCAACTGCTGGGAGTCAAAGTGATGGCTACAGAATTTGTGGCCTATGAAGACCTGGGCAAACTGATGAAGCTGGACAGTCCGCCGATTTCTGAGCGGACATCCGTGATCCTGACGTACGCGCTCTGCGGGTTCTCGAACTTTGCGTCCATCGGCATCCAGGTCGGTGGTATCGGCGCGATGGCTCCGGATCGCCGTGGTGAGCTGACTCGGCTGGCCTTTCGCGCCATGCTGGGGGGAACTCTGGCCTGTTGCATGACGGGCTGCATTGCGGCCGTGCTGATCTGAAATGCAGACGCCGACAATCGATTTTCTGATGATTTTTCGCAACAGCTCGATAAATTCGCCGATTCTTTGAAAATCGCAGTGCATTCGCGGGGGAAAACCGGCAGAAATCACCGGTCTGGCACTCCCTGCTGTTTTCTGGCACAATGCCTGCCAGTGAAATTTGTCAGGACGGCAAATAGGGGTCATGGTTGACCCGGAGGCCCATGTGTTTCTGATTCGCAGCATCCGCAGACGGCTGATTTTGCTGTTTTCTGTCGCGCTGGTCCTGATTCTGCTGTTGGGGGCTGCCGGCCTGCAGGGGCTGTTATGGCACCTTGAGGCCGTGAATGATCTGGATTTTCTGCTGCACGCCAGCCCTGACCAGGATCGACTCAGCCGCGCCGTTTCCAGGATCGGTGAGTCTCTGCACACTCGCCTCGACCCTCGTAAACCGGGCGCTTCAGCAGAGCTGTCAAAGAGTTGTGAGGGTTGCATCCTGAAGGCTCAGGAGGAGCTGTTTGAGTTTCGCCGGCGCATCGAGCACTTGCCATTTCAGAGTGAAAATGATCTGCGTCAGCGTGCGATGGCTCTGGGACGACTGGACGCAGTCTATGGCGAGCTGTATCAGCTGCGGCAGTTGAATGCTCAGATTCCCGGGGCTGCTGCCGATCCTGAACTGTCTTCGTTCCGTGACCTGCAGCATCGCTGTGGGCTGGCGATCGCACAGATCCAGCGCACACTGGACACACTGCCCGCATGGCAGACTCGTCACTGGCTGCAGCAGTCACAAAAACGCGAACATGATCGGTCAGCCACACTGCTGCAGATTGTTTCGTGGAGCACGACCGTTGGAATTGTGGCTTTCGCCACGACGCTGACTTTTGCACTCCGCTGGATCTCGGGCCCGCTGCGAGAGATCGCCCGCGGATGTACTCGAATTGCCAACGGCGATACCTCCTATCGACTGTCTCAGATTTCCAAAGTTCAGGATGAATTCGCTGACGTGGTGGCCGGCGTCAACTGCATGGCCGATCGGTTTCAGCAGTCAGAAGAAGACCTGCAGCAGAAGGTGCGGGAGCGTAGTGATCAGCTGCTGCGTTCGCAGCGACTGGCAAACGTTGGTTTTCTGGCTGCCGGGGTGGCGCACGAAATCAACAATCCTCTGAGCGCAATTTCCATGGCTGCGGAGGCGGTGGAGATGCGACTGTGTCAGCGCGATGATGCCGACTCAACAGATGCTCGTGAAATCCTGCGGCGAGTGGCCATGATCCGTCGCGAATCACTGCGCTGCGGTGAGATTACCGCACGACTGCTGGATTTTTCGCGAGCCGATCGTGGCCAGCGCAGCACTGTGGATCTGGCGCAATTGATCCGCGAAGTGCTGGATATGGTTCGACATCTCGGAAAATTCAGCGATCGCACGATCGAGTTCGAATGTGAACGAATCATTACTGCGGAAGTGAGTGAGGCACAGATTCGACAGGTCATTCTGAATCTGGTGGCCAACGGACTGCAGGCCACGCAGCCTGGTGGGCTTGTCCGCGTTCGCCTGCAGGAACAGGTTGATACCGTCATCGTGGCCGTGGAAGACAACGGCTGCGGGATGGATGCTGAAACTCAGCAGCAGGTTTTTGATCCGTTCTTTTCGAACCAGCAGTCGGGTCGAGGCACTGGCCTCGGGTTAAGTATCATTCATCGAATTGTGGAAGACCATGGGGGCACAGTAACGCCGTTCAGCGCGGGGACAGGGCAGGGCAGCACGTTCCACGTCCGCCTGCCACGCCGCGCCCGCCGCAGCTCGGCAGCCTGACCTGCCGCGATCCCGTTTGCAGAGGTTCGTCGCGCGACAGGCCCCACAGCGCTATGAATAACGGTAGCCCGAGCATTCCTGCTCGGCCCCGTACTGCAAAAACACGATGTATTTCAATGCACTGAAGTCAAGTTGACGGCCCCAGCCGACTTTTGTCCTTTGCGTCAGGAATGCCCGGGCTACGGTTGTCGGCGAACAACGACACCCGTCAGCTTACGCTAACGGCTCGCCTGTACGGCGGGGAGAGCCGTTCATTTCGGCGGGAGACTCACACTCGAGGGGCGAACGTGACTCGGATGTTCAGCGAGTCGGCTCGAAAAGAATATCGGATCCGATGCCGAACTGGGCCGGCAGCGGGATCGAGGACAGATCGGTGCCATTGTCGCGTTGCCACTGCCAGCGTCCGTCCAGTGACAGCGATTGCTGTCCGCACTGAATTCGCAATGTTTCAGAACACAGTGTCCCTGATTTCCCGGGCTGCAGTTTCCGCACCAGCAGATTGATTCCATCGGGCAGCACCGCGGCTGAGGGCAGTTGTCGGCTGGTGGCAGCACCTGCGGCGGCCGGAATAGCTGTGCCATTCAGCCATGCACCGGCCACATCCGCGGAAGGCAGCTGTAATGTCGGTGCACCACCTGCCAACAGCTGCTGTGGCAGTCGTACGGTGCAGCGAAGCCAGACAGCAGCACTCGGATCACCACCGGCGTCTGACGGCAGGTTGCCAGGCATCATCACTGGCGCCCACCAGCCAGCGCCTGGCACACTGGCAGCAGGCCCGGGCAGAACCGTCAGCAGGTCCCGATTGGTGCGTTGATCATACTTTGAAACGTGCGGACTGCCGCCGAGAATCTGATCGCTGGTGATCGTGGGGCAGACAAAACGTTCTACGTGTGAGATGATCAGATCATTGCCGCTGAAGTGATCCACAAACGGCCAGCGTTGCGGGTTGTACATGCAGTCTGTCAGATCGCGGACCAGCACAACATCAAATCCTGCTCGCACCTGCTGCCGCAGTCCGAACGGACGGCCCAGTACACACATATTTGTGTGCACACCGACCAGCATCACATGCTCGATCTTCTGCTGCTTCAGAATGTTCCAGATTTCATCGCCGCGATCACTGATGAAATCGCGTTCTGCATCAATGGTGATGGCATCATTCTGGGCTTTCCACGGCAGTGCGGCATTGCGTCCTTCGGCCGTCAGCTTTGCGGCCCATTCTGCATGTTCCGCCGGGTCATCGTCTTCGCCGCCATCGGACTGATCGATCGGATACACGGCGCGTTCTTCCGTGGGGATCTGCGAGCACCAGAATTCGACGTCTGCCGGGCGTCCGGGTGCATGGGGTGCCTGCCGAGCTCGCAGTCGGGCCGGGTGCTGCTCATAGGTCGGCATGCAGTCACTGGGCGAGTGAATAATGGTGGCTCCGTTGCTGCGACAGACCGTCAGCAGCTGATTCATGCGGGGCAGGAATTCCGTCATTCGGCGAACGGCATTCAGGCAATGGTGGCGATCCCAGACGTCACAGACAATGACTGCGGTGCGTGCTGGTTGCCATTCCGCCGCACGCTCGGTGCGCTGCCATCCGCGGGGCTGCTGCGACTGTGGTGGTCCGTCCGGGGACTGGAGCCGCAGTTTCAGCTGCCATGGTTGCTGTTTTGCTGGTGGTTCTGTGGCCACAACCGTGCTCAGGACAATGCCGGCACAGAGCAGCAGGCAGGTACAGGAAGCAGTCGTTTGGATCAGCATAAAACCAGCCCTGACGGGGTCTTCAGACAGTGGCAACCGCGGCAATCGTGGCGGTCTGCAACGGCAGAGTACGACAAAAACAGCAGAAAAGCGAGTTTCGCGGGTGGGCGAGGAAGGCCCTGCGGTCCCGGGACGGTCGATTTCCTGGGGCTCCCGGACTGAGGGATCTTCCGTATTTCCCGCTTTTTTTTCAAAGAAGTAATTCTCAACCGAAACTCTGGTTGAGTAAGATTTTGCCATGCGATCCTCCCCTGAATCCCTGATTGCCTCCCTCCCAATCGGCACACTGCTCGGAACTCCGGTTCGGCTCAGTGCGCTGATTCTGGTGGCTGCTATCGCTGCGGGCTGGCAACAGTGGGATCCGGTGGCGGCAGTACTGCTGCTGACAACTCTGGTGATCGCCCTGCTGCTGCAAAGCCTTGTGTGGCTGGTTGCCGCCAGAAAGCAGGGGCTTTATCCGGGATCGTTACAGTTATGGCCGGGCGGCCGCATCTGGACGGAAGCCCCGTTGCCGCAGGATCTGCTGGGCTATGCCCGCTGTTCGGTCGTGGTCATCGTGGCCGGATGTCTTTCCACCGCCGGCCTGCTGCTGCTGCTGTGGCACCGTGAGCTGCTGACCTCTTCACTGCTGCTGCCCCTGACGCTGCCTCTGCCAGCACCGACAGATGACTTCGTGACTCGTGGTCTGCGGCTGGGATTTGTGGTGAACTGGAATCTGCTGCTGGTCAGTCTGTTTCCGGCTCGGCCGCAGGATCTGGGGCATGTGCTGCATGTCCTGTTGTGCCGGCGGCTGCCCTACCTCACTGCTCGCTCAATTTCTGCTCGCCTTGGCATGTTCTGTTCGGCCATGTGCGTCCTGAGCGGGTTCGTTTTCGGGCAAAGTTCTCTGCTGGCCTTTGGTGCATTCCTGACCCTGCTGCAGTATGAAGAGCTGCGCAGCGTCAACGAAGCGACTCTGATGGCCCGTGCTGAACAGCGTTTCAAGGAACTGGCTCAACTGCTTGAACTTGACGATGAGCCTCGCAGCGATGCAGACTCTGAGGACGACGACGATCTGACCGGGCCTCTGTTTGAAAACAGTTTCAGTTTTCATTCGGAAAAAGAGGGCTGGATCAACATGACTACTCGTGATGACGTCCAGCCACGACCATCGCGTGAAGAGCGTGATGAAGCCGAGCTGGATGCGATTCTGACGAAACTGCACGCCAGTGGCCGTGATTCTTTGAATGCTGTTGAGATTGGCATTCTGAATCGGCTCAGTCAGCGATTCCGCCAACGCAAGGTTCGTCGCTGACAACCACTGCTGATCGCCTTGCACCGATCACAGACGTCGCAGACCATCCTCCTTCATGGGACAGGGAATCGCTTCGTCAATCTCATCAATCCGCTTCAGAGTTGCGGGATCAAGGATCAGTTCATCCGCCGCCAGACTTTCTTCCAGCTGTTCCACACTGGTGGCACCAACGATTGTCGATGCCACAAAGTCATGCTGGCGGCTCCATGCCAGACTCAGCGCCGTCAGTGTGACTCCCAGATCATCTGCAATGGTCTTCAGACGCCGAACGGTTTCCCTGGTTCTGTCGTTGAGGAACCGATCGGCAAGGCGGCGCTGCCGATCTCCTGAACGCCGATACTCCGTGAAACGAGCTCCGGCGGGCTCAGCATCCTGATACTTGCCTGTCAACACACCTCCACCCAGCGGTGAAAACGGCAGCAGGCTGATATTTTCGCGACGACAGACCTGAGCCAGCTCGCTTTCACAGCGACGGTTGATCAGGCTGAAATTGTTCTGCACCGAGTCGTATCTGGTGAGTCCGAATTTCTCGGCCGCGGCCAGACTTTTCATCAGCCCCCAGCAGGTTTCGTTACTGCAACCGATGGCGCGGATCCTGCCCTGCTGTACCAGCTTCGTCAGGGGTTCCAGCACATCCTCATAACGCATCCCGTGATCTGGCCAGTGAGTCTGGTAGAGGTCGATGTAGTCGGTCTGCAGTCGCTTCAGGCTGGCCTCCACCGCTCGGACAATCTGAACTCGATCCAGTGCCGAGTGTCCGTGTCTGACGGGGGGCACGAACCAGCCGTGAGCCGGGCCGGTGATCTTGGTGGCGATGATCACGGATTCGCGTGGCACCGTTTTCATCCAGCGTCCGAGAATTTCTTCGGTGCGACCAAAGGTCTCTGCGGTGGGTGGCACGGGGTACATTTCGGCCGCATCGAAGAAATCAATCCCGGCCTCGCGAGCCCGATCCATGATGCGAAACGACAGGCGTTCATCGCACTGACTGCCGAAGGTCATGGTGCCCATGCAGATCTCAGAAACGGTGATACCACTACTGCCCAGTCGTCTGCGTTTCATTGGACTGCCTGCCTGAATTGGCTGTTTCGATCATACGGTTCGTGAGTTGCCGATTCTGGCGGTCGTCGGGCTGCCTGTCGAGCCAGTGAGGGAATGGGTGAGAGTGGCCAGCGTGCGGGTTTGCAATTCCGGGAACTTCCTGCGATTGTCCGCAGCATGACTCTGCGCATCATTTCCGGAAAATACCGCCGTCGTCTGCTGAAGACACCCTCTGATGATTCGACTCGTCCTTACACGGATCGAGTGCGACAGATGACGTTTGACCGGCTGGCAGCGTTTTTACCCGGTGCTAAAGTTGCCGACATCTTTGCCGGCGTGGGCACGATGGGCATGGAGGCGCTCAGTCGCGGCGCGGCATCCTGCGTGTTTTTCGAAGCAGGCAATGACGTGCATCAGCTGCTGCGTGAAAACGTCGCGACCATCGCCCCCGATGCTCGTGCCATCTGCTGGAAAACAGACGTCCGTAAAACCTCCTTTCGTCCACGCGGCGGAGACGACTGCCTCCCCTATTCCCTGATCTTCTTCGACCCGCCTTACCGGATTGCCGAACAGATTCGAGCCCGCGGGACACTCGCACCTGTCCTGAAACTGCTGGCCCGCGATACACTGTCCACGCCTGATGCCATCATGGTGCTGCGAACCCCGGAACACTTTGATGAACCAGAGGTCGCCGGATGGAAAGTGCATGACTGCTGGGAATTGTCCTCCATGCTGATCTGGATCATGACCAAACCGGGAGCGTGGACGGAGGACGGAGAACTGACCGCAGCAGACTCTGAACCGGATTCGTCCGAATCAGTGATCAGTGATCCGTGATCCGTGGGCACAAGGGCCCCCTGGGAGGGCGAGGCTCCCGCCGAGCCAAACTCAACAGTCTGTATTCAGTCGTCGCTCTTTGCCGACAGCCGTAGCCCGGGCATTCCTGCCCGGTAGCCTTTTACCCACACAAAGCCGGTAGCCACCGCCGTACAGGCGAGCCGTCAGCGCTAGCTGACGGGTGTGGCCCTGCGAGGGAACCGAGCTGGTGCTCGGTGGTCCCAGGGGGACACAACACAATCAACGCCCCTTCGGGAGGGCGAGGCTCCCGCCGAGCCGAAGCAGTAGGGATTACACCGTCACCGAGCTGGTGCTCGGTGGTCCCGGGCAGGATCAGGCGAGCCGTTAGCGAAAGCTACGGGTGCGGTCCTGCAACGGCACCGAACTGGTGCTGGGTGGTCCCAGGGCGGGCCGTTTCAGTGCAATGAATTCAAAAACCGTTCTGCTGTCTGCAGGTGCACGTCCAGCTTTGGCCCCATCTTTTCGCATTGTCGTACCATCATCGACATCCGCGGGTTTTTCGCAAACATCTGACTGTGTCGGTTGATGAAACGCCAGTACAGCGCATCCCAGATCGGACACCACGGGCCCTTCCGGAAATTACTCATCTTCAGCACATAGGCTGACCCGCAGATGTAGGGTTTGGTCGTGATCAGCCCGCCGTCCGCATACTGACTCATGCCGTATACATTCGGCACCATCACCCAGTCGTAGGCGTCAATGAACAGCTCCATGAACCACTGGTAAACAGCATCCGGCGAGAATTCGCACAGCAGCATAAAACTGCCCAGAATCATCAGGCGTTCAATATGGTGGCACCACGCATGCTGCTGCACTCGACGAATCACCGTATCGACCGGCTGAATTCCGGTCGTGCCATCATAGAAAGAGGAGGGCAGAGCGCGCTGATGCCCCCAGTAATTGGTGGTCCGCTGCCGGCGTCCGAAGTGTCGATAGACCCCCCGCATGTATTCGCGCCAGCCAATCACCTGCCGCAGAAATCCTTCCAGTGAATTCAGCGGCACGTGATCGGCGTACTGGAGAGCCGATTCCACGATCTCAGCGGGGGACAGCAACCCGATATTCAGGGCTGGGGTCAGGACGGAATGGAACAGAAACGTCTGCTGATCGTGAATGGCATCTTCATACAGACCGAAATGCTCAAACCGCTGCTGCAGAAAATCCTGCAGGGTGGTCAGTGCCTGCCGGCGAGTGATGGGGTAGTGAAAGTCGTCCGGATTGCCCGGGGCACCGGGAAATTCTGAGGTCACCCAGCGACGAGCGGCGGCAAGGATCTCGGAAGATGCGCCAGCTGGCTGCGGCCACGAAATCTGCGGCACGTGGCAGTCTTTGGGCAGCCGGCTGCGGTTTTCCGGATCAAAGCTCCACTTTCCACCTTCCGGTTTGTCGTTGTCGTCAATAAGGATCTTCAGACGCTTTCGCTGCAACAGGTAGAAGTCTGTGAAGAACCATTTCTGCTTTCGCTGAGCCAGCTCGTCAAAGACCGCTGATGGTGTCAGAAAATCGGGACCATTCAGTTCGGCCGCGGTCAACCCGTGCTGCTGCAGACCGGCCGTCAGTCGCCTCTGCAGCCAGTCATCGTTCAGCTGACAATACTGCACGTGCCGCACACCATCGGCCGCCATGACTCCGGCAATATCGGCCGAGCGTGCCAGTTGTTCCGTTTGCACATGCACAACACTGCGTCCCGCCTTCCGCAGATCCTCAGCATAATGCTGCATCGATGCACGATGCAGAATCAGCTTGTGGCAGTGAAATGCGTACTGCCTGAACAGCAGCGGATCTTCGACAAGATACACCTGCTGCGCGTCCTGCAGAGCCGGGTGCCGATGATACAACTGGTGCGGATAAATCAGTGCGGCTCGCATCATTCAACTTTCGCAGTGTGACGTTCAGGATCGCTGTGTTCAGCGTCTGGCCAGAACATGTCCCAGCCCGCCATCCACACCAAACACCTGACCCGTCACGAAATCATTCTCCGGCTGCAGCAGCCACGCTGCCAGCGAAGCCACCTGCCCTGGTTCACCCAGTCGGCCGAGTGCATGCATGGCGGTGGAAGCCGCGGCTGAAGCGGGCTGTTCCCAGATTCGCCGAGTCATTTCCGTGCGGATCAGCCCAGGACTGATGACGTTGACCCGAATGTTGGATGCTGCATAGGTGGCAGCAGCTGAACGTCCGAGCCCGATGACGCCGGCCTTGGCAGCGGCAATGGCCTCATGATTTGAGATCCCGATCTCGGCGGCGGCCGAGGCAAACAGGACGACCGAACCGCCACCACTCTCTCTCATCAGTTTCGCCGCGGCACGAACGGCCGCAAACGAAGTAAACAGATTGGTCTCAATGACGCGACGAAATTCGTCATCCGAAGTGGAGTGAGCGGGTTTCAGCAGTACAGACCCGATACAGTTCACAATCCCACTTAACGGCTGCTCAGATGTCACAGCCAATCTCAGCAGATCCTCAAGCGACTGAGAAGACTGGAAATCGCAGGCAAATTCCGGCTGCCCCGTCTCGTGAGCCACAGCGGTCAGCCGTTCGGACGGTCGCCCGACCAGCAGCAATGGACTTCCCGCCGCGGCCAGCCGTCTGGCCAGAGCACCGCCAATCGTTCCCCCGGCACCCAGAATTGCCACCAGTCCCATGACCTGCTCCCACTGCCTTTCAACCGGCCAATACACCAACTGCTGACCCTGCCCCGTGCCCGGTTCTAGGCCAATTGGCCTGAACAGCCAGACCTCGCAGGTCGGGAAAATGGCGAAAATTGCCGTATTGTTTTCGCAAACCGCAGATCCGGAATCTCTGACCGTTTGCACTGTCGAGATGCGCCGCAGTTGTCACTGGTCTGTTCCTGCCGTCAGCCTAGGATCAACTGAATACTCGTACCGATCGTGTACCAAATTGCAGCGAGCAATCCGATGAGCAATGGCCGCCCTGAAAACTATCCGTCACCCGTATGGATGCGTCGTGTTCTGCTGATCGCTGCGGTTTACAATCTGGTATGGGGTGCGTGGGTCATTTTTTTCCCGCTGGTGCCCTTCCGCTGGCTGGGAATTGATCCACCCAACTACCCGGGCCTGTGGCAGTGCATCGGGATGATTGTGGGTGTTTACGGGATCGGATACGGGGCGGCGGCACTGGATCCGGTCCGCCACTGGCCGATCGTGCTGGTGGGACTGCTGGGAAAAATCTTCGGGCCGATTGGCTTCGTGGGTGCTGCGATGAAAGGGGAATTCCCCTGGATTGCAGGATTGACCATCATCACGAACGACCTGATCTGGTGGGTGCCGTTTGGTGCGATCCTGTGGCACGCGTGGCAACAGGAATCGGGAAACCGACGACGTATTTTTGAAGGTTTACCAGAGCGAACAGGAGTGGTTTCTGGTGCCACGCCGATTCCGCACTCGATGTCCCGCACTGCTGTTGCGGTGTCTGTCAGCATTTCCGACCCACAACCGATGATTCAGCGACTTTCATAAACGGCGACCGGGAAGTCATCAGCAATCACAAAGTCCTCCCCCGGCAGGGCGAGGCTCCCGCCGAGCCGAACTCAACCGTAGCCCGGGCATTCCTGCCCGGCCACCTTTTACCCACACAAAGCCGGTAGCCAACGCCACACAGGCGAGCCGTCAGCGCTCGCTGACCGGTGCCGCCCTGCGACGGCACCGAGCTGGTGCTCGGTGGTCCCAGGGCTGGTCC
>CAIOKE010000324.1 GCA_903858815.1 uncultured Planctomycetaceae bacterium | reverse complement strand
GACGATGCGACGGCTTTGCGTTGCTGCGTGAGTATCAGACCATGGTACGGCTCAGCGACAGGCGAATGTGAGCCGCATTGTTGCTTTGTGCGGCCGAAGGGTGGCCGAGCAGGAATGCCCGGGCTACCGTTGCCGGCGAACAAACAGCACCGAACGCTCACATTGGATTTCGGCTCGGCGGGAGCCTCGCCCTCCCGACGGGGAACTGTGCGTGCAGTGACCACTGATCTCAGACCACCGCGGCCTTCGGTGGTGAACAATCACCAACACTGAGGCGGCACAGCGACACCGCGCAGGGCATTCTACGTAGAGCCCAGTTTCCGGCCTCATTGGGCAGGCACAGTGAGCCACTTGCCCGGGCTGACGCCGAGGCTACGAGTTTGGTCCTCGGTGTCGCGTTTGCTCGAAGGCCTCGGATCGCACCTGATTGGATGTGACGCAGGGCCGCGGATCAGGGCAGCTGGTAGCAGGCCAGTTCGGATGCGTTGCGGGCATAAAGACGTCCCCGGTGTACGATGGGCACGTTCCACGTGCGATCAGTCAGTGCATCAAACCGAGTCAGCTCCTGAAATTTCTGAGGATCTGCCCGTACAAGGGCCACATAGCCGTCTTCGGCCTGCACCAGCAGCAGGTCCTGCCACAACAGCACATGCCCGTACTTGTAGCGTCCGCCCTTCCAGAGGCGTTCTCCTGTCTTCACATCGACGCAGGCCAGAATGCCATCATCCAGTCCATAGACATGATCACCCAACTGCACAGCTTCGTTGAATTTGAGTTTCAGGCTGCGCGTGGGGGACCAGACTTCTGCTGGTCGCGGAACACCGTTGGGCACCGAGGTCAGTCTGGCAGGGTCCAGCAGCACGCACCCGGAATCATAGCCGCTGCTGATAAACACCTGATTGCCGAACAGCATCGGTTGGGCAACATTAATCCTGTATTGGTTCACCCACGGGTACATCCAGAACGACTGACCATTGTCCGGATTCATGGCCTCCAGACCGTCTCCGTGGAACACCAGCAGTACAGAGCGACCATCGATGACCTCAATCCGCGGAGCGGCGTAGCCGGCCTTATGGCTGCCACTGGCCCAGACGATTTCACCGCTTGATCGATCGTAGGCAATCACCGCCTTTCCATTCTGACCGCCGGCATCCACGATGACAGTGTTCTGCCAGACCAGCGGAGCACCGCTCATACCCCATTCCACCATCTCACTGCCAGCGTCATTGCAGATGTTTCGCTGCCAAATCAGCTGCCCAGTCAGTGGATGCAGTGAATTGAGGATCCCTGTGGCCCCCAGAGCATACACTGCCGAATCCGTAACAGCGGGCGTGCTGCGCGGTCCGACACCGCCCTGTGCTGTCTGATAGCGAGCAGTATCTTCGCGCCGCCACAATTCGACACCGGTGTCGGCGTTGTAGCAAACCGTGCATTCCTGGGTTCCCCGCTGTTCCTGAGTCCATAGCAACCCACCCACAACCGAGACCGATGACCATGCTTCGCCAACAGGATGTTTCCAGAGCAGCTGCGGCGGATTCAGCTTCCAGTCTGTGGCGGGCTTATCACCCACAATCACTCGGTTTGAGCTCTGACCACAATAGCAAGGCCAGTCATCTTCAGCGATTGTCAGTAGTGCAGTGCTGTCGGTTGTGTTGGCAGCAGGCTGCGTCGCCTCGGTCTTAGCGCCACCGTCCTGAGTTGCCGGAGCATTCTCGGCCAACCATTGCTCAGCCAGTTCAGCGGCAGAAGGGGGATCCCAGCGAAATCGCAGATGTGGCCGCATGTCACCTTCAAACCAGACCTCGCGGACAGAACTGATAGCCGCAAACGCTGACAGCGTCAGCACACCTGTCAACACCAGCACCCGTCGTCGCAGAGTGGCTCCTGAGAACAGCAGCCACCAGCCTGTTAATCCGATGATCAGGAATCCAGCACCGTAGAAGATGCTGATCACCTGACCGGTGCGACTGTCAGACAGTCGATTTCCAATGACAGTGCCAATGACCGTCAGCAGCACGATGGCGACGGGCCAGAGCCAGCGTGAACGTTTTTGTGCAGGCTGAGCGGATCCTGTCAGGGCGGACGATTGTTCTGACGAATGGGACATCGGCAGCGGGCTTCCGGGGCTGTAGAACGGTCACGAGGGACTTACGCGGGGAATTCTCTGGCGGGGAAGTGTATCGAGCAGCGATTTGATTCGGGAGATTGAAATTCGGAGGAAGTCAAGAACAATCGGTGCCATCCAACACCGATTTTGACCGTTCCTCAGGTTTCCGATTTTCCCACGGTTTTCTGCATCGTGTTTCCCCATACCGTTCGATACACTTGACCGATCTGCATTCGTTCTTCCTGCCGCTCCACCTGCCACAGCTTCGTGCCTCTATGTCCGCTCGCGACACCCAGCGCCTCGACTTCTCCTTCCGTATCCTGCTCTGTCTGCTGTTCAGCATGCCGTGCGTGGTAGCAGATGAGGTGTCAGCGGACCGCCAGGCCCAGCTGGATTTTTTCGAAGCGAAGATCCGACCGTTGCTGGTGCAACACTGCTATCAGTGTCATTCGGCAGATGCCAAAAGTGTCAAGGGTGGTCTGCTGCTGGACACTGCCGCTGGTTTGCTGACCGGCGGTGACAGTGGTCCAGCGATTGTGCCGGGGCGCAGTACCGAAAGCGTGCTGATGCATGCGTTGCAGTACGATTCATTCCAAATGCCTCCGGCGGGTCGTCTTCCAGCGGCCGTGGTCAGGGACTTTGAGCAGTGGATTGAAGCGGGTGCCGTGGATCCTCGCACTGGCCCGGCAGCGGTTCCAAAGAAATCGATCGACTTCACCGCGGGTCGTCAGTTCTGGTCATTCGTCCGACCGCAGAAGCCCGCAGTACCGGCCGTTCAGAACTCAGCATGGGCACAGAATGACATTGACCGTTTTCTGCTGGCTTCCATGGAGCAGCAGGGGTTAACTCCATCTGCTCCTGCAACGAAACTTGAGCTGATTCGGCGGGCCACATTTGACCTGCTTGGATTGCCTCCGACGCCCGCTGAAATCGATGCGTTTCTGGCCGATCAGTCACCGCAGGCATTTGCGTCCCTGATCGACCGTCTGCTGGCCAGCCCGCACTATGGTGAACGCTGGGGGCGTTACTGGCTGGACGTTGCCCGTTATTCAGAGGACCAGGCGCACACCTTTTCCGTGACTCCCAACACCAGTGGCTGGCGTTACCGTGACTGGGTGATTTCAGCCTTCAACCGCGACCTGCCATACGATCAGTTTGTGCGCTATCAGATCGCTGCGGATCTGGTGCCGATGCCTGAGGATCAGCGACTGGCGGAATTGCCGGCGCTGGGCTATTTCGGACTGGGACCACAGTACTACAAGAACACTGACGCAGCCAAAGCGGCCGCGGACGAACTGGATGACCGCATTGATACTTTGTGCCGCGGATTTCTCGGTCTGACAGTCTCGTGTGCTCGCTGTCACGACCACAAGTTTGATCCAGTCCCGACTCAGGACTATTACTCGCTGGCCGGCATTTTCAGCAGTTCGCGTCTGCACACTGCACCGCTGGTTCCGCAGCCTGAGGTTGAGGCGTGGAATCAGGCTCAGACGCGTCTGAAGGAACTTGATGAAGCGATTAAGCGTCAGGTCACGGACTTTGGGCCTCAAATTCGTGAATCGCAGCTACCGCAGGCAGCAGACTATCTGCAGGCTGTCTGGAGGCTGCAGTCTGGCGGGAATCTGGATACGGTTGCCAAAGCGTCGCAACTGAACGCTCAGTTTCTGAAGCGCTGGCAGGAGCTGATTCAGAAGCAGAAAGATTCCAACCCGGCGTTCAGGTCGTGGGCGGAACTTCCTGCAGCTACGGCGGCTGACGCGGCCGGGCAGGTCCCCGCAGTTGTCACGACTGCGGCTCAGGGGTTGCAACGTCATCTGCAGCTGCTGCTCAAGCAGAAGAACCAGTCATTGACACCCGAGGAAGTCACGGAGTTGCGGCAGATTGTTCCGGCCGGCAATGCTCTGTACAGCAGTCCGATTGTTCGAAAGAGCAAACCGGCCACAGAGATTGACGTGGAACTGGGCGAGGCCAAAGAGCTGCATCTGGTTGTGACGGACGCCGGCGACGGGGCCAGCTGCGACCATGCCGACTGGGCTGATGCTCGCATTATTACCGCTGCAGGTGAGTTGCAGCTTTCCGAGTTGAAGTGGAGATCCGTGAATGTCAGTTTCGGCAACGTTCATCTGAACCGCAACGTGCAGGGTGGTGGTCTGAAGATCGGTGGTCGCCAGTTTCAGAAGGGTCTGGGCACTCATTCCACATCACACATTGTCTATGACCTGCCGGCGGGGTCTCGGCGTTTCCGGGCTGTGGCAGGCCTTGACCACAGTGGAACGGATCAGGGGGGCTGCGGTGAGGGAGCCAGTGTGCAGTTCCGCGTCTATACTCAGGCACCCACGGATCTGCAGCAGACAGAGAGTGACCTGTTAGCGCAGGTGTTTGGCGAACAGGGAGTGTATGCCATAGATGTCCAGCAACTTGAGCAGATGCTCCCGGCAGAGGCTCAGATGCAGCTGAAGAGTCGGCGTGAGGAGCTGGAGCGGCTGCGGAAAGCAAATCCGGGGATGTACCCTGTGGCGCATGTCATAGCGGAGGCCTCGCCAGCTGATATGAAAGTGTTTGTGCGTGGCAACCCGGCCAATCAGGGTGATGTGGCACCGCGTCGTTTTCTGAAGGTACTGGCGGGCGATGATCCTCCGGCTTATTCGCAGGGCAGCGGTCGGCTGCAGCTGGCGGAGGATATTGCGTCATCGGCCAACCCCCTGACGGCTCGAGTGATGGTGAATCGGATCTGGCAGCAGCACTTCGGGCGTGGCCTCGTTTCCACTCCGGATAACTTTGGCAATCTGGGTGAACGTCCGACGCATCCTGAACTGTTGGACTGGCTGGCTGTACGATTTCAGGAGCTGGGCTGGTCCGTGAAGGCGCTGCATCGTGAGCTGATGCTGACCGCAGCGTGGCAGCAGGGTTCACTGCCTCGCGAGGAGGGACTGGCGCGGGATGCGGACAACAGATATTTGTGGCGGATGAATCGACGTCGCCTCGATGTGGAATCGTGGCGTGATGCATTGCTGGCAGTATCCGGGCGACTGGATAGTCAGCTGGGCGGAGCTTCGACCAATCTGTCCGAAGCCGGGAATACTCGCCGAACCGTGTATGCTTTTGTCAGTCGGCATGAGCTGGACAACATGCTGCGGCTGTTTGACTTCCCGGATGCCAACATCACGGCATCGACTCGTTCAGAGACGACTGTCCCCCAGCAGCAGTTGTTTGTGATCAACAGTCCATTCATGCTGAATCAGGCTCGAGCGTTTGCGGCGCGGCTGCAGCGGGACGCGGGTGACGACAATGCCGCTCGAATTACGCTGGCGTTTCGGGTGTCGTTTGGCAGGTTGCCCAGCGAAGACGAACTGCAGCTGGGTCTGGCCTACGTCACGGCTGAAGACGCGGCGGAATCGCGGGACGGGACTTCACTGAATCGCTGGGAGCGTTATGCTCAGATCCTGCTGGCCAGCAACGAATTCATGTATCTGGATTAGAGGCGGATGGTGATGAACACAATTCAGGCGAAATTGGCCGGACTGGCAGCCGGGTATTCTCGACGTGATCTGCTGCAGAGGTTCGGAACCGGTCTGGGCTCGCTGGGACTGGCTGGTCTGCTGTCGGGTGAATGTGTTTCGGCGGCGGAAACTGCTGGCGGTCCACTGTCTCCGAAGCAGCCGATGTTTCCGGCGCGGGCGAAACGTGTGATTCACCTGTTCATGAATGGAGGTCCTTCGCAGGTCGACACCTTCGATCCGAAGCCTGCCCTGGACAAGTATCATGGACAGCGTCCCGCGGGTGCTGATCTTAAGACTGAGCGACGGACGGGTGGGCTGCTGAAGTCACCATTCAAATTCAGTCATTACGGGCAATCGGGACTGGAGATCAGTGAAATCTTCCCGCATCTTGGCACCTGTGCGGATGATTTGTGTGTGATTCGTTCAATGCACACGAACATTCCGAACCACGAACCATCGTTGTTGATGATGACCAGTGGCGAGACTCAGCCGACTCGACCGTCTATGGGTTCGTGGCTGTTGTACGGCCTGGGAACTGAGAATCAGAATCTGCCGGGCTTTGTGGTGCTTTGCCCTGGCAAGCCGGTGGTTGGCCCGGCTTTATGGGGCAACCGGTTCCTGCCCGGCATTTACCAGGGTGCACAGATCAACAATTCCAGCATCAACCCTCAGACAGTCATTCGGGACATCAACAACGGTCAGGTGTCTCGCAGTGCACAGCGTGAGCAGCTGGACCTGCTGAAGCGAATGAATGAGCTGCATCTGTCACGCAGGGGCGGTCAGGACAATCCACTTGAGGCACGGATTCAGAGCCTTGAGATGGCCTTCCGGATGCAGACGGAGGCTCAGGAGGTCTTTGATCTGGCTCAGGAGTCAAAGACGACCATTGACGCCTATGGTGATGGTGAATTCGCCAAAGGGTGTCTGGCCGCTCGTCGCCTGGTGGAACGTGGTGTTCGGATGGTGCAGGTATTTTACGGGAATGGTCAGCCGTGGGACGATCACGAGAACATTCCGGCGCACGCGGACAAGGCGCGGGCAGTGGACCGACCGATTGCGGCACTGCTGCGTGATCTGAAAGAGCGGGGGCTGCTGGAGGACACGTTAATATTGTGGGGTGGTGAATTCGGCCGTACGCCCGTCTCCGAGGGCTCGAATGGTCGGGATCACAACAATCATGGGTTTTCCGTCTGGCTGGCTGGTGGTGGCGTGAAGGGTGGGATGGCTTACGGCGCGACGGATGAGTTCGGGTTTGCGGCTCAGGAGAACAAGGTACACGTGCATGATCTGCACGCCACGATGCTGCATCTGATGGGGATTGACCACGAGAAGCTGACATTCCGTTATTCGGGTCGGGACTTCCGATTGACCGACGTGCATGGTCGAGTGGTGACGGACATCCTCGCCTGAGGCTGGCGACGAACCGTTGAGCTTCGTGCGGGCGTTGGGCTGGCGGGCTGGTTGACCATTCAGCGGTTTGCGCAAACGCGGATTCCGGCGTTCTGTTCATCCGCGGTAGCCGGCGAACTACGTTTTGCGACCGATTTTCGTTATGATCGCGCGGTCGTCTGCGATTTCGTTTTCAGTTTCCGCAATGAAGTTTCCATTCATCATGTCTTCATCGTCACCGCTGCGGATAGTGCTTGCCAGCCGCAACCGCAAGAAGACTCGGGAAGTTTCCGAGATCCTTCTGCCGCATGGGTTTGAGGTGGTTCCGGTTACGGACTACACGGACGTCCCCGAAGTTGTGGAGGATGGAACGACCTTCGCTGAGAATGCGGCCAAAAAAGCAGCTCAGACAGCTCGACATCTTGGGCAATGGGTGATTGGCGAGGATAGTGGGTTGATGGTGGACGCTTTGGGCGGCGCTCCAGGCATCTATTCGGCCCGCTATAGTGGCGAAGACGCCACCGACGAGCGCAACAATCAAAAGCTGCTGGCAGAGCTGCTGAATGTTCCGGACGAAAAACGCGGAGCGGGGTACCTGTGCAGTGTGGCGTTGTCCGATCCCAGTGGCGTCATTCGTGCGGCCTGTGAGGGTACCTGTCGAGGTCGCATTTTGAGGGACGCTCACGGTGCGGGCGGGTTTGGCTATGACCCCTATTTTCTGGTGCCGGAATACCATCGCACTTTTGGTCTGCTGAGTGCGACGGTGAAGCATCGGATCAGTCATCGAGCGAAGGCCTTTTCACGTTTTACACCTCTGTTGCTGGCACTTCGTGACCAGTTCCTGCCGCAGTCCTGACGTCAGGGACAGCAGCCGTAGCCTGGGCTTCAGCCCGGGTAGATCTGGTCTTCCCACTGCAAAGTTTCGTTCTTTTTGTGGGGGCCGGGCAGGAATACTCAAATTGCTTTCCTGTCTTATGCAATGTCTGAATCTGCGGCGGGGAATGAAGCTGTGTCGTTGTTAGCTGGCTGGATGTGGTTTGCTGCAAGTGTCATCGGGAATGCCGAATTCTGGGTGATTCTGGTGAATCGCAGTCACGCTTTGCCGATCGCACATCGGCGGTTGAAGCTGCTGCGTCGATTACATGATCTGGCGGTGCCATTGTGGCCGTTACTGCTGCTGTGGCTGAACGGTCTTCAGCAGGGCAGCCTGCTGCGTGGGGGCAGTCTCTGGCAGCAGAGTCTATGGACTCGACGACTGGTGCTGTTCACCTCGTTCTGGTGCCTGACTTTGATTCTGCAGGTGCTGCACTGGCAGTTCCGTCAGAAGCGGCAGGCCCGTGAATGCACTGCGTCCCGGTTGTATGACGTGAAAGCCGAAACCAAAGATTCAGCAGTGGCTGGAGTTCCCGGCTTACTGGCTGCCGTCTGGCCGGGCAACCAATATTGCCAGCTGGATGTCAATCTGAAGCAGATTGCGATTCGAACGAGCCGTCAGCGAGCGGAGCAGCCCCCACAGACACTGCGAATTCTGCACTTCAGCGATCTGCATTTTACCGGCACGCCAGGCCTCAGTTACTACGAATTCCTCGTGCAGCAGGCGGAATTGCAGGCGGCAGATCTGATTGTATTCACCGGCGACCTTGTGGATAAACCAGAGCTGCTGCCGGAGGCCGTCCGTATCCTGCAACCATTGACTCGGATCGCCCCCTGCCTGTTCGTCCTTGGGAATCATGACTGGCGGTACGATTATGAGCAGATCCGCCAACAATTGGTGGAGTCCGGTTGGCGCAGTGTGGCCGGAACAGCAATGCTGCTGCGAATTCGTGACCGTATGGTTCTGATCGGCGGCAGCGAGCGACCGTGGATGAGCGACGAACCTCCGCAGGTTCGTGAGTCATTCAGTGATCTGACAGTACTGCTCAGTCATAGCCCTGATCAATTACGGCGGGCCGAACAGTTGGGGTATGACCTGATGCTCTCCGGACATACTCACGGAGGACAGGTGATTCTGCCACTGATCGGCCCTGTCTTCAGCCCCAGTCGTTACGGTGTGGCACTGGCCGCGGGCCTGTTTCAGCAACAGTCTCCGGTCCTGCACGTGACTCGCGGAGTCGGTGCAAAGGACCCGGTCCGCTGGAACTGCTCGCCCGAGCTGACGCTGCTGGAAGTCAGTTTCTAACGGTGTCTGCAGTCCGGCGGATCATGGCAACGGGCGAATCTGCAGATCTCGAAACGTGGCGTCCGTATCGACAACTCGCAGCCCGACTGCGCCAGACTGCCAGGTCGAATCGCGGTAGGTCAGTGCCTTGCGACCGTTATGCAGGATCTCCAGATCTGCGCCCCGCATCCTGACAGTCAGTCGCTGCTGCTGACTCAGGTCAATGGTTGTGTCTGCTCGAGCCAGTTCCAGCCAGTGTTTCCCGTCCGTGCGTCCAAGGATCACCAGTCCGGTTTGAGGAATCAAACCAGCGAACAATGCCTGCTGAGCATCATAGCCCACGGATGGGCCTGTGCAGCGAAACAGCAAACCAGCATCGCGGCTCTGTGGACCATCATGAAACTCAATACTGACACTGGCTTCGAAGTCCTGCGGTGCCGGGGAAACACCAACCAGTTTCTCACCGCTGCGGTATTCGTTCACAGGGACCGCAGGTTGCCTGCCAAGGCGATAACCGTCAGGCACACGTTCAAAATATTGATGATGACCGTACAGTGAGTACTGGTCTGACGCGGCGGAGACCTGCGAATCGCCGGACGGCAGCTCCAGTGACTGCCCGGCTGTCACTGGTGAACCAAATACGGGTCGACCACTCTCTGCAAGCGTCGCAGGCTGAGCGAACACGGCACGTCGCCAGCCCGGATTACGATCCCGCTTGGCGTGAAAAATATGCCACCACTCCGAGCCATCTCTTGACTGAACGAGGCACGAATGCCCAACTCCATATGTCGATTCAGTCCCCTGAAATACCGGCTCAGGCCACTTCTTCCATGACTGCGGATTCAGCGGGTCTGTCCCGACAAGTTCCAGCAGCCCCAGCTTGTAGGCAGGCAACCATGACGCAGCACACGAATACATAAGCCATGTACGACCCTGATTCTGAAACACCTGCGGACCTTCGTTCAGACCGCGATGCCGTGCTCCGGGGGCCGTTCGCTCCCAGTCAAAATCCGCATTATGACAAATGCGAACTCGGTCACTGCCCAGTTCAGTCGGTGACTTCATCTGAGCGATGTAAAGGTACTGCTGATCTGTTCCGGGCGCATCCCAACCAGACCAGACTGCGAAACGCTGTCCATGCAGCTGCAGCACTGTCATATCGATCGCCCAGATTGTGGGGCAATCCGATAGACACTGTGACCCGGTCCTCAGCGGTCCATGCAGTGTCCACGTACCAAATGGATCAGTTCCCTGAGACTGCAGCACGTATGCCTGATGGTTCTCGTTGTGTCCATCCGAAGCCGCAAAGTAGATATACCAGCGACCGTCCAGCAGATGCAGTTCCGGCGCCCAGACCTCGCGAGAATACGGGCCGGATTCGGGAGCTTTCCAGATCACCTGCTTCAGGCCGATTCGCGTCAGCGAGTCTGAACGACTGATGGCGATGCCTCGGTTACCATCCGAAAAACACCACAGGTAGTCGCCCGTCGTTGGATCACGCGTCACCCACGGGTCAGCCCCTTCGGCAATCGGGTTGACGAATCGGCCAGGTGGCACCCCCCGGGGACTCTTCTCATCGGCGATACCGGGACTTCCGTGACCGAGGAGACTGAAAGACATGAGACAAACTGACACAAGATGTCTCACCGGGGCCCCCACTTCAAATCGCAGCATGTGTCTGGTTCCGGGAAATATGCTAAGGCAATGGCCATAGCCAGAAGAACTTCGGTCATGCCGTATTCTTACGGGACCTGCTGCGTTGTTCCATCCGCGATAGGGCCAGGAACTGCGATTCGGACGGATTAACGTCCCGATATCGCTGATCATCGCCGAAAATCGGCTGAACAACATGTGAGGCACGCGGTACGAACAAGTCTTCTGGACACCGGCGCGCAAAATGGCACCGGCCTCGGAAGGGTGAGGCTCCCGCCGAGCCGCAACAGCACTCAACTCCACCTCGGGAGGGCGAGGCTCCCGCCGAGCCGAAGCAACACCCAACCGCACACCAACCGTTCGGCTCAGCAGGAGCTTCGCCCTCCCATTTGACAACCGCAACAACCCTGCGGGAGGGCGAGGCTCCCGCCGAGCCGAAGGTAGAAACAGCTCCCTGTCGTTGCTGTTAACACGACTGGCAATGCCAGCTGCAGCCGGGCCCATGACCTCGCCCTGATCCCCAATCTCCTCAGAATTCCAACTGCAGCTGCAGAGACTCCGTCAGTCGATCGAATGCATTGGCGTCGGCTGTCAGATGAATAATCTCAGCGACTTCATGGTCACTGAAATGCTGCCTCAATTCGGCAACTTCTGAATCCCCGACCTGCTGAGGATGACTGGTCAGCAGGCGAGCAAACTTCAGGGCACTCCGGTGTTCTTCCGGTGCGGCCTCCAGCAAAGACTCGAAGCTGTACAGCTTGTCTTCCTGGAATCCGTTGGCCAGCAATCGAGCGCGGGCATGGCCGGCAGCGTACCATGCCCGGTTCTCGCGGGAGGTGATCCACGCAATCATCAGTCGCAGCTGCAGAGGCGTCCAGCCATCCCGAATCAGAGCCTGTCTCTGGGCCCAGGCATCCACTGCCACAGACAAACCGCTGATCGCACGAAACCACTGCGGTGGAATGACTCCGGGGGTGTCCTTCGCCAGCAGCACGGAGGCCGTGTCCAGCGATGGCAGTGAAATGGGAGACTGACGCGTACGAGCCGCCTGCAATCGCTCGAGAAGGATCTCTGCCGATTCCCACGCCGGCCTGGATTCAACATCCACGGGAGCGACTGTGGATTCGCGGCTGGACCATTCGGCGGCGGTGGGAGTCGCCAGTTCTGTGTGCTCTTCTCCACCGAATGCTGTGTCCTGCGGAATTCCGGTGGCCGAAGTCCAGCGGTTCACAGCATTGTAACGCGCAATGGTATAAAGCAGATCGATGGACTTTGCATCATCGAACGAGTTACGCAGATCCTGCAGATCTGAAGTACCGAACCGCTGGGGCGCAATCGTCAGCTTCCGAGCAGCTCGCATGGCCGCCTGTTCGGCCGCTGGGAACAGATCCCACTGCACATCCAGCGCGGCAATCTGATTGTCCGTCATGCCAGCACGACGCAGCTTCAGTTCCTGATGCCCGAGGCAGTACTGGCAGTCATTGGTTCGTGAAACAACCCAGAACACGCGAGTCTTAAACGCGTAGTCGGGCTGCTGCTGCAGGGCATTCAGAGTGGTGGCGGAACCACCACGCGATTTCCCAGCACCGCCCCAACCGGAGATCAGCCATGAATTCCACGAAGCCGGCAGATACAGACTGCGCAGTCTTCCATTATTGACCAGCGATCGCCCGGAAGCCCGTTCTTCCTCGGTCGGCGGCGGTAGCGGGATCCGCGAGCTGCGTTGTTTCAACGCTTCAAGGCGCGCCTTCATCTCAGGACGTGTCAGTGCCAAATCGTCCGCTCGACTCAGACTTATGCCGCCTGTGGCCACGGCCAGCAATATGACGATGTAATTCAGGGTTTTCACTTATGCACTCCTACTGTGGGAAAATTGTGACAACTGGATGTGTACCCACGATGTAGGTAATTCTGGACTCACTTTTTGCGCCAGAGATGTCGAACGTTCGCAGGACTCGAATATGCAGGTTCGAGCCATCTGTTGTTTCTTCGTCCTTCAGAATCTGAAATGCTGTCAGCGTCTTCCCCTGCTCCCAGCCGGAATCACCCACGATCACTCCGGGCTTGAGATCAGCCGGTTTTTTCCCGTCCACCCACGCCTGCAGTGCAGACTGCACTGAGGCACGAGCGAGTTCGGGATCGAGAGGATGAGTTGGAGTTTCGCTGTCACCGCAGCCAGCGAGGGCCGCTGTCAACAGCGTTGCAACCTGCAGGAACACACGTCGAAGGGTTTCAGAAATCGCCATTGACTTCACCCCCGCCGATGCTGCCCAGTGACCGCCATGTTCGCAGGTCCACATTCTCAGACACAAATCGGACAGATCCATCACACAACAGCGTCTGCACGCCGCCGGTGTGCCGACTGTTCGACGTCGTGGCAATCCGTCCGGGTGGGAACATGCAGGAACGTCCATTCGGAGGCAGCACGTGGTTGTACTGATTTGTCGAGTGGTACTGCTGCAGCCATGGACCACCGACGTTGGAGTAACCCTGCTGTGCAAGATCATTAACATTGGCTGCGTTGCACTGCACGGTTGCTTCGTCGGCGTTGTTTGGAAAAGTGCCCGGCCGATAGGTGTCAATCCGCGGTGTGGAGATGCCATTGGAACCGTCGCCCGTCAGTTTTTCACTCATCCCGGCTGTATTACTCAGCCCGTCTGTGATGTCGTTGAAACGAATCCGCTGATTGTGAAAGACGATACCATTGGCTGGTGGCTGCCCGGTCATACCGGTGGCATACATCACGATCCCCGAACCGGCATTCCAGTAGTAGTTGTTCCGTCCACCGATTGCAGCAGGCAGAGGGGTCGGATCGGATGGGCAGCGAAAGGTGGGCACTTCCGTCATTCGTGGCACGGCATTACTGGGGTGATCGTAGGGCACATTGAAATTCACAAGAGCATACAGATTCGCCTGCTCAAGCGACGGAAGCAGCCGCGCATGTGCCGAGACTGGATTCACAGTGCCATCCACGTCTGCGATGGGGATGCAGTTATGCACGTCATGGTAGTTATGCATGGCCAAACCCAGTTGCTTGAGGTTGTTCTTGCACTGAGTCCGGCGAGCGGCTTCGCGGGCCTGCTGCACAGCCGGCAGCAGCAATGCCACAAGAATTGCGATGATGGCAATCACCACCAGCAGTTCAATCAGCGTAAATCCTCGCTGAGTACGTCGGGGATTACTGAACATAAGGACGCTCCTGAAGAAACGAATCAACGGCGAATAAGAAAACGCAGCGGGGCAAAAACACCCCCGAATGAAGGAAGGCAGCCTCGTTCGCAGCAGTCTGCAGGCCATTGGTCTGCGACGGCGGAGTCATGCGCCTGGCACAGCGAAAGTGCGGGTACAGCCGGCGCGGATGTTCAGAGGGCAGGGCAGCATACAGACTCTGGCCGCGAAACTGTGCAGCAGCCGCGAAAAGGCGCAACCACAGTTCGCCACACAGAGCAGGGCGGAGTCACTCACGACGACGCAGGTCGATCAGACAACTGCTGACAGACCGAGTTCAGGTCGGTACGCAACGTTCCCGCGGCAGCTGCAATCAGGCTGCCGGGGGACGGAAAATCTCGGCATTCAGCACCGTTACCGCGAACTCAGAGTGCGGCAGCGGGAACAACCGAGAGCGATTCAGCAACACCAGAAGTCCCTGCAGCAAAACGGCGGGATCAGACTGGGTTAAACGCAGACTGGGCGCCGCAGGCGGGGCCAGCGGAGTGGACTGGTTTCTGCATCCAGGTCCATGGCAAGGAGGAGCCACAGGCATCAGCGGGGCAGAGTGATCAGGTGTCATCTGCAGGGGCAGCGTCGCCTTTGGTGCGGTGACTGTCGAAACGGGCACACCGTTTCGGAACAGGTAGTGACCGCAGGAATCGGCTTGAACAGTTGCGCTGCTCAATATCACTGCACAACACACCAACAGCAGCATCCGAGCGACGATTCGCACGGCATTTGCGTTGAGGAAGGTTGAGATGCAGGGACAAATCACGCCGGATTCCACGTTTTTTCAGTTGCGACGCCGGATGTCATCACCGCTGCGATCGAGCAACGCGAGACTTCTGGTACGGTAATACCTACGTGCAAATCGGGAGTTATGCGAGGGCAAAATCAGAAAAAAGTCTGCAAATTCATGTCACTGCGTCAGTTGTCAAGGAAAATCGTGCAATTGCCGTGGCTTTTTTCCACAAGCCATTGGACGTCGATTGTGACTGTCAGGGGATTCCGGCTCAGTGCTTTGACGTAACTCGGCGGGCTTGCCAGAATTCCGGGCGGGGGATGCAGATGCAGCAGTCTGCGTCTGCGGGGTACCGAGGCGTCCGGCGTGAAGCCAGCCTGCGGGATTGTCTGTTGATCCGGGGAATTACAGGAGCGGTGAATTCGTGGTTCAGTACAGTTTTGTCGGTAAGAATGCACTTGTGACAGGTTCTTCCAAGGGAATCGGCCGGGCCGTTGCAGTGGCTCTGGCAAAGGGCGGCGCGAATGTGGTTGTGAACTGCAGTGGCAGCCGGGCTCAGGCGGAAGAAGTGGCGGCCGAAATTCGTGCACTCGGTCGCAAATCGTACGTTGCGGTGTGTGACGTCTCGGATCAGTCCGCTGTCGAGGCGATGGTCGCCGGCGTGGTCGAGGAACTGGGCAGTCTGGACCTGTTCGTCTCAAATGCCGTGTACAGTGATCGTGAGCTGATGGTCAATGCAAAGATGGAAGGTTTCCGTCGGACGATCGAAGTCAGCATGTGGGGTGCGATGTATGGTGTCCGTGCCGCGGCCCAGCAGATGCTCAAACAGGAATCTCGCGGTCGTATCACAGTGATCAGTTCGCCACACGCCATCATACCGTTTCCGACAGCAATGGCCTACAACATGGCCAAGGCTGCAATCGACCACATGGCGCGGACGGCAGCCATCGAGCTGGTGCGTGAAGGTATTCGAGTGAACGTCTTCCATCCAGGCTGGATCGATACTCCGGGTGAGCGCAAGTTCTTTACAGAGGATCAGTTGGCAGCAGGCGCGTCTGGTCTGCCGATGAAGCGACTGGGAACCTCCGACGAGATGGCCCACGGAGTCTGCTTTACTCTCAGCGATGAAGCCTCGTACATGACCGGTTCGACTTTGACAATGGATGGCGGAGTAGGTCTGCCCTGGTGGTCAAAGCGAACAGAGGGTGGTCAGTGAGGGTGTTACGGACGAAGTGCATGAACGCACCAACCGGAAGGTCAGTGGACACATGACGCGTCTGCGATTGAAATCGGCCTTATTCACGGATGGCCAGATTGAGCTGGATTCCGCTGACCTGCCGGCCACGATCGGACGCAGCCCGCGGGCCGATATTGTAATTCATGACCTGCAGTTAAGTCGAATCCATGCAGAGTTTCGTCGGAACTCGAAGGGTGAAATTGAGCTGGTGGATTGCGATTCGACCAATCTGACGATTGTGAACCAGCAGGAGATTCACGCCTGCGTCCTGAAGAGTGGCGATCAGATTCTGCTGGGTGAAACGGAACTGCTGGTGGAACTGGATATTTCTGCGGCGGCGATTCACGATCAACCCACGCGCGAGATCCCGTCGCCGGATCAGCCACTGCACGGTGATCCGTCAGCGGACAGGACTGCCAGTTGATGACTTTGATGTTTTTCGGAAAGTGATGAACCGCATGGCCAGGAAGTGGACCTTCCACCCTCATGATACTGCCATGATCCGGCGTGTTTCGGGTCAGCTGCAGGTTTCTCCCCTGCTGGCTCAGGTGCTGATTGCTCGCGGTATGTCAGACGCCGAACAGGCGAAGGCGTTCCTCAATGCGAAGCTTGGCGATCTGAACGATCCAGCCTTACTGCCGGGTGTTGAGCGGGCGGCTGACGCCGTCGTAAAGGCTCTGCAGCAGAAACGCCGGATTACAATCTATGGTGACTACGACGTGGATGGCGTCACCGGCACCAGCATTCTGTGGTACTGCCTGCAGCTCTGTGGCGGTCATGTGGACTACTACATCCCGTGTCGGATGGAGGAAGGGTATGGGCTGAACGAAACTGCGATTCGTCAGCTGCATGAGGAGGATCCGCAGCGTCTGCTGGTGTCTGTGGACTGCGGCATTGCCAGTGTGCGAGAGGCGGCGCTGGCAAGGCAACTTGGTCTGGAAATGATTATCACGGACCACCACACGCTGGGGCCCGAGTTACCGGATGCAACGGTGCTGGTGCATCCTCGCCTGCCCGGATCGGAGTATCCGTTTGGCGAGCTTTGCGGTGCGGGTGTGGCCTTTAAGCTGGCGTGGGCCATCTGTCAGCGGTTGGGAGACGGAAAGAAAGCCTCGCCGCGGATGCGCGAATTTCTGCAGAGTGCGGTGGGGTTGGCAGCGATCGGAACTGTGGCGGATGTGGTACCGCTGCTGGCGGAGAACCGAGTGATTGTGCGGTACGGTCTGCAGACTCTGAAGGGCATCGCTTCTCCGGGACTGAAGGCACTGCTGCGAGTCGCCAAAGTTGCGGATAAGGAAACACTGCGATCGGATGACATTGGTTTTTCGATTGCCCCGCGAATCAACGCCGCCGGACGGCTCGGCCAGGCAAGGCTTGCTGTTGAGCTGCTGACGACCGAAGATGTGGAGCGGGCTGAGCAGCTTGCCGCATGGGTTGATCAGCTGAATGACAACCGGCGCACAGTGGAGCGTCGAATTCTGCGGCAGGCCAAAGACATGGTGGCTGAAAATCCGTCATGGCAGCAGCATAAGACTCTGGTGCTGGCCCATCACGACTGGCATCCGGGTGTGATCGGGGTTGTTGCCAGTCGGGTGGCTGAAGAATTTGATCGTCCGACCATACTGATCGCGCTGAAGGACGATGGAACTGGAACGGGATCCGGTCGCAGCTTTGCCGGTTTTCAGCTGTACGATGCGTTGCAGGCCTGTCGTCAGCACCTGATCCAGTTTGGCGGGCATAAAGCCGCGGCGGGGCTGAAACTGCAGGCCACGAGTGTGGATGCGTTTCGCGAATCACTGGCCGCATGGGCTGGCGAACACTTCCATCCGACGGTGGAGGATACTCAGCTGAGAATCGATGCTGAGGTGTTGTTGTCAGAAGTGAATCTGAAAGCGGTGACCGAACTGGATCGCCTTGGTCCATTTGGGGCAGCAAATCCAGCACCTCGTTTTATGGCGTCGAATGTCGAGCTTGCAGAGCCACCGAAGCTGATGGGCGAGGGCGGTCGTCATCTTGCCATCCGGGTACGCCAGCAGGGCACAGTGATGCGTGCCGTTGCCTTTGGTCGAGCCGATTGGGCTGAGGAGCTGGCGAAGGTCAGCGGCCCGCTGCACATCAGCTTTGCTCCGACGATCAACAACTTCCAGGGTATCAGTCGCGTCGAACTGCAGCTTCACGACTGGAAGCCGGCCGGTTGACGGCGCGTCGGACAGACAACTGGAAAATGCGATGCTCGACCGAAAGCCCGCACCTGCACAAGCGGGTAGCCTTTGGCAGGGGATCAGCCATCGAGTCCGCAGGTCTGGTCGCAATTACCGACGCCGAAAACACGTCTGCGGGCCTGCTGAGGCTGGCCCTGCTGGCATTCGCAGTCGAAGCAGGTGGCTCTGCGTAACGTGAAATGCACGATGTTTTCATGGCGTTCGAGGAGTTGTATTTTCTTCGCCAAACGCGGCCACCGTAGCCAATAATCAGTGATCTCAGGAAGCGTGAAGCTCCCGCCGAACCGAATTTCGATGCATTACCCTCACCGAGCTGGTGCTCGGTGGTCCCGGGGCGAGCCGTTTTCACTGACCACTGACCACTAATCACTTTTCGGCCACGTGACCATGCAGGCTCGGATGATGCTTCAGCACGTCGGCCCGGGATTCAATCAAACTGCCGGCGGCCAGCAGCGTTGCCTCGTCATAAAGTCCGGCCGTGAGAGTACAACAGAGAGCTCGAGGTTCCGGTTGCTGATCCTGCATGATGACCGGCATTGACAAACAGGGATGTCCGCTCAGATTGGTCATCACAAGGTCATCACCGCCAACATAAAGATCAACGCTGCGAAACACCTGAGCTAATTGCTGCATCAGTTGCAGACGCAGACGCGACGCATGCAGATAGTCGGCGGCCGACACAAAGCGGGCCTTGCGGAAGATCAATGGCCACGCATTCAGACCTTCTGTTGTTCCTGCATTGCTCAATTCACGAAAGACTTCACAGGCTTCAACCTCCAGCATCTGCGTGATGGCATCATGGTGCGCTGCTCGCGGCAATTCAATATCGACAATGTTTGCACCGAGAGACTTGAGATGATCAAGGGCCGCCTGTTCGGGTGCCTGCGTCTTCGCATTCGTGACTTTGCCAACTCGCAGTTGACTCAGGTCCACCTGACGCGGCCACTCGAACCAGCGATCCACCGAACAGGGATCTCCGGGATCCGCCCCATGTGTGGCAGCCAGTACGATTCCCAGATCATCAGCCGATCTTGCGATTGGTCCCAGCTTGTCCATCGACCACGACAGTGGCATACAACCGGCTCGTGATATCCGTCCGAAGGTGGGTCGCAGTCCCGCCACACCACAGCGACGGGTCGGTGACACGATGCTGCCGAGCGTTTCACTGCCGATGGCGAATGGCAGAAGGCCCGCCGAGACAGCGGCCGCAGAACCGGCTGAGGAGCCACTGGAACCCTCTTCTGTATTCCACGGATTTCGGGTCTTTCCACCAAACCACTGGTCGCCCATTGCCAGAGCACCAGTCGTCAGTTTGGCAACCAGCACTGCTCCAGCAGTATGCAATCGACCGACCACCGCTGCAGTTTGCTCCACTACCCGCGTTTTATACTGCGGGGCACCCCACGTGGTGGGACTGCCCGCGACCGCCAGCAGATCTTTGGCGCCCCACGGAATCCCATGCAGCAGCCCTCGGTCATGCCCCGAACGCAGTTCTGCGTCAGCCTGCTTTGCCGCAGTGCGAGCCGACTCTTCCAGCAGAGTTACAACGCACAGCAATTTGGGATCTGCCGCCTTAAGACGCGCGATCGCCAGATCGACAAGTCGCTCACTGGTTACCTGACCACCGCGCAGCAGACTGGCCAGCACACGGATCGGCAACCATGGCAGCAGTTCGTCTGTCAGATCTGCGGGCTGCGGTGCCACTGCGGTCGCAGTGTCCGGCTGCCGCAACCAGGGCCGCTGCGTTGCGGCAACCGACCTGATTGTCGGGTCACCCAACTCGGGATCAAATCGCAGACAGGAAAGTGCTGCGGGGTCGAGAGTCACCGAACGCAACAGCTCCAGCTCCGAAAGCAGACTTTCACTTGAGCGGATCATGGCACTGCGATCGGTTTCTGAAAGCGTCAGCCCCGAAATCCACTCGGCATTGCTGACCTGCACGTCTGTAAGTGCATGCGCACGAGTCGCCTCATCGGCCAGCGCGCGCTGAAATGCCGAGGTGCCAATACCCAGCAGAGAAAGTCGGCCCAGCAACACTCGTCGTGTGACGTCACGATCAACGGAATTCATCGCAGGACTCCACCAGAACACCTTGAGACTGAATCCAGCTACTTACCAGCAACTGTCAGGTAAATTCCAGCCACAGAGATCACAGCTCCGAAGAGTCCCCGCAGCGAGATCGGAGTGCCAAAGGCCAGCCGCACAAGCGGCAGAACAAAGATCGGACTGGTACATGTCAGAGTATTGGCAACAGCCAGTAGCGAATCCCGGTAGGCAATCTGACTCATCCAGATTCCCAGCCATGGCCCACAGATCACGGCGGGCAGATAGGCGGGAAGAATGTTTCTGTCGAAGGCTGGCTTCGCTGTCTGACGCAACCGCCCAGTACAGGTGAGTAAACCGACTGACAGCAGTGCCGCAAATCCAACGCGAACAAAAGTCGCCTCCAAAGGAGAGCAGGTGGATCCGCTGGTGGCAGAGCCGCTTGAGTTATACGTGGCAAGGTGGCTGAACATAGCACCGGACGCGTTGCACACAGCTCCACCCAGTCCAGCCAGCACACCACGCATCACTGATGCCGGAAAATGCTGAGACACTTCGCCACTCGCCGGTCTGTCAGTAACCACCAGAAACACCCCGGACATCGTCAGACACAAGCCTAATAAGGCCATCACCGACAAAGGTTCCGATAACAACAGCCAGCCCGCAGACGCGGCAAACAGAGGACTGGTGGTTGACACAATCAATGCCCGCCTTGCACCAAGAATCTGCAGACTGCGGAAATACAGCGTATCCCCAATGACGATCCCCGTCAGGCTGCTGAGCACCAGCCAGAACCCCGCCTGGCGGTCAATACTGAGCAGGGGCGTGTCGAGAAACAGTGACTGCAGGCTGAGGTGCAGCAGCAGAATCCCCGAGGCCAGCACATTCTTGCCAAAATTGATCTGCCACGCCGTCAGACGAACTCGCGAATAAAACAGGCTGGAACAGGCCCAGAGTGCTGCTGCCGCCAGTGCTGCCATCTCGCCAGAACCCGGCAAAACCCCATTCATATTGTCGTAATACCTCTCAACCAAAACCTGAAAGTTCCGGAAAAGCAGTGTAATCGCTGGCGCAGCGACGAGGGAATTGCAAAACATTCCTTCGAATTCACCAAACTTATATTGCCCCAGATACCCCACCTTGCCTAGATTTACTTTCGTGTTGTCTTTCGCCAACGTTTGCGTACCTAACAGGACAGACTCTCCGGTCCCGTGTTGACATTTTTCAACACCCCGTCAAAGTTGCGAATTTTCCTCAAATATGCGTTTTTTTCTGCTGACATTCATTGCTCAGTTACTGCTCACGCTGCCCATTCGCGGCGACGTGCTGGACAGCGTCACGTTCCAGAGACAATTCGCAGAACCTGAACATGTCAGCAGCAACACATCTCCAGTTTCTGCAAAAACTGGCACTCCTGCGTCCTCGATGACTTATTCCGGTAAGCCACGTTCAGTGCAGCAGTGGCTGGCTCAGGCCGATCTGAACATTCGCAGTTCCCAAGTGCGAATCGTCGGCAACGCAATGTTGTCGGACCAGTCGCAGATCTCAAAAGACTTCACCAATCAGCATTTGGGTGCCTTGAATGCGTCGTCATCGCCTGCCACCGACGCAGCGGGTTCGCCAGTCCTGTTCCTGTTTCCGGTTCCGCGAACGGCTCGGCAGGTTATTGTTGGTGGTCCAGTCATGGGTGGGACAGATCCGGACGTCGTTTTGGGTTTGCAGCATCACGAGTATCAAACCGCGCTCCGTGTCCCGTATTTACAGCGATGCCAGTGTGAGCTGTTGCGTAACTTGTATTCTCTGCAGGGCCTTCTGCCACCGCTGAAGGGGGCGGATGACGCAAATCGATTACCGGATCCGTCTGTTGCCGGGTCATTGGACGTGGTTGTCGCCGCGTTTTCGCAGGACGATCGAAATCCGGCTGGGCTGCAATTCCAGGACCCAGCGATGTCTGCTGTGTGGCGGCGGTTGTGTTTTCCGGATCTTTCGCTGGCTGAACAGCCATTTACAACACATGAACTGGACCGTCCTGGCAAGCCGTTCCATCCTGTCAGTTCGTTCAGTCATCTGGCCTTGAGGTTGCATCACGTCTGGTTGAATCTGCAGGTTTCGGCGAATGACAAGGTCCGTGAAAAGCTGCACGGCTCCATCCTGTCAGCAGTTTTCCCTGAAAGCCTTTTCGGCGGTGGAACCTTCCTCATGGTCTGTGGAATTCTGCTGTTTGGGGCCATGATGATGGCCCGACAGCAGCACGCGGTCGATTGAGGACGCGGACGTGCGTGGCACAGCGACCCCGGTTTTCGTTTTCTGCAGGAATCCGTTGGACTGAAAGTGGCCTGTGCAGTAGTCACAACGACTCCAATTTCGTAATCTGTCCCCGGGGAACGATGTTACGGAATTCCTGCCGGGAAACTTCTGCTCATGCGATCAGCGACAAGTCTACGTATTTTTCTGATAACAGCTCTGTGCTTCGGCGTTTCTCAGCCAGTGAAGGCGCAGGATGCCGGCCAGTTGCAGTGGTTTTCGGTTGCTGCGGCGGACGGCAAATCAGCGGCGTGGGGTCGCTGGGCGGTTGATGGTGGCAGTTCTGTACCAGAGGCTGCCCGTCTGGCCCTTGTCGGGAATGCTCGTTGTTCGCTCTATGTGAACGGCCAGAGATTATTGAAGTACGATCAGTTTGCGGTCGCCGATTCCACTACGATCGCTCGCGTTTTTGATGTTCAGCCCCTGCTTCGACCGGGTCGCAATATGGTTGCAGTCGAAGTTCAGGGAGCAGAATCGGGGGCCATCTTTGGCGCACGCCTTGTTTTTGTCAGGGGCGGTGCGGCCCAGGTAGTGGGTGGTCCGTGGAAGCAGGCCCCAGCGCCACCGCCGGTGGGCTGGGAGCAGACGGATTTCAATGACCGTGACTGGAAGGAATTCAAGTCCCCTGAGCAGGCGCCGGCCTTTGCTGCGATGGTGCAGATTCCAGCCAAAGCCGAGTCTGCCGCTCGCAAGGGCGTGCTGCGGCGAACTCTGCCTTTTGAGTTCCAGGATGGCGACCATGTGGTGTTCGTGGGTGCGACGTTTGTTGAGCGGGCCCAGCTTTCAGAGCACCTCGAGTCGATTCTCGCGGGCACACTTGGCATTCGTCGTGTGACGTTTCGGAATCTGGGCTGGAGTGCTGACACGGTGCAGGCGGAATCGCGTGGCATCTTTGATGCTCCCGCCGTGGGTTATCTGCGGATGGTAGAGCACATTCGTGCAGAGGAGCCGACGGTGGCGATTCTGTGCTATGGTCAGAACGAGGCCTTGACTGCAGGGATGACTCCGGATCAATTCAGTCGGCAGTTCGGACAGTTCGTGGACGAGCTGCAGGCATCGGGAATTCCGTGTGTGATTGTTTCACCGCACGAACTGTTTCCAGCCAAGGCCCCGATTCCTTCACCCGCTCGATTCAACTCAAAGATCCGGCTATACGCAGACGCGGCTGGCAGTACGGCACAGTCACGGCAGCTGCCGTTTGTGGATCTGTTTTCAGATTTCACGACCAGCATGCAGTCTCTGAACAGCGTCCTGCATCCACAGGCAACTGGCCTTGATGGGCTGGCCGAGAACGGCATGCATTTGACGGCTGACGGGTATGCATGTGCGGCACTGGTGCTGCGCCAACGCCTGCTGGGCGTGGCAGCGACGCCGGCAAAGCTGCGAATTGACGTGGCAGCAGGGAAGGTCGAGGCGACGGGAACGGAGATCGAGGACGTCCGATTCCTTGATGGTGGCAAGCAGGTGTCATTGAAGATCCGGCCACAGACGCTGTCACCACTACCCCTTGCGGCGGAAATTGTGCGTGCAGCTGCGGATAAACCCACCACCGTCAGTATTTTCGCCGACAGTGGCTATGCTGCACTGCGGCAGTTAATTCAGAAAAAGAATGAGCTGTATTTTCATCGCTGGCGGCCACAGAACGTCACCTACCTGTTTGGTTTTCGCAAGCATGAGCAGGGGAACAATGCAGCAGACATTGCGCGTTTTGACCCTTTCATTCGTGAGCTTGAGCAGCAGATTCAGAAGGCCCAGCAGCCGCAATGGACTGAAGTCACGATTCCATTGACCGCTGCACCTGCAAAATAGTCGATTCACTCAGCATCCGTGCACCCTCCCAGTCAAGCAATACTGTACTGGACAGCAGCAGATGGGATCGAATCAAACAGCAACAGCCTGTTCGGTCAATCAGCATGGTGGCCATGCGTTTGGTTCGTTTCAGGGGCGAACTCGAGAGGGTCTGTACCTGCAGAACCGGCGGGGGATGCTGAAAACTGGTCTGGCGGGTATCGGGGGGTTAAGTCTGGCCCAGCTGCTGCAAACGCAGCAGTCTCGGGCTGCCTCCGGGCAGCGCAGTTCGCGGGGCAAAAGTGTCATCCTTTTGTGGATGGCAGGTGGACCAAGCCAGATTGACACGTGGGACAGTAAGCCTGAGCGACCATGGATCAACCGTGGGCCATTTGGGGTCACTCAAACCAGGCTGCCGGGTGTGGTGATTTCTGAACATCTGCCGAAACAGGCGGCCATGCTGGATCGATTCACCATCATCCGCTCCGTGGACGCGCGTCACAGCAATCATGAACCCAACATGGTCTTTCAGACGGCCAATCTGGCTGCGGAACCTCGAGTCAATCCGGAAGCTGTCCGCTACCCGGCACTGGCCTCCGTCATTGCCAAACATCACGGCTCAAATCATGCCGCGATGCCGGCCTACGCCGCGTTTATGAAGTCTCGTTCGCACCTCGCCTTTGCTGGGTATCTTGGCAAGCAATATGACCCCTTTATCTGCGATAAGGCAGCGGTGCTGCCGGTCTATACCAATGTTGGTCGGGATACCGGGCAGGTGAGTGGTGGTGATATTTTTCAGATGCCACGAGGCCTGAATCAGGATCGACTGCATGATCGGCTGTCCTTGCTGCAGCAGTTTGACGTGCTGAAGGCCGGACGAGATCAGGATGGTTCCATGGACGCGCTTGGTGCCTATCAGCGGCAGGCTGTGGATCTGCTGCTTGGTGACAGGGCTCGGGCTGCATTCGATCTGAACCGTGAGGACCCAGCCGTTCGCGCTCGCTATGGAAATCACCTTTGGTGCCAGCAGGCGCTGATTGCTCGCCGACTGGTTGAGGCTGGTACGGCGTTTGTCACACTGGATCTCAGCTATCACACTGCCTCGGGAACGTGGGATACTCACGGAGATAATATTCCACCCTACGGCGGGATCAGCAAGGGACTGGGTCCACTGCTGCCGTTGTTTGACCACCTGCTGACGACTTTGGTGTCCGATCTGGAGGAACGAGGACTCCTTGACCAGGTACTGGTGATTGCAATGGGGGAATTCGGGCGGACTCCGAACATGGGGACGCAGGACAGCACGGACGGTCGCAATCACTGGACGGACATCATGTCGATGTGTCTGGCTGGTGGTGGCCTGCGGCATGGCCAGGTGATCGGAGCGTCGGAGAAGGATGGCGGGACGATTCGCGAGCGTCCCGTGACTCCTGCGGATCTGGCAGCCACTTTGTTTCGCTATTTCGACGTTCCGCAGGATGTGCAGTACACTGATCATCAGGGCCGTCCAAAGTTTGTGGTGGATGGAGGCCAGCCGCTTGCCGAGTTGTTCTGACTACCGCGTGTCTCTGTCAGCGTTTTCGCGTGGGCTGTGGCTGGCACTTTTGTATTGCTTCGCGGCAGGCTCAGATCTGTTGTGGGCCGCACAGCTCCCTCAGTTGGCAACGCCAACAGAGGGTTCGCGTGAACAGATTCGACAGCTGCTGGCACAGGCCGTCACAGCCATTGATCGCCGGGATTCTGAGGCCAGTCTCAGGCTGACGGAGCAGGCTGCGGGGCTGTGGGATGAAATCGCCAGTCATTCGGAATCCGCAGCATCGCTCCGTGACCTTGAAGCAGATGTTGCCGACCAGATCGTGCCACTGCTTGATCGATTATACCTTCGCTGGGTCAATCAGCAGACGCCCCCGGCTCGTATTGCCGAAGTACTGCGGCCGTTCGTGTCAGGCAAAAACGGTCAGCGAGTATCACTCTTGCAGTCATCTCTGAAAGGGCCGGGGTATCCCTTTGTACTGGAGACCTGCGGCGGAGCTCTGATCGCCAGAACCGCAGCAGCAGCCGGCGTACATCACGAATGGCTTGCCGCACTGCGTCAACACGAACAGCCAGCGACCGCAGACCGAGCCATTCTTTTGTGGTTGATCAGCCATGAGGCTGACGACCTGTCGGGGCAGCAGAAAGCGTTGCAACAGTTGTGTGAGCTTCCGATCACCAGGGAACTACTGCAGCAGCACGGCCTGCAGGTGACCCAGATTCTGATGACCGGACTACAGTCGGCCGATCAATCTGTTCAACAGGGCAGCCTGCAGCTGCTGCAGCAGCTTTCAAACACCGTAATGCGGACAGGCGGCTCGGGCGTTCTGCTCAGATTACTGCGCGATGCCTGCATTCTCGCCGGGCCAACTGCATATCAACTCGAATCAGCGGACGGCCTGCAGAAGTCGTTGGCCACAGCCGATGTCCTGATGGAGCAGTTTGCCGCACAGGATGACAGCAGCCCCGTTTTGCGAATGCTGACACAGCACTATCTGCTGACGGCTCAGATGTGTTTTGTGCATGATCTGTCGACAGCCGGTTTACGGCGGTTTTCGATCTTTCGTTCTCTGCAGCTGGAAACCAGCGTTCTGACAGCCTCTGACCTGCGTTTCTTTCTGCCCCTGCAGGCAGTCCATCGCATGTCGGCAGAAGACCGCTGGAGACTGTTTCAGATGGTTTTGCTCGGTGATTTGTGGCTGCTGGTGCGTGAACAGGCTCCGCAGATTGCCACCTCGTCAGCCCCAGGGGAACAGGCATCAGACCAGCAGCGATTTGAGCTGACAGAAGAGATCGTCCTTGCTGCTGTACAGTCCGGGCGGGCAGACGAACTGCGGAAGACGTGGTCTGAGGCAGCGGCGAGTGGCGACGTGGTCGCCCGGAAAGGGCTGCTGTTGCTGATGGCTGGGACTGAGATGCTGGCACCGCCAGTCGGCTCACGCCGGGAACAGATATGGGTGACCGATGACACGCCTGAAGCATCGTTTGGTGGTGGCTCTGATGCAGTGGCTGAAGTTCCAACGCACTGCTGGTATTTTCCCTGGCCACTGACAGGCCAGTTTCAGATCACCAACTCCATTAACTCTGAAGCAGCCAACTTGCCATGGTTTGGTTACCAGAATGTTTTTCCGGATGCCAGTGAAGTCGGCGAAGTGAAGCTGCGTTCAACATCGGGTCAGGTTCTGCAGAAAAAGCTGGTGAGCTTCGACCCAGCACGCCCTGATTCTTCGCAGCTGATGGACGTCGCCGCCGGGAAAGTGCGGCTGGTGATTTCGGGACAGGAACTGTGGTCGATGCCAGCAACGGGCAGCTCCAGCCCGTGGCTTTTCCTGCAAAGTTCGCAGGCGGAAAACATACGCGTGGATGGTCTCAGTATCACTGGGACGCCACAGATTCCGCCTGAAGTAACATTGCTGGATTCGACCGATCTGCGGGGCTGGAGCAGTCGACTCAGTGGTCAGACGCAGCCCGATCTGCAGCTGGATTCCGTCACAGGAACAGCGCAGCCACCGGTTGGTGCACCCGACTGGCAGGTTGTGTCGGGCGAATTGACAGGAAAACGGAGTCTGCAGCGAACTGCTCCGCTGGCGGGATTCCCGCAGGATTGCCAGCCGGTCGGACAGATTGTCTATCAGAGACCATTGTCAGAGGGTGACCGGGTGAGTTGGGAGTTCGACTACCAGCCGGGGCGCAGTCAGTGCCATCCAGTGATTGGTCAATCAATTCTTGAAATCCTGCCAACCGGTATTTTTCTGAAACACAGCCCGCGCGCGTGGTGGGAAAAACTGGCAGGTTTCAATGGACGTCGCTTGCCATTAAATGCAGTCAGTCCAGCGCACACACTTCGATTGGGCTGGAATCAGGCCGTCCTTGAACGCACGAGCAGTGGATTTGAACTTACGCTGAATGATCAGAATCCCATTGCATTTTCCTGGAGTCCTGACGACAGCAGATTCGGGTTTGCTTATTTGCGAACTCGCAGAGAAGCTCGAGTGCGAAACATCAGGCTGCGAGGCAACTGGCCAACTCAGTTTCAGCTAACGGAATTCCTGAAAATCCTGCAGACGGCAGCACGTCCCCATCAGTCACCCTGATCAGCGACAATAGTCTGTCCCTGAATGATCGCCGCAACCGGCTGCAGTGTCAGCACATTGTCCGCCGTTGCCGCATGGAACAGAGTCAGGCTGGCAACAGCACCTTCCGCGATTTCGGGGCAGGGCAGCCCCAGCAGCTGCCGAGGATTCGTGGTGGCAAGATCCCACGTCTGCTGCATCGACACGCCGGTACTTCGATGAAACTGCTGGACGCAGTCCATAGTACTGGCACCCGAGCCAGCCAGAAACTGTCGCTGACCAGCAACAACAATTCGTCCGTCGTCAAGAACTTCAACATCCACTGCAGGAGTTGTATATCGGCCCGGTGAGCACCCCCCGAAACCTGAGACATCCGACGTCAGGACAACTCGGGATGCCGATTTACAGCGATAAATGCAGTTCAGCAGATCGGTCGGTATGTGCCAGCCGTCTGCGATGACACTGGCAGTCAGCAGATCATCGGCCAACTGCGGCCAGAACACGTTGTCATGCCGAGGTACCATTCCGGCACAGCCATTTCCAAGATGAGTGCTCAGTCGCGCCCCCTGGGCTGCAGCTTCATGGATCTGCTGGGCAGTGGCCGCCGAATGTCCGATGGCCACACAGACACCATCTGCAGCGATCTGCGGCAGAACCGAAAGTACCCCGGGGCATTCCGGAGCCACTGTAATCAATCGTACCAGACCTCCGGATGCCCGCTGCCAGCAGTGATATTCGGCCAGAGTACAGGGACGCACATGTGCCAGCGGATGTGCGCCCCGGGGCCCATCGAGACTGGAGATCCAGGGGCCTTCCACATGAATACCAACAATCATTCTCCGACACAGGTCACAGGTTGTTCGTGCCTGCCGCAGCACCGTCAGACCATGCTCCAGAGCCTCTGCGGAATTGGTGATGAGTGTTGGCAGACACCCCGTCAGCCCCTGCCTTGCATAGCTGTACAGCACCTGCTGCACCTGACTGATCGTCAGTTCGGTGCTGCTGAACCAGATTCCGGCATAACCGTTCACCTGCAGATCGAATAGTCCCGGCGCGGCCCACGGCAATGTCAACGGATCAACCGGACGGTGGATCGGCAACACAGAGCGGATACGAGTGCCCGCAATTTCCAGACGCACGCATTCGCCGGTGGACAGTAATCTCACATCCCGAGCACTGCCTTCAGTCATTCCTGTGTTCCTGTCATAGTCTTCAGAATTCGCACGGCATCAATGGCTGCCACCTCAGGGTCCAGTGCAGTCTGAGCAATCCCTGAGACAACTCGCGTGATATTGTGGTCGACCGTGCCGGGCTGCCCCCAGACGGATGCAGTGGCTGCCGTCATGTAAATGGACATCGTATGGTGTCCGGTCCCCGGACGCTCACCGATAATATGCAGCAGAATGCCTCGACCGCCTGCCGATCCAAACACCTGTTCGCCAATTCGATAACCGGCTCGTACTCGTCCGGATGTCACCAGCAGATGCTCGTCAAACGCTGGGAACCCTGCCAGCTTCAACTGCTTCCGTAGTGCAGCCAGCAGCAGCGAAAGCTGGTCAGCCTCCATCAGCGCAAGAGCGTTCAGGCCATCAGAGATGACAATCTGCACATCCGCTGTACGACTGCGACTTGCCAGCAGTCGCTGCAGAATGCCCTTTGATGCATCACTCAATTCCTCACCCGAGGCCGGGTGCAGAATATAGTCGGTTCGATTCAGTGATTTCGTCGTCAACGGGATGGCATCAGGAACTGCGGCCAGAACGCTGCTGTCCATCTCCTGCCAAATCGCTCGTCGCGACTGCTGATAGATTCTGTCAATCTCTGCCTGCAGGCCCGGATTCAGAAGTTCAGGTTGGGCCCCGTGGCCTTCAGCCAGAAACACGCCGCGACTGCGGACTTCAGCAATCCGTTGCTGCGCTTCCCGGCGGATCTCAGCCTCTGCCCGGTCATCACCCCGACGACGGCAGTACTGCAGATACACGGCCCCTGGATCACCAAAGGCCGGCCCCGGTGAACCATCCTCTGCTACAACTCCCAACTGCTGATAAAACTGCCACATCTGATCATCCACGCGATAGCCGAATCTGCGACGGATATGGACATGGTCCTGATAGCCAGTCGTCAGATAACCCAGCATGGGGTCGATTCTTGTGGGCAAAGCCATCAGGTAAGCGGGATTCGCCGGCATGATCTGATCAATGCACCAGCCAAGGTCGTCAATTGACACATCCATATGCAGCGTTGAACAGACATCAAGGCCAATCGTCAGACCATGCAGCTTGCCCATGGCGATATCTTCAAGGCAGCAGCGCACCAGTTGTTCACGAGATCGAAACACTTCAGGACCGATAAACCCGGCCACATCGTTCAGGTGCACCCACGGAGCGTGACCATTGCCTGCGGTCTGCAGAGCTTTCGCGACGTCTGCAGTCAGCGCTCGAGCAAAGCCGTATTTACGTGACTCGAAGATGACCATGTCCACGCCATGGCCATGCCCGTTTGTGAAATCAGCGCCCTGACCCGTTTCAAAGTACAGCCCAAACCGACCAGTGCGACCGGCCGCATGCTGCCGCATCTTTTCCACGCTGATATCAAATGTCTGATTGGCACTGTCGTTGCCGGCAATACTCTGAAACCACAGAGCAGTCGACCCCGGAGCCTGCTGCTCGACCGTTGACTGCACGTCAATATGCGAAAGCACACAGTGCGGTAACACATCGGTCAATTCAAAGGTCTGCAGCACATCCCGCAGACAGTTCTGTACCTCCAGCACCGAAGCGGGCTCACTGGAGACCGGATTTGTGCCAACCAGAATATCGCCAACACCGTATGCGAACGCGTCAAACACCTGCCAGCGAATGTCGTCCGGATGATCTGTGGGCGAATTGGGTTGTATGCGAGCTCCCATGTAACCACGGGAGCCAATTTTCGATCCTGGCAGCGGATTGAAGAGCCGCGATCCCAGTTGGATCAGTTCTTCATTGGTCATCAGCCGAACAACAACGGCGATCACATCGCTGGTCAGTCCTCGCCGCAGTTGGTGCAGGTCAGGCTCTGGTAACGACAGCAAAGCGGCTTTGAGCTGAGCAAACGTCCATGCGCCCATTTCCCGTTGCTTTGAGGGATCGACAGCCGAGTTGATCATGGTCAACAAGGCATCGGCAAACGGAGGATGCAGATCAATCGTCTCAAGTCGCGTTGCCAGCAGCGTTTGCCGAGCCGTCTGACGCTCGGCATCATCTGCAGCCGCGACGCCAACAATGGCATCCCCCTCCTTCGGCTCATTCGCCGCCCCCAGAATGCGACGATAAACCGCGAGATCCCAGCCGCCCCGCTGGTTCATCAGCGTTTCAAGGCCACCCGATGAGATTTGATCGCCCACGATCGCAGACTCTGAGCCGAAAGAAGCCAAAGAGCCGAAGGGAGTGGCGATGCCAAGAGCGAGGAAGCGACGACGATGCAGCATGCTCGGAATCCACAGTGGCGTTCTGGAACTCAAATGGTGTCGGTGGTGAGATCATTGTGCCAAACCCGCAGGGACAAATCCACCACGCCGGCCTGAGGGGCGATGTCCAGGGGGGAAGGGGAGGGAGGAAAGTGTTTGGAGGCGAGTGGTTGAAGGCGTTGACGGGTCGAAGCCCATCCTACTGGGGGTGAGCATGGGAATGGCATCATCCAAGGTGCGTTGAGGGGGCAGTTGTCAACGACCTGAGGAACGGAAACGAAAACGGAGCTTGCGATTTAGCCCGAGATAAGCCCTCCACGCCAAATCTCACACGCAGGAGCCTTACGGAATGCTGGCCCTGCCACTTCCGATCCAGAGGCAGCAGATGTGGAAGCACTCAAGTGGGACTGTGGTGCAGCTATTGCGGGGTTGACGCCCATCTTACCGGAGTCGGAGGGTGGCGTGGGTGCAGGAAACGCGAGAGTCTCTCGAGACGGAGAGCGTGCCATGCGATGCGGTCTGCCGGGAGGGGCTTTCATCAAGTGGATTCCAGGGAATCTCATTTGTGTCAGCGCAGAAAAAGGGCCAGCCGAATTTGCAACTTCGACTGGCCCCGGAAATCCCACATCTGTGGGTCAAGCAGACGTACCTCAGACAGATGTTGAAAACCCCACCATGTTCAAAGCGTCACCGCGATTGACCTCGTGTCCAAGTGCGGCAGATGGTGATTTTCTTTAAGTTCATCCGTGTTTGATGGTCAGTTTCAGAGTGATACCGGATCCGGGTGCACCACTGTGATTTGACCTGCAGACACAGGAACTCGATTTGAACGCAATTGGAAGCATCGTACTTCCGAATCCACTGATGGTGTCCCTTTCCGTGATAGGCATCAGGAAAGGGACTCACCGATGATGACAAGATCCGCATTCGATGATGGTTCTCAAGCGGTCGCAACGTTCTGCTTCTTAGCAGAACGGCGTTTCCAAACTCGTCGACCAATTACCAGGCCCACGCCGCTCAGCAAAGCAACTGTGCTTGGCTCGGGAACTGCAACAAACCCTGTCAGGTTCACCTGCAACGTACCAGAGCCCGATGGGCGAGGATCAAGGCGGAATGTCCCGCTTACCGAATTACCAAGTGCAGCCAACTGCTGAATATTGGCCACGGTGCCGTTGGTATTGCTTACGTCCGAGGTACCCGTAATAACGAGATTATCGTAGTAAGCGGAGTTGGCTCCGCGTCCAAGTTCCGAGGGACCGAACTCAGTCCCAATTTTCAGCCCGTCGTTGTTGGATCCTGAATTCTGTTGCACTTCGATCACGTTCCCCTGAGAAACGTTGCTGGCAGCAATTAGACTGAAAGCCTCGTTCTTGTGATCAGTAGCATTGTTGGAATAGAAAAACAAGGATGCCGCCGTGAGTGTTGCCGGACCGGAACTGTTGGGCGTGTAAGTCAGCAACAACGTCCAGAGACGATTATTGAACAGACCCGCCGGGTCTTGAGCAGCGGTGGTCGTTGCAGTTCCTCGGAAGTAAACCTGCTCAGCGGAAACGCTGGCGGCTAACCCGAGCACTGCGAGGACAGAGAAAATAACACGTTTCATTGAAACCTCCAAAAGTGAAAAGCGGTAAACGCCTGCTTGCAGAAAAGAAAACTCAATCCGACTCTTCCGACACCTCTAAACTGTTCCGTAACTGCCGATAGTGTTGAGCGCGGTCATGATTGCCCAACCTTTCATAGGCGGTCGCAAGACCTTCGTAACTGGAAACTCGGCAGTTTGGAGATCGAATTGCTATCTCAAAATCCGCGATAGCTGATTCAACATCGCCCAAACGCAGCCGAATGCGGCCACGCGTGTCGTAAACCTCAGGCACTTTCGGCAGTCGTGAAACAGCCTGCTCGGCCAACGCGAGTGCATTCTTCAATTGAGCTTCATCAGCAGATTCCGTCCTGGCAATCACATCAGCCAGATTGTTCATCAGACCCGGGTAACCAGCGTTGTGAGCTATAGCACGCCCAAGGTGTTCCTGGGCAGCAGCGTCATCTGGCGGATTTTTGATGGCGGCACGAGTTCCAAGCACAAAGTGCACGAAACCCGGGTCAATTCCTGAGTCCAGAATCTGATTCAATAACGATTCAACTTCGATGCTGTCAGGGGCTGTATTCGCGAACCACGACACTTCGTTCAGGGCCCCTTCATTGCGAGGAAATGCAGTCAATGCTCTGCCGAGTAATTGCAGGCACTCAGCCATCTCTTCCGCGTTCTTAAACCCAGCGACCCGCTTGCGTTCACACCAACGAGTAAGCACTTCTGACAACAAAAATCGCAATGGCTCTGCTTCACTCTCAGACACTCTTGACAGCCGCCCCTCAAGCAGCTTGACCGCTTCAGACTCACGGAAACTGAGCACAAGCAGTTCGCAACAGGTCTTCAATGACTCTGGGCGAGCATCGAATGCCGCCAGTTGCTGTAGACAAATGTCCGCGCCAAACGATGCCGTACTACGCGACGCAGCCCGCATGTCCAACCGCGATTCGCATATCGCCTGCGACCGATAAGCCCCAACCTGGTACTCTGACTTGGTTTCGCCCGCATTCTGAAAACACAGCCGAGCGGCAGTAAAATCCCCACGATCCATGTGATAGGTACCCACAAGGAACTGCACCTCAGGATCTTTGGCCAGCCGATCACCCAACCAAGCAAGCCGGTCGGACAGGTCTATTTGAGCCTGCTGGCCGAGCGTGCCCGCTGTGGCCAATGCAAGGTCATCACGGCAGATTCGAACCAGTGCGGGTTCGTACTGAGTCACACTGAACAATTGCTCAAGTACTGCACGTGCCTGCTGTGACTTCCCCTGCAATCTTAACAGGTCCGACTCGGCTACGTATGCCATTGGCTCGGACGGTTGAAGAGACTGCCACAACTTCGAATACCAGACGGCAAGATCATACTGCTGATCAGAACCCAGAACTTCGATACGATTGCGGCAGTTTTCTACCAATTCTGCTTCTGTGGGGGTATAGGCGTAGAGGACAAAAAACGTCCCCAAGATTCCGCCGAATCCAGGCAGACTGACCACCAGATCCATTGGGCGTCTGGAGAGCAAGTACCGGTAAAGAAACTGGAAGCCACCTGCAAACCAGAAGAAGGGATTCAGGAAACTGGCCACCTTGACCGGCGGACGCTGAAATTTTCGACCGCCAACTTCTGCGAGCGGCACGCCGTCTTCGTGAGATGTCTTCAGGCTTTCCCACCACACGAAGATGCCACTGAGCATTCGGTGCCACTGGTAACGCAGGTAACGACGGCGGTCTTTCGACCAGTCGCGAAGGCTGCGGCGAGTTCTTTTAAACCAGCGAAACATCCAGATACCTGCAGGGGTTCAAAGGTGGAAATCGTTTGGCTTGGCTGATCAGGAGACCCACCCGGCCACCTGACCGAACAGAATCCCCCGGAAAATGTGCAGAATCACGGCAGGCCGACCATTTAAGGCAAACAACCTAAATCATCAAATCTACCACACGGTAATTCGGCAAGCGATCCACCACATAAAAAAAAAAGGAAAATCGCTGAAGAAATTCAGCAGACTCCGTGCCGATGCCACAAACCACTCCGACTTCCCGAAACTCCCCCCGCTGCAGTCGACTCGCAGTGGGGCCGCTCCTTCGTGTGTTCCAAAGCCACGCCCGGGATACCCTCCGAAACTGGCAAAGCACTTCCGGGAATACCAGAATTTCCCTCAGCATCCGAATCTGACGATTCTGACGCCGAATGCCAGTCCTGACGAAAGATTTCCAAATTTCAACCGCGATTTGCCATCAGCCAACCTGAATTTGGCTGACGAATCTCACACGTATGGCAGACTGCCCTACGACGATGGATCAGGTTGCGCCCACATCCTCAAGGTGGCGGTCATCCACCGGTCAGATATCGCCATAACCGCGCTGCCGTTTTGCCTGCAGGGCAAGGAATCGCAAAAAATGAGCACTGTGACTTCTCATAATCAGGAACCCGCCGGTTTTGCGGAGCTGCTGCGGTCGCCACTGATGCTGGCGTTCGGTGCCCTGTCCCTCGCATTCGCTCCCGTTCTCTACGCCTACCTGACTCAACTCTGGACTCGCGAATACTATCAGTTTTTCCCTGTTGCGTTCGCCTCCACACTGTTTCTGGCCTCACTTCGCACATCTCAGGAACCCGATTTTTCCGGGAATATGCTGCGACAGTCGCTGCGAGGGGCAGCGATCCTGATCGCTGTGACAAGCACCATTTTGGGATCCCTGCGGTCTTCTCCATGGCTGTGCTACATCGGCTATTCCCTGCTGTTCACACTCCTGCTGGACCTCTGGAAAGAACAGGACACACGACGACGACTGCTTTACCTCGCACTCCCGATTCTGATGACAGTGCGTCCTCCGCTGAATCTTGACGAACGAGCCGTGCAGCGGCTGCAGTTGATCACCTCCCGTATCGCTTCAGACTTCCTCAACGTGATGAAGATCGACCACATTCGAGAGGGAAACATTCTCCAACCTATGACTGGCGTCCCACTGATGGTCGCCGAGGCATGTTCCGGCGTTCAGTCTCTATTCACGGTAATGTTTATCGCCGCAGCCATCGGTGCCTATCGACAGTACTCGATCGTTCGCACCGGGCTACTGATGAGCACCGCGATCTTCTGGGCGTTGCTGATGAATGTGGGTCGCGTTCTGGCAATCGCCGTCGCGCAGGTGCGATTCAACGTTGACCTGACCACAGGCTGGAAGCATGACGCGGTTGGTTATGTGGCCATGGGACTGGCGATCCCGTTCCTGCTGAGTACAGATCGATTTATTCAGTTCATTTTCGGTGGAATACCCGATGACCCTCGAAAATACGACCGTATTAACGTGTTTGTGCTCGCATGGAACTGGCTGTTTGTCGTGCCGGCAGAATCTTCTGAAGCGAAAAAGATCGCCAGTTCCGAGCAGGCCACCTGGTCAGCACTCACCAGCGGCCAGCGTGGCATGGCGATTGTGGTGGCCGTTGCGGTGCTGTTGACTGCCGCACCGGCATGGGTGCTGCCAGGATTTTTCCGGTCCATGCCAGCACCTCCACCAGCGATCCCGGCAGTTTCAACCCCGCCAGAGGCGGCGGAAGCACCGGCGGTTGGAGCGGCCAGCAGGAACTGCGTGGACGATCAGTCTGAACACCGAATTACTGTCGAGCTTTCACCGGACGCTGCAACGACCATGTGGGTGACAGTATGAGCCGTCGTAGGAAAAAATTCAGCATACCAGCACTGAAGAAGTGGCTGTCGACAACATTTGGTTATTACCAACGAAAGTTGGGGAAATCCTGGGCCGGATGGAAACGCTGGTTCCGTGAGGTCCTGAGGATTCGTGAGAGCAGCCAATCGCTCAGTGGGTCAGACCAGCGTAAGATGCCTGCCGGGCTGAGCTACATCAATCCCATTTTCTGGGCGATCCAATCATTTGCGTTCCTGCTGCGATTTCTTCAGACGCGACAGTTTCTGCATTTCCTGACAGGCTTGCCTGCAGTGCTCGGAGTATTTAGTCCGGTGCTGCTGGAGCTGTGGCTGGTGCCGACAGAGCAACAACTGCTGCTGCGAGCGCGAGCAGCCTTTCGTATACAACTGCAGGCGAAAGAGTACCAGCGGGCTGAATTCTTCCTGCGACAGTTGGCTGTGTTACAGCCGGAAGAGCCTGATCATGTGCTGCAAAAGGCTGTGCTGCTGGCTGAACAGGGGGAAGAGGACCGAGCTTGGCAGACGGCCACAGCGGTGATGAGGCAGTCCGGGTATTTGAAAGCCGGGGAGTGGTTGGCCGAACGACGATTTCGCAGGTTTGCCGCAGAAAAACTGCCGGATGACCAGTCGTGGGAAGGGCTTGACGCGACGCTGCAATGGATCCTCAGCCGCAATCCCGAGCATTCCCGATCCTTGTTTATGCGGGCCACTGGCCTCATGATGCGCGGGGAGAATACACTCGCCCGAACTGTGCTGAGATCGCTGATCAGGCAACCAAAAGGCGGATTTGCGGAGGCCTACTTTTCACTGGCTGAGGTCGAGACAAGTCTTGGGAACACGGCAGACGCACAGGCTGCTGCAGACGCTGCGGCCCAGCAAATGCTGCAGAATTCTTCAAACAAACCTTTTGTACTGGAGGAGTTTGTACGCCTCGTTCGAGCCTTGCTGTTGGCACAAAGAGAACTGGATGCTGCAACTTTGATCATTGAAGCGGCAGAGTCGAACAGTGGACACCGAGAGGAACTGAAGGACTTGCTGCTGCAGACTTACCTGTATCACTGTGCGCGATTACGAACGCAACCGGTTCGATCCGATACCGATGTCGCCATGCTTCTTGACCAGATCACTCGAGCGATCAATCTGAGTCCCTCCGATCCACGTGTCACTGACGAGTTAGCCCTGACTGGCGGGGTGCGTGAACTTTCGGACGAACGGTTGCAGCAGCAGCTGGAGGCCGCCCTGGTTGCTGGCGTCTCCCCGGGAACCGTCCACTTCATTCTGGGGACTCGAGAATTATCGAAGTCACCCGCGAACATCGCCAGTGCAATGGAGCATTTCGAGATTTCCAACCAGCATGCGCCCGGGATGCCGGGCCTGCTGAACAATGTGGCGGATGTGATGGTGGAGCAACCGGAGGCCGACATGGAACAGGCTCTGGTGCTGGTGGAACAGGCTCTGAAATACCTGCCGGACGAACCAGCTATTTACGACACTCGGGGGAAGATTCTGCTTCGGCAGGGAAAAGTGGTTGAGGCAATTGCTGACTTTGAGCGAGCCTTGAGTGATCGTCAGAACCTGCACAAAGTGCACGAGCACCTGGCAAAAGCCTGGGAGGCGGCTGGAAATCTTCCGAAGGCGGAAATTCACCGAGCTATGGTTGAACAATTGCGGAAAAGCGATGGTGTTCCTTCGTCTACCGATCGCGAGAAATAGAACGCTTGCGGATATCGCAAAGGCCTTTGTCTGTTCAAGGCCTGAATCTGAATTTGTGATTCTTTGGGGGGGGGAAGCGGTGTCAAACATGAAATTCGTACTTTGCGGCGTGTGTGCGTTGCTGTTGGGTATGTCGCCAGCCAGAGCTGAGTCAATTTACGTAACGGGAGTATTGGAGGGGGCATCAGCGGCAACAGACGCGGGTTCTACGTGGACTCTGTTGCTGCAGTACACACCCTCGGCAACGGCAGTGGCCGCCATTACTCAGGCTTCGCTGGTCGTGAATCGTGTGGGTGGTGGCACGTATACATGGTCCGCACTCGATGGCAGCAAGACGAATACAGTTTCCGTCTTGACCAACAAGAATACCCTCCGGGTTCGCACAAACTGGACAGGCGATCAGTCGGGTCTTTTGGGAACGAATCTGAGCAAACTCACTTTGAGTATTGTCTCTCCGACGGCAGTTCCTACGGAGATTGCGAGTGCGGCGAATGTTTCCCACATCATGAACACGGCCACGAGTATTTCCGGGACATTTGAATTCGATCCATTTGCCCCATTTGGTGACACCGAGCAAATTCTGGTAGGAATTCCCCAGGCAGTGCCAGAACCAGGAACATGGGCATTGTTGGCCGCCGTGGGCGGTGTGATTGGACGCCGAGTATTGCGAAATCGGCGTATTTTATCTGCTTGATCGCGGAGAAGCATGTAGTTTCGGCAGGCGCGGAAAGTGATTTTTGTAAACGATCTTTTCCCACCCGTAGTACTGCGTTTGCTTTTTTTTCAAAAAGGCAAGCTCTAAGGATTGCGTAAACTCCCCGAATTGTAATGATACTCACTGTTCAGGATTCTGAATGGCGTTCGTTCCAATTGTTTGACAGCCTGCTTGCTGATTGTCACTCGGTGGGTTCTGGCAATCCCGGGGGGGGGATAAGATGATGCGAAGATCTCTGTTGATGGTTGTGGCGGTGTTAATGGCTTGTGGTTCTGCTTCAGCGAACCCACTGTTTTTTGCTGGTCAGGCGAGGACTGCCAACGTCAGCCCGGTAGTTTTAGGTTCATTCGTTCTCAGCAATGTTGGATACACTCCCAGTGCGACAGCAAACGCTGTGCTGAACTCGGCTAGCCTTGCTCTCAGCATGAATGGTTCTTCCACCGTGAACTTCACGGACTTGAAGGGTGGTCTGCCTGCCGGCAAAAACCGCGTTCGAGTTGCATCGGCGAATACACTGACGATCAACGCGAACTGGGTGGGTGACACCGGAAACGCGATCGGTACAAGCAGCACCGAACTCATTCTGACGGTTGTCAGCAGTCAGTCAGTAGGATCGTTGGTTGCTTCGCAGGCGAATGTCAATTTTCTGATCGCGAATGCAGTGTCAGTAATTGGCTCGCTCAGCGTTAACGGGCAGGGAAGTCTTCCAGACACAGATTATGACCTCACCGGATTTTCTGCAGTCCCGGAACCGTCGACATGGTGTGTTCTGGCTGGAGTCGGTGCGGTGGTTGGTCGTCGCTGCCTGAAGCGCCGTCGTGCCGCTGCGGCCGTTTGACGTAACAAGTATTGATGTGTTTACGAAGGCTCGGCAGTTCTCTGCCGGGCCTTTTTCGTTTGATCGTGGCTGAAACCTGAAAACCCACCAGCAACATTTGTAATGTCACGGGGCCTTCTTTTTGGAAAATGCAAAGCTTTCGTCAGTACAATTGAGTAAACCGCACCACCTCTGCCAGACGGTGAATTCAGTTGCAGTGATATCCGCTCTCTGTCAGACTCACGCGCATCACCTGACCAGTCGTTTGGACTTCTGGCGGTGGCGGTTTGAAACCCATAAAACTTGAAACCACGCAAGAGCGTCCATCATGACAACCCGCTTCAAAATTCGAGTATTCGCCCTACTGTTGCCCCTTGTGTTCTCCCGCTTATCGCCCGCGGACGAAATCGCTCGCTGGGACTTTGATTCTGCCGAGACTGTCTGGACGGGCAACGATCAAGTCCAGTTATCCACCGCAGACGGGCATTTGCAGTTGCGAGCAAAAGGTGGCGATCCGTTCCTCTCCGCCAGCGTGCAGGGACGAGCGGGCAACCACCGCCTGTCAATCAGTGCCCGCTTCAAAGGTAATGCCGACATTCAGGTGTTCTGGACAACCGAGGCGTCTCCGGTGACATCCGAAGACAAGTCTGTTCGCACCGAATTGCGTGGCTCTGATAAGGAATTTCGAACCGCCCGTGTCTGGTTCGAAACGGACAGCCCTGTGACCTCACTGCGGATCGATCCGTTCAGCCGTGGCGGTCAGATGGAGATTGACAGTATCGTGCTGACGGACGATGGGGCTCCCGTTCCCGAAGCCACACCCGTGAATGATCTGAAACTGGCAGCTGGCTTCAAAGCCGAGTTACTGTATTCGGTACCAGCTGAGAAAATGGGCTCGTGGGTCTGCATGACTTCGGATCCGAAGGGACGACTGATTGTTTCAGACCAGTACGGCAAATTGTACCGTGTTACGCCTCCTGCAATCGGCAGTGATGCAAAGATTCAGATCGAGTTGATCAACGTCGATGTTGGTATGGCTCAGGGACTGCTGTGCGCGTTTGACAGTCTGTACGTGATGACCAACAGCGGTGATGCTCCGAGAGTAGGCCTGCACCGGGTGCGTGACACTGATGGTGACGACCAGTATGACATGACCGAGCACCTGCGAACATTGCAGGGTGGCAATGAACACGGGCCGCATGCGATCATTCTGTCGCCGGATGGAAAGTCGTTGCTGGTCGCCTGCGGCAACCACACCCCCCCGACAAAATTTTCCTCGTCGCGTGTACCACAGATCTGGGATGAGGATCAGCTTTTGCCGCGGATGTGGGATGCGGGCGGGCATGCCGTGGGGATCATGGCGCCCGGTGGCTGGATTGCAAAAGTCAGTCCTGACGGGGCCGACTGGGAACTGCTGTCCATGGGATTCCGTAACCAGTACGACATTGCTCTGAATGCTCAGGGGGAACTGTTCACTTACGACGCGGACATGGAATGGGACGTGGGTTCACCGTGGTATCGTCCGACGCGAGTCAATCATGTGACCAGCGGTTCGGAATTCGGCTGGCGTTCGGGAACCGGCAAGTGGCCGGAATTCTATCCTGATTCACTGGGCAGCGTGGTCGACATCGGCCCGGGTTCGCCCACGGGCATCACATTTGGTACCGGGGCACAATTCCCTGACAAGTACCAACGGGCACTGTTTATCAGCGACTGGAGCTATGGTGTGATATATGCGGTGCACATGACCGCATCCGGCAGCACCTACACCGGTGAGCTGGAGCGGTTCATTTCGGCCGCGCCGCTGCCCGTCACAGATGTGATCATCAATCCTGCTGACAAGGCCATGTACTTCACGATTGGTGGACGTCGGACTCAGAGTGGTCTGTATCGAGTCACCTACACTGGCAAAGAGTCAGTTCAGCCGGGGCCCGTGGATCTGGCCGGCCAGGAAGCTCGCGATCTGCGTCACTCGCTTGAAGAACTGCATCGTCCGCAGGACGGAGCTGTTGAGAAAGCATGGCCCTATCTGGGGCATGCTGATCGCAGCATTCGGTTTGCAGCTCGCACGGCCATCGAGCATCAGCCAGTGGCATCGTGGGCCGAGCGGGCCCTGCAGGAAAGCTCGTCCAGCGATGCCAAAATCACCGCGCTGCTTGCTCTGGCTCGCTGTGGAGACAAATCCCTGCAGCAGTCACTGCTGGAGTCCCTGGGACGTCTGAACGGCTCAGAATTGACCGAACAGCAGTTGTTGTCTGCGCTACGAGTCGCCGGCTTGTGTTTTATCCGCATGGGTGAACCTTCGGCCGATGTGGCGAAATCTGTGGCCGCCGTATTGAATCCGATGTACCCGGCGAAGAGTGTGCGATTGAATCGTGAACTGTGTCGCATCCTTGTGTACCTGAACGCCGATGGTGTTGCAGACAAGACGCTGGCTCTGCAGTCCAATGCTCCCAGTCAGGAGGAGCAGATCCACTACGCGTATTGTCTGCGTGCCTTGAAGGGGCCGTGGACACTGGAGCAACGGCAGAAGTATTTTCAGTGGTTTGTGACCTCGACCACGCTGCGTGGTGGCAATTCATTTTCAGGTTTCCTGAAAAACATCCGTCAGGAGGCTATTGATCGACTGACTGACGCAGAGAAGGTGGAACTGAAGCAGGTTCTTGAGGCGCAGCCGACTGGCGGTCAGCCGCTCGTTGAAGCCGCTGCTCGACCTATCGTCCAGGAGTGGAAGGTGGATGATTTCCTCGCAGACGTCGAGTCCGGTCTGACAGGTCGATCGTTCGACACCGGCCGACGCATGTTTCAGGTCACAGCCTGTTACAAATGTCATCGTTTTGCTGGTGACGGAGGAATTGTGGGACCGGAATTGACGGCAGTGTCACGTCGCTACAACGCACGCACCCTGCTGGAGTCGATCATCGAGCCCAGCAAGGTTGTTTCTGACCAGTACGAAGCGTCAGTGTTTCTTCTCGACAGTGGCCGGACAGTGACCGGACGAGTTGTGAACCTGAACAGCGACCGGATCATGGTCTGTGAAAACATGCTTGAACCGGGCGCACTGACGACGATCCCACGCGATGAAATCGAGGAAACGCAGGCATCAAAGGTCTCGATGATGCCCGCGGGACTGATCAATACGCTCAGCCGCGAAGAAGTGCTCGATCTGGTCGCCTATCTTCAGTCCGGCGGCGACCCGGACTCACCAGTCTTCGCAACCCGGAAAAAGACGGCAGCAGTTCAACAACAAGGAGCCAAAAAGATGACACCACAATTCACCAATGCCGGACATACCGTGGATACACTGGATTCCGTCAAACAGCAGATCATTGAAAAGACGGCTGTTCTGATCGATGTCCGCGAGCAGGACGAGTGGAACGCCGGCCATTTGGCCGATGCGACTTTCATTCCTCTCAGTTCGCTGAAAGGACCGGGGCTGGCAGAAGCACTGCAGAAGTTACCGAAAGACAAGCCAGTCTATCTGCACTGCAAATCAGGTGGTCGCGTGCTGATGTGTGCGGAAATCCTGCAGGGTAAAGGATATGACATCCGTCCTTTGCGAGCGGGCTACGAGAACCTGCTGCAGGCAGGTTTCCGCAAGGCAGAATGACAACTGGATTCAGCGATTTGCCGAAAAACCACGCCTGACGGGCTGAGATCAACCGTCAGGTTTTTTTTGGATCTACGCGAAATCATGTGCGCACTGTAGCGGTCATTGCCAGTGGTCCTGCCAATGTGTCGTCCACTGAGAATCGAGACGTCCCAGAAAGCAGGATTAGCGATTCACTCGCAGTGTTTGCACCACTGCCGAATAGTCGGAGGAAGCATTAACGAGTAGGAACCGATTCCACCTTCGGCTCGGCGGGTGCCTCGAATTCCCAAGCGAGGACTATTGTCCACTCCTTTATCCAAAGGACTCATTCATACCGCGCACTTCATTGTACTTTGAGCGTTTCTTTGGTGTTTTGACTTTCACTGATAAAAGTGAAAACGACACCACATGTGCCCAGAAAACATCAAAAACAGTGCAGACACCCGCGAAAGTACTCAAACCGCACTGCGTTAAGATGTAACGATTATGCGGATTGGATCACTATCCAGCTCATACTGTTGAAAAAACACCACACAATTTTAACAGCCCCGTTGCTTCATCTCCCCTCCCCCACCAAGACTCACTCCTTACTGCAAATCTCACATTCGACGCAACCGAATCCCCCGGCAAATTACGCCTTTATGATTTGTTCGGTCGTCGATTGTTGGCAACATGGAGTGTAAACATGGAATTGAAGTGCAAGGCACCAGCCAAAACGCGGTCGCTGGCCGTCAGACTTTTGACCACCTGTGCTGTTCTCTGTTCCTGCGCTGCGGCGTCGGCAAATCAGGTCTTCCTTTACGGCGTTGTCACGTCGTCGACGGTGGGTGGCAGTTCATTTATTGGACAGATTTGGACGTTCACCGGAACCTACACTCCGGCACCTGCGGCTGCGACTGCATCGTTGACCGCTGCGACCATGAAGATCGGCGGTGAAACGTGGAACATTCTGGTCCCTGACGCTCCATCTGGGGCTCCCCCGGTAATCAGCGAGCTGAGGATGGAGAATCCGACACGGCTGCAGATCACTGCGAACTTTGCTCCAGATTCGGATCCTGGTAATCGCGGAACAGGACGCAGTGTGTTCAGCCTGGCTCTCGATGGCACACCTGCTGATAATTCGGGCTTCGCCTCTCAGGCAAATATCGACACCATTCTCGCTACCTCACTATTGCCGCAGCAGGGGTCCTACGCGATCATTGAGTCCAGCTTTGCGACTGAGTCCCTGACATTACAGCGCACCGTGCCAGAGCCATCCACATGGGCGCTGCTGATTGGGGTTGCTGGTGTTGGCGCCCGTCGTCTGCTGAATCGTCGAAAAGCCGTCGCCGCACCAAACGCCTGAATTTGTGCCGCGAAGCTGAACACCTCGAAGGCGGAGCGATTCAATCGCTCCGCCTTTGCTCGTTTATCACACAAGAAATGACTGAATCACACCTTTGGCTGCCAACCTTCGGCGTATTCGCGTGACCAAAGCTGCATAGCCGCCGCGCTGTTTTTGATTCGCCCGCTGGTTGCGTCGCAGGTCAGAGCTTCACCGGTTCGATGCGCGATATTGCCCAGATGGCAGAGCAGAGTGGATTTGTGTCCCTGCTCGATCTCGGAATTCAGCAGAGTTGGATCATTGCGTCGAATCGCCGTGACAAAGTTTTCAGCATGAGCCCGCATGCCGTCCGCTCCATCCTGTTTTTCAAGCTCTTTACCGCGCGCGTCCAGAATGGTATAGCCACTGTCATTCAGCTTCAAAGATCCGTTTTCCCCGTGGAAACTGACCCCGAATCCAGTCCCGTCCAGGCCGTGGCGATTGCAACTCAGACATTCCCAGACGATCTGCCGCCGATCAGGAAATTCGAATGAGACCACGTGGGTATCTGCAGTCTGCTGATCATCAGAAAAGGCATATCGACCGCCCGAGGAAACGACACGGATCGGGTAGTCGACCTGCAGGCCCCAGCGACTGAGGTCAATCGAATGAATTCCGTTGTTCCCCAGTTCGCCATTTCCGTAATGCCAGACCCAGTGCCAGTTGTAGTGCAGGCGGTTTGAGGTGAAGGGCTGACGGGCAGCCGGCCCCTGCCAGAGTTCGTAGTCAATATGCGGTGGCACCGGAGCCGGAGTGCCGGTGCCGATTGTGCCGCGAGTCGCAGCGTACCAACTGCGACTATAGTAGACCCGACCAATCGCGTTCTCCTGCAGTCGCTGCATCGCTTTCTGGATCGTGGGGCTGCTGCGACGCTGATTCCCCATCTGCACGCATTTTGCATATTTGCGAGCGGCCTGAACCAACATTTCGCCTTCCTCAGGGGTGTGGCTGCATGGCTTTTCCACATAGGCATGCTTACCCGCTGCACAGGCCAGAATCCCGGCCGGAGCATGCCAGTGGTTCGGTGCCGCACAAATCAGAGCATCCACCTGAGGATCATCAAGAATTCGACGAAAATCGGCGATCGCCTGCACTGGCTTCTCCAGTTTCGCTGTCAGCGATTCCTGCAGTGCCTTGACTCGATTCTGGTCTACATCGCAGACGTAGCGTACTTCGACATTCGGCAGTCGCCCAAAGACCTCCGCCAGCGCCGCGCCTCGGCTGGCTCCCATAACGCCTACCACGACAGGACGCTGATCCGTTGCTTCATCGGCACTGGCCGTGGATGGCAACACTGCAGCTGTCGCGGACAGCAGCCCTGCATGGCCCAAAAAGCTGCGACGGGAGGCTGAGGACACGCTCATGATCAGGTTCCTGAGACTGGTAGGAATTGGGGGGCGGGCATCAGGGGCCGAGACAATCGCACCGGCACCGGCAACTGGGACGGGTGCCCGCTGGCGAACCATACCCCGCTGCCAGTGACACTCTGACGGATCCGCCATGAATTTCAAAGTGTGAAAACGGCTTTTTGAATATCTTCGGCAACGCACCACAGAACCAGCACATTCATTCCAGGTGTCGCCGTCGCACTCATGACGAGTGGATCTGCACCGCGGGATCGCACGCCGGAGGTGATTACCATAGAGCTGAGCTCCCCCACAGCCCTGCAAACACACTACGTAACTCCATGCACAGAAGGAACTTAAGCTCTCACAAAAAAACACGTCCCCGACTGCTCAATTCTGCTTGACTTTTCGACACAGAGAAACCTGGCGAAGAAGGCAAACTGTAACAGCCCTCGGCATTTGACCTCGCCAAATGCAGACATATATTGGACCGGACATCAGTTTTTCCGAAACGGAATTGCTAGTGTATCGGTCGTAACGAGCGTGTTTCGGTTGTCAATGTCCGACGTGTGCTCGTCACCAAAGCTCAGGATGACCCATGTGGCAGGACGCCGTGCTTTTCGGTCTCGATGCAGGCCGAACAGTTGATCTCACTCAAGGCGTACTGACGTGTCTCGAATCGTCTGTAACTTGTTCGCCCGGTTGCTGCTGGCAGTATTTCTGTCTGTTTCCGTTTCTGCCGAGGAGTTGACGCGGCCGACCGCGTGGTCCAGCGCTTCTGAGGCCATGCAGAAGGGCGAAGATCTCGAGAACAATCGCAAGTGGAGCGATGCGATTCAGTTGTACGAGGAGGCTTTGAAGGCATTCTCCAGCGACAAGTCTCTGAAGTACGGACTGCGCCGCGCTCGGATTCATCATTCGCTTGATCGTCGCTATGCAGACCTCAGTTTCCAGTCCATGCTGATGGAAACCGGCAGCACCTCGCTGCTGAACATGTTCGAGGACGTTTATCGCAACATTCATCGCGAATATCTGGAGACGGTCTCGCTGACGCGATACACGGCTCATGGCACAGAGAGCCTGTATATGGCCCTCAGGAACCCCGTATTCCTGCAGAAGAATCTGCCTGCTGCAGATCAGTTGCAGCCGCAGATCGCCAAAGTCAGACAGACTCTGATTGAGAGCTACTGGAACCGTCCCGTGTCCGGACTCAGCGATGCTCGCAATGTCATCGCCAGCGTCTGTGAGCTGTGCCGTGAGCAGTTGAATCTCTCACGCAATGCTGTGATTCTGGAGTACGTCTTCGGGGGTTGTAACACTCTGGACGAGTACAGCATCCTGTTGACTCCGGACCGTTATCGCGAACTGCACGGAACCATTCAGGGTGAGATGGTGGGGCTGGGAATTGAAATGAAGGCAGAGGCTGGTCGCGGAATGCACCTGTTGAACGTACTGCTGGGCAGCCCTGCTGAGGAGGGCGGGCTGCGTCCGGACGATTTCATCACGGAAATCAACGGTACAGACTGTCGCAATCTGTCGACTGACGATGCTGCAAAGTTGCTGCGAGGTACCGCGGGATCCCGCGTCCGACTGTCATGGCAGACTCCGGAACAGGAAAAGCGAGCTGGTGAGTTTGCGCGACGTCGGGTCGACATTCGCAGCATCACTCGCCACGCAATTCTCGATCAACAGCGTGGCATTGGTTACATTCGGATGGAGGGATTCCAGGAGGATACCGTGCAGGAACTGGATACCGCGCTGCGTGCACTGGAGGCCGAAGGAATGCAGGCCCTTGTGCTGGACCTGCGAGGTAATCCGGGCGGGCTGCTGGACACGGCTGCGGCAGTTGCCGAGCGATTCATTGACAGTGGAGTCGTTGTAACGACTCGCGGACGCAATGCGAATCAGAATCAGGTCTACCGGGTGAATGGCGCCTATACTCGCCCCTACCCGCTGGCTTTGATCGTGGATGAGGACAGTGCCAGTGCCAGCGAAATCATCGCTGGAGCGGTACGTGACCACAATCGCGGAGTGATCGTGGGTCGACCGACCTATGGCAAATGGTCGGTGCAGACAATTGTGCGGATGCCTGGTGAACGGGAAATGGCACTGCGGCTGACCACCGCCAAATTTTATTCACCGGACGACCGGAATTATTCTGGAGTGGGTCTGCAGCCGGACGTGCTGGTTCCGGAGTCCGCTCAAAATCGGACAACGTTCTTTCGGACTCGCACATCCGATGAAATCAATGCTGATCCGGATGTGGCTGAAGCGATCTCTGCCCTGCAGCGTCGCCTGACCAGCAACTGACCGTCTGACTGCATGGAACTGATCCCTCGGTCAAAAGGACGCCAAAACAGCAGTCGTCGAAACTTCTGCTGTCGCCAGATTCTCGCCTGCGGCTAAAATGCTGGAAACAGATTTTGGTCGAGTTCTGAACCTGACAGGCGTTTGGAGGCGATGATGGTGACCAGAAATTCCGGGCAGCGTAAGGAAAGCCGGCTGCAGCCCACGATCGCACAGTACCTGATCCAGCGGCTGCAGGACTATGGTGTCCGGGACGTATTTGGCGTCCCAGGAGACTTTGTGCTGCAGTTTTACGGAATGCTGCAGGACAGTCCGATTCGAGTGATCGGTACAACCAGTGAAGCATGTGCCGGATATGCTGCCGATGGATATGCTCGCATCAACGGTATCGGTGCTGTTTGCGTGACGTACTGCGTGGGCGGGCTCAGTCTTTGTAATCCGATTGCCGGGGCATACGCTGAAAAGAGTCCGGTGATCGTAATCAGTGGTGCCCCGGGAATGAACGAACGCCGTTCAGATCCACTGCTGCATCACCGTGTCCGTGACTTTCATACGCAGAGGGACGTGTTTGAGAAACTGACAGTCGCTTCTGCATCGCTGGAAGACGAACTGACTGCGTTCCGCGAGATTGATCGCGTCCTCGCTGCCTGTGTGCGTTACAAACGTCCGGTATTCCTTGAGTTACCTCGTGATAAGGTTCTGGCACGGTGTCCGCATCCGCACGTGACTGTGACCGAAGTCGTGGAAAGTGACCGACAAGCCCTCGATGCCGCCGTTGCGGAGGCGAGATCCAAACTGAAAGCTGCAAAGAATCCGGTCATCATCGCCGACATTGAGGTGCATCGGTTTGGTCTGCAGCCGCAGTTACTGGCCTTCGCCGAGCAAAACAACATTCCGATCAGCGCCACGTTGCTGGGAAAATCGGTGGTCAGCGAGCGTCATCCGCTGTATCTTGGCATTTATGAAGGTGCTATGGGGCGGGCAGAGGTCCAGAAGCGAGTCGAAAAATCAGACTGCATCGTCCTGCTGGGCACCTTCATGAGTGACATCAATCTTGGTGGATTCACAGCGCGGCTTGATCCGGACAAGTGTATTTACGCCACCAGCGAGAAACTGCGGATCGGCCATCACCACTTCCACGATGTGCTGTTCACGGATTTCATGCAGGCTCTGGCAGATCCGAAGTTTACTGTTCGCAGACCAGCGCCGAAGGTCGCTCAGCCGAAAGTCCCTGAGTGGAAGCCTTCTGACAGTCGGAAACTTACGATCGCCCGCCTGTTTGAGAAGATCAATTCCATCCTGAACCAGCAGGTGGTCGTGGTATCGGATACCGGCGACTCGCTGTTTGCAGCTGCGGACCTGAGCATTACACAGCATACCGAATTTCTCAGCACCGCCTACTACACGTCAATGGGGTTTGCGATTCCGGCTGCCGTCGGCGTGCAGATTGCCAACCGAAATCTGCGGCCGCTGGTGCTGGTGGGTGATGGCGCATTCCAGATGACGTGCCTTGAATTGTCAACGGCCGTGCGACAGAAGTTCAATCCGATCGTTGTGGTGCTGAATAACAAAGGTTACTCGACCGAGCGTTTCATCCAGGAAGGCCCATTCAATGATATTCTGAACTGGCAATATCATCGACTGCCGGAGCTGTTGGGAGCTGGCTGGGGCTTTGAAGTAGCAACAGAAGGCGACCTCGAGAAGGCGTTTCATGCAGCTTTCGCCAATCAGGACTGTTTCAGCATCCTGAACGTGCATCTGGACAGCCTGGATGTCAGCCCCGCCCTGAAACGGCTTGCAGCGCGACTTGCCAGTCGCCTGTAACAGCGAAGGGCCGGCACTCACATCGGCAGCTTTTGCCGAACAACACAAAACCGAGTGGCTAGAAGGCATTGACGAGAGCGTGTTCTGCAACAATGCGGAATGGACGGCCGATAAACACGTCAGGAGCGATTCAGAACCCTGTTTTTGTGTTTTCGCCGTGGCTTCATGTCTTTGCCCGCAGAACAACCTGACTACTGGAGCGACGCGAGAACACCTCTCGCCAGCCTGTGTTTTCTGTTGCCCTGGCTGTTGATTTACGAGTGGGGTGTTGTGGCAGCAGGTGTCGGTGATCCTGATCTGGTTCGCAACGGTGCCGATTTCTGGCTGCGTTCACTGCTGGCACATGCCGGAGCCAGACAGCAGCTGCTGCCCCTGCTGGTGTTGGGGATATTACTGTCGTGGCACATTCTGACTCGTCTGCCGTGGCGACTGCAATTGACAACTCAGGCTGGAATGCTGGCTGAAAGTCTGCTGCTGGCGGCTTCTCTGGCCGCCCTTGGTCGGCTGCACGACTTCGCGTATCACTGGAGCGCCGGGGACGCTGTCAGCGCCCCACTCACCAACTCGCTGTCTCCGCCTGTCGTCCGCGCTGTTTCATTCGTGGGGGCAGGAGTTTACGAGGAAGTGATGTTCCGCCTGCTGCTGGTTCCGGCCGCATTCCTGTTTTTTCGCCTGTTCGAGTTTCCTCGGACAATGGCTGCCATCATGGCGGCCCTGTCCACCAGTTTTCTGTTTGCCCTGGCTCACCATGTGGGGCCTCAAGCCGACGCTTTCCACCTGTTTAGTTTTTCGTTTCGGGCGGCTGCAGGGCTGTTTTTTGCCTGCGTTTTTCTGCTGCGAGGTTTCGGGATTACAGTCGGCTGCCACGCAGCGTATGACCTGCTGGTGGGCATTCTGCTGGCGATCCCTGAAGATCATCCGGGCGGCTGACGTTCTGGGAAGGAATTGCCGTTTCCCGAACGGCCCGGATTGGTTAACCTGCTGGCGGATCAGGGGATTCCGCAGCAGCGAGGGAAAAAACGGAGTCAGGAATCGATGCCATCATCGTGGGATGAAGATTCAGCGGTCGGACCCGCTACCAGTCGTGGTCGCGACTGGCCGTGCCTCAGACAATTCGTGATTTTCCTTGAAAATCGCGTTGGGTCGCTGCATGACCTTTTGCGACGGATAGAACGTGATGATCTGCGGATTGTGGCTCTTTCGATCGTCGATTCCTCTGACTGCGCAGTCGCCCGTGTGATCGTCGACCACTATGAACGAGCACAGGAGCTGTTGCGTTTTTCGGGGATGCATTTTTTTGAGACGGATGTCATTGGGTTGCTGCTGCCGCGAGCCGAGCAGCCGCATACGGCGGTGCTGGGCAGCATGATGTCCGCTGAACTGAACGTCCAGTACGTCTATCCCATGCTTTACCGTCGTGGCGGTCGTGGCTCGATCGCACTCTATGCGACAGAAACTGAAGAAGTCCTGCGAGTAGTGCGCGAACGGGGACTGGAACTGGTCACAGAGGATGACCTGATCCATCTGGACGAGTTCGGCTGAATGCGAATTCACCAGCCACAGTTCAGGACCAGCAGATGGCTGCATTGTCTGGCCCCGGTCGCCCTGATACTGCTGTGTTCTGAGAAAGCTGCCGTGAGCTCGGACGAACTGCCTTCAACCGATGCTGGGCAGGGCACAACTGAGGTCATGCTCAGATCGCGGGCGGATGAGCAGGAATTCAGAGAATTGCAGAAGGCACAGGCCGGAGAACAGACGTTTCGCAGCCTGCAGAACCTGTTTTCCAGGTCCGCCGATGTCCCGATCCAGACCGCAAATGGCTGGCGCGGTCTGCGATCAGAAGCGGTGGCCTACCTGAAACAAACCACACCCGACTTCCAGCTTGCCTGGGATCGCTATGCAAAAACAGTTGCCACTGATGCACTGAAAAAGGCCATCAACACATCGGATCCGACAGCACTGCAGGAACTGAGTCTTCGCTTCCCTCTGACAGACATCCATCTGCAGTCGCAGGTCATTCTGATTTCACTGGATTGTTTTCGTGGTCAGCCTGCAGGTGCGCGACTGCGGCTGGATCTGCTGGCCCGTCAGTTTTCCGGCGCTGAACTGCAGTCGCGATTCAACCAGCGAACAACGGCAATCAACTCACTGATCCAGATGTCCCGGCAGAACAGTCGGCCTGCAGCTGAGACCGCCAGCGATCTGACGGTGACGGAATCCGACGCTGACAGCCCGCAGCCGTGGCCTCAGCCTGCATGGACATGGACCGAGCGAGTCTGCGACCTGCCGGGACTGCCAGCGCCAGACCTCTCGAGACTTCTGCTGAGCGCAGCCCCAGATCCACCCATTCGCCTTCCGCAGTACCATCGCTGGCCGGCCACACCCTGGAAAAACTGGATCCTGACAAGGACACCCGCACGCATTGCTGCTCTTGACGCAAAAACCGGCCGCGAAGCATGGTCGTTACCCGCACTGCTGCCTCCCACCGGCCTGCACGAAAGTACCGCAGGTTTCGGAGAACCAGAGTCGCCCCTTGCCGGCGAAATGCTGCGTCCCACATGGGGACGCCTTATCACCAGCGGTGATTTGTGCCTTGCGATTGATGGGTTTGCTGTGGAATCGACGCAACCTTCGGGCAATCGTCTGAATTTCCTGCCGGACCCGGACCGTCCAGATCGGCACCGCCACGGATCCCGCCTGATCGCACTGCACACGTCCACTGACGGAAGTCCACCATCAATCTGCTGGACGGCGGGCACTGACGCTGGTGAAACCGTTTCTGTCACGACAACCTTTCCCGCAGAATCATCGCCTGCGGCGTCACCTGCGGAATCTGATACGGCTGGAACCCCGCTGGACAATCATCTGTTCGTTTCTCTACCGGCAGTGCTTGATCAACGAGTATTCATTGTTTCCCATTCACCCGACTACATCGTTCTGAACTGCCTGGACGGACGTAATGGCCACGTGCTGTGGCAGCAGCCGATCGGTTACCTGCCATCACCTGGCTATCCCGAGCGTTACCGGGGTACCACCGACTGCATCGCCCACGGCAATCAGATTCTCTGCACACTGCAAACCGGATTACTGATCAGTCTGTCGCAGCTTGATGGATCAATTGACTGGGTTCGTCAGCTTGCCACTGACACGTCAGATCAGGCAGTAGACAAGTTACTGAGGATTGAAGCAGACGCGGCCCTCAGATCCATCGACGGACACCCGCCCACGATCAGTACATCAGTCAGTCAGAACCAGATCCTGTGCGCAGAGCCGGGCATCGGCAGCATCAGCTGCTTTGACTTTCAATCCGGTCGTCTGATCTGGAGTGTTCCCGATAGGATTGCAGCGGATGTATCCGAGAACGCACAGGACCTGCAGATACTGGCACATACCCCCCAGCAGATCATTCTCACCGGGCGACGTCATTGCCGTTGTCTCGAGGCCTCGACAGGCAAAGAATTGTGGTCGGTCACTCCGGGAAGTCTCAATGGTGTGGGAGTGGTTCACGGTCCACACTGCCTGCTGCCAATAGCAGGGGGCCGAATTGCGGTAATCGAAATCAGTACGGGCCAAATCCTGCCAGGCAGTCAGATCACCCTGCCAATCCGCACACGACCTGTCGCCGGTGCCTGTCTGATTGTTGAACAGACGCTGCTGACAGCAACAGCCGGTACCGTCACAGCATGGCCGACTGCTGAAAGTATCGTTCGCCAGTCCGGGCAGGCTGCGACTTCCGCTGACCCATTGAGTTCGCAACTGCGATCAGCCATGGCGGAATCGTTGCTGTCCAGAACGAAGAATCTTGCCATTCGTAGTGCGGACCTGCGAACAGCAGGGAACAACGAAACTGCGCAGCGAGTCGACCAACTGCGAATTGAACTGCTGCTGGAAACTCTGGCGGGTGCAGTGGAACATTCATCGGTCTCTGAACAGATTCAGAAGGTACTGTTTGAAGAGCTGCTTTCGCTGCAGCCGAGCAGCCGGCAGCGTGCTCGAACTCGTCTGCTGAGCGGTCTGCTGGGCAGCAGGTTGCAGCTCATGAAAGACGATCTGCAGTCTCGATCGTTCGATCGTCAACTGATACCAATCAATCAGACATGGCTGGTCAGTCCAATATCCCTGCCTGAATTCGAGGCCAGCAGACTCGCAATACCAACGGATGGACGTGCACAGCTTTCCACCGACGACATCGAGACCGCGCTGCTGCACCCCGCTGCTGCCGGTGGCCACCTGCAGCGACTCGAAATCCTGCGGTGGCTGCAGACCAATGGCAGAGCAGCGGCCGGCGACCTCTGGATCTCGGAGTGGGCCAGCGAGCGGACCGACAGGAACGAAGACCGCAACACGGTACTCGCCGCGCTGCGAAAGATGCGACTTCCCTCGCTCGCTGTCTCCGAAAAACATGCGGCTCCGGCACTGTCCACGACCAGTCCATCTGCGTGCAGCATTACCTGTGACCTGCGACACTCAGCAATTCTGGTCTCCAATGATGCGGATCGGCCAGGTATCCCCGTCGAGAACCTGCCGCGATGGATGAATTTCCGTCTGCTTGCAGGATTCCAGGGGGCAAACAACACAGCAGGGGAAAGCAGTGATTCAATCGTTTTTGCTGTTCAGGATCCCTCGGGTTCTGAAGTCTCAGAGCTTCGAATCTCCGGATCCGGTCGGATGTCGCGACTGCGGTTCTCTGATGGGCCTTCTGAGACCACGCCCGGATTGATGACGCTTGCCGCTCGCGAACGGCTGACAGCACTGCATCTGTCCGCCGACGGGCGCATCAGCGAGCTCTGGTCGGCCCCCACGAAACGCTCGGCGGTTTCCGACGAGCTGATTGTACCGGGGCCTGTGCTGACAAATCGCGTATTCTGGCTGCAGGGAGACAGTCTGCACTGCAGCCATGCGTTGACGGGCCGAGACCTCTGGCAGCGACGTGAACTGGACATCAGTGAAGATCTGCCGTTCTTTTTCAGTCCCGGGGAATCGCTGCCACTGACCGGCGACGCTGAGGCCGTTGTACTGTTTGACCCGATAGCAGGCACTCGTTCTGCATGGGACACGACAGCCGGCAAACTGCTTGGCCATGGGCCACTTCGCATTGGCCTTGGTACTCGACCGGCAGCCTTTGGCCGTTTTCTGGTGGCCACCAGCGAGACAGGGCGACTGCAGATCCATAATGGAGTGACTGGTGATGAAATCCTTGCCACCGCCCCTGAAGTCACCGTCAACCCTCAGCTGATTCATCGTTTCTGCTGTCGCCTCGATGAAAATCGGCTGCTGTCCTCGGCAGGCGAACAGGGATTGATCGCCATAGACCTGCAGACTTCACGCATCCTGTTTCACGTCGATGATGCACGACTTCGTTTTCCGGCTTCAGACATGCTGGCCTTTGAATCGGAGGGCGGCCTGTTTGTGCTGCTGAGACAATGGGATCGCATGTCCGAACACCGTGGCAGCCAGACCGTCCCGTTTGTTGGACGCCTGCTGAGACTTGATTCCACGACCGGCGCGATTGTCTGGACCCGCGATCTGCAAACCTGCGAATTGCACTGGCCACAAGGCAGTCCATCAGGCGTACTGATCGAGTGTTCCGGAGGCACTGACTGGGAACAGCAGCGAGGACAACCACTGCGCGTTATGCCAGTCAGGCTGTCTGTTGTCCGCCTGTCCGATGGTGCCACTCTGGGATCGGCCGAGAACATCCCCCTGACTTTCCCTGTCTCGGTCGCTTACGAATGGTCCGAATCACTGATTCGGGTCGAGACAGCCGGAGGGGGTGTCTCCATCCGACTTCACCCCTGAGCCGACCGATTCAGTCGCCGATGGACTGCACATCCAGCTCTTTTCTTGCGTCACCGGGCCCGCTCTTCGAGGGAATCAGGATCTCAGTTGCAGTGATCAGGGGTGGAGCAGCCACAGGGCGCACAACGGGTTCCGGAGGCGATGGCGGTGTCTGCTGCGACACTTCCTCAGGCAGCTTGACTGTGAAAACACTGCCTCGACCGAATTCACTGACGAGCGTCACGTCGCCACCGAGCAGTCGTGACAATTCCCGTACGATGGATAACCCCAGCCCGGTTCCTCCATACTCGCGTTTGGTGTGGTCCCAGCCTTCATTGGAGGTGGCCCCCTGGCGGAACTTCTCGAAGATTTTATCCTGACCGTCCAACGGAATCCCGATTCCTGTGTCCTCCACGCTGAAAGACAGGAATCCCGGCTCCAGCGACTTCCAGGAGACACGAATTCGACCGCCCTCCGGAGTGAACTTGATTGCGTTGGACAGCAGGTTATTCACAATCTGACTGATCTTCCCACGATCCTGGAAGACTGTTGGCACAGGTACCGCAGGTGGGTCTGTCCGCATGTCGATATGCCGACGATCTGCCAGCGGCATCATCTGCTGAACCTGCAGTTCCAGCACATCCCCGAGGGCGAACACCGTCGGGTGAATGTCCATTTTTCCGGATTCAATCTTGGCCAGATCCAGCAGGTCGTTGATCTGCACCATCAGCGACTGACCGGAGGTCAGAATATTTGAAACATACCGCCGTTGGCGATCATCCAGATTCGGAGCTGACTGCAGAATGTCACTGAATCCAAGAATACTGTTCAGTGGCGTTCGCAGCTCGTGGCTGATGGTCGCCAGAAAATCATTTTTCAGATTATTGCTGGTGAACAATTCAAGGTTCGCGCGAGCCAGTTCGTCGATCTTTTCGTCCAGCTCCGCGTTGGCCCCGCGCAACTCCTCATTCTTGATCACAATATGCCGCAGCATGCGGTTGAAGGCATGACTCAGTTCTTCAAATTCGTCGCCGGTACTGATGTCAGCACGCAGGTTCAGGTTTCCGCGAGCAATCTCATCGCTGACATCCTTCAGGTGCTGCACCGGCTTGACAATAATGTAGCGCACGATGACATAGGCAGCGAGCATCGCCAGAAAGGCGGTGACAATCCCCGATGCCAGCAGCATCGCCCGATTTCTAGCCAGTTGCTGATCCACAGACCCCAGTGGGATATCTATCGAAGCAATTGCAAATATAGGGGCTCTGGGTTGCTCAGGGGACGGCAATTGTGACTGCAACGCCGTGTCTGCCGGCGCTTCGCCACTTTCCGCGGACAGCTCAGGGTTGACTCGCCCGGCACTGGCCGACGAATTAAATGCCGCAGCAGCACTGCTGGCATCCCGAGCGGCTGTCAGCGCGTCATTCACATGACACTTCAGGCAATCCTGTGTCAGCCGGATTGGACTGAAATACTGCAGGCGCCGCTGCCCGTCCACGACCACCTGACGGAACCACTCTTCAGGAGCGTTTTCACTTTCAAACTGCTGACGAGCCTCCACGGCAGCAACGTCCGACAACACTTCAGTCGCCGACAACAGCTGCCAGATCGGAAGGTTCAAGTCCCCAGCTGGTACGGTTGTACCGCCAAACGTCTGCCGAAAAGCCTTCACCCGCTCGGCATCCTGCATCGACGACATTTCCGTATCAATCATCTTCTGATAATGATGCAGTCGCAGAATCTGAGGCACCATGCGCCGTGCCGCATTGACCTGCTGGTCGTCAACGAGTGTTCGGGTACGAGCAGAGTGCCACCACAGGCTGGCAGTCACCAGAAATCCCAGCGCAGCACCAAACAGAAAACGACACTTGCGTTCCAGACTGGTTTCGCCGATCAGCTTCTTTAATGCGCGATACGACACAGCCAGAATCCTTCAGCAACTACGGGCACGAGTCCCCGTAGTGTCCCAGGAATTCCAGACTCCTGCAACCGCGGCCGATCCACCGATCGCGTGTTGATCGAAAAAACGACAGTTCGGCCGATTCTGCCACAACTCAACAGCACCAAACACACCCTCAGTACCAGGCAGCCCCTATTCAACGGCCTGATCTTGCCAGCGACGAACCCGGTCTGCAGAATCAGGACAGACGTGGAAGGCAAAATGCAGCCCCAGCATTCCTGGTCGGCCCCAACCATGAAAAACACTGAGGTTTTCACGGGTGCCGAGCGGTTCTTGCCCGGGCTGAAGCCCGGATTATGACTGTTGTCCCTCGCGTCTGGATTGTTCGAAATTCGGTCCCACAGGATACGGTCCTTATGACAGTTATGAGGTTCACGCCGAACCCCAAACCCACAATCGGAGTCGAGATCGAGCTGCAACTCATTGATTCCCGCGAACTGTCTCTGAAAAGCTGCATTGATCAGGTTCTTGCCGCTTTGCCGGATTCCCTGAAAGAGTCTGTCAAGCCGGAACTCATGCAATGCTACGTGGAAATCAATACGAAAATCTGCGACACCGTCGGCGAGGCTGGAGACGATCTGCGGGCTAAACTGTCGCAACTTGAACAACTGCTGCACCCCATGGGGATTCGCCTTCTTTGGGCAGGCACTCACCCGTTTTCCTCATGGCGACACCAGAAAATTACGTTTCACGAACGCTATCACCGCCTTGTGACGCTGATGGAAGACGTCGTGCGCCGGCTGGTGACGTTCGGTCTGCACGTGCACATCGGAGTCGACTCGGGCGACAAAGCCGTCATGATCTGCGACAGAATGCTGCATCATCTGCCCCTGCTGCTGGCCCTCTCAGCAAACTCGCCGTTCTGGGAAGGTCGCAGTACCGGGCTGCATTCCAATCGCTCAAAAATCATGGAGGGTCTGCCGACCGCCGGACTGCCCTACCAAATGCGAAACTGGAGCGAATACGTCTGGCTCATTAAACACCTGATGGACACCGGATTCATCAATTCGATCCGCGAAGTCTGGTGGGACATTCGGCCGCACCATCACTTCGGCACCATTGAAGTCCGCGTCTGCGATATTCCTCCGGATCTCAACCACGTCCTCTCACTCACCGCCCTGATTCAGTGCCTCGTCCATACCATCTCTCAGGAAATTGATGAGGGAACGTTTCAGTCTGAATACCACCCTATGATGGTGGAGCAGAATAAGTGGCGGGCCACGCGCTACGGTGCTGATGCCTCACTGGTCAGCTATCGAGACTTTCAGCAACGGTCAGTACCACAACTGGTGGATGATCTGATTACACGGCTTGGTCCGGCCGCTTCAGAACTGCAGTGCCGTGCGGAACTGGAAAGACTTGCTGACATCCCCGGTACCAGCGGTGCACGCCGCCAACTGGAGATTTACGAACAAACCGGCAGTCGCCGGAAGGTCGTCGAGAAGCTGCTGGAAACGCCTGCCTGGTGAGCCACGGTTGCATCGCAAAGAATCCAAAATCCTCAGCCCGAAGTGCGAAATCGAGCTGATCCACCTGGCAGCGTTGAACCCCGCTGTCCAAAGCAACGGTGACCGGGTCATTCGAGGCGCGAAGCTCAATTGTGAGGATCAACAATTTATCGCCATAATGCCCATGGAACGCTCTTTCGGATTCCGATTTGACAGGCTGTTACGACGTTAAGGCCAAAGGCGGCCGGGCAGGAATGCCCGGACTACATTTTGGCTGACCACTGAGAACTGAATACTGACTACTGACCACTGACCACTTCTTTCGGCTCGGCGGGAGCCTCGCCCTCCCAAGCGGGACTTTGCGTGCACTGACCACCATGTCCTTCGGTGGTGATGAATCACCACCACTCAGACGGGACAGCAGACCGCGCACAGCATTTTACGGTGAACCAAAAAAATCATTCGAGGATCAGGGTAATAAAACTGAACGAGCCCGACTGGTTTCGTGCGTCACAAAAAACTCAGGCACGCCTGAATTGCCCCAACAGAATCTCACTGCTTTTCCGCGTCCGCTTTCACCTCTGACGGCTCGATCAGATATACGATCTCTCCAAGTTGAATCAGCGCCCGGCTGTCTCCCAGTGATGCCAGACAGGCCGCAGCCTCGGCGTCAGCCTCCGTCAGCCGAAAATACTCATCCGAAAATACTGTCACCTGCTTTGCCTTAGCGCGATCCGTGGGCCGCAACCTGACATCTATCCAGCATCCATCCTTCCAGAAGAAGGTACGACCTGCAACACTCCGCGGAGTTCGATCCGGTGCAAGCGATGCCTTACTTTCGACCGCCAATTGTTTGCCTTTCATGCCGCCACTTATTGAACCACCAGTGCCGGCACCGGCCAACCCCGGAGCAGCAGCGGAATCAACAGCCGCCCCTGTGCCAAACAACTCCGGCAGTGGACCAAACGCACGCGAAAGCATCTGCACTGAGTCTCGACTGTGAATCGCCTCTGCCCCCGACACCCTCTTTGCCTGCTCCTGCAATACACCTCGCAGCTGGGGCAGGGCAGTTGTCGAGTCCAGAGACTGACGCTCGTCTGCCAGAAACGCAGTCCACGGAGTCAGGATTCCGTATCGCTTCGAAAGCTCAAGTAACTCCGTCAGCAACTCCTCACTCTCGCCATTCTGGTCCATCTGAGCCGTCAGCTGCGCAATCCGTCGCCCCGCCCACAGCCGCTCCACGAATGACAATGAAGAATCAGCGCTCTCTGCTGCCAGATTTCCGCGACCAGACAACGTCACAGCGACCCCTTCCCGCCGTCCGCTCAACTGCAAGTCAACGTCCCCCGCAGTGCGGTAACGGCCGGTCACGACAAACACTTCACCCCGATAGAGGTCAGCCGGAGCCGTCGGCCAGACCCGAGTAATCCCCTCCAGCGGCTTCCCGTCCAGCCCGTTCAGCTGCAAAGTCAGATCCGTCAGCAACGGATCTGCAATCCCCGACTCAATTGCAGCCACTGCCGAATCAATCTGCTCTCCCGGCAGAACATAAGCCGTGCGCCCCCGGTGAGCAGTACTCAACCGATCCAGTAATCTTGTATTCACGTCATAGCCAACCCCCAGCGAGAACACTCGAGCCTGCTTTGTGTTTGACTCGACCGCCAGAGCTGCAATCTTTTTTTCATCAGTCACACCAGCAGTCGGCAGACCGTCCGTCAAAAACAGCACCCATGCAGGTCGGTCACCCGTGGCCGCCTGCTTTAATCCCACTCTCAGCGCTTCAGAAATATTAGTTCCCCCCTGAGGCTTCAGCGCATCAGCCCACTCACGCCCCGCCTGCAGGTTCTCTGGTGTCGCTGCCTGCAGCTCAGTGCGGAACAATTCGACATCACTGTCATAGACCACAAGGTTGAAATGGTCGTCCGGATTCAGCGACTCCAGCAGCCTGCGAATCCCCAGCTGGGCCTGCACGAATTTCTCGCCTCGCATCGATCCCGATCGGTCAATGACCATCACAATACTGCGGCCACCGGGAATCGGTCGCGTCTGCTGATCGGCCGGTGCCACCAGAACCATGAAATACCCTGGTTCGCTGGTGTCTCGACGATAACTGAGCACCGTGGGGACACCGTCTTCCCCGTCGCTCCTGAACATCACCACAAAGTCATCCGGCACACCCGGTGTCTGCTGCTTCAACGAGACCGTTTTCTGCTGTGCACTGCCCTCAATGCGTGCATCGCTGTGTGACGGACAATACAGCGTCGATAAGGGCTGCTCGCTGTGAATCACAACACTGGCATTCAGCTCCTGCACCTTCAGCGGTGCAGGATCCACTGTGCCCAGCGCCTGAGCCCCCCGAACGGATCGCAGCGGCAATCTCAGTTCTCGCAGGTTTCCACGCAGCATCGGTACAACCGTGTACTCAAACTCCACGGTCCGCTCCTGACCGGCCGGAATCGGAAAGACGCGGCTGCGAATCAATCGCCGACCGGCATATTCCAGCAACGCAGGATCCCGCTGCCGACGGACCGTCGCCTCATAGATCCGACGAGCCTCAGCGGCATCGAGCACATTACCAGGCAACTCCTTACCGTCAACCAGCAGTGTCAATGCCCCCACAACAGCATCATCAGGCAGCGGAAACAGGAATGATGCCTCAATCACCGATGCAGACGGATTCTTCAGGACATTGCTGATCCGTACCTTCGCAGACTGTCCACGCACAACCGCATCCACGTGCAGTCGACTGATCTCGAACCCTGAAGTTAACGCCTGAATTCTCGCCGGTTGAGGATTCGTCAGGTCCTGCGCCCCCGCAATGCCCTGAGACAACAGGCCACCGACGGCCATCAGCAGAAACGGTCCCAGAATCGAACCAACAGAGCGTAATCCTGCAAGCAGCGGCATCACCATGGGTCAGATCCTTCAGTGGAAATGGACTACTACCACATGTCAGTCGCACCTATCCATGGCCTGTGACGGCAGAAGACTGCAGATTGTTCCCGAAAACTGATGAGAATTGAACATTCAGTTCTCAATCGCCTTCTTCAGCAGGTTATGAGTCATAATCTGAACGCGCTCATCCGGACCGTGCGGTCGACTGTAATGCGACCACGGCAATGTGTGCCCCGGAGGATCTCCCAGGGCCTGAGCCCACCAAATCGTTGCTGCATTGAACACAAAGTTCCCTTTCGGACCCGGATAAATTGTTGCAGTCCATTGCTGCGGATTAATGCCACCCTGCCACGCTGTGCCACCAGCCACGACTTCCAGGCCAGGAATCTCTGCTGGTTGCCCGTGATACTCCCAGCCAATCAATCCCGGAATCGAATCCCCATTCTTCACTCCCGCACCCCGAAAGATCCAGTGATCCGCCTTTGTCACTGTCCAGTCCCCGCCACCATTCACCGGTTCCACATTGCGGGCTCCCATCAATAAACCCTCGTCCGGGCCACGATGCGGAAAGGGACCGTGCTCACGCTCACGCTGCACAGCGTACTCATTCTCACCGCCATAGGGTCCACCCCGGAAAAAGATCCGGTTGGCGCGACCATCGGCTGCTGCCCTGAGAGGACTGACCCAGCACACACTGTTTCCACTCAAAAACAACAGATCGACACCCTCGTCTCGCATCCGCGACACACTGTCGAACTGGCGTTGATCCCAGTACTCATCGTGACCAATGCTGATGAAACAGCGACACTTCAGCCCCCGGTCCGGAGTCAGCATGTCGGAATTTGAAACATACGACACGTCATACCCCTGCTGCTCCAGCCAGTATGTCATCGGAAACTCATAGGGCAGAAACTCACCAGCACCAACCGTCAGCGGATCATTCACCACCGAAGTGAACTGCGACTCACGACCATAAGGCCGGTCAAAACTGACATCAGCCCACGGCCCCTGACCGCCCTTCGGATGCGTATAGACCGAGAAATTCGTGGGCCAGACGTTGTACGCCTGCCACGTGTTGTCAGAACACTGGAACAAAACATCTGCCGGGCGGTCGTCACGTACGATAAAAATCACATAACTCTGCCAGTACGGCTCATTCCCCTCAGGGATCGTTGTCAAACGTCCCAGATACACACCACTGAGCCAGTCCTGCGGAATCGTCAGCGTGACCGTCGGCGTCCAGCGACACTCATGCAGATTCTTCTCGCCGGGTTCAGGATCAGCCTGAGTTCCACAATCCACGCGATCGATTGTGCGCATCAGTCGGGCACCCCGTCCGCCATAGAAGCCCGTGCGAAAAATCTCCAGCCGAAATGCCCGGGCGGGATTCGTCGAAGCCATAATGTCGATCGTCTCACCCGCCGCCACACTCTGCCTCGAACAGTAAGCCTCCACCGGCACTGATCGACAGCCATTACCCACAACCTTCACACGAGTCAGCTGCCAGTCTATGGCACCCGGCAAAGCATTCTCCTGCTGAATTCGATTCTGTGCCAGCAGCCGTCCACTGAACGCCGGACACGACAGACACCAGATGACCACCAGCAACAGCCGAAAACCGGCAGGACGAACTTCTCCAGACATACGATTCTTCCTCCCCCACCCCAACTCACTCAAAATGCAACAGGTCCCGTTTTCAGCGCACTGACCGATACCTACTTTGGCGGTTTCAGGCGAATAGCCTTCAGGTCAATTAATGCCATTCCAGGCTTTTCAGGCGCCGTCACAATCAACTGACCACGCCCCCGGTGCAGATCAATGGTACCAGCAATCCAAAGACGATATTCGTCCCACGTGCCCGTCCCCGGCACACGAGCAGTCAGCAGCCGAGTGCCCGTCGAGAACCGAATCGGACTTCCGGCCGTCCCATCATCACAGGCAAATTCCAGCTCTACGACCCAGTCGCCCCCCTGAGGCACATCAAAAGTCCAGCGAACATAGTCCTCAGTGCTGGTCCAGAACCCGATATTCCCGTACTTTTCCTCGAAGACCAGACTGGGTCCGTAGATCTCGGCTGCAGACGCCGGAAGCAGGATTGAGCCGTCTGCCTGCAACTGACCGGATGCCGGCACATTGCCTGCAAACTGTTTCCACGCCGCTCCCGCCGACTGCACAAAAGCGATCACATCCGCCAGCTCCTGATTGCTCAGGTCCTTCTCCAGACCCTCCGGCATCAACGAGCGTTTCGAGGCCGTCAAAAGCTCAAGTTCATTGCGAGCCAGCGTCTGCTCACGACCATCCGGCCCCAGCAGCGTCACCGCGTTCCCACTTTCCCCCCGCAGCATGCCCACATGCTGTACACCTGCTGTCGTCACGGCCGTATAACTGAGAAACTTTGCTTCCACCGCGCGATTAGGGTCCAGAATCGCCACTAACAGGGCCTGCGTCGAACGATCCTTCAGCGCCGCGAGGTCAGCTCCAACCTCACGTCCGATACTCTGCAATCGATGACAAGTCCCACAACGTTTTTCAAACACAATCGCCCCGGCGGCCGCCCCTCCGGTAACACCCTCCAGCTCACTGCGTTTCAGTTCCACCAGCTTCTGACGATCCGCATCGACCTGCATGACCAGCACCCGCTGGGCACGCTGGGCCACCGCCTCCCGACGATCACTCAGCAGCCGATCTCGCTGAGCCGCGTCAAGGTCCACGGCGGACAAGATCTGTGCTTCCAGGGCACTCAGCAGCCAGTCCACAGAAATGGCACGACTGAGCATGCCATCGACCAGTTCCGCACGAACAGCCGGGGAATACTCAGAGAAACGTCTCAGTAAATGCTCGAGATCACCCTGCGAACCCCGCCGCGAAATCGCTGCGGCCGCCGCACGCTGAACCTCCAGCGGGACCTGCGGCTGCAACAACTCCGACAGACTCGCCGGATCAATCCCTGCCGCATCCAGAAACTCCACACACGCCGCACGCTGCTGCACATCACCCGACACATTCAACGCGATTTTCGAAGCAGCCTTCCGAGCGTCTTCGAGAGCCGCCTGCACGTCAGCATTTGACCGCAACCGGGCACCCTCAGTACCAGGCAGAATCGTACGCACAACTGCCGTCACCGCCGCGAAACTGACCGAACCCGGATCGTCAGAGACGCGACGCAGCAGGCTTCTCAGCGGTCCGGCCAGCTTCTCACCCTGACCAAATTCTGCCGCTTGTGCCAGCAGTCGACCAGTCAACTCCTCGGTCCCCGCAGCACTCAGCTCAAGGACCGATTCCAGAACTCCGCCGACATTCTCTCCACTCAATGACGTCAGACCGGCACGCTGAACCCACTCGCTCTGCACCGTCCGAGCCAGCAAACGTCCGATCGCCGCAGCCGCCTCCGATCCGGGAACCTCCCCCAGACTCAGCACCAGCTGCAGCTGCACACGTTCATCCGTCTCAGACTCAAGTTGCAGCACCGCGTTCAGCACATCCGCAGATCCCAATCGCAGCTGGGGCTCAAGCAGTTGCACTGCGATCGCCCGCACTCGCGGGTCCGCATGCCGCAATCCACCCTGCAGCGACTGCAGCGTCCGCTCGTCCATACGCTCCTCAGCCAGCATCGCCAAAGTCGACAACGCCTGCGCTGCCGGCGCCGCAGCTCCCTGACTGACCCTGCTGAGCACCTCAACAACACCTTCGTGTCCAGACGCCTCGGAACGGCGATGCTGCAGCATCCTTTGAGCCGTGTCACGCCACCACCCATTCACACTCCCCACACGCTCTGCCATTGCCACCAAATCCAGCGATTTCCAGTCGGCGGCAAAGAAACCCCGCTGGCTCGAATTTTCTTGACTTTCATTAATTCCCTGATCTTTGCCGCAGCAGCCGGTGTCCGGCACGATCCGATAAATCCGCCCTCGGTCACTCCCGGAACTCAGTTTCAATTTCCGCTGGTATTCCGCCGGAATCCACTCGGGATGCTCGATCACAGCACGATACATGTCAGCCACCCAGATCGCTCCATCCGGTCCGGTACGCAGCATCGTGGGACGAAACCAGTTGTCCTCCGACGCCAGAAACTCCGAATGCTGTTCATCACCTGCTCGAACTCCATGAAACCCGGCACCTTCCGACTGCAGCACCAGCCGCGAAACCAGATTGTGCACCGGCTCAGAAGTAAAGGCATTGCCGTAATACTGCGACCCCAGCAGCACATCCCGGTAAATCATGGTGCCACAGGCGGAGGTAAAGCGATTTGCCGTGCCAAAGTCGTTGTAGCGATCCAGCGTGCGACTGCGAGGATACACCGGGGCCGCGCCGGGTACCGCAGACACCTCGGCGGTCAGTCCCGACAACCGCGCGTGCGGATTGCGTTCTGCATATCGGTCATCAAAGCGATACTGCCAGATCGGATTCGAATTGTTATTGCCAAACCAGTTACCGAAGTCATCACGCTCACGCGCAAACTGAGTTGTGCCCGCAGCACTCCGAGCCCGATTCGTGTCCGGCGCAATTCGCAGATCACGGCCTCGCAGCAGCACCGGCGCACCTGATGATCCATTGCCGGCCGAATCAGCCACCCCCGGCAACGCGCCAGTCCCCGATACCAGCCCGCCACTGTCACCATTCGCAAGGTACAACCAACCATCCAGTCCCCAGCGCATCCCATTCACTCGATGCTGCTGGTTGCCCTCCACAAACCCCAGATACAGCGGCTGACGCAGATCGGCCGCCCCGTCACCGTCCTGATCCTCGGCATACAGGACCTGCGGAGCCATTGTGATCAGGGCTCCGTTGCGCCAGCATTGAATCCCATTCGGAAAATCCAGTCCGTCCAGAAACGTCACCGCCCGGTCATACACAAAGTCGCCGTCCTGATCTTCCAGAATCCGCACACGACCTGTCTGCCCACCTCCCGAAGGATAGTCCCCCATCTCGACCACCCACAGACGTCCACGCTCGTCCCAGTCGAAAGCAACCGGATCCCGAATCAATGGCTCGGCTGCTGCCAGCACAGCCTTCAAACCACCTCGAGCATGCAGCACGGCCTGCGCCTCAGTCGGACTTTTCGGGGCCGGAAACTTCGCCTGCAGCGCAGCCGTATAAAAATGCTGCGGCAACTGCTTCTGCACAGCATCACAAATCAAATCCTCCGCCTCCGGCGCCAGCCGCGACGGACGACGATAGTACAGCATTGACGAATCCACCTCATATCCGCCCTCCCGCAACAGCCTTGCCGAGGCGATGTAACAGGGAACATCATTGCTGTACGCATTCACCCACAAACGACTGCCATCAAACATTTCATTCAGACGAATGCTGTAATCCACCACCACTTCACCCGCCAGAAACACCATGGCAAGGTCTTCCCCGAAACACCACGTCTGCACCGGATAATCCGGCACGGTCGAGGGAATCGACTGACCCGATTCCAGCAGCCCCAGAAAATATCGTGCCCGCGAACCGGTCACTCCCTTATCTGCCGCTTCCTGCTGCAACTCTTCACGCGTCGGAATACGTCCCAGCGGCAGGTCAATGCGGCTGAGCTGCGCCGTGATCCTTCCACTGATCCGCCGCATCTGGCCATCCGCTGTCAGAATTCGCCGGACCTCGTCGGCAAGTGTCCGACCATGCTGACGAGCCTGTTCATGAGTCCCCCGTGGCGAAGGATTCGCATCGGCACCACAGCCAATCGCAACCAGAGCCACAGCCCCGGAATACTCCGCCTCCAGCATATCTGCCGCAAACCCCGCCCAGTCACCGCTGATCTGATTGAATTCGCCCGTCTCCGTCGTGCAGTGACACGCGTAATTGACCAGCAGCGCAACCAACTTTCCGCTGGCATCCCGCGCTGCCAGCAACGGCACACGCTTATCCACAGGGCCGTCCGGAACTTCACCGAATCCCGACCAGCGACCGTCCTTCAGAGCACGCCGATTCATGGCAAAACCAGCTTCTCCATAACCGAGGTGCAGCGTCGCCGGAACCTGCTGCTGCACCGCCGACAACGCCACCTGCACAAGCTTGTCCGCCAACTCAACCTCGTATTGAGCCAGTCGAGCCGCCTGATCAGCAGGGACTTCAGCAAAAATATTGGGCGCAAACCCTCTCAGCCACGGAGCAGAATGAGAATGCGTGGCACTGATCGCAAACCGCTCCCGCGGTATCTTCACCTGCGCCGCTATCCTCTGGTAAACAGACTCTGTCAGCTCTAGCGGTACTCCACAGTTATCCACCGTCAGCAACAGCGACTGCAGATCGTCGGCCGCGCCCACCGCCAACGCCCGTGCATGAATCCTGACAGCCGCAGTCGAAGCTTCCGTCAGCCGATTCCCATACCCCGTCAGCCGCACCGGGTAGTCCGGTGTCACATCCACGACGGCGGCACCCACAGGAATCAACGGCTCCTGCTGCGCCGCCACATTGCGTCGCCCCTGCTGCAGCACAGACTCTATCGACACTCGCACCAGCAGGTCGGGCAAGGTCGAGGTGTCTTCGTTCTGCCAGCACAAATGCTGGTCATGCACGAAGAACCCATTATGCGTCCCATCAGGACGGCGCACCGGAGGCAGACCAAAACGCTGCGGAGACTGCAGGACCGCGGCCAGTACCTGCTGATCCTGCTCAGGCAGCGCCGTCAGAACCCGCTCCGCCTCAACCGACCTGCGATGCTGCTCCAGAAAGGCCGGAGCATGCTCACGCAGTGTACGCCCACCACAGTAAGCGTTATTCAAACGCTCACTGACCTCGCGAAAGTTCAGAAACTTCACACGCGGACCATGCGTTGACACCGCATGCTCGATCAGCTCCACAACCTGTTCCGGCCTGATCCAGCCATGCGGATGAAACACCAGACTGAAGACTCCACGTTTCGCCACCGTCAGATCAATCGCCGCCTTCCAGTCGTCAAGCGTCACCGGATTATGCACGCCCTGCAGATGCTGAGCTGACCAGTCACTGGGAGCGAGGCAGGGGATCTGCCAGCAGGTCCCGTTAATCACCCACGGATAGGGATAGTTCTCGACGTAATTCACAAAGTGCTGCTGCAGGTTGCCGCCAAAACGGTTGCCTTTGGGCAGGTACTTCAGAAATCGCTCGGCTCCCTGAGCATCCAGTACGCGATCTTTCGGCAACTCAGGATCACGCGAGGTGAAAAACATGAAGACCGAAGAATCAATCTGCAGATACCGACCGGCAGCCGTCGTGCCACTGAAAATCTCAGCGAAAAAACGCGGACTGACCGTGTTCAGGGAATCACAGCAGGGAGTTCGAAAGGCGACCGGGCGATTCCCGGGAATCTCAGCCATCCGATCAATACACCGGTCGTACGTGGACTTCGCCTTTGCAAAGTCACCACCCTGCAGCAACGGACACGGATGATCGGCCGAGTGACACTCAATGCTGAGCCCCTCGCCCAGCCAGCTTTGCAGCTGCGGATCGTCAGGACGCACATCGTTCGTCATAATGCTGACACCCGCACGACCATCAATCTGCTTCAACCGGTTCAGTACCGGTCGCAACCACGCTTCATACTTCGCGGGATCACGCATATCGTCAATGGCCAGCACTATAACGGCCTGAGTCGTCTGATCACCGACCCACTCAGGAGTCAACAGCCGCGGTGAATCCATACGAGGATGCCACGGACTGGCCGGATCCTGCTCCAGAGCACGCAGCTCAGGCGACGGTCCAGGCAATGGCTGTTCCTGAGCACCAACGAATGGCGGCTGGTGGAGACAGACAAGCAGCAACGCAACGGCAGACAGAACTCTGCAGATCATGACAGCGCCCCGAACCGGCAGGAAAAAAAACACGCAGTGCGAAGGAAATGATACCGACACCTGACCGGGAACGCACGCGCGAACACCCCGCAAACGACAGCAGATAAAAGACCGAGGCCACAGACTGCCGAACCTGTTCGATTCGCAATCAGTGGCCTCCTCAGAGCGGATCTCTGCAGCCGTAGCCAGCAGGACTTCAGTCCGTTGAGTCCTCAGGGGCTTCCGGATGCGTCCACCGCGTAAGAATCGGTGAGATCGCCAGACACACGATGCCGGCCCCAACCGCAAACAACATGATCTGCTTGAACACGTCCCCGTACACCATCACAGTCTGCAGCGGTGCCGGAATACCGGGCTCTGATGACCCACCATGCTCGCTACCCGTCAGCTGGGAAATCATTGCCGCCAGATACTGCGAGAATGCCGTGGCTAGATACCATGCACCCATCACCGTACTGACCAGCACCTTGGGAGCCAGCCGGGCAATCATGGACAGTCCCACCGGCGACAGACATAACTCACCAGTCGTGTGCAGTATATACCCCAGCAGCAGCCAGGACACACCGACCATGCCGCGAGCATCATGGTGCACCGCACCATACCAGAATGCACCAAAGCCCAGCCCCAGCTGAATCAGCCCAAGACCAAACTTCACCGGTGGAGACGGATCAAGCCCCCGCGCACTCAGTGTCGACCAGATCCACGTAAAGACCAGTCCGAAAACCAGAATACAGACAGCATTCACAGCCTGAAATGTACTGGCAGCCAACTCACCGTCGCGAGACGTCACACCCATCCCCACGTTGTCCGCCGCCACAGTCCAGTCAATGGTGAAGTTGAACGTCCCATCCCCACCCTTCGCAGCTTCCTCAGCCCGCAGCTTGTCCAGCTGATCCAGAGTGAACAGAGTGGAACCGTTTGTGTAACCCAGTTGCTCCTGAGTCGGCTGCAGCTGAATCACAGTGCCAACATCGGACTCCGCAATCAACCGATCAACGGCTGCTACACGATCGACATTGCGATCCGCAAAACTGTTCAGGCTGCTGCCCGCCTGCTCAAAGAATGACCAGAACAGCATCGAGAAAAACGTCAGCGTCAGGACCACAATCATGCGATGACGAGCGATCGGGCGCATCGTCAGCGTCTGCTTGATCAGGGAACCAAATGCCAGTACCCCGGTCAGAATCAACAACAATCCTGCTGGCTTGCTGACCTCAGCCAGGAAGATTGCCAGAATCGCAGCACCAGGTATGCTCGACTTCTGCACGGACTCAATTGTACTGACGGCCACCAGTTGCAGAGGCTCAGTAGCGACCAGTTTGAAGCCTGACACGAACATGGCAACGATTGGAACCGCGATCACGATGCCCCCAAGCACCATCGACAGTACGTTCTTCGGCACTGCCCCGGACTTCGCAGCCCCAGCGGACTGTGGCAGCCCACCACGACCAAGTGCCACAATGGAAATCCCCGCGGCAACGGCGAGGCACAGGGCGACAAAGACGTTCAGCACAATCGCTGCCGGATCGCTGGGACGGTACACCAGCAGGGCCACCACCGCTGCTGCCGCACCCACAGCAATCATCAGCTGCGTCACAAGATTGGGCATGATGAACACCGCCAGACCAACCATCATCCCGATGGTCGCCAGCCCAAAACCATAATGCCAGCCATAGTTTTCACCGATGTACCCGCACAGCAGAGGGCTCATTGCAGCCCCCATGTTCACCCCCATGTAGAAAATCGTGTACCCGGCATCCCGCCGCGGACTACCAGGCGGATACAACGTTCCCACAATCGTCGAAATGTTCGGTTTGAAAAATCCGTTGCCGATGATCACGAGGGCCAGTGCATAATAGAAGGCCGTTTCGTTGCTGATCCCCATCAACAGGTGACCAGCCGCCATCAGTATACCACCCAGAATCACCGCCAGTCGCTGACCCAGCAGACGGTCCGCCAGCAAACCACCGATAAACGGTGTCATATACACCAGTGCCGTGTACGCGCCGTACACCGTGTAGGCCTGACTGTCGTTGAACTTCAGGAAGTCCTTGGTCATGTAGAAAAGCAGCAAGGCCCGCATGCCGTAGTAGGAAAAACGTTCCCACATCTCGGCAAAAAACAGGTTGAATAACCCTGTTGGATGCCCCAGCAACTGCGGCGAATCTCCCACAGCAGTCGCAGCAGACTCAGTTCCCATATGCATGACAAATCCCCGCCACAGCAAATATTCCGACAAGCCAGACGGCGTCAGCCGCCAGTGAATCCCCAGAGCATAACTGTGCCTGCCTGCCTCTGACAACCTCAGATGCCCACCTTTGCCTCGCTTGCCACCGTGTTCTGCAGGGAAAATCCGCCGGATTCTTCGCCACCACACCCCCACTGAGCGAACTTGTGGCAATCCCGCTCAGATTCAGGGCAGAACACCACCCCGCGCGGTCACGCTCTCACGCCACTGGCCCCCGCCCCCGCATCACACCAGAACTGCTGCAGCTTACTCTGGCAGCATCATTGCCCACACCCGCAGCAATGCACCGCCGCGACATCAACCCGCAACACCCCCGTGACTCCCATCCCCGGGGTTCCACAGAAATCCTGCTTCGACCTCCGGCATTGGGACCACCGTTTGCCATGTCGCTTCGCTGAACAGCGTTCGAGACACCACCAGTCCCGGACGCCACACTCTCAGATCAAAGTCAGGGATGCCTTTGAAAAAGGAGCTGCCAAACCATGTCCCCGGTACTTGACGACATCCGCCGCTGGAAACTCTGGTTCCCTTTCTTTCAGGTGCTGATCGCGGCCGTCTCTCTCTACGACTGCTGGCTGACACTGAGATTTCGCGAAGTCATGCTGCACACTGAACAAAACCCGCTGGGCTTGTGGTTGATTGAAGTGGCCTCGGGGGAAGTCTGGTTGTTCCTGCAGTTCAAAGTCGCCGGAACACTTGTCGTACTGCTGCTGCTGTTCTGGATGTTTCTGCGAAATCTGAAATTCACTTTCACAATCTCAGGTTCCATCGCCTCATGGCAAACGGCACTGTTGATCTATCTGACCGCCGCCTGAACACTGTTCCCGGCAGATTCAGGGTGTCCTCGAAAGGCCACGAACCGGCCAGTTCACGGAATCTGATCGCGCGGTGTTCAGATAGTGGTCAACAATTGCCGTAATCTCCGGGTACTTCGCTGCCACATCCACGGACTCCGCAGGATCCTGTTCAGTATCAAACAGCTGCACGGCTGCCCCCAGTCGTCGCAACGCTTTCCAGCGTCCCTGATACAGACAGGCAGAGCGAAATCCCCCCTCATGAAATTCCCAGTACAGAAACTCATGCCGGCCAGCATGCTCAGGCTGCCCCCGCAGCACCGGGACAAGACTGAGCGAATCGGTGTGCGGTGGAGCAGGGCAGGCACTCAGTTCTGCCGCAGTGGCCATCACATCGCCCAGATAGGCCGCCCGATCACTGACCGTTCCCGCCGCTATGGTACCAGGCCACCAGGCCAGACACGGCACTCGAATCCCGCCATCCTTCAGACTGCGTTTCATACCGCTGAACCGACCGGATGGCTGAAAACGATCCGGATTATGCCCGCTTTCGTTATGAGGCCCATTGTCACTGCTGAAAAGCACCAGTGTCTGTTCGGCAATACCCAGCGTCTTCAACTCGTCCAGCAAACGTCCAACATGAGCGTCCAGTCGAGTAATCATGGCAGCATGTCCTCGGTCCTGCTCGGACCAGTCCCGGCCAGCATACGGTCCAAAATCCGGCACATGAGCTCCGTTCTTCAAAGCTCGTGTCCGTTCATTGTTCGCATGCGGTGTCACAAGACTCCAGTACAGGAAAAACGGACGATCGCGGTTGTCTCGCACAAACTGCAGACTTCGCTCGGCGAACAGATCGTCCGCGAAGTCGAACGCCTGGGAAGCATAACCGCCACCAGCGTCACCAACAGCAGTCACCACGTTTCGCAGGGCCACACGCTGCTCGTTCTCCCAGAGAAATGCCGGGAAATGATTGTGCGCATGAACCTGGTTCAGGTAGCCGTAGAACTGGTCAAACCCCTGTCGTCGAGGCAGCCCGGACTCGGCCGGCCCCACGTCGCCCAAACCCCACTTACCGAATAACGCCGTCCGATAACCAGCGGACTGCAACAGCCGGGCCACCGTCAGGTCGTCCGCCTGCAAAGCCTGAGCAGACGGATTGCCGGGACCAGCATTCCCGCGCACTCGCGTGTGACCATGATGCTGGCCAGTCATTAACACACTGCGTGACGGAGCACAGACCGTGGCACCCGAATAAAACCGAGTAAACCTGAGCCCCTCAGCGGCCATCCGGTCCAGCTGCGGTGTCTGAATCAACTGCTGACCGTAGCACCCCAATTCCCCATAACCGAGGTCATCCGCAAGGATCAGAACGATCGAGGGTGCACGGGCAGATACACCTGAACTCCCCTGTGTTTCGCCGGCCTGAAGAAGGCAAAACGCCGGTTGCCGAGCGACGAAGAACCACATCAGCAGCCAAATAACGCCCGTTTTTCGCACCACTGCACATTTCTCCTTGATCGGGGGCCGCGTCCGAGGAAGTTCGACGGATCACAGCCATACAGACCGAATGGCCCCCAAATCCCCCAATTCCCTTGCCCGGACCGGTCAATTCGCCCGTTCTGCCGCTTGAATTACCGCTTTTTCAATGCCAGAATAGCAGCTGCAGGTGATCCCGCCTGCTGCTCCGGTACCGGGCCAGCAACAACTCCTGGTGCAAGTTTACCAAAGATCTGAGGGCTGAAATGAAGTTTCTCGAAGGAAATACGGTCGGAATTGACCTTGGCACCACGTTCAGTGCGATCGCCATGCTGGACAAAGATGGCAACCCCACTGTGATTTCCAACGCCGATGGTCGGGCAATTACCCCCTCCGTCGTTCTGCTGGATGAAGACAAGGTCGTCGTCGGTCCCTCCTTCGAACGCATTTCGGTTGCCGACCCCAGTTCCATCGTCGAAGCCATCAAGCGTGAGATGGGTAACAAGAACTACTTCGTTGTCTACCAGAACAAACGCCTGACCCCCGAATTCATTTCTGCACTCATCCTGAAAAAGATGAAGCAGGACGCCGAGAAAATCATCGGGCCCATCGCCAACGCGGTGATTACCGTGCCCTACTACTTCAACGATGTCCGTCGTAAAGCAACTCAGGATGCCGGCAAGATCGCTGGCCTGAACGTGATCGACATCATCAACGAACCAACCGCCGCCACCCTCGCCTACGCGTGGAGCAAAGGCGAATTTGGTCGTACAGACCTGAAGGCCGATGAAAAGACCATTATGGTCTATGACCTTGGTGGTGGTACTTTCGACGTCACGGTCGTCCGTTACACCCCGACAAACTTCCGCGTACTGGCCACCGACGGGGACGTCATGCTGGGCGGTCTGGACTGGAGCAAGCGTCTGTCGGATCACCTCGTCGAACAGTTCCGTCGCAAATTCAACGTGGATCCCAGCCAGGATCCAGAAGCGATGCTCAAGTTCCAGCAGGAAGCTGAAGACGCCAAGCGCGATCTCAGTACCAAAATGCAGGTGCCAATCTCCGTCTACTACAAGGGCAACACTCTTTCCGTGTCCGTCTCTCGTACGGACTTTGAACGCATGACGGCCGATCTGCTTCAGCGCACCAAGGACACGACGGAGCTGGTGCTGCAGCAGGCCGGTGTCGGTCCCGGACAACTTGACGAGATCGTGCTTGTCGGTGGCTCAACCTACATGCCCGTGGTCGAACAGATGCTCCGCGAGGTCTGTCATAAAGAACCATCCCGTGCTCTGGCCCCGGAACGCGCCGTTGCGGAAGGTGCTGCCCTCCATGCAGCAATTCTGCAGGCCCGCCACGGCGTGAATTCCAGCGGAGTTGTTGATGCACTGCAAAAACGACTGAAATCCGTCCGCACCAGCGACGTGAACTCACACTCGCTCGGAATCAAGATCACTGATCCACGCGACCGCAGTCGCAAGATCAACCACATCATGATTCCTCGCAACACACCCGTACCTCACAACGTACGGCAGAAGTTCGGAACCAATACTGATGGTCAGCAGCGGATCCACGTTGAAATTCTTGAAGGTGATGCCGTTGATCCGGCAGCCTGCGAAATGATCGGCGATTTCCGAGTGTTCAATCTGCCGTCCAACCTGCCAAAGGGATCGCCGATCGAGATCACCTACGCCTACGACTCAGCCGGACGCATCAACGCTTCGGCCAAAGAGCTGACAGGCAATAACCAGGCCAGCACAGAGATCGTGCGTGCCGGCGGCATGAATGAAGGACAGATCACGGATGCTCTGGCTGTACTGCAGAGCGAGTACGAAGTCGAATAATCGACCTTCGCACAACAAGGAATCGCAAAGGGCCCCGGCATCCGCCGCGGGCCCTTTTTTGATCATCCACGTCAGCTTACGCTGACGGCTCACCTCTCGAACCACCGAGCACCAGCTCGGGGACCCCAATTCCAGTGATTTTCGGCTCAGCAGGAGCCTCGCCCTCCCCAAAGGGGCCCCTGGGACCTCCGAGCACCAGCTCGGGGACCCCAATTCCAGTGATCTTCGGCTCAGCAGGAGCCTCGCCGTCCCACAGGGGCCACTGGGACCTCCGAGCACCAGCT
>CAIOKE010000323.1 GCA_903858815.1 uncultured Planctomycetaceae bacterium | reverse complement strand
TGGAGTAGTTTCCCCAGTCATCCTCATGGGATTCGGACTCTGGTTCCTCTGTTGCTCTGATCTCTGACACTCTGTGCTCTGTGCGATTCTCTGATGCGATTCCTGCGATTTTGCGATTTGTTGCGGTTTGTTGCGGTTGATAGGTGCGATGGGTCTTATAGGTCCCATAGGTCCTATGAAAACCCTTGCCTTGCGTTTGGCGTTCGCTGCAGCGTTTCGCATTTAGGCGTCAGTCCGCAGAACAGCATTCCAGCAACGAAAACAGCCCCGCGGCTTGCCGCGGGGCTGTGCATCTGACATCCGTCAACTCGCCATCATTTCCCGGTCAGGAAACTGACGGCCCGGCTGTGGCTGACCGGGGTGGCTGTCGCCGTATCCCGAATCATCTCGTCCACACTGCGGATGGGCGACGCACTGATGACCGAGGCATTTTCGGCAAACAGGCTGTCCACGGCAGCCATCAGAGCAGCAGCGTCCGATTCGCTGTGAGTGGCCTTGTACATGCGGCAGCGAGTATCGAGGAGCCCAAGGTCCGTCTCGGTGGTGACGATGCGGGCCGTCAGGTCTTCCACATGCTGACGGATATCAGCGATGGTTCGAGTGTACTTTGCGATGGCTTCGTTGTAGCCATCAATCTGTGCCAGCAGGCTGGAGGTCTGTGCTTCCACGTCGTTCTTCGTGTAGGCCCGGCCACGGATCATGACGGGGAAACTGTCAGCCTGCCACGCAGCTCGGAAGTCCTGAGCGGCGCTGCTGGCATAGCTGAGTTTCTCCTGCACTTCAGCGTGCAGGTTTTCGACATCCGCACTGCTGGTGCGCAGGCTGCTGCGGGTTTCGGTCATGGACCGCAGGTCGGCTTCCGCCTGCTGGCGGACGCTGGCGAAGAAGGCATCGGGATTGTCCTCGCACTGTTCCTGTGCAGTTTCCGGGGTGATGCCGGTGCTGCCCACCAGCTGAGCCGGGATGCCCCAGTAACCCAGCAGAGTGATGGCCGAAGCGATGGATGAGGCGAGCGTGATTTTCCGCATGATTCCAGACTCCCTGAATATCGTCTGTTGTTGTTGCCCAGTCGACATGACTGATGCTGCTGCAATTGGGAGGTCCTGAAATCGCAGGAGTTGCGCGGATTTTTCCAGGGTTGCGGCAGTTTGTTGCAGTTTGGGGTGGCTGAACGTAGCATTTAGGCGGAGTGGGTTTTGCGGAGAGTGTGAGTGTGATGCGTTCGTCTGGTGCCACCATGGAAGATCAGTTCAGGACACAGCGCAGTGTGCCGGAACCATTGATGCGACGCACATTGTCGGCTGACTATGTGGTTCTGCACCGTCTGGGTGGCGGTTCCAATGGTGAAGTTCTGCTTGCAGTGTGTCGGGAAACAGGAATCCGATATGCGGTGAAGCGGTTTAAGTCATCTGATGACGAAATGTCGCCGAGTGTGCGGCGAGAGTTGCGAGTGCTGCGGTCTGTTGCCGGGGTGGCAGTGCCGGGTTTACTGCGGCAGGCTGTGGATCAGGATGGGATTTATTTCGTGTCGACGCTGGCCGAATTTGGAGATTTGGGTCGACGTCTGAGGTTGGCTGGTGCCTTGCCGTTGGCTGAGTTACTGCGGGTTGCATGTCAGGCGACTGACGGGCTGATTGGACTGCATTCTGCAGGGTTCCTGCACAATGATCTTAAGCCAGGCAATCTTCTGTGGGCGGCGGACGATGGACGGCGGCGTGACGATTGCGGAGTGATCCTGCTCAGCGATTTCGGAAGCGCCACGCGGATTGGGGAAGAGCCCGGGAGAGAGTTTACGGCCATGTATGCGGCTCCGGAGCGATCGGAGCAGGTCAGTGGGCTGACGGACCAGTACAGTCTCGGGGCCAGTCTGCTGCAGTTGGTGACGGACTGTCGGCCGTTCTCTGTGGGTGCCGCGCTGCGTGTACTTCCTGAGGGCGGGTTGGGTGATGTGCTCAGACGTATGGTCAGCAATCGAGCTGAAGATCGGTTTGCGGATCTGGGTCAGGTGAGGGGGGTATTCCGTGGTTTGTATGACGGGTTCCAGAGTTCAGAGTTTGTAGTGCCGCGTCCGCGTGAAGATCTTGTGCTGACTGCGGCTGATATGCCACCGGCCCAGCGACTGTGGCACGATTTTCTGGGACTGGCACTGCCCTGGACGGATCAGCATGGAACGCGGTTTCGCTGCGTGCCGGCGGGTGGATTTCGTCTGGGGCAGACAGAGACACTTGAGACGTTGCACGCATGCGGACTGGAGACGGGCGATGCAGACTGGACGAGGCAGCTGCTGCAGGAGGGGCCACCACGTGACGTCCGGATTGTCACATCCTTTCTGGTGGCCGATGCGGCTGTTACGGTCCGGCAGTTTGCCGAGTTTGTTCGGCGGACCGGGTACTGCGTGACGGCCCGTCGTGGAATTCGACGCTGGCTGAGTCGGGTGGGGTTTGCTGCAGGGGACGAGTCCCCGGAATTGTCGGGTGAGCACCCGGTGGTGAATGTCTCCTGGTACGATGCTCGAGCGTTTATTGACTGGCTGAATCAAACTGCGGAACAGGTCTGCGGCCGGGCCGTCCGGTATCGTTTACCGACTGAGTGGGAATGGGAGTATTGCTGTCGAGCGGGGACGGAGACGCGATTTTTTTCGGGCGACAGTCTGAGTGATCTTCAGGTGGTGACTCGATCTGTTTCGGGTTCAGGAGTTTGTCCCATTCGCAGTTCCGGGGCCAACTGGCTGGGGATTCATGATCTGACCGACAACGTGTGTGAGTGGTGTGACAACTGGTATGATGCGGAACTTCATCGAGTGCCGGATCTTCACCGTTTGCAGTCTTCTGGCGTCTTTCGTGACGGCTGTCGGGCTGTACGTGGCGGATCGTGGCACAGTCCGAAGATGTATCAGCGATCAGCGTCTCGATCGGGCATGCGACCGTCGGAGTGGAATTCGTGGACGGGATTTCGACTGGTGTGTGATGTACCGGACCTGCTGCGTGAACCGCGTGGTCATCAGCGGTGACTGACTGCGGGTCTGAAGCGGCGTTGCCTCAGGAGCCGGCGAGCAGTCGCGACTGCGATCCACAGAGATAGTGCGATGCTGCAGGGGACAATGACTGTGAGCTTGCCGGCAGTGTCCGCCGACGCCAGCAATTGTGGCAGTGGCGATGCCGCTGCTGGTCCGGCTGTAGCGGTGGCAGCCATGGCAGCCGGTTCGCGTGTATCCGACAGGTTGCGAATGCCATTAACGTAGTCGGCGGGAGACTGCAGAAACAGGGTTAATGAGCCACCCACTGCCAGTTTGAACCTGTTCCGATACGTCCATTGCAGAAAACGAGGATCACTGGATTTTGCCAGTACGTCCAGCAGCGGCAGCAGATCGGCAGAACCCGCGCCAGCCCGCTGCAGGATGTCATTCAGATAGACCAGTTTTTCAGCTGAAAGATTCAGTGCATATTCGGTGTGCCTTGTCGAAAAAGCGAGAAACTTTTCGGCCTCTGCCCCGTGCTTCAGCAGCAACCGTGCGGTGGGTTCAGGTGCGGCCGCAGTGGTGACCAGTTTGAGCCAGCGAGGATTCCGCTGGATGATCTGGAACTTGTCACCTGTTTTGAGGGCAAGTTCGGCAGCAAGTCCGGGCGATGAATGTGCTGTGGACTTCCCGGCCTGGCGAGCGATCGATTCTGTCACATCGCCGACCTCGTCGGCAGAGTTCGCTGCGATCTTTGCTGCGCCTTTCAACAGCTTGAGTCCGCTGGCGGGGACCTGCCCGAAACAGGGCGAAACCAGACAGCACAGCAGAACCGTCTGCAGCAGAACCCGCAGGGAATTTTTCATCTGACGGAGGCTCCTGCCGACGTGTGTGCCACCTGCTGATTGTGCAGCGTCAGAACGCTGTCCAGCATGCCCTGGCGGATAGTCTGCAGGCTGTGACACAGGCTGCCGGCTTCGGGATTGTCACTATCGCCAATCACGGTCTGCTGCAGGTCGGTCAGATGTGCCAGCAACTTTGCCTGCAATTCACCCTGCGGGTCGCTGTACCAGTTCCATATGGTGCTGACCACCTGGTCAAACAGGATGCCGGCTGCAAGGCTGATTCCGGCCGTAGCAGGAGTCGCTGCCGCACCGACGGCCGTACCGCTGGCCGTTCGCACGATTCTGAAAGCCACTGCAGACACAATCTGTGACGCGATTTCGGTTGTCAGAGCCGATTGCAGCATCTGCTGCTGCACTTCGGTCGACGACTGCAGCGAACGAAACAGCGCCCGTTCCACTTCTTCAGCCACAGGCAGCTGCGCGGCAATATCAGGCCCCAGTTCCAGCATCAGTGCGGTATTCGTCTCGGTCACTGACTCTGCAAACCGCTGACGCAGAATCAACTGGAAGTTCTGAATTTCAGATTCAACCTGAGCTGACAACTGCTCAGCGCTGAACAGATGCTTCCTGAACGAGTACAGTGTGCGGTTTTTCCACTGGTTCGGGTCCAGCCAGGGGACATGCGACAGCACAAACCTTCCGGTACTTCGGTATCCATTGACGTCCTCGCAGAAGGGAGCCACGCCATGCTGCTTTTCAGAAAAATACAGCTGCATCCGCAGCGCAGACAGCGGGACCAGGTCCTGCGTGCGATCACGAAAGTTTTCCGCCAGTCGCACAAAATAGTGCTTATCGGGCTGCCATGCCGGCGGCGCTACTGCCCGCTGATCAGCAGTCTCGGCCCTCGGCTGCGGAAGCACGGCTGCGCTGCCGCGCCCCGCTGTGGGATTCCGCAGGCAGTGTGCAAAAATTGTGCAGACCAGCATCAGCAGCATCACGGCGCCCACAGCGGTCAATGCCGATGATTGTGCTGAGCCGGCTGTTGTGGCAGCTGACGCCGGTGCAGGCGCCGAATCCAGCGTGCGATTGTGGGCAGGATGCATTGGCAGAACCCTTACAAATGACGGCAGCGAACAGGACGCAGCACAGCCAGCATATAAAGAGAGCATCTTTGCTGATCTTCACCGCGGCAGTCGGAATGTCAAGAAGTTTTTTCGAAAAGACGGCGGTTGAGTGGGCGCCGGGGGAGTCTGCGGTTTGGAGGGAGTCCCGTGTGTGAAAGAGTTGGCGATGCAGGGTATTGACCACCATTGCCAACGTTGTGTGGCACGATCACTCCGACTGGGTTGCCGGATGCCTCCTGCCTGGTGGGGGGACGAATGATCGGCACTTACCCTGGGGCGGCAGACTTGCAGAATTGGTAAGCATCATATAGCATCTTCCTAAGTCACCCGGGGTGCGAGTTGTTTGCACGGAGAGTTCGATGGCGTCAGAGCACAACGACCATCAGATGCTGACTGAAGAACGGAAGATCCCCGACAGTTGGCTGCGGAAGTATGTGTCACTGCCGACCAAGGAGCGGGAACAGTTTTTTGACATCGAAAATGCCTGCGGTCAGGGTGGTTTTGGGTCTGTACAGAAAGCGTATGATCGAACTTTGCACAGGTTTGTCGCGATCAAGCAGTTGCTGGCTCAGCATAATGGATCATTGGACCAGATCCGGTTGCAGCAGGAGGCGATTGCCAGTTCTCGAATCTGTCATCAGAATGTGGTCCAGGTTTACGAGGTCAACACAGACTCAAAGGGGCCGTACATCGTTCTCGAGTTTGTTGATGGTGCCAGCCTCGAAGACTTGCTGACCAGGGATGGAGCCTTCGATCTGCAGCGTTTGAAGCCAATTGTCGATGGTGTTTGTGCAGGCCTGACGGCGGCCTACAGAGTTATTAAGTGCCATCGGGATATCAAGCCAGCCAATCTGCTGTTATCGAGAGGTGGGGTCGTAAAGATCGCTGATTTCGGAATCGCAAGTCTGCTCAAATCCGTGGAACCGGGCCAGGATTCTCGATACATCGGCACGCGAGGCTTTATTGCTCCGGAGCTTTACGCTAACCCTGAGCTCGCCGGTACGTTGAGTGACCTATGGAGTTTGGGCGTGACCGTGCATCGACTTCTGACCGGAAAAGCACCCCAGGAGCATGGTTCGCTTGACTTCAACGGGCTCGCGCCCGGGGTTGGACGATTTCTGCAAAAAGCGACCCACTCCGAGCCTGCCCAGCGTTTTCAGACGCCGGGTGAGTTTCGGGACAGTTTTCTTCGTGCGGCAGAGTCGGAAGCGCCTGCGCTGCCAGGTGCACGCCGCAGCAGGCCAGTTCGAGCCTCAGCGACTGTGCCTGCGGCGATCGTCACGAATAAATCGGATGACAGAAGACGGATTACGTATCTAAGCTGGACAATCGCTGCGGTAACAGATGAGCACCTGCAGCGTCTGTCGGATTTCACAAGGGAGGGCGTGTATCCACTGCCGAGGCAGAATGACCTGCGACATGTCAATCTGAGTGGATCGGGAATCACTGATCGAAGCCTCGATCTCCTTGCTAAGCTGCCGATGCTCAAGCACCTTGATGTGTCACGCACAAGAGTGACAGATCTGGGGGTTGAACATCTGCTGCAGTCGAAGACACTTTCTGAACTGAATCTGAGACTTTGTCCGATCACAAACAGGTCAATCGAAATTCTCGCGTGCATCCCGACTCTCACAACACTGCGGCTGGCCGGCACTGGGGTCGATGACGCATGTCTCGCTGCTCTGCAGCGAATGTCGCAACTCAGCCAACTGGAATTGAAAAAGACTCAAGTCAGTGAGGCTGGACTTGCTGAACTCAGTAAAAACTGTCCTCTGTTGAAGATTCTGTCATGAGTGCGAAACCGTCGCAACCACAGAAAGCAGCGTTGGCGGGGACTGGACCTGCAAAAAGCCAGAGTACCATTGCGACAGAGGGGGGATTGCTCCGCTGCGGCCGCAGTTTTGAGCAGCTTGATCCTCGGCATAAAGACGTTACGTGTCGCAGATTCGTTTCCTGCCAGACCTGTCAGACGCCGTATCTCGCGATCAACTGGGACAAACACTGCGTTGCAATCAGGGAAACTGGGGAAAGGTGCACCTGCGACAACACTCACCCCCTGTACATCTCGCTGGGAGTTGACCCGCCGATACTGATTTTTGACAAAGGGGGTTCCTCGGATCTCACGTTCTATAACGCATCTCTGGAACGCATAGAAATCAGTCGATTCTTCGGCCCCGTCTGGTTGTCGGCCGTTGTGGCTGCGGATACGGACTGCACTAAACTGAAGATCTCGGGGGAATTCTATACTCTTGTGCCGGGAGCCGAGTTGAAACTTGTGATTCGTCCGCATCTGGTCCGTCCGCCGGCTTGTCGTCGCATAATTCCCGTTCATGGCGTCAAAAAAATTCTTGCGATATCTCGACAGAATTCTTCTGTTTTTTGGTGTGCTAATCTGCTGCTGCTGACAGTCCTGCTGCATCACCTCTTTTGCTTTGCCCAGTGCATCTTCTCCCCACGTCTCTGGTCTGCCTTTCAGTTTTCCGTCAGCACTGCTGTACTGTTCACTGCTGTCTGTTCGCTGACCCCCGAAATCCTCCGCAGGGTGGCTGGTAAACTCAATATCGCAAACCTTCCCGGCGAATGGATCCTGACCGGGATTTACCTCCCGCACCCCACCGAGCTTTGCTTCGGTCCCCGCTGTGCGGTTGCTGCATTGCGACTGACAGTCCTGTTGTCGCTGTTTACCGGCTTCGCCGTTGTACTGTCGCCTTTCCTGTACCTCGTTCTTTGGCTGGTTTTGTTGATTTCCGCCACGTGTTTCAATCTCTGTTACTCGATTCTCTTATCCAGTCTGGTTGCTGGAAACTATTGGTCCGTCTGGGGTGAGTGGGTGTCGGCCATGTTTGTGTTTCTCTGTTATTTAAGTCTCTGTGGCGCGCAGGTTTTGGAATGGTACACAGCGGTCTGGGGCAGGAAGGTGTCCTGGAACTGCCGACAATCCTGAGCATCACCCCCGGGCAGCATGTGGAAGCCGGTTGAACCGTGAGTTTGTCTGCTGTTCCCTGATCTGTGACACCGGGGATTCGAAAGGGTCAATCGGATGACTTCTGAACTTGGTGACGAACCTGAAAAACAAAATGACCCAAGCCCACTTGAAACCTCGGCCGGGACTTCAGATGACGGTTCAGCAGGAAGCACCGGAGACGGGTCTGTGCCACCGGGTGATCCTGCGATCGGTGACAATGCGGAGCCGAATCCTCGTTATGGGTTCCTGCATAATCTGATTGGCGACGAACCTGACGCTGGTTCGGTCGATGTGTCAGCCAGATATCAGGAGATCAGTCGCCGGACGATCGAGCGTCTGGAAACAGTCTTCGTTCTTCCGCCGACTCTGGAAAAAGTGTTTGCTGACGCTGCAACAGACTGTCGATTGTTTGTTGTTTCCGGGCAGGTCGGTTCCGGTCGATTGGCAACCAGTATGGGGAGTGCTCTGAAGCTGTTTGACGTTGAGCGGAACCGCAAAATCTACCTCTACAAACCGCAGCTCCTGTCGCTTGATGAATTGATCAGTTCATCGTCTGAGTTACCCCAGTCTGCGGCGTTCATTGTCAATAACTTCGTCGCGTCAAAAAGAGGTTGGGAATATTTATCCGACGAGCATTTTGCGATTCTGATCCAGACGCTGAGAGATTCGAATTCCTTCCTCTTCCTCGTCTGCGAGGATGATTCTGGCTTTCCACGCATGGATGGCCTTCAATTGTTAAGGATCCCAGCGGAAAAGAATCCGGGTTTTTTCAGGAACGTCCTTCTCAAACATCTCGATTACCACGCGGCGAGTGACGACAGGGGCGATAAGTTCTGGGAGAGCATCGCGAAGTTAATTGAAAGCTGTATCGAAGAACTCAGCAGGACGTTCAGTACCCCGGTGCAGGTGAAGCGTCTGTTCGACAGATTGGAACGGGGCAGTTCAGTCGGCGGGAGGGGTGCGGATTGGATCCTCGAGCTGGCGAAGGATATTGTCGCTACCGATCATGATAGATCGCGTCAGTGGTTCAGGCAGCTACCCAAACATCTGCAGTTTTATGGGATGGTGGTCCAGTTGTTTTCCGGGCTGTCGGGGACGACGATTCACCATATCTATAATCTTATCGAGGAGTATCTGCTGCCGAAGATTCCTGATTTGCAGTTGGGGCGTAGTGTGGGAATCGAGGATCGGTATGAGCAACTTCAGATTATGCGATCGGAGGAAGACCATCTGAGTTTCGAGTTTGTTGAGTATGCTGACGAAGTTGAGCGTCAGATTAATAACTTTCGAATGCAGTTGTGGGATGCCATTCGTGCGACTATCGTCAAGTGGATCGGTAGCCATGCGTCGCATGAGGATTGGTGGTTAAGGCAGCAGTTGGGCCGGGCGATCGGACGTCTGGGCATTTATGACTGGCAGGCGTGCTGTCAATTGCTTGACGAATTGTCGGCTCGGCCGGAACGGGCTGTGGCGGCGGTAAGTGGTCATATCCTGTATGCGGTGGTGCAGCAGAAGGGCCCTAACAGGAATTCTGAGCGTCTCGGGGAAATCAATGTTTTGCTGCGCAGGTGGGTGCTGTCAAAAAATCTGAACCAGCAGTGGGCTGTGGTGGCGGCGATCTGGCGGTTTTATGAGCCGTTGCTGGCAGATGAGAGAGCTACTGCCGTTCTCGAAGAGACAGAGCGATTGCTGGAACTGCTGACGCTGCAGTTGTTTGAGGGCGGGGAGAGTGTCCCTGACGGAGAAGTGTTGCGTGGATTGGTTCGGGCGATTATTGAGATGTTTCGCATCCATCCCGGACGCGTCGTGACGCTTGTGAGCAGATGGATTCAAGAGGGGCCGGGCGAGAGTTTATCTCTGGGGGGGGGGCGAGAATACGGCGACGGCCGTCGAGTTGGGAGCGGGGCCCCGGGGGATCGTGTTGATCCGGTTTCCGCTGGTGCAGCGGAGTCTGATGACAGTGTTGCGTCGGGGCAATTGCTGCTTCGCTGCGTTGGGTTAGCCTGCGCTCAATCATTGTTCCAGTGCGTTCAGGAGCATCGGTTTCTGAGTCAGCGGTTTCACGGGGAACTTTTGAGGCTGGTGTCGCCGCTTGTCGCTACGAGGCTGAGATCCGGACCGTTCGAGTTGAGCGAGTCGGAGTCGCAGGAAATGCTCTGCAGTGTTGTTGACCGACTGCTGGAAGCGTTGAAGCAGTGGCTGTCGGGCTCGTCGATTGCGCATGTCGCGTCAACTGGGGTTGAGCTGGCCGGGGTTGCAGGGGCTGAGGGTGCATCAACTGGCCTTGAATCGCGAGAATTCAGGGCAGTGAACTGGGAAGCCTGCCTGCTGAAGGCATTGATTCAAGCGATCAATCGGTCTTCTTTGATTCAGCGACGCGCACTGGTCGACGGGCTTCAGAACAGGTGGTTGTTGAGTGAGGATGTTGTTCTGAGAAGATTTGCCGGGGCCCTGCTCGCTCGTGCTGCGATCGTCGAGGGCGGGCCAGTTGATCTTCCTCGGCCCGCCAGGAGCGGTGACAGGCATTCCGTTGGGCTGCTGCTGCTGGATGGATCCGCCTCGGTGTCTGAAATGGGGATTATATCTGAGGTTGCGAATGTGCTTACAGTTCAGTTGAGCGTACAGTCGGCCCTTCGAACAGGGTTTCTGGGGCAGCTCCGGCTGAACTCTGAATCGGAATGGCTGAGTAACAGGACTCTTTTTCGAAGTTCGGGCAATTCTCCACGGTTGCTCATGCCAGTTCTGGAGTCGCTGGATCCCGAGGATGTGCACTATGTACTGGTGCTTGCCGCAGGCCCCTTGCTCGACGTGTCTGACCTTGATGCCGAGCACAGTCGAACATGGGTTGATCGCCTCGGCGGTCGACTGGTTGGTGAAGAGTTAACCCTTGGTAGTAGTGGCTCAAGGCGACCGTTGGATCAGCTTGCCAGTCAGGTCTCGCAGTTTGTCAATCGGTCAAAGCGTGTAGAGGCTGTGCAAAAGGTGCTTGAGCAGGCCCGAACTCTGCTCGCTGGTTCTCTTGCTGCCAGGTCGGCGGAGTCATGGACGATCAGGCTGAAGGGGTTTGTGCCGGAGGGCACAACCGTGGATGTGCCTGGAATCAAGCGATTGATCAGCGACTGCTGCAGGTCGCTTGATGAGGTTCCGGCAGATGATGCCATTGTAGAGCGGGGCTGCCTGCTGGGCGCTGCGCTGCAATGGTTAGCGAGTCATGATCCGGAGCAGGCAGTGCAGGTTCTTGAAGGCTGGTCAGCTGATTTCAGTTCCGAGGATGTCTCGCTCGCCGCATCGTATTCGCATCTGCTGATTCGAATCCTTGCCAATGATTTGCGTTGGGAACCGATTTCTGCTGCTGCTTTATCGGCCGAGCTTCCGCGGTCTCCCTTGCTGCGACGATTGCTGAAGAAGGACACCGCCGAAACGCAGAAAACAGATGGGAAATCGCTCCCAATCTCCCGATTACCGAACCCTGTTTCCCGAGCTTGTTTTCTGAGACTGGGTGTACTGCTGGTGAAATTCGGCAGCTGGAACGCTATCGACGACTATTTTCTGTGGGTCAGACGATGGCTGTATTCGCCTGAGTGGGCCGAAAGAATCGAGAATGGACAGGAGCTGCTGCAGGTTGTTGAACACTGTCCCCCAGTCTGGCGGCGGAAAATGCTGCAGTTGCTTGATCGGTTTGGCACACCGAATGCCTGCTGGGGGGATCAGTCGCTTTCGGCGCCACCCGCTGTCGCTCGTATCAGTGAGCGACTCCGAACACAACTGCTGCTCGGGCCACGGAAACGCATCGACTGGAGTGCACATGGAGGTAACACGATTGTCTTCGTTGTGGACGCCACCGATCGGCGAATGATGGACATCTTCAGATCGTTGTGGAAACGCTGTAACGTGAAGTCCGCCAGGAAAGGGTTGAAGGCCGTAGCCTTCAGGCTGGGGCACACGGCCCCGGCGCTGTTAAGTTCGGACAGACAGCCCAATGCCCTCCTGCTGCCCGCAGAATATCAAGCTTCCAGCCTTTTGATCGGCCCTGTTCTTGAGTCACTCCCGGTTGACATGGTAAGCTGCGCAGTGCTGCTCACGGCACACTGTCCGCTCGATCTGGACGATGTTCAGCAGGATTGGGGTGACCGGGGGTTTTTCTTCTTTGAAGGTAAGCAACCGGATTGGGCGCCCAGGTGGGCTCACGTCAGCGACAACACAGTGAAATCCGCTGACAACGTGGCGATGAGATCCGCTGACAACGTGGCGATGAAACTGTATGAAAGTCTGGTTGCGTACGTCGGTCGATGCTAAGTGTTTCCTAAGAGAGTCAGCCATGAATTATGAAACTCGCTGTCCCTATTGCGTCAGATCACTGCCAGAGTGCCGTGCTGCGGCAGTATGCGACCTGCCTGCGGGCTATGAGCAACGAACGCAATCTGTTCCGCCGGTCTGGGTCATGTCTGCTGGTTTTTCCGGACATGGTAAGTCGACCTTCTGGTCTGATATGGCGATCCTGCTGGAAAACCTGGGCGAAGCCGTTCCGGGGTTTCTGTCCAACTACATGGCCCACCAGCCGACTCAGGACTTTATCAAAGCTGCTCGTTATCGAGTGCGAAATCATCAACAGGAATCGGCTACACTCAATACTCGCCCCGAACCCCTGTTTTTTGAACTCAATCACCTGCCCATAAAAGCAGGTTCCCCCGCTGTTACCGGTCGCACGCTGGTGATCTTTGATGCCGCAGGAGAATTATTTACGAGTGCCGGAGGCGAGTCAGAGAAACTGAACTTCCTGCCTTCGGTGTCGACGGTATGGCTGCTTGTCAGCCTCAAAGACCTCGAATCCGGTTCCGAGCCGGTGACCATTTCCGAGTTGTTTTATTCGCTGCAGTCAACGCTGCAGAAGCTGGGTTCCGAAAATGGCCCCACCAGGTTTGTGGTGGTGTTTACAAAGGCTGATCTGCTTTCTGACTCACTGCCGGAGTCCGTCATCAGATATCTGCTGGATGATCCATTGCAAAGCCTGATCAGGAACTCGGCTACTGTGCTCAGGGGTTTTTCTGTCGAGAATTATCTGAAAGAGGCAGCAAAAATCTCTGCAGATCTCGAGGCTTTTGCCGTTGAACAGCCCGGTGGTCGTCAGTTCGTCAATCTCCTGCGGCGTAAGGGTGTCGACGTCAGTTTCTGTGCTGTTGTGACGTCCGGGGCGCCTGAAAATGAACACGGGGCATGCCGAGTCCTTGATCCGCTGTTCTGGACGCTGCTGCACGCACCAAAAACTGAGCCTGAACTGAATCGCAGATTCACTCTGGTTGTGGATAACCACGAGGCCGGGGCATCCTCCAGTCTGCAGTCCGTCATGCAAACGTTTCGCAACTTATTAAGCAGACGTGGCAGGACTTCGGTCTATACACTTGGCAATGCCGTCGCCGGACAGTCTCCGCACAGTGCTGTGGCAGCCTCGTGCCGCCCAGCATTGATTGGACCAATCCTCGAACGCATCAGTAAGGACGAACTAGTTCTGGTACTGACGGCCCGCCAGATTCTGGACCTCCCTGACTTCAGAAACTCTGAATGGAGAGAACGAATGCTTGTCTGCAGTCCCGTCGAGTTTCAGGACGACCCGTGGCCACAGACCATGCTGATCTCATCACAGCAGGATTGCGAAATTGCCGTGAGCAGGCTGATTCGCCCTGCAGTCGAAGCCAATTGAACTGGTCTTTAAGAACCTGGAGAAAAACATGTCCGAAAGAACTCCCCGAATCGTTCATGATCGTACGCGTTTCCCGATGGTCTGGTCTGACGCTGCTCAAGCCTTTATTGGTTACTTTCCGGTCACCAAGATCCAGCTGGAATACTTTCTTTGCGACAGGCCCGGAGCAGCGTTCGACCAGAGGTGGTACGAATCACTACTGAAGTTGAACGAGCGAATTACCCCCGGCAGGATCCAGTCGGATAACTTCTACAAAGCTTTCGTGACCGGGATTTCACCTGGTCAGGCCAAACAGTTCGCAGCATGGCTCGGTCGGGAGAGTGATGAAACCTACACGCTGCTGAATCAACGACAATGGTACGACGTCTATGAAGAATTCAGGGAATACGAGACTCCGGGGATCCAGTCACTGCTGTTGCCGACACAGCCACCCCGTGTCAAACTGCTGCTGCAAAAGATGGACTCCGTCTGTCAAAAAATGAAGTCGCCCGCATCGCTTGTCGATTCGATGCTCATGCAGGGGGGCGTCTTTGAGTGGGTTGAAATGGACGGAGACGCTTGGGGGGGTGCTGGAAAGCCCATCGCTGCCCTGAATCCCGGACTGATCAGCCTCAGCAATCGGAAGCCACGGCAACCCGGGAACGCTGAGTCCGCCACTGCTTTCTTTGGCTTTCGAGTGATGAAGAGGGAAATATGACACAGATTCCTGTCGAGCAGTTAATCTATACCCGCCTTGAAGCGGCCTATTCCAGCCGTCATCGGGCCGGCTATCAGGTTGCCTACGCCTCTCCGTCCCTGTCCAGAACGGACATCCAATCGATCGAAACACGGGTTCAGTGTTTCAAGTTCTCTGCCGACGAGGAACCGCGCAGATTACAGTTCTTTCCGCTGGGCGAAGATCGGGCTGTGATCACTGTTTCCAAACCGATCCATCATGTTGAGATCGTCGGAACACGTCGAGGTGCGTTTTTAGCGCATTGTCTGATCATACGCCATGCGGACTTTGCCAACCTTCAATACGATCCGTTCAATGTCTTTGATGCATTTGAATTTGTGGAAACCGCAGAAGATATTGTGGACAAATTCGTCCGGGCGAAGGCAGTGGATTCATACATTGTACTCAAACCGCCCGTGACTGTAGAGTCCAATGACATTCACGGATGTGTCGATACGCCGGATAAAGATTCTTCTTTCGGAAGAATGTATAAACTGGCGGTCATGGCTTCACAGCTTGGCGAACGTAAGCAAACGATCGTGATACAATCCGCTGATGACACCGAGATTGAGAACTTGTTGCGTGCTGCGCTGCGGCTGGTCAGTGGTGTCAACAGGCTGAAACTGTCGTTCAGTACTCATACCGATGAATGTCGCATCCTTCCCGGACAGTATTGGGTCGTTGGATCTCGTTCAGGCAGAAATCCCGGTTTTTTGAAGTTCCCCTGTGACGAATTATTCAGCAACGCGACGGTCTCAGCCGGTGAGACACCGCAGCGGCCTTACGATCGCTGGATGGACATGGCACTGGGAAAGTATACAAGGCCGGAGGTATTGCGGCAGGCTGATTTTGCGGAAAAGCTTCAGCAATGGCTGACTGGAATCGAGGTCGCCTTCGTGCTGGATCACGAGGCATATTTTGCTCAGGTGGCTGAAGATTTTTTCAATGTGAACAGCGATGACGTCAAAGCGCGGATTGCCCTGCAGTGGGACTCGATCCTGCCACTGCCAGTCGCCACCGCACTGGCCGGCTCACTGCTGAAGGAAACACCTGCCTTCGATTTGTTTCGCTTGAGCAGTCGTGGGCAACTTCCACAGTCCGGCGATGAGCTGCTGCAAATGCTGCGCAGATGCATTGAACAGATTTGCCGTGAAGGTCGCCGTCCCGATTTCCAGCGATCTGACTGGCGGGCTCTGAGGCAACTTGCGGAGAATGAAGCAGATCCTGTGTTGGCCTTTTGGAGTCGTGAATTCGAGAAGCCGTTCTGGCGGGGATTGATCTCGTTTCTTAACGGCCATCGCAGACTTTTGAATAAGATGACTCCTGCGGAGTTCAGGACCACAGCGCGGTTAGCCTGCCACGGAATCCCAGCCGATCGACTGGTCTGTCGAAGGCACCTTCCGCTGCTGATAGACTTGCTTGACCTGACTGCGATGAGCGACGATGAGTTCATCAGTTTTTTGATGTCAACTGAGAACACACTGCCGCATTGGGAACGGCTGCTGCAGCGCATTGGTGCTTTATCTGCGAAATCTGCGAAAAAATTGGCCAATTTGGCTGAGGAAAATTTCACGGTTGATGCGCGTATCGCAGACGCAGCACGCAGTCGTATTCCACCAAATGCATTCCAGCTGCTGCTGAATCGCTGTTTTTCGTGGATTAGTGGTCGGAACGCGACAAACGCTCCTTTGAATCCTACTTCCAATCGGAGATCATAATATGTTGTCATTGTTATCATCGCTGTTCAACACAAAGATGCTCTGCTGTTACTGCCTGAAGAAGATTGATCGATCGGCGTCTGAGTGCGAGTGGTGCAAGAGTACGAATCCGCATTTGTACGCTAAGCACTACGACACCGCGAGACCGTTCTACATGCCTCTGATTGGCTGGGAAGAAGTTGGAAAAACCATCTGGATGTACTCGCTTACACGGCGGCTAAGAGAGTTGGCCAGTAGAGTATCTGAAAACTTCACGTTCATTCCCGCAAATGAGACAGCAAACTTGTTTGACCGGGAGGTGACCGGGGCCGCCGAGAAGTTCGCACCCCGCGCGAACACGCCGGGTGAGTTAATTTCATACGTGATTGTACTTCAGAAATTGCCATCGTTCGCAGACAGAACACTGGTGATGCGTGATGTCGCGGGTGAACATTTCAAAGATTTCATATTTAACCCGCCAGAAATCGAAGCCCTGAAATCGGCCAGTGCCTGCTTTCTGATGTTGAGCCTCCCTGATCTGATAAAAAAAGAGAAGCGGATTGAAGGTTTCGCAATGGATCAGTTGTTAAGGAGTTATGTTAATACGCTGGGTACGAAATTCGGTGTGGATACTCGCAAAAGCAAACGAAGCCTCGTTGTGATTCTGTCAAAAGCAGATGCATTGGCTGCCAGGTCTTCAACTAAGGACCGGGGGGGGGCTTCAGATGATTATGTTCTTCCCGCGCACCTGCAGGATTATCTTGAAAATGATCCCATGGCAACCGCAATCGACTCCGGGCGATCACTGCGGTGGACCGCCGTGGAGTTCGTGGACTATGTGGAGAAGATGCAGGCGGTCAGTGATCAGATAAGGAACTGGGTGCGAGGCCTGCCAGATGGTGCAAATTTCATTAATTTGGCGAATAGTGAGAACATCGATTTAAAGTTCTCGCTGATTACCTGCCTCAGTCGTGAAGTTGATGATAATTCACTTTTGGGGCAGTGTTGGGAACCTCGGCGGGTGATTGACCCGTTGCTCTGGGGATTAGTGCTGCACGGCGCTGGCCGCAGCAGCAAACGATGAGGCGTTCAGTGCATCTGTCCGCAGTGACCTTACCGCTGTAGCTTTTGTTCTGGCTTGCATCAGCCTCTTCAAGAAGTCTGGACTTCAAGACTGACTTTGGTTGGTTCTGAGGTGGTCGCGTTGTTCGGGGCTTCGGGATATTCGGTAACCTCTCCTGAACCCATAACACCTTGCAATCATTCAGTCCGGGTCCGCCGCAATCGATCGATTTCGGCGGGAGAATCCGGATGTTTTAATTGACTTATCAGGAGTTGTTTGCGACTATTTGAATCTCTCCGAGTGTTCGTCGTTCAGGTTTGACTTCACCGGGGCGGAGTTATTGGTAACCGTACAGCAGGGACATATGGGCTGTAGGTGGCAGGGCACCCCCGGAGTGGTTGCATCCCGGCGGCGTTTAGGTGCAGTTGGTTGGGGGGAGGGAAGGGGATGACGGCCCCCTCGAGCCAAAAGTCTGAGTCACGTTCGCTGGCGGGCTGGGGGGCCACAACGGGTCGGTTGAAGCGCTCGCTGACGTCCCTGGCCTTAGC
>CAIOKE010000322.1 GCA_903858815.1 uncultured Planctomycetaceae bacterium | reverse complement strand
TGGAGTAGTTTCCCCAGTCATCCTCATGGGATTCGGACTCTGGTTCCTCTGTTGCTCTGATCTCTGACACTCTGTGCTCTGTGCGATTCTCTGATGCGATTCCTGCGATTTTGCGATTTTTGTGATATGTTGTGGTGTCCAGGTCCTATAGGCCTTACTTCGGGAGGGCGAGGCTCCCGCCGAGCCGCAGTCAGTGGTCAGTCGCACCCGTAGCCCGAGCATTCCTGATGCGAGGGACAAAAGTCGGCTGAGGCCGTCAAATTGCCTCCAGCTCATGGAAAAACATCGTGTTTATGCGGTATGTGGCCGAGCAGGAATGCTCGGGCTACCTTTTTGTCCTCGGCGTCATTCCTGCCCGGTCGCCTCTTGCCCACACAGACTGGGTCATATGAGTCCTATGGGGCGAATGGGGTCCATAGTCATTAGCTGAACTCTACGTCGATGGCGAACCGTCGGCGGCAGTCCATAACCACTTACTTTCGGATTCAGTTTGACTTGGCACGCCTCACCCGCATTCCATCGCGATACGCCTTGCGGTTGTTGCCGTTTGTTCAGCGGTTTTGAGACGACCTCACTGGCAATCGGCAACGTCACTGCGGAAAGCTGGTAAACCGCAGGTCAGCAACACGCAGCAGACCGTCGGACTGTCGGCGATACTGATGCAAAGCACGCAGCAGCACACTTTCCAGCGGTTCAGACAAAGCCTGATCCGAGGTTCTATCGCTGAGAAGCTGAACGAACAGTTGCTGCACTTCGAGGCCGTATTGGGCCACGACGGATGCTGTAAAGTCCTGATCAGGCATTGATGAAACCGAATGAGACCCGAAGGGAGAAAATGACGGGGCGGAACCTTGTATGTTCGATCAGTACACCGCGCAGTCTGCACTTTTTATTCCGTTTAGTCAATCCTGAGAGACTTTTTCGGCGCGGTGCCTGATTTCAAGGAAAAATCGCTACCTTCGCCGGGCCAATCTGCAGCGGCAATCGCCCGACAAAGACGACCCCGTGTGCCCCGATGAGGGTGTTTGCTGAGCGGGACAGCCGGCCTGCCAGTGGCACCCGAATCGCTGGGGGGGGCACGTTGCCTGATCACAGCGGACCGGGCAACGTGAAGCCCACCCTCGCGGCCTTCACTGCACGGCACTCGTCGACTCGGACGTCCCTTCGGCGGTCTGCGATTCCGGCAGCGGAGCAGCCAGAAACTCGGCCACCCGAATCCGCAGGTCCTGAATCTCAGGCGATTCCTGCGGCAACATGGCCTGCAGAGTCTCCAGCATCGGCCCGGATGCCTGCGGCAGGGTCTGAGCAGCAATCCGACTGGTCTGGTACGGGACCAATGCCATCCGGGATTCCAGCGTGTCGATGCTGCCCACCATCTGGGCAGTTTCATGGTGTCCGGCACTGAGCTGCTTTTCAAGCACGTGGATGGAGCCCTGAATTGCCCGAGACCGCGCCAGCAGGGTACTGGTCAGCCGTTCGGCCACGCAGCGGTTGGCCACACTGGTGCCGTCCACACAGAACGGGTAGCAATTCCTGGAGACCCCGGCATGCAGTGCACGAAGCGACGCCCCGATGCCCTGAGCATCTGCGTAAAGCTTGTGCAGCTTGCCATCGACATTCGCTGCGTCATCGTTCAGACGCTTGACGGCCGCCGTCAGCTGGCGATGCTCATCACCCATGGTCTTGAGTGTCTGGCTGGCCAGATCAATGAAGTCGGGTGCCTTTTCGACGTTGCTGACAACTGCCACAGGGCCGGTCGCAATCGACGCCGGACAGTGGCCGATCTGGTCATCGCCGGCGAACGCCACGCCACCACAGGCAGCAGACTGAGCCAGCAAAACGGCAATCAGGGCAAACTTTTTCATCTCAGTTTCCTTTCTCAGAAGTTGCGTCGGAACACGCAGAACTGCAGTCAGAACCGGCACCTTTGCCGGGCCGCTGCTGTACTTCTGAGGGTACCAGCGATCGGTTGTTGCGCGAAAATTCACTCGGATTCCTCGCATCGCAACTCGCGGCATTTCTGTGTCGGGGGACTGGTGCAGGCGGACTCGAACATCAGCTGCCCGATTTTTGGTCGCCGGCGACAGGTTGCTCGCAGTTTCAGCTCAGGTTTGCGTACAGTACTGTACGAAAGCCCCCCCCCCCTCCCCAGCCCCCGTTCGTGTCCTTCGGGATCGGTCATGAATCCGTTCGAACCGCCGGAACCTTTCTTCTTGGAAGATCCGGAGACGTCAAAACCAGTCATTCCGACACCACTGCGTCCGCTGCTGCGGTTTTACGGTCAAAAACTGATTTGGAATCACTCAGATATTGCGTTGGTCGGGTGAGGTGATTTTTGACAATTGATCAGCTGGAACCTGCAGCAGAATCAAACCTCGCCTCGGAATTTTGTTGTGAGTGGGATCACGGCAGCGACATACTGCGGCTGCACACTGCAGAGGTTCGTTGTGTGGGTCAGCAGTCTGCTGGCGGACTGATGATTTTTCGCCAGGTTGTAAACCGACGGCCGGTTGGATTCCGTGTGTTGTGTTTTTCTGAATGTCCGCAGCGGTCAGTTGCCGCAGGCGGTGGCCATCAGTGACATTGTGGACCATGTGTTGCAGCCAGCGTTGTCTCTGGCGGCACAGCAACGTCGGGATTTGTTGCTGCTGGTGCGGCATCCGGAGTTTGCCGGGCGCCTGATTCCTCTTGCTGCGTCGCGGTCGGTCGTGACGCAGACCCCGGACAGCGACCTCGTTTCATCGCCATAACCGCACATTTGCACGGCCTGGGGGCTGCACATAAATTGCAGTGGAATTAGAATTAGTCGTGCCGTTCTGTTGTCCGGATGGCTGGAACTGTGTGTCTTCAGGGTGAGGCATCGTTGTGACCGAAAAGTCGACTGTGGCTGGCGAAGGGGAACTGCAGGACGCTCTGCAGACGGGACGCGTGCTGAATGTGTGGCTGCCCGAGATTCCGGTGCAGCCGCTGTCGCAGTCGTATTCTTTGACAGATCGCGAACTTGGGCGGGGTGGTTTTGGTCGCGTGGTTGTGGGCACGAAGCTGCGTCTTCCGCAGCAGGTAGCGATCAAACGCATGCAC
>CAIOKE010000321.1 GCA_903858815.1 uncultured Planctomycetaceae bacterium | reverse complement strand
GTCGATCTGCTTCTGCAAAGGTTCCAGTTCCCGGCGTGATTCTGAATACACCGAGGTCAGGAAGTAGCGACGAATCTGCTGCTGCTGTTCGGGCGAGCGTTTGTCGGATTCCAGTTTGATGGCATCACGAACTGGTTGCGGCACTGACGACTTTTCGAGGGTACGATCAAAGGCTTCCCAGGCTGCCAGCGACTGGAATTCGCGAGGAGCCTGCGGTGTCTGGGTGACGATGCCGGCTTGATCCCACCATACGTCACCACCGAACTGAGTGAATGCCCAGCCGTTGATTTCGGAACCTGCTGGCAGACCGACGTGAGCCGCGTCAACCTCCAGCCGAACCCATTTGCCGGTTTCCGGCAGCGGGCCGAGCGCCCGGTGGCCGGGTGTATCTCCTGAGCCAAACGGAATTCGGTCTTCACCCCAGACTGCGCGGTGTTCCCAGGAGCCATCATTGAATTGCAGCATGACGGTTTTCGGGGGATTTTTGGGATCCAGCCAGACCCACGCAAACAGGCGATCGGTACGGCCGATCTTCAGCGTGGGATTGGCTCCGGTGTAAAAATGCTGACTGAGTGCATCTGCGCGGCGGTGGGTCGAACGGCTGCCGGAGAGCACCGGGTGGTCAGGGGCTGTGACAAATTCCCAGGGAGTGTCACCCTGCAACTGAGCTCCCGGCGGAGCATCATCTTCAATCCAGACGTAATCGGCACGCACCGGAACGGCCGGTTCTCCGGCGGTTCCAGGATCCGTGTACTGCCACGCAGTGATGCGATTGTCGATGTCACTGCGAGCCATCGCGATCTGAGCATCCAGATCTGCCAGGCGGCTGGTTTCTTCGGTTGTGGGAGCCTTGATGATTGGCGGTGGGGCCAGAGCATTTCCGTCCATCGCAGCATCAGCCGACGCGTTGAAGAATGCGTACAGCTGATAGAACTCTTTTTGAGTCACCGGGTCAAATTTGTGATCATGACAGACGGCACAGCCGAGCGTCATTCCCATGAAAACGGTGGACATGGTCTCGGTGCGATCCACGGCGTATCGAACAAGCACTTCTTCGTCGATTGAGCCACCTTCGCTGGTGGTCACGTTGCAGCGGTTGAACCCGGTGGCGATTTTCTGGTCCAGTGTGGCGTCCGGCAGAAGGTCTCCTGCCAGCTGCTCGACGGCAAATACGTCAAACGGTTTGTTCTGATTGAAGGCTGAAACGACCCAGTCACGGTATTTCCAGAGCGACCGTTCATTGTCGAGATGCAGACCGTGAGTGTCACCGTAGCGGGCAAGATCCAGCCAGTAGCGAGCCATGTGTTCGCCGTAGCGCGGTGACTGCTGCAGTCGATCAATCAGCTTCTCATAGGCATCCGGCGATTGATCGGCAACGAATGCATCAATTTCTTCAGGTGCAGGAGGAAGACCGGTGAGGTCCAGCGTGACGCGGCGGATCAGTGTCACTCGGTCCGCTGCGGAAGCGGGGGCAAGTCCAGCAGCCTCCAGTTTCGAAAACACGAAGTTGTCGATGGGGTTGATCACCCAATCAGTGTGTCGAACTGCAGGTACCGCCGAGCGTTCGGGGCGAATGAACGACCAGTGTCCGCGATATTCGGCCCCCTGCCGAATCCAGGCCGTGAGGAGTTCAACCTGAGCGGGAGTGGCTGCTTTGCCGGTTGCTGGTGGAGGCATAACGACCTCTGGATCACTGGCAACGATGCGTGCAAGAATTGTGCTGGCAGCGGTGTCGGAAGGCACGATTGCCGCATGGCCGGATTCAAGGACGGCGCGAGCACCGTCAGCCGTATCCAGACGCAGGCCAGCCTGTCGCTTATTGGTATCCGGGCCGTGGCAGCTGAAGCACAGATCCGAGAGAATCGGGCGGATCTGGCGGTTAAAATCGATGCGGTCCTGAGCTGTACCAGATGCCGTGGAGACGGGCAGGATGGTGATCAGCAGGGCCGTGAAACAAAGCAGATGATGCGACATGGCAGGATTTCGCGACAGATGGGCAGGCTAACGAGTAGAAACGCGGTCCAGACACCCTCCATCGTGGGAAAATCAGGCAGGAAGTCAAGCCTGATCTGACTGAGGGACGGTGGGATCTGAGGCTTGTGGTGGGAATGGGAGGCAGCATCGGCCAAACCGGGAAAGTTAAGGATCTGTGAGATCGGGAGATCTGGGGTGTTTGTTTTTTGTGCGGGGTTTCAGGCAGCCGGAATCGTGGGAATCATGCCGGGTGTTGGAATCTGCGGATTCCGCAGATTCGGAATGGTACGTCATGTGCTACATTGCCGTCTGCCGGCAGACTTGTCCAGTTTTTGCCACATCCTGCAGCTTGTTTAAGCATTCGTGCTTAATTCAGTGGCAGGGCGGTGATTTGGGTGAGTCAACAGGGGTCATAGTTTTTCGTATCTGTGTCAGATACACCTCTGGAACGTCGGTGGGGATGGCTTTGGCGACAAGAAGCCTGGCAGTGACGGGTGTTTTGGGCTGAGTGAGGTCTGGGGCAACCGCAGAGCTTGTCGTGAACAGAAATTCATCGGGAGGAGTTAGACGAACATGACTAAGAAATCGAAGCTTGAGTACATCTGGCTGGACGGAACGCGACCGACACAGGTGCTGCGTTCGAAGACGAAGATTGTGAAGGACTTTGGTGGCACTCTGGAAGAGTGTCCGGTGTGGTGCTTTGACGGTAGTTCTACGAATCAGGCCCCGGGTGGCTCATCGGACTGTCTGTTGCAACCTGTGGCGATTTTCACGGATCCGGGGCGTCTGGATGCGTTTCTTGTGATGTGCGAAGTTCTGAATCCTGACGGTTCAGTGCACGAGTCGAACGGTCGTGCCACGATTGATGACGACGGGGATTTCTGGTTTGGGTTTGAG
>CAIOKE010000320.1 GCA_903858815.1 uncultured Planctomycetaceae bacterium | reverse complement strand
GCCATTGAAGCCGCAGTCAGCGAACCCGAGGTCATCGACGAGGAACACGACGATGTTGGGACGTCCGGCTGCATTGATGAATGCGGTTTGCAGTAGTGTGATCAGGACTGCAATCGATGCCAGGGTTCTCATGCGCGTGTTCCTGCCGTGGGGCTGCGGTGGATGGAAGGTGGAGCAAGACCGGGTATGGTATCGCGCTGGGTCTTCACTGGCGAGCCGGGCAAGCTAGTGCCTTGGTGTGCAGTCAGGCCGCGGGCATCCCCACCACGATTCCCGAAGGTGCAGGACCTCCCCGAGGCGCCGGACCCAAGTGCGCTTCCGCCCACGGCTAGCCGCTGTGCAAGCCGCTCATTCTCCTGCCCCCTGCCCCCTGCCAACTGAAAACTGCCAACTGAAAACTGCCAACCGAAAACTGCCAACCGAAAACCGAAAACCGAAAACTGCCTACGGCCTCTCACCCAGATCGAAGCGATCGCGAATGCGACAGTAGAGTGTTCCGCCCAGTCTTCCGACGAGGTCGAGCAATTCCGGATCTGCGAAGCCGTCGCTGTTCAGCACAGCATCATCAATATGCATGTGGACGATCCGACCAATCACGATATTGGCACCCCCGGGACCGTCCCCCAGCGGCAGGTGCTGCAGCAGGCGGCATTCGAAACTGACCGGAGATAATCGGACTCGCGGGACACTGACCACCACGGACGCCGCTGTTTCCAGGTGAGCCAGTTCAAACTCAGAGTCTTCGGGGGGCAGTTCGCTGGCCGTCAGCTGCATCTGCTGCGTTAGTGAGTAAGGCACCATGTTGACGACAAATTCCTGTCGGGTCAGAGTATTTGCCAGACTGTCCTTCGGAGTTCCATCGCGGCGATTGGCCGGACAGAACAAAAGCGTGGGCGGTCGCGACCCCACGCCACAAAAGAAACTGAACGGCGCCAGATTCAGGACCCCGGCAGACGACACTGTCGAAACCCAGGCAATCGGTCGAGGCACGATCGTGCGGATAAGATGGTGGTAGAGCTTCGTTGGATGCAGACTGGAGATGTCCAGTTCCATGGCAAACAGATCCCGGGATGATTTGTAATTCTGCTGTAAGCTGGAAGTCGGAGTATCCCGTGTTTCCGTCAATCACACAACCACACGCTGGCTCAGACGTCGGAACCCGATCCGGTCCGGTCGCTTCGCACCTGCTCCCCGTCTCAGAATTCATTTGTCAATTGCCACATTTTTCTGCATGAAATGATCCGGTTTTCAGCATTTTTTAAAGATCTGTGTTTTGTTCCCCCTCCATGTCGTTTATTAGTGCTTCTGTGTGGCCGGTGAATTTGTCCTCTCTCTCTGGAATACCTCATGGATCGCCGCAGGTTTTTTCAAGCCATCGGTTCTACAGCCGCGACTGCCTCGGTGGCAGGGGCGGATTCCGAAGTTCAGGCGGACGGTTATCGCAGATGTGATCAGATCCATGTAAAACTGTCGGAACATGAGGTTGACAAATGGGTGCAGCCCCTGCCTTTTCCGCCCGTACTGCCACTGCGGGTCGTTCACAAGCAGTCAGATGTGCAGAATCCCGCTCTCGGAGGTGGTTCTCAGGGGATCGCTCCTGAGTTCTACTGGCGCTACGATGATCTTGCTGTGACACCACCGGCTGGAACCAACTGGGCTTTGTTGAATCCGTCTGCACATCGGCCGTCTGACATCTATCCAGGCAGTGCAGACGGTCCGCGTCCAGACCTGCATTATGGGGAACTGGTGGTCAGGGCAGTCGTTCGCGAAATCCTGCCTGGCTGGCTGACAAGGATTCTGTGCTACGGGTTCTGTGAACGTGATGCGGCCGGCAATGTGATTCGTGAACATTTCGGCACTCCGGGCCCCACAATTCACGCCCGTTTTGGACAGCCGCTGGTGATTCGACTGCGTAATGAGATTGATCCGGCTCTGATGCTGGATACGTCCATGCATCAGCATGGCGGACATATCCCCGCACACTCGGACGGCCATCCGAACTTTCTGGTCGAGCCACAAAGTCTGCCGGGCGAAAAGTTCCCGCATGCTGTCGGCGTCAAAGACTATTACTACCCCAATCCCGTACCTCATGAAGTACAGCAACTGCCACCTGAAGGCAACGCGGTCTTGCGCTGGAATCCATTGCCAGGCTGGGACTATGCGGAAATCCAGAATACGATGTGGTATCATGACCACGCCGAGGACATCACAGCACATAATGCCCTGATGGGTCTGGCCGGATATTTTTTCCTGCAGGACCAGCCGATCACGGCCGATGGGCATGACCTGACCGGGCCGGATGGATGGCGTCAGTACTTACCACACAAACAGATTCCTCTGGTGTTTAAGGATCTGTGTCTGGTTCCGATTACGGATGACCGGCAGATCCAGCCAGCCGTACGGTCTGCATTGCAGTCCGCCGATCCGCAGCGATCTTTGCATGGCGAAGCACGCATTCATTTTGATCCCTTCGATCACAATGGGACTCTGGGCACAATTCAGCTGGTGAACGGCGCTGCCTATCCTCGTCAGGAAGTCCGTTTTGAACGGTACTGGCTACGGATGCTGGATGCCTCGCTGGCACGATTCTACAACATCGAATTCTGGGTTGTGCATCCACAGACACGTCAGAGGAAGCGTCTTGTCTTTTACCGGTTTGGCAAGGACAGCTGGTTGTTTGATGAGGTTCACCAGCAAAGCTCCGTGTTTCTGGGGATGGCAACCCGTGCTGATGTCTGTCTGGATTTTGGACAGCTGAAAGCCGAAGCTTTTGCGGGGTTTTCACACAGCGACGGGTCCTTTGAGGTTCTTGTGGTCAGTACATTGAACCAGCGAGATGGCCGGGGGCCGGGGCATGGTGATAATGAGCAGACTGCGACCGATCGTCCTCGCGGGAACGCCGAGGACATGCGTGAGGATCGTGACGCGCCTCTGTACCTGCTGAAGTTCGTTGTGTCGGAGTCAGCCGATGATCGCAACACATGGCCCACTGCAGCGCAGCAGGCGGGTACAGATCCGGAACAGCAGCAGCCAACGCGGCCTATGCAGCAGGGCACTCGACTGCGGCGACACAGACCACAGCCGGTGCCTGAACCGGATCGCATTTACGTGCGTGAATTCAATTTTGAGCGTGGGCGGGGCGCATGGCAGATCAATAAACGTTTCTATGACTCCGGTGTTGCCAATGCAGTACCACAGCTCTGGAGTACAGAGCTGTGGATTCTGCGAAATCGCAGTGGTGGCTGGTGGCATCCGATTCATCTGCATGTGGAATCTCATCAGCAGCTGTTTGTGCGTGCAAAGAATCATCGTGGTGAACGCATTTCACTGTGTCGCGCGGGCTATGATCCGCTGAAGTTTGATGGCACTCTCAGTTCGGGACCGGACGCGTGGCAGTCCGCTGCCGAACAGGAACGCTGGCAGCAGGCCTTTGCCGCACCGCAGGATTTGTCTTTTCGCAGCAATGCTGACATGCTGGACTTTGACTGCAGTGTCTGGAATCTCGGGATCAAACATGACACAACGATTCTCGGACCCAATACCGAAGTGCATGTGCTGATGCGGTTCCGAACATTCGAAGGGCCTTTTGTGTTCCACTGTCACAATCTGGATCATGAAGACATGCGGATGATGTTTCAAATGGACCCGCGACTGGGGCTTGTGATGCCGGACGAGCAACTGCATGTTCGGAAATCTCACTGGTACTTTCATCCTCCACGCGGTGTTTCGCCTCGAGGCCACTCCTGAAGTGCAGCGCGAAGAACTGCGGTTACCGTGTGTTTTCAGAGTTTTGATTTCCAGCCTGTGATCTGTATCTGCGAGTGATTCACGATGAACCAATCTGAGGAAAATCTGCTGCAGGCTGCGTCGGCGGTCGAAGTCTGCGGACGTCGGCAACTGTTAAGGGCAGCGGCGGTGACTGTGGGCGGGGGGACTGCCGCTGCAGTGGCGTATCGCGCTCATTCGCGTGGTGACACGGGGGCATGTGAAACGCGGGTGATGACAACCGGGATGCGGTATTCTGATCTGCTTCCGGATGTGCAGTGTCGTACTCAGACTGACCGTAGTGTGCGTCTGGTAACCGATCTGATTCGCGATCGGATCGCCATTGTCAGCTTTATGTACACGCAGTGTAACGGTATCTGCCCGGCGACGGTAGGGTTGTTTCAGAAGCTGCGAGCTCCATTATACAGGGAATTCGGGGATCGTGTGCAGCTGATTTCCATCACGCTGGATCCGCTGGTGGACAGTGTCGCGCGTCTGCGGACATACGCTGCGGCGTTTGGTGCTGCAGACGAAGCTGGGGCCCAGCGTAGTCAGGCCGCATGGACATTTCTGACGGGCGACGCTGCTGGCCTTGAGCAGATTCGTCGTGGGTTTGGGTATATCGATCCGGATCCGCAACGGGACCGTGATCGAACGCAGCACGCTGCTCTGTTTACCTTCGGCGATGATGCCACAAATCGCTGGTGTACGTTTCCAACGGGACTGCCGGTGGAACAGGCGCTGGCCGGAGTCATTCGGATCTGTGGTACCAGTGCGACGCAGCGTTATGGCAGTCTGGCAGTGCCGCAGGGCTGATGCTGAGTTCAGGGTGTAATCGGGAATTGCTGAATACCGTCTGTTGGTGAATGGTTGCGGGTAGCGCTATGAACGTCACGAAAAAAATGTTTGCCGGTGTTGTCATGTGTGGCGGTCTGCTTGTTGCGGGACGCGTGATCGTGGCTGGCGACGGACCAGCAGTTCGTGGTGCTCAATCGTCGTTCAAGGAGGGGCCTGTTGTCGCAGCGGCTGATCAGCCGGGTTCTGATGCGACGAAGGCCGGCGTGCCTTTTCCGGACAGTGCACGGCGACTGCAGACTCCACCGTCACCGCAGCCGATCAACTGGTTATTACTGCCGCATACCGGCAAGCGGTCCGAGGGAAATGAACGTGCGGCGCTGCAGGATCTGGAGACAGATTTTTCGGGAGTGCAGCAGCGTGCAACCGAATTGCGTGCGGGGATACTCAGAGAACTGCCGGCGCTGACGCCTCAGCGACGCCAGCGGATGCAGCAGGAGCGTGCAGCCGGACTGGTGACGGACGTGCAGACGCTGGTGCGTGATCCGAAATCTCTTGTTGCTCTGGGAAAAGCATTCTTCTGGGATCAGCAGGTGGGCAGCGATGGCCAGACAGCCTGTGCCTCCTGCCACTTTCGCGCGGGCGCTGATGCGCGGGCCGTATCGTATGGCATGCCGTTGCGAATGTCAGTGCCTCAGACTCCTGCGGATGCTGCGGAACCGTCGGGACTGGAGCCATCGCAGGTGCTGGAGCCGGATGGGGTGCTGCGTATTTACGAGAATCGCTGGGGTGGCATGGTGAATTTCCGTGTGGAATTGAATGTGCTGGCTGCTCAGGGTTTGCAGAAACTGACAAGGGCCGCAACAGCAGACATGACGTTTCCGAGGGAAGAAGTCCTGCGGCGCATGAAATTGCTGCAGCTGACAGAGTTGGCATCGCAGGACGTGCGGGCTGGGTGGCAGAGTCTGCTGTTGGCAGTCGGTGATGTGGGGGCTGGAGGCACTTCGGATGGCGTCGCAGTGTCAAACGAAGTCCTGACGCGGCTGCAGCTTGTGCTGGATGCCCTGCTGTACAGTGGGGCGGCCTGCACGGTCAGTGCAGATTCAGCGCAGGCTTATGCGAGTATGCCGGGGGGCGCGGCGGGGGAACTTGAGCGGCTGCAGAAACGCTGGTCGCAGCTGACTGCCGATCAGGTGCTGGGGGTCAGTGGGCTGGGACGTTCGCTCGCCCCGCGTGAATTGCAGTGGGGCAGGACGGAGGGGGCAGCGGGCACACCAGCCACGGCGGCAGCAGCAGACTGTCAGGCACTCTTACCCGCTGCCTTTGATCGTCGACTGGAGTTGCCTCGAAATGCACCATCAGTGATCAACGCGACATTCAGCGATCGGCTGTTCCATGATGGTCGTGCTGACAGTGTGTTTAACGGCTATGACCACCTTGGAGATGATGCGGGGCAGGATGGTTATGGTAAGTGGGTTGTGCGAAACGGGCGATGGTGCCGGATTCTGGTGCGTCTGCCGGACGCTGCGCTGGCTTCTCAGGCGACTGCGCCATTGCTGTCGGCGAGTGAAATGTCGTGGTTTGGCAGACAGTATCATCATGTTGCGCGAAAGCTGCTGGATCGGCAGCCGTTGCAGCACCAGCAGGTCAGTGCAACAGATTCGCATCTGGGGCCATGGGTGCGTGATGGACGTGTCAGTCGCACCTATCGGCAACTGATTCAACAGGCCTTTCGTCGGGAGTGGTGGTGTGGCGGGCAGGTACCGTTGGTGGCAGAGCGGGATGCGCAAACCGGTCAGGCACTGCGACTGCAGCAGATTGAGGCAAATTTTTCGTTGTTCTGGGGAGTGGCAGTGATGGCCTACCAGCAGCAGCTTGTATCGGATCGAAGCGAGTTCGACGACCTGATGCAGCTGCGTCGGGACGGATTATCCGTGACAGCCGGAAGACCACCGGCTGAGCAGGCAAAAGTCAAATCGATTCTGGCAGGGTATCGTGCATTTCAGGATCATGCCTGTGCTGACTGTCATCGAGGTCCTGAATTTGCCAGCGGTAGTCGTGCCACGGTGTTTGGTCCTGTGCTGGAGTTTGAGGAGCCACTGGATCCATTGAATGTGGACCTGGTAGAGAATCAATTCCTGCTGTTTCTGGCAGGTGGAAAGAAGGGGCGGGACGAGCGAATTGAGCGGATGCTGTTTCGTCCGGACGCAGCACCTCGATTTTACGATAATGGCTATTACAACATCGGCGTGACCAGTGATCGTCCTTTGCATGGATCGCCACCGATGGCTGCTGAGAAACAGGATTGCGTACGATTTGACCCAGGACTTGCGGGAACAGTGGAACTGGATTTCAGAGCAGAGTCGGACGCACTGCAAAGTGTGGCCGGGACATTTGGTCAGGGTTTGCCGATTCAGCTGTTGACTCGAACGCGTCCGCTGCCGTATTCGCTGGCAAGGCGTCATGCCGACCGATGGTCACGTGTCGAGGGGGCCTTTCGCACTCCGGGTCTGCGCAACGTTGCGCTGACGGGCCCCTATTTTCACGCATCATTTCGGGCACAGTCGGGTGGCGACAAAAAGCCGACGCTGCGGTTTGGGACTTTGGAAAGCGTGCTGGACCACTATGTGTTTCCGGTCAACGAACTGGGTCGCGAGAATGAATTTCTGCATCCGGCCCTGCGACCGGACGCCGAGACGGGCCAGCGTGAAACAGCGATCCCGGCATCGCAGCACGCCGATGTCATTCACTTCCTGCAGTCCCTGACAGATCCCCGTGTCGAAGCACAGAGCGCACCCTTCGACCACCCTACCCTGCTGATCCCGGTCACCACCACTGTCACACCGTCGGGCCAGACCACCGCTGACGACCTCGCCGATTCGGAGACAATACAGCTACCGTGAATGTGGTTGAATCGGTTAGCCTGAACATCTTGCAGAGGCTCTTTGATGCGTTTGCTCGGGTGCTCACGCGACTGGCTGGCGACACACCCGAGCACCGACATTCCCGGCCCACCTTGTGTGCATGTTGAATACGGGCTGACGCACCTCGCTTCGCTAAAACAGGGCCTTCAGGCCTGAAGGGCCGATTTCAGGGCGAACTCGGAGTCTCGATCATGCACGGCTGTCATTGCGCGGGTCAAAACCGGCCGGGGTTTTGACGAATTGAAGCCGTTATTTACTGGGCTTTGCGGCGTTTTTTCCGACCAGACCCGGTGTGCGGGTTTGGCCGGTTTTGAATGTGGCTGATTTTGAGCCGGTTTCCTCAGGCTGTTCCTCAGACGCCACAGGGGTCTTATCGGCCTGATGACCTCTCAGTCTGAAGCTGCGACCGGTGATCTGAATCATTTCTGCACTCTCCAGAAATCGATCCAGAATAGCCGTCGCCGCAGGCACATCACCAATCAGTTTGCCCCAGTCTTCCAGAGGCCTGTTCGACGTCATCATCGTACTCCGCAGTTCATGACGACGCATAATGATCTCGAACAGAAACTCACCACTCTTCTTCGGCAGTTGCTTCATCCGCATGTCATCCAGAATCAGAAGATCGGGCTTCAGATATCGATTCAGGATTCGTTCGTGACCCTCAATGGCTTGGTCATGCAGGAAGTCACGCACACAGTCAAAGATGCTCCGATAGAAAACCGTGTAGCCATCACGAATCAATTGCCGTCCGATGCTCTGAATCAGATGACTTTTCCCCACACCCGGAGGACCCACCAGAATGGCATCACGGTGCTTGCGAACGAAGTCGCCTGCGGCAAGATCATAGATCTGTTTACGCTT
>CAIOKE010000319.1 GCA_903858815.1 uncultured Planctomycetaceae bacterium | reverse complement strand
CTGCCGATGATTTCTGAAATTGTCCGCAGTAAATCCAACATCGATAATGGCGCCCGGACTCGGTTTGCCAATATGTGGCATGGTGTGTTTCTGCTGTTGTGTGTCGGGCTGATTCCCACGGTGCTGCATCGCATTCCTCTTGCCGCTCTGGCAGCGATGCTGGTTTACACGGGCACACGGCTGGCTCATCCCAATGAATTCCGCAACGTGTATCGAATTGGTCGTGAACAGCTGCTGATTTTTGTGGTGACGCTGGTGGTAGTGCTGGCGACCGATCTGTTGATCGGAGTTGCAGCCGGTGTGCTGCTGAAGATGATTATTCACCTGGCCAACGGTGTGCCACTCAGGTCCTTCTTCAAAGCCTATGTGGAAGTGGAGGACGTGGATGAGAAAACAACAAAAATCATTGCCCGCGAGTCAGCAGTCTTCAGTAACTGGATTCCGTTTCGGCGGCAGATCGAAGACATTGGTCTGGTGCAGAAACGCAATCTGATCCTCGACCTGTCGGGGGCAGTGATGGTGGATGCCAGCGTGATGGAGAAGCTGGAGGAGATGCAGATGGAGTTTCAGCAGAACGGGCTGAGTCTTGAGCTGCGTGGGCTGGAAGATTTTCGGGTGTTTTCTCCCAGTTCTCACGCTGCTCGCATCAAGGCACTGACTCCGATTCGTCGGCTGACCATTGTGACGGATGAAACAACGGCATCGGAACTGATCCCTGAGATGGTGCAGATGGGGATTTCCGGGTGGACTCGAATGGACTGTCACGGATCCGGGCGATCGGGACTTGAAGACAGAGAGGCTGCTGGTATTGAGCAGGTTCGGCTGGAGGTGATCACAGTACCAGAAGTCTGTGATCGGATCATCGAGTACCTGCGGTCACGAGTGATGCCGGTGCGGCATGTGACGGCCTGCGTTGAGACGGTTGAAGTGATCCGTCTGAGTGCATTCCAGCCGCAGGCAACGAGTTCTGTGCAGCAGGTTCACTAAGGACGGACGCAGAGTCCGGGGGCTGTCCGATTCCGATCCGCGTGCGGATTTCCGGTTTTTCAGCCTTTTTGTGGCTGGTTGTTGTCTCTATTGAACGGAGTCCGCTAGATTTTGCGCTGCGGGCTGCCTCGAATTGCTGCATGACCATGGGGTGATGCACAGTTCCACAGGGCGGTCCCGCTGTGGAAAAGCCTCAGATGACATCTGTATCTGCGATTCCCTCGCTGCCCCTGCGCAACGGAGCATTATTGCCTGCGGTGGGGTATGGATTCTGGAAGGTTGATCGTCCGATTGCGGCGACTGCCTGTGTCAATGCCATCACCGCCGGGTATCGGCATCTGGACTGTGCCTGTGATTACGGGAACGAGCAGGAGGTGGGGCAGGGTATCGCTGCAGCGATCAGCCAGGGCTTATGCACTCGCGATCAGCTCTGGGTTACTTCCAAACTCTGGAACACCTATCATGCAGCAGAGCATGTGCGAATGGCCTGTCAGCGGTCGCTGACCGATCTGGGGCTGGACTATCTGGACTTGTATCTGATTCACTTCCCGATTGCTCAGAAGTTTGTGCCATTCGAGCACCGTTATCCTCCGGGCTGGTTCACTGATCCTCAGGCAGCGCAGCCGGTGATGGAGGAAGTCCGGGTGCCGATTCAGGAGACCTGGCAGGCACTGGAAGAGCTGGTGGATGCCGGGCTTGTACGCCACATCGGGATCTGCAATTTCGGCACCAGTCTGCTGCGTGATCTGCTGGCCTTTGCCAGAATTCCTCCGGCAGTGCTGCAGGTTGAGTCGCATCCTTTGCTGGTGCAGCCGAAGCTGCTGCGGTACTGTCAGCAGGAGCAGATCGCGTTTACGGCTTTTTCGCCGCTGGGACCGACCAGTTACTACAGTCTGGGTATGGCCGTGCCATCGGATTCGCTGCTTGACAATCGAGTAATTCACTGTCTGGCTTTGCAGTATGGCAAGTCAGCTGCTCAGATTCTGTTGCGTTGGGGGGTGCAGCGAGGAACTGCCGTCATTCCCAAAACCGTGACTCCTGAACGCATGAGCGAGAATCTGAATATCTTTGATTTCGAATTGACGGCCGAGGATATGCAGGCGATTTCGTCACTGGATCAGGGACGAAGATTCAACGATCCCGGCGTGTTTTGTGAGTCTGCATTCAACACGTTTTGTCCGATTTACGAGTGATTCTGGCCAGCAGGGAGCCTGTCAGCGGTGTGTGGCATTGCCGGGGCAATCTGGTGGAATCCAGCACTCGTTGTGTCTGCCGAAATCCTGCAGCGGATGACGGACAGTCTGCGTCACCGCGGACCGGACGCCGGGGGGGCGTGGTTTCAGTCACCTCCTGACGTGTCTGCACTGACGTGTACTGCCCCGGCTGTCGCTCTGGGCCATCGGCGACTGAGTATCATAGATGTGTCAGGCAGCCCGCAGCCGCTCGGAAACGAAGATGGCTCGGTGCAGATCTCGTTTAACGGCGAAATCTACAACTACCGTGAGCTCCGCAGTCAGCTGCAACAGCAGGGCCACCAGTTTCGCACGGATGGTGATACGGAAGTTATTGTTCATCTGTACGAACAGTATGGTCTGGATTTCGTACAGCATCTGCGAGGCATGTTTGCACTGGCAATCTGGGATGGCCGACAGCAGCAACTGGTCCTTGCTCGTGATCGACTTGGCAAAAAGCCGTTGTTTTATTTCCAGCAGGATCAGCGACTGCTGTTTGCCAGTGAATTGAAAGCGTTGCTGCAGGTTCCCGGTGTGCCTCGTCAGCTCAGCCATTCTGCAGTGCTGCAATTTCTGACTCTGCAGTACGTGCCGCATCCTGATTGTATTCTGCAGGGTTTTCGCAAGCTGCCACCGGCATCCCTTGGGGTACTGAAGGATGGCAGGTGGACTGTTCAGGGATACTGGTCACCTCCATTTGATCAGCCCTCGCTGCAGCGACGGACTGTGCAGGACTGGCAGGAGGAGCTGCGGGCCGAACTGACTGATGCCGTCAGATTGCGGCTGCGCAGTGATGTTCCACTGGGTGCCTTTCTGTCCGGAGGAATTGATTCAACGATCATCTGTGGTCTGATGCAGTCGCTGCTGCAGCAGCCTGTTCAGACGTTTTCCATCGGATTTCCGGTACGTTCCTTTGATGAACGCGAATTCGCGGCGGAGGCTGCGACGTTTCTGGGAACTCAGCATCACGAGGATGTGGTCACTCCTGATGCGCTGCAGATCCTGCCCTCATTGATCTGGCACTATGATGAACCGTTCGGGGACAGTTCAGCAATTCCCACGATGTATCTCTCGGCCATGACGCGACGCCATGTCACGGTGGCTCTGACCGGCGATGGGGGGGATGAACTGTTCTGTGGTTATGAGCGTTATCGGGCGGCCCGAGCGGCGGCTGTGATGGATTGGATTCCGCGAATGTTGCGGCAGCTGCTGGCAGCGGTGGCCGCGCGAGTGCCGGCATCCATTGAACAGCGTTCGTTTCGTCGGCGTCTGAAACGTCTGCTGGAGGTACTTGGACAGGATCCTGAGCGGCGTTATCTGAACTGGATCACGATCTTTGATGCGGCCCGTCTGCAGTGGCTGGCGGGGCCTTCACTGCAGCCATTACTGCTGCAGGAAGATCCAGCACGCTGCATTTCTGATGCGTGGCACAGGTTTCCACAGCGTGACTTCATTACTCGAACCAACGCCGTGGATCTGCAGACCTATCTGCCCTGTGATATTCTGACCAAGGTTGATCTGGCCAGTATGGCGGCGTCACTGGAATGCCGTTGTCCCTTCCTCGATCATCGCGTGGTCGAGCTGGCCGCAAGAATGCCGATTGAGGTCAAGCAGACGCTGCAGCAATCCAAGCTGGTACTGAAAGAAACCTTTCGTGACCTGCTGCCCGAACGCATTCGAACGCGCGGGAAGATGGGGTTCGGGGTTCCGATTGATCACTGGTTTCGTGCGGAACTGCAGCCATTGCTGCGGGATGTGCTGCTCTCGTCCCGTTGTCTGTCACGCGGATTGCTCAACCCGGCGGCAGTACAGACACTGGTCGATGAACACTGTTCCGGCCGAGTGAATCATTCCTATCGCCTGTGGAATCTGCTGTGTCTTGAACTTTGGCAACGACTGTATCTCGACAATGCGCCTCCGCTTGCAGCCCCAGCGACGATTGCCTGAGACCTGCCTCCATGAACGCGGGTGTCAATGGTGCTTAACACCTGTCTTAACAGTCTGCTTCAGTGGCTGAACAGAGGCGGCTTCTGCTTCGCAGAAAAATCAGTACAGTCAGACCAGCCGTTACAACAGGACTGCCCTTCATCAGCGGGCAAAATACCGGATTTATTGATGTATTCGGTGTAATGCGTCCATCCGATACAGGCGGTTCAATCGTTGTTTTCCGTTAAACAGGTCCGATGTGTACCGATATTTGCAGATTCGGCTGCCACAAGCCGCGGTAGCGGTCAGAGAAATTTCACGGGGGGAGGGCAGGTTCCTGCTGGTCGGGAACCTGCCCCGTTTTTTTAGGCTTTGTGTGCCGCTACGGCGGCAGAGACTGACGGGTCGTTGCCGATAACGCCACCGGCACTCGTGCGTGCTGTTATCAGTCCGCAAAACTGCCTAGAATGTCCGCATGCGGGCAGCTCCGCACCCACCGTTTTGAATTTCTGAACTGAGCATTTCAACGATGTTTCGACCTGTAGCCGACAGCAATTTTGTCACTGGCGAGCACGCGGTACTGCGATTCTGGAACGAACGTAAAGTGTTTCAGCAGTTGCGGAAGAAGAATGCCGGCGGTCCGCGCTGGAGCTTCCTTGACGGTCCGATTACCGCCAACAATCCGATGGGGGTACATCACGCGTGGGGGCGAACATACAAGGACGTCTACCAGCGATTCTTCGCAATGACCGGCCACGCGCAGCGTTTTCAGAACGGCTTTGACTGCCAGGGTCTGTGGGTCGAGGTGGAAGTTGAAAAGCAGCTGGGTCTGGGCACGAAGACCGCAGTCCACGAATTCGGTATCGATCGGTTTGTGAATGAATGCAAACGTCGCGTGTTACGGTTTGCTGCTCGACAGACGGAGCAGTCAGTCCGCCTTGGTTACTGGATGGACTGGGATAATCCAGAGCAGTTGCGGTCGCTGGCCGAGCATCTGGGTGAGTCGACGGAGGTGACTCTGCAGACGCCCTCAGGAAAGACCGTCACCGGGCCGGCTCATCAGCTGGTTGAGCGACTGGGCAATCCGGAGTGGGGTGGCAGCTACTTTACATTCAGCACAGAGAACAACGAGACCATCTGGACATTTCTGAAGAAGTGTTTCCAGCGTGGTAAGATTTATCAGGGGCATGATGTGATGCCCTGGTCCGGGCGAGGTGGCAGTGCGTATTCCCAGATGGAGATAGCCGAGGGCCGTCGGCTGACGACCCATCGCAGTGTATTCGTAAGATTTCCCCTGCAGCCTGCCCCGAATGCTGCTCCCGGTGCTCAGGAATACCTGCTGGTCTGGACCACGACTCCATGGACGCTGACCAGCAATGTGGCCTGTGCTGTGAATCCCGAGCTGGAGT
>CAIOKE010000318.1 GCA_903858815.1 uncultured Planctomycetaceae bacterium | reverse complement strand
GGTGCGGGCCTCCGAGCGTGGTGTACGTCTCCGGGCCCTGGTTCTGCTTGCCCGCGTTTGCGATTCAGGCCTGAACGGCCGGCTTCCTAAAGCCGAGGTCACAAACTGCTGAATTTGTGGGTAATGACAAGGCTTCAGCCCTTGTCTTCCACTGCGTTCAAGCCCCCCAGAGTCGAGCCGTTAGCGGAAGCTGACGAGTGTTATGGTTTGCGTCTGCGCGGTTGTATTTTTCCTGACACGGAAGCAGTATCCCGTGCATTTTTCGCCAACTCCATCAAACTGTCACCTGCAGGTGCGCACTTGATTTGGCGTTGATTCAGAAAAACACGGGTGCAGCGCAGCCCATACAGAGCCGTACCGCCCCCGTCGATGCTTCAGACAGTGTTGTTTGAACCGGCAGAGCTGGCTCAGCCGATGGACATCGTCACGGTTTTCAGTTCCGTATAGTTGGCCAGTCCGGCTTCACCCAGTTCGCGACCCAGCCCGCTCATCTTGAAGCCGCCAAACGGTGCGGCAGCATCAAAGACATCGTAGCAGTTGATCCAGACTGTTCCCGCACGGAGCTTATGAGCGAGGGCATGTGCTTTAGCGCCATCACGTGTCCAGACGGCTGCCGCCAGGCCGTAGCTGGTGTCGTTGGCACGCAGCGTGACTTCATCCGTGCTGCGGAACTTCAGAATGCTCATGACAGGTCCGAAGATTTCTTCGCGAGCGATATCCATCTGGTCAGTTACGCCTGTGAATACAGTGGGTTCGATGAAGTAGCCTTTGTCTCCAACTCGATTTCCGCCGGCGACACAGGCTGCGCCCTGACTGCGTCCTCGACCGATGTAGCTCATGATTTTGTCGAACTGAGCCTGATCGACCTGTGGGCCCTGCTTTGTGGCTTTGTCGAAGGGGTTTCCGACGCGGCGTTCCTTTGCTCGCGCCACGATTCTGGCGACGAATTCATCATGAATGGATTCTTCCACAAACAATCGGCTGCCGGCGCAGCAGCACTGGCCCTGATTGAAGAAGAGCCCGAATTCAGCTCCAGCCACCGCCGCGTCGAGGTCGGCGTCTGCAAAGACGATATTGGGGCTTTTGCCGCCCAGTTCAAACGTGATGCGTTTCAGGGTTTCAGCCGCTTCTCGCATGATGATCTTTGCCGTTGTGCCTTCGCCCGTGAAGGCAATTTTGTCAGCCAGCGGATGACGGACCAGCGCAGCACCGGCCGTTGGCCCGTAGCCGGGAACGACGTTGATGACTCCGGGGGGAAAACCGGCTTCCAGCGCCAGTTCGGCCATTCGCAGGCAGGTCAGCGGAGTCTGCTCGGCCGGCTTAATAACGATCGTGTTTCCGGCGGCCAGAGCGGGGCCCCATTTCCAGGCAACCATCAGCATCGGGAAGTTCCACGGAATGATTTGTCCGCAGACTCCCACCGGTTCGCGTCGCGTGTAGCAGAAGAAGTTTCCTCGCACGGGAATTGTGCTGCCCTGAATCTTATCGGCCCAGCCACCGTAATAACGGAGGCAGTCGATGACCAGAGGCAGGTCGGCGGCGCGTGAATCTCCGATGGGTTTACCGTTGTCGAGGGTTTCGAGGGCTGCCAGCTCGTCGAAATTGGCTTCAATCAGATCGGCCAGTCTGGTCAGCAGGCGACCGCGATCGCGAGCATCCATGCGAGACCATGGTCCCGATTCGAAGGCCTTCCGCGCCGCTCGCACGGCCAGGTCGATATCGGCAGCGTCGCCCTCGGCCACATCACAGATGACCGACTCGGTCGCCGGGTTTACGGTCGCGAATGTTCGACCGCTGACCGCAGGGCGAAAATCATCGCCGATGAGGATACCGGTCTGGCGGATTGGGGGCGGGGCAAATTCTGTCGTGGCAGTCGTCATGTGGCAGCTCCTGAGTGGTTGGGATGAGGCACTGATCACGGGGAAATTCACAGGCTGTGATCAGTCAGGACGCTGGATTATGCTCTGAAGTTCCGGGAATTGCGAATGCGGGGGGGCTCACGAGCGCGAAAAAAAGCCCCGGACCGTGGGTGGCCCGGGGCAGCGAAACACAGCGGAACGAGTGGATGATCAGTCCTTTGATTCCAGCAGGTGAATTTCGAAGATCAGGACTTCATTTGGTCCAATCGCGCCACCGGCACCACGTTCACCATAGGCCAGTTCGCTGGGGATGAACAGGCGGTAGTGTGAGCCGGTCTTCATGAGCTGCAGTGCTTCCGTCCAGCCCTTGATGACCTGAGTGACTCCAAATTCCACGGCTTCGTCAGTCTCCGCCGGGGCTTCACCCTTGTAAGATTCGTCAAATACGGTTCCGTTGAGCAGCTTACCGCGATAATGAGTTTTGACAGTGCTTTTTGCAGTTGGTACAGCTCCATCACCTTCCTTGATGACCATGTACTGCAGACCTGACTTGGTCGTCTTGACGCCCTTTTTGGCTTTATTTTCTTCAAGGAACTTCTTGTTGGCTTCGAGCTTCGCTGATGATTTGGCCTTGGCCATCTCTTCAATGGCAGCCTGGACTTCTTCTGCTGGTACGGCAGATGGCTCGCCTTTCAGAGCGGCGGCGATCCCGGCAGCAATTGTCTGGGCGTCAAGGTCCAGACCTTCACGACGGATGCTTGATCCGATATTGAAGCCGATGCCGTAGCTGGCTTTTTCTTTGGTGGTTTCAAGTTTCACTGCTGGTTTCTCTGCCTTTTCGTCCCCAACCACGGTAAGGGCTGAGAGCAGAATGAGAGGAGCGGCAGCGAGGCGAGCGAATCGCAGAGCTGGACGGAACATGAACGGTCCTTTTGCGGTTGCCGAAGGCGAGATCGTGGAAGATGAGGCACACGGCGGGGGAAAGTTTGCAGTCAGCACACAATTTCCAACTGCAGCGCAGGATGAGTAGACTTGAGACCGGCGACGGGCAGGCAAAAGGCAGCACATTCTGAGCGAATGAAGCCTGCACTATGACGAGTTTCAATGGTGTTTCAAAGTCATTTGCACAAGTTTGACGCCAGGAACGGGAACTGAAAAAAATCGTCCAGAACACTTTTCGGAGTGCCAGTCACGGTTTAAAGTCCGTGATTCGTCTGGCAGGCTGAAGTCTTTGCGCGTCGCTGACGGCGGCGTGGGGCACCTGCTGAATACTGCTGATTTTGCAGAAATCCCGGCTGCTCTGTCTCACCGCAGGCCCGATTCAGTTGAAGGCGTTCGTATGGCAACCTATTTCCCGGAAGTTGATCGCGTTGTGTACGAAGGTCCTTCGTCAAAGAATCCGCTGGCATTTCGCCACTACAACGCTGATGAGGTGGTGGAAGGTCGGACGATGAAGGATTGGCTGCGGTTTGCAGTCTGTTATTGGCACACATTCCGCGGGGATGGTACGGATCCCTTTGGTGCTCCAACGCTGAAACGCCCCTGGGATGACGGAACGAATTCCCTGGACAGTGCACTGCGGCGAGTGGACGTTGCGTTTGAGTTCATGAGCAAACTGGGGGTTCCCTACTACTGTTTTCACGACCGTGACGTGGCTCCTGAGGGTGCTTCGCTGCGTGAAAGCAACCGCAATCTGGATGCCGTTGTGCAGAAACTGGCCGAGGCTCAGAAGGCGACCGGTATTCGACTGTTGTGGGGCACTGCCAACCTCTTTTCAAACCCGCGCTTCATGCATGGTGCGGCGACCAGTCCGAATGCCGACGTGTTTGCGTTTGCAGCGGCTCAGGTGAAGAAGGCCATTGAGGTGACACACCAGTTGGGCGGAGAGAACTATGTGTTCTGGGGTGGTCGTGAAGGCTACATGTGTTCGTACAACACAAACATGAAACGCGAGCTGGATCATCTGGCTCGATTCATGCATCTGGCGCATGAGCATGCCAGATCCATTGGTTTCCGCGGTCAGTTTCTGTTTGAGCCGAAGCCGAAGGAACCGACCAGGCATCAGTACGATTTTGATGCAGCGGCTTGTCTGAATTTCCTGCGACAGTACGGCCTGATGGATGTGGTCAAACTGAACATTGAGACCAACCATGCCACTCTGGCTGGTCACAGCATGATGCATGAACTGGAGTATGCTTCGATTCAGGGAGTACTGGGCAGCATCGATGCGAATACGGGTGATCTGCTGCTGGGCTGGGATACGGATCAGTTTCCTACCGATATTTATCTGACCACGCAGATTATGCTGGTGATCATGAAGCAGGGTGGTCTGCAGCCGGGTGGTACAAATTTTGATGCGAAGGTGCGGCGTGAGAGCATTGATCCGGTGGATCTGTTTTATGCTCACATTGGTGGCATGGACGCATTCGCTCGCGGGCTGAAAATTGCCGCTGCGATCCGGGCAGAGGGTGTGCTGGATCAGTTTGTAACTCAGCGATACAGCAGCTATGACGCGGGCATCGGTCAGCAGATTGAGTCCGGGGCTGCAAAATTTGCTGACCTTGAAGCGTATATGCTGGAGAAGGGTGACGCTGCACCGAATTCCAGTGGACGGCAGGAGATGCTGGAAAACCTGATCAATCGTTACATCTGAAATCTGGGAGTGGCAAAGGAGCCTGAGATGACGACTGATGTGCCTGAGGTGATTACGATTGCCATGATGCGTCAGGTGTTGTCGGTACCTCTGCTGTGTGACGCTCTGGATGCAGCCGGTTTTCCGCGTCAGTCGCCGCGCTTACCGATTCTTCCTGTGACTCTGCCTGAGGTGACTCTGATTGGTCGCTGCCGGACAACGTTGTGGGCTGACATGGCTCATGTGGATGCTCGGCCCTACGAACTGGAGTTGCAGGCGGTGGATTCGTGTGAGCCTGACGATGTATTGATCTGTGCTGCTGCAGGTTCGTGTCGATCAGGGATCTGGGGAGAGCTGTTGACAACGGCGTCAAAGAATCGTGGTTGTGTGGGTGTGATTGTGGATGGTCATGTGCGGGACATCTCCCGCATGCGACAGATGGGTTTTCCGGTGTTTGCCCGAGGTGCCAATCCTTACGACAGTCGTGACCGACAGCGAGTGATTGACGTGAATGTGCGGGTGGAGATTGACGGGATCGGGTTTTGTCCGGGTGATCTGGTCGCGGCTGATGAGGATGGTATCGTGGTTGTGCCACAGGCCGTTGAGCGAGACGTGGTGCGGGCCGCATGGATGAAGGCGCACGCGGAAAACCGGGTCCGCGATGCGATCCGTGGTGGGATGTCTGCGGTACAGGCGTTCGACACTTTTGGGGTTCTGTGAGCGAACATCAGCCCGGTTTGAATCGGACCTCAGTTGCCAGTCGTACTGTGCAGAAAAACGGCGCGTGGTTGCAGCAACCCATCAGAGTCGGCTTCGGCCAGTGCCAGCAGTTGCTGGTGATCTGCGGACAGTAGAGCAATGGAAGGATCTGCCGGTGCAGCGGGGGCTGCCTGCAATCGATCAGGACTGCAGGGAATGCGGCGCCCGCAGCGGACTGACTCCTGTTCAGCCGCTGTACATGGGTAAACAGGCAGATGGCTGATGAGTCGTACAGGTTCGATCAGGTACTGCTGCAGAGATTCGTGGCTGAGTTTGTCGGCAGCGAGTGCCTCGCTCAGTTGCCATGGTCCGATGGATGTCCGCTGCAGGCTGGCCATCAGGGCACCGCACCCCAACTGCTGTCCAAGATCGCGAGCGATGGAGCGGATGTAAGTGCCTGAGCCACAGGTGATGCTGAGATCGAGATGTGGCCATTTGAACGAGTGGATATTGATGGAGTGAATTTCGACCTCGCGGGCAGACAGTGTGAATTCCTGTCCGGATCGTGCGAGGTGATAGGCACGTTGTCCGTTGACATGAACTGCCGACCACTGCGGCGGTGTCTGAGCAATGACCCCGGAGAATCTCTGCAGGCACGTCGTCACAGTTACGGGGTCTGGCAGGGGATCGGGAGTGGCATGCTGCGTGATCTGCCCGGTTGCGTCATCAGTATCACTGGACTGTCCGAGCGTGAACCGGCTGAGGTAGGTCTTTGGCAGGAGCTGGAGAATGCGTACGAGGCGAGTGGCGTCTCCGATGCAGGTCAGCAGAACACCTGAGGCTGCGGGATCGAGAGTCCCGGCGTGTCCTGCACGGAGTGGCCGAACCAGGCGCTGCAGTCGATTGACAGCATCACGGGATGTAATGCCGCAGGGCTTATCCAGCACAAGCATGCCGGACAGTGTGAGAGACGCGGTCATACGGCTGAATCAGTAGTCGATTCCGAGATTTCTTTCGATGGAACGGGCTTTGTCAGACATGAGGTGTTTTCCGTACCAGGGGTCCGGATCCTGTTCACGTTCGAATTCTGCTCGGCCTTCATCACCTACGAAATCCCATTCCCCATGATCTTCGTGAGCGGGATCGGTCCAGTCGCGACTGTTGGGGGTGAACATGCGCGTGAATCGTCGCGACGCGGATTTTGGCGATTCCACGAGATTGCAACCGGCTGTTGTCAGCAGCAACAGGATGAGACACAGGAATCGCTGGCTGTGGCGGCTTCGACCGGACATGCCTTTTTGCTCCATGATGGTTACACTGTGGCGCAGTGACTTTCAGGAAGTATAGAGTTTGGGCCATTGGACTGAGAGACGAACATGGGGGCTCTGGACCTGCTTGTAGTGGCAACCCATCCGGATGACGCAGAAATCAGCTTAGGTGGCCTGATCGCTGTGTCGATTCGGCAGAATCTGCGGGTTGGCGTGCTGGATTTGACCAGCGGAGAGCCAACACCGCATGGGACACCAGCCATCCGGGCGGCTGAGACAGAGCAGGCGTCAGCCGAACTTGGACTGACATGGCGACGAAATCTGGGGCTGCCGAATCGAAGTCTGCAACCAACACTGGACCATCGGCGGCGACTGGCGGAAGTGATCCGCGAGACGCGACCGCAGCTGATTCTGGCGCCCTACTGGCAGGACGTACATCCTGATCACGTGGCGGCCAGCAGCCTGTGTGATGAGGCGAGGTTCTGGGCGAAACTGAGCCGCACGGATATGTCGGGTGATCCGTGGTGGACACCGATGCTGTTGCATTACTTCAGTATTCATCTGCGAATTCATCCGTCAGCGTCATTCGTGATAGATATCTCAACTGTGATTGAACGCAAGATGGCCGCTGTGCAGGCTTATCGTTCGCAGTTGCAGACGGGACGCAGCGAGGCATTCCCCACTGTGGTGGATGATATTCGTGATCGAGCACGCTACTGGGGCTGGGCCATTAACACTGCCTATGGTGAGCCGCTTGTCAATCGAGAGACTTTGGGGGTGAGATCACTGAAGGCGTTGTTTGCTGAACCCTGCGACGGATGAATGTGAAGGCGCCAATGGCTGCACTCAGACCGGCGAAGATCATGGACGAGGGTTCCGGGACGGCAGCGTTGCCGAAGGATTGCAGAGTCAGTCCACCGCTGATGGCGGTGCCATCGGTTCCCGAAAGCGGGGCATTTCGAGTCAGGGTGATGGTAATTGCTGCCAGTCGTGCGCCGACGCCGGCGAACGCTGTCTGGGTGCCGGGAGTCCACTGTCCCTGAACAGTTACGTAACGAGTGAATCCCTGGGCGAATTCTGTGCCAAGACTGTACTCACCGGTGTCAGTGACAACCGTGCCGGAGAAGTTGCCGAATGACGAGTCATTGATGGACACAACACTGCTTATTGAGCTGTTGGCATTGAGCGTAAAGTTGCCCCAGGCTGTTCCGGGAGAAAACCCGGCGAAGAAACCGCTGGTGCTGGTTGTGGACTGCAGATTCAGAAATGTCATGGCCTGATTCAGGTTGCCGGTCCCGGGACTGACATAGGTGGTGAATCCCACAGAGCCAAGGATGTATTCTGCGTATGCAGAATTGCACATCAGAGTGAGGGCAGCGGTCAGAATGATTCTAGTCAGCATGATGTGAATCCAATTTGGGGGGGGGGAACCTGAGAGCCAGTGTACGGTTGCCGAAATCATTTCAGGCGACACGGGCGATTCTGGTCAGGAGTCTGCGCGGATCAATCCGAATGCGCATGAAGCAGGGCTTTTCAGGTGTTGATAAAAAGCCCCAGGTCCTCCATTTGGATCGTGCTGCTGTGGGTGGTGGATTTTTCCTCGATCGGATCCCGCGGAATCGCATTTTTCAGTGATTTCCATCTGTTCCGTGCTGACGGCGGGTTTTGACTTTGTGTGGCGAAGCGACGTCAACTGCAGTTCGCAGTGATGCATTCAGGCAACAGGGAATTGTCCGTGGGACCTCGTGTCGATGTGTGGCGAACATGCATTGCCATGGAATCACGCTATCATGCGGTGAGCGGAGGGTTGTTGTCTGGCAGCGGGTATGGCAGGATTTCGGGGGATGCGATGGCACTGGATTCGGGTATTGGTCTGCAGCTGGCGATAGCACAGATCCGATTTGCTCGCGAATACACACTGTCACTGCTGGACACGATTCCTGAGGAGCGCTGGTTTGAGCAGCCTGTCGGGGCAGCGTCTCATGTGGCGTGGCAGGTGGGCCATCTCGCTATGGCGCAGTATGGTCTGTGTCTGTTCCGGATTCGTGGGCGTGCAGAAGCGGATCTGACACTGATGTCCTCTGCGTTTCGCAAAAAATTCAGTCGTGGTACGACACCTGACCCGCAGCCCGCGGCAAATCCTGCTGTTGCTGAGATTCGGGCAGTATTTGAGCGAGTGTTTGAGCAGTCTATGCTGGAGTTGCCGAGTTACTCTGAGGTGGTATTGAGTGAGGCTGTGGAACCACCGTGGGCGGTTGAGGCAACGAAACTGGGCTGTCTGCTGTTTTGTTCACATCATGAAATGATTCATGCAGGCCAGTTGGGTCTGCTGCGTCGATTGCTGGGTCTGCCGCCCGTGCGTTGACGGTGTCAGGGTGTATCGGTCAGGTGGCCAGCAGAAAACAGGAGAAGGGTTGTATGAGTTCATTGAATGGACGCAGGTTCCTGTGTTTTACCGGTGAGGACTACGAGGATCTGGAGTTGTGGTACCCGAAGCTTCGGCTGATCGAGGCGGGGGCTGAGTTTCATGTGGCGGCAGATCAGGCTGGCCGGAAGTATCTCGGAAAGCATGGCTATCCCTGCGTTTCGGATCTGGCGATTGCGGGTCTTTCGGCGGCGGATTATGACGGGTTGATCTGTGTGGGTGGCTGGATGCCTGACAAACTGCGGCGTGATCCGGAGGTATTGCGGATTACTCGTGAGTTTGCCGATCAGTCGAAACTGGTGGCTGCAATCTGTCATGGTGGCTGGATACCGATTTCGGCGGGGATTTATCGAGGTATTCGCGTGACAGGTTCTCCGGGGATTCGGGATGATCTGGTGAATGCCGGAGCGGTGTTCGAAAACGCGTCGGTGGTGGTGGATCGGTATTCGATCAGCAGTCGTCGTCCGGATGATCTGCCCGATTTCTGTCGGGCTATTCTGGCGTTTTATGGGGTGAGTTGAGGAATCGTGGTGTGATCGGGGTGAATGGTTTTTCGGGGAGTGTTTCTGTGCAGCTGCCGAAGTGTCAGACTCTGGGCCTGAGTCCCAGTTTTGGTTTTGGAGATCGTACAGGGCTGGCAACGCCCGGTCATGTGCTGGCGATGCAGCGGGACGGTGCTGGCATTGCCCCGATTTTCCCGCAGCAGTCAATTCGCGAAATGTCCAGAACTCAGCGAACGGCAGTTCAGGTGATGGGGGAAGCGCTATCGGGTGCTGCAGCCGCGGGATGGACAGGAATTACGGGGGCTGATGCTGATCATCTGAAAACGCCTGACGACGTGGACGTCACAGCGGCGGCTGGGTTCACGTTTTTCACAATAGATCCATCAGGTGCCGTGGATCAGCGGACGGACAGTTACAACGAGCAGGAGCTGCGTGAACGTTTTGCAGCAGTTCGTGAAACGGCACCATGGTTTGACGCGTATCGAGGTCGGCAGGTGGCATTGTCGACGGGTACGGTCATACGTCTGGATGAGCAGGCGTGCATGCGCGCGGCGGTGAAATATGGTGCGGCGATTCAGCAGGCAATTTCGCTCAGTCATTACATCGCCAGAGTGCAGGCTACGGCCGGCAGGGATTTTGAAATTGAGCTGTCAGTCGATGAGACGGATCAGCCCACGACCCTGGCTGAACATCTGATTATTGCCGAGCAGTGCCTTCAGGCTGGCATGAAACTGGTCAGCCTTGCACCGCGGTTTATCGGTGACTTTGAGAAGGGAGTGGATTTTCGAGGAGATCTGACAGCTTTGCAGAGTTCGCTGTCGGATCATGCGGCTGTGGCAGCGTTGGTGGGGCCATACAAACTGAGCCTGCATTCCGGCTCGGACAAGCTGTCGATGTACAGTCTGCTCAGCAGGGCAACTCGTGGTCTGTTTCATGTGAAGACGGCCGGTACCAGCTATCTGGAGGCACTGCGAGTGGCGGCGCGCCATGATGAATCGCTGTTTCGCGCGATTATCGAGTTTGCTCGCAGTCGCTATGATGTGGATCGAGCGACCTATCATGTCTCAGCGACTCTGCAGAGTGCTCCGGAGCCTGCTGCCGTGTCGTCTGTGGCTGATCTTGAGCGTGAGTATCTGGAGTTGTGGTCCGAGGTGGCTGAGGGGCGTGGCTTTACGAAGCCGGGCCGACAGATTCTGCACTGCACCTTCGGATCGACGTTGACACATCCGAAGTTCGGGCCGGCAATTCGAGCACTGCTGGAGGCTTATCCGGACACCTATCGGGAAGTGCTGGCGGATCATTTTGGAAGGCATCTGCGACCACTGCGTTCGGGACTTGAGTGATATCTTCGGAGCGATCAGATGACGTGGACGGTGCTGCAGGGGCGGAGTGCGTTTGTCACCGGTAGTACTCAGGGCGTGGGGCTGGAGATAGCTGCCGCATTAAGTGCTGCGGGCGCTGGCGTTGTGCTGCATGGGTTGCGCAGTGATGCGGCAGCATTGCTGGCGGCTGAGCGCTGTGGAACTGTTGACCGCCCTGCTCCGCTGATCTGCTGTGATCTGGCGGATCCGATGCCGGACGGTCCTTTGCAGGCTGCTGAGGCGGCTGTGCATCAGAACCCGCAGATTGATCTGCTGGTCTGCAATGCCGGGACCTTTATGGATCAGCCGTTTCTGGACATGCCACTGGAAATTTTTGATCGGACAATGAAGCTGAATGTGTATTCGCAGTTTGTGCTGATTCAGTATTTTGCTCGTCGTTGGGTCGCGGCAGGAGTGCGCGGTCGAATTCTGGTGACTGGTTCCATCAATGGTCGATTGTCTGAGCCAACGCACGTGGCGTATGACGCATCCAAGGGGGCAATTGATGCCATGGTGCGTTCGCTGTGCGTGTCACTGGCTCCCCTGGGTATACGAATTAATGGTATGGCGCCTGGTTTGTTCCGGACGCCACTGACGGAACCAGCCATTCAGGATCCGCGATTTCGTCGTTGGATGGAGGTGCATACCCCGAATGGTGTTGTGCCGGGGCCGGAAGTCTGCGGTGGCACTGCTGTGTTTCTGTTGAGCGATGCTGCTGAACACATTCATGGACAGATGCTGCTGGTTGATGGTGAATGAGTGTGTGGCAGCAGCCTGATCCACCTGCCGAATGGATGCCGGCCTGAGCCATGTCATGACGATTGTCGTCAGCTGATGATTTCGCGGCGATGGCCTACATAGTCCCAGACGACGTAGCGATCGAGGTCGCGACCTGCGGTGAAGAAGACGCGCCCGCCGGTGCTTTCTGCGAGGCGATGAGCAAACTGCACGTCCTCGTGGCTCTGCGACCATGAAGGAAGCAGGAAAATATTGATTGTGATATTTTCACGGCGACACAGCAGGCCTTCCCGTCGTGTTGCTTCTTCCGTACGAGGGTCGGGGGGATACAGCATGTACAGCAGATGCTGTTCAAAATGTGCTGTCGGCAGTCCATCTGTAATCAGGATAATCTGCCGGTTGGGCGTATCCTGGGGACCAAGCAGTTGGCGAGCCAGTTGCAACCCGTGCTGTATGTTCGTGAAATGCGGCGGAATGTGGACTTCGCTGACGTCGTTGCGACTCATGTCGGCGCGGAGTCTGACAACCGGACTGGTAATTGTGGGGATTTTCGGCATCAGCGAGATCAGGTCGCCGGGGGGCACAACTTTGGCAAAAGTGTGCAGTTCGATGAACCGCAGGAAATCACCAGGGAACTCTGACGTAATCAGTCCGTTCAGAGCCAGTGCCATGCGCTTGACGTTGATGTATTGCCCGTCGTATCGCATCGACCCACTCATGTCCATCAGCACGGCGGTTGCACAGCGAGGATTATTTCGGGTACGGTGGACTTCGATGTCACGCGACTGCAGTCGCAGAGGCCGCTGTGCTCCCTGCCGCAGCATCGCATTGATCAGCGATCCCGGAAGGTCGATCTGAGCGGCTGCGTCGCCGAATTCCCATGGGCGAGTGCGCTGCAGTTCAACAACTCCATCACCCTCAATCGGACCCTGATGCCGCCCTGACCGCGAGGCCTGCAGGTCACTGAAGATTCGCTCCAGCAGACGACTTTGAAACAGACGGTAGGCTTTGGGGGAAAGCTGGACGCGACCGTTCCCTCCGCCAAGTCCCTGCTGCTCCATCAGGTTTTTCAGGTGCTGCTGGATCTGCTCCTGAAACTCGGAGAGTTTCCGGACAGTTTCCGGGTCGGCGAAATCACTCAGTTCCTCCAGATCAATCACAGCCAGTCGAGCATTCTTCTTTGCCTCCTCCAGTTGTTTCAGCAAATCATCGATCTGCTGCAGTTCCTGACGCACCTCGATCGCCTGCTCAATCGAGAGTGCTGCGTTTCCTGTAAACTCATAGGCTGAGGCCAGCATGTCTACCTGGTATTTTTCACCCATGGTTTCGATCAGTGCTGGTAGTCGAGCAGCGAATTCCGGGTCGACCCGTTCAGCTCGGTACCAGAGATTCTCCAACTGGTAGAGCTGTTCGGTGCGGACAGCATTCCAGAAGGATTTGGAGAACTGGCCAGGTGGCTTTGCGTGGCGAGCCGAATCTGCGAGACGTTTGACGGCCTTGCGGCGGACAGTCTGAGTTTCCCATGTGCTGAGGATCTTCTCGCGACGTTCTCGCAGCATGCGGATCAGTGAGTCGAGGCTGGGGCCAAGACCAGGAAATTGGCCTGGATCCAGCCGAATGGCACTGGCCAGCTCTTCCTCGGTCAGTTCACGCAGGGAACCCCACTCCAGCATATGCTCGAAGGCCTGAGAGACCAGGTCCGGAGCCGGGGTCCCTGGCGAAGGAAACTGTTGCGGATCATACTGCTGATAAATGTGTACGACACCACCCGGTGTACTGGCTGAGGGTGTTGCCTGGGGCTTGCCCGCGCTCTGGTCGGATTCATCTGACGTATGATTCACGGAATTTGCCCTCAGCTCCGCCTACCGGGGTCATAACGCTGGATCTGCCGTCCAGTCTCCCGGTTGATTATAGCAATCAGACGGTTTGGGGTATGCCTGTCCTGTTGATATTCTGTGATCACCCGGCCAATGCCTGCAGCAAGGAATAAAAATGCGTTCAGAACCCCTGTTTTGTTCGTTTGAAAGTCGCCGTTCAGAGGAAATGTGTTCACTGCTTGAGCGTCAGGGTGCGCGGGCGATAGCTGCTCCATCGATGCGGGAGGTTCCGATCGAGAACAATCCCCAGGCGCTGACGGCAATTCAGCAGATTATTGCAGGACGATTTCCCATCGTGATTCTGATGACCGGCGTTGGCACAGAGGCGTTGTTTGAAGTGGCTCGTTCTCACGATCTGTTTGACAGGCTGCACACCGCCCTGTCGCAGGTGTTTCTGGCCATCCGTGGTCCAAAACCTGCCGCGGTGCTGGGAAAGGTCGGTTTGAGATACAGCCTCAAAGCCCCCGAGCCCAACACATGGCGTGAGTTGCTGCAGGCCCTCGACACGGATGGGCCGGGGCTGGCAGGGAAAGACGTGGCGGTGCAGGAATACGGCCTGCCGAATCAGCGTTTGTATTCGGCCCTGCAGGATCGGGGGGCTCAAGTTGTTCCGGTACCGGTCTATCGCTGGGCTTTTCCTGAAGATCCTGAGCCACTGTATGCGGCGCTGCGCACAATTGCTGCCGGTGAGGTGGATGGCATGCTGTTCACAAGCGCCAATCAGGTGAGTAATGTTCTGCAGGCAGCAGTACAGCTGGGGTTGGAGCGACAGATACGCGAGGCCGTGGACCGAGGAATGGTGATCGCCTCAATCGGCCCGACCTGCACCGAAGCTCTTGTGGATCAGGGTTTCCCGGTTCATGCAGAGGCCAGTCCGCCGAAGATGGGGCAGTTGGCTCGCTCAGCAGTCGATTTCTGGCGACAGCAGAACTCGACTGCTGTCGAAAACCCGTCAGCTTAAGCTCCCCCCTGTCCGAGGAAACTCAATCTGCTGACAGGTTGAGCGTCGCAAGGAAACCAGCCATTTCCCCGGCAGCGTGGGTATTGTGCTGCTGTTCCGCCTGTCGAATCCCTGCCTCGAAGATGTGGCGTGCATCTGCTGAGCGATTCAGACGCATCAGCAGTTGTCCGGCCATCAGAAAGGCAGGGACGTAGGGAACCGGGGCATCCATCAGGGACTGAAATAATTCCAGAGACCTGTCGGTGGCACCTTCTCGGTCAGTTTCCATCGCCAGCATATAGCGAACCAGCTGATCATTCGGGGCTGCCTGCAGCATCATCTCAAGTTTTTCGCGGCGACTGGCCATCGTTCAGTTCCTGAAAATCTTCGTTGCAGGTTTCAGCTGCCTGCGACTTCAATTCGACGCGGTTTAGCCCGCTCAGCGCGTGGAAGTGAGACTCGCAGAACACCGTTGGTCAACCTTGCCTCAATCCGGTCATGGTCAACATCATCGCTGAGGATAAAGGAGCGGAAGAAGTGTCCGGACTGATACTCCTGATGCAGCACCTGTACGATCTCGTCGGCATTCTGGCTGATGCGACCAAACAGGGTCAGTTTCTTATCCTGAACCTGCAGTTCCAGACCGTCGAGAGTGACGCCGGGCAGATCAGCGTAGAGCACGAGTCCATCGTCGGTTTCGTAAATGTCCATCTGCGGTTGAAACAGCAGCGCAGGAGTTTCTGTGGTGGGCGAGATACCAGCAGCACCAGCCACTCCGGGGCCAGCCACAGCAGCCGGAAGCAATTCATTGCGACGGGGAATCAGTTGACCGTCCTGCTCGTTCATGACGCACCTATTCCTCTGCGAACTGCCCGCCAGCTTTCAGGGACCTTCATTGACTGCGATCTGCCGAGCACGACCCGGGGTCGCTCGGGGTAATGTAATTCTGAGAATTCCGGCGGAGTAATCCGCTTTCATGTTGTCTTCATCCACTCGGTCCGGCAGCGAAATCTTTCGCTGCCATGTGCCGTGAAAACGTTCTCGACGGCGATAGGAATCTTCCCGCGATTCTTCGGGAGGATGGCGAATTCCCTTAAGCACAAGGCAGCCAGCAGAAATGGTGACATCGATACTGCGTGCCTCCACACCGGGAATCTGCGCTGTCACGATGTATGCCGTGGGGGTTTCCAGGATGTTGCACTGAGGAAAGCTGCGGGCCGACCGCACCATGTGAAACGTCTGGTGCACGCTCTGAAGCAGCCGATCCAGCTCACGCTCAAGGTCGTGGAAAGGATCCCAGGACTGACCCCACCGAAAAATTGTCATCGACAGTCCCCCCTGCCCTGCAGATTTCAGGATTCTGACCGAATTCTGCCGTTTTCGACCAAACCCGGTCTTTCACGTCACAAGTCAGCACAATGCGTTCCAAAAAAATACAGAATGGCTGAATCGCTTTGGTGACATTTTTTTTGCTGTAAGACGCTGATGGGCAGGTGTTTATGTCAATTGCCGAGGAGTGCGGTGGGGGGCGAGGCACAGTTGCTGACTGCCAAATTGCCACTTTTACTGACGATGACATCCAGCGGTAACGCACGGTTACACGGGTTTTGCGGGTCTTTCGGGCTTTAGTCAAACTGAGCTGAACGCCTGCAGATTTCATAAAAGTGTTGCTGAAAGGCATCTGAGCCGCAGAATCGTTACAGGTGGTTTTTCCGAGAATCCGCTCATGTTTCCCTGGAGCAACAGGTCTCTGTTTTCCGCAGATTTTCCCCGACCGGCAGATTTGAGGGCATATTTGGGTGTGGAACGCAGTGAGGAATGCTGCGGACCAGCAGGCAATACCGCACTGTCTGGGATCATTCAAACAGGACTGCCCCTCAGGTCAGAAGGATTGAAAATGGCAACAACTGCATCACAGATCATCCCTCCATCTCGACGTCGTACAGCGCGGCCGACCGCCACTCAGGAACAGACTCGGTCAGAAGCGTCCAGCACAAAGCCTGTGGTGGATGCCGCCGAGACGGATATTGCTGTAAGGCGAATGCTGCGTGAAGACGAGGCCGCTGAGCGTCGTGAAATTATCGAGCGTCGGCGGATGGATCGTCGGCGTCAGATTGATCCGACTACCTGTGAACGTGACTACAGTGATCAGGAAATTGAATTCATGCGAGCCATGGACGACTACAAACGCAAAAGCGGGCGACCTTTTCCCACGTGGAGCGAAGTACTGGAAGTTCTTCGCAGTCTGGGGTATCGAAAGGTGGCTGATCCTTCCCTGATGGAGTGGAAGACGCTGGGTGACACGACGATGTCGTTGTGAGAGCAAATCCCTTCAGGCAATAAGGCCCATGCATCCGGAAGATGCATGGGCCTTTGTGTTGAAGCACTAATACAGATTCGCACAGCGTCTCAGTGGCTGCCAGTCTGCATCACAAAGCCATGATAGGCTTCGTTGCCATGCTCGCCGATGTCCAGACCACCCACTTCTTCATGCTCAGTGACTCGAATACCCATGGTGTACTTCAGGATCAGCCACGTGGCTGCGGATACGATTAATACGTAAACCCCGACCATCACGACACCGACAGCCTGAGCCACCAGCTGTTCGGTCCCACCACCGAAGAAAAGTCCAGCCTTCGGACCGCCGGTAATCGGTGTTGTGGAGAGGTCAGTGGTGGAGAACAGGCCCACACACAGAGTTCCGAAGATCCCGTGCACAAGGTGGACGGAGATTGCACCCACCGGATCATCAATTCGCAGACGGTCGAAGAACAGTACCGCGAGGACGACCGTTACGCCCGAGATTGCTCCGATGATGGCCGAACACAGCGGATTCGTGAAGTAGGCCGGTGCTGTGATTGCGACGAGTCCAGCGAGGCAGCCGTTCAGGGTCATTCCAATATCCGGCTTACCCAACAGCAACCATGCAGTTGCTGTTGCAGTCATCGTGGCGAATGCCGCAGCGAGGTTGGTGTTGACCGCTGACAAGGCGGCCATGTTTCCGCCGTCTGCAGCGATCGACATCGTGCTGCCTGGATTGAAGCCGAACCAGCCAAACCAGAGCACCAGACAGCCGATGAAGGCGGCGGTCATGTTGTGGCCCGGGATCGCATTGATCTTGCCGTCCTTTGAAAACTTACCGATGCGTGGTCCAAGGATGATGGCTCCAGTCAGAGCGGCCCAGCCACCTACCGAGTGCACCACGGTCGATCCTGCAAAGTCCCAGAAGTTCCACTTCGCTGCGAGGTATCCGAATCCCCAGATCCAGTGACCTGTCACCGGGTAGATCGCCACCGCCATAACAAAACAGAATGCAATGAAGGCACCGTACTTGATGCGTTCGGCAACAGCGCCTGATACGATCGTTGCCGCTGTGCCAGCAAAGCAAAGCTGGAAGAAGAACTTGCACCACAGCGGAACCGTTGCCCATGCGATTGAACCGTAGGCGCCCTCATAACCCTTCGTCGCCTGAAGCGGACTGTTATCGGCTCCCTGCACCATAAACGCACCTGAGCTGCCAATCAGAGCCCCATCGCCTGCTCCGAACATCAGGTCCCAGCCAATCAGCCAGAAGCCAATCGAACAGACGGCAAACACAACAAAGTTCTTCGAGAGAATGTTGACGCAGTTCTTTGCCCGGCAGAATCCGGATTCCACACAGCCGAAACCGAGGTTCATGAAGAACACCAGCATGCTGCAAACGAGCACCCAGATCGTATCGATGCCGACAGTCAGCTTGCCCAGGACTTCTTCCGCAGTGGGGGGGGCTGCCGGTGCGGCAGCATCAGCCGCCGGTGCTTCCGCAGCAGTGGCCGCAGGTGCGGTTTCCGCGGGAGCGCTGGCTTCGGTTGCTGCCACCGGGGCCGATGCATCCTGAGCTTGAGCCATGCAGGATCCGGCAAGTGACAGAACAAGACCGGCCAGCAGTGCCAGCCCCGGTCGGAAATTGAACCTCGAAACACTCAACATCGCCTGATTCTCCTCGCTAGCTTTCTTCAGACAGGGGCCATTCCTGTGGTCAACGTGACGATTTGTCATGGCTGTTGATCAGGAAATGTGCAGGTGCTGCAGTGCGGCTGTCGCCAATCGCCAAATTCCACAGCAGAGTTCCATTCAAACCGGATTCCCGTTCCGATCGACACTTGCAGTTCCGTCTCCCGGAGAGTTGCATGCCACCGAAACAGTCCGCTGAGCAGGATTGCAAACAATGTGCCTTTTGTGTTTTGAAGGTCTTTGGATTTTTTTCTAAGTTGTTGTCGCGTTTGTGTTTGAGGATTTTTTTTTGTTGTTAATCCACACCTGATAAAAGGCTTGTTTGTTATGTGTGCTCAAAATAAGAGCATGCATGCGGTGGTTGTGCCCCTTTTTGTTGCATGTTGTTTGGCGGTCAACTCTGCCGTGATTCCGGCCGATTGAAAAAGGCCGCTCGCCAGCGGGCAATATGACCATCTGTATTGGTTTCACGGTAAGGTTGAGAAGGCTTCGGCAGAAAGTGCCGGTTTTTTTCAGGAGTGCTGGAAGCGATGAACGGGGTCCGCCGATTTTCAATGCAGCCGTTTTCCACAATTTCCTCTCGAAATCTCTGGTAATTCAGGGGGTTCAGGGGGAATATGGGTCGGTTGACCTGTCCGCCAGCAATCTGTTCGCGTCGCCGCGTGCAGAACGGAGCCAACCTATGAGCAGTCTCTCCAGCCGATCCTTTTCCGTGCAGCATTTCGCCGCGGCGATTCTGGCATGCAGCCTGATGTCGTCGTATTCTTCGAATTCGGCCTGCGGTCAGGGTATTGCCGGGGCTTCGGGCAGCCGGGCCGCATTGTTTCAGTTCCAGCCACAAACCAGCGAACAACTGCTGAATGCGGCGGTGATTGCATGGAAGCTGGATCGCATTTCTGATGCTCGAAATTATCTGAGACAACTGGGGGAGCGTGATCCACAATCTGCTGAACTGGTGCTGCTGCGAAAGCAACAGGGGCAGTCTGTGTTCATCGAGTTGTACCGGGATCGGCGTCTGCATCCTGAGTCTGTGCAGATGCTGAGGAATCTGCGGAAGTCATTGCCACAATCGGACAACCTGCAGTTGCCGCAGCGCGTGGCTGATTTGTCAGCAGGTGGGACGCGAGGTGCAGATGCCGTGACGGAACTGTTGTTGGGGGGGGATGCTGCCGTTTCCGCTTTACTGGCGGCCGACCCGGCAACACAGGCTGGAGCTTCAGCACAGGCATTTCTTGAGGAGCACTCTGCGGATCTGCGGGACGAACTTCTGCGGCAGTTACCTGCAGCTGACTCTGCCGGTCAGATCCGCGTTCTGAAACTGCTGGCGGGGACTGTATCGCCTGACACTGCCTGGTCTCTGGTAAAGCTGCAGTTTCACAGTGACGTGAACGTTGCAGCAGCAGCAAAGCAGGCTGTACGGCGGCTGAGCAGGGGGGCGATCACTGTCGGGAATTCAGCTGATGCGGCTGCTCTTCTGATTTCGGAAGCGGAAAAGAATCTGCAGGCTGCGGCCGATCGGTCGCCGGTCGGAAGTCCGGTGCTCCTCGAAACCGATGACACTGTGACTGCTCGTCTCAAGAAAGCAGAATGGCTGCTGGCGGATGCCCTGAGTCTGCAGCGAGGGCATTCGAGGGGAGTGATCCTTGAGCGGTTAGTTGCGGCGGCGGGGGCTGATCCGACAGTCACTGCTCAGGCAGGACCGTTGGCGGGAAAACCAGCTGCTGAACTGACGGCGGTTCTGGGAGTGGCACTGGAACTGCAGCAGTGGCCAGCTGCGATAGAGTGTCTGCGTGGTCTGTCCGCAACCGATCTGGCTGCCGCAGATAAGCAGGCTATCCGGGCATTGTTGAACGAGGCAATTCTCAGTACGGACGTACGCGTCAGAGTCCTCGCAGCAGCGGCAGCTCGGAAAAACAGTATTTCTGCAGGCAACGCCCTGTTCACCATCAGCGATGTTCTGGCTGCGGCAGAGCAGGCGGTATCTCAGCCGGAAGCTGTGGTCATTGCCCCGGACGATCAATTGAGTCTGGTTCTGCGACAGCTGCTTGAGGACCAGAAGTATTCCGTGCAGGTTGCTGAGACGGGGCCACAGGGTTTTGTACAGGCTGTCGGCTGTCTGCACAGCGATGTGATCTTTCTGTCTCTGTATCCGTCACGATGGCCAGCGTCCACGACACTTGCCAACCTGCGTGCTGACTGTCGGACTCGCAGTTGTCCTGTAGTGCTTATTGGTCGTCAGGATCAGCAGACTGAAGCTGCAGCATTACAGCAGATCTATGGAAACGTGTACTTCATGAGTGAGCCGATTGGTGTAAGTTCGTTTCCCAGTCAGTTTCGCGGACTGAATCTGCGGCCGCTATTGTCCGGGGAAGAGCGAGAGTTCCTGAGTGCTCTGGCAGCACCTTCGCAGTCAGCGACTGCGCCACAGCAGTGATTCACTGATACCAAGTGGTGCCAGCAGATGCTGGATGTCGGCCAGAAACCGTTTGGCATCGACTGGGTATCCCTGCGTCGGTTTCAATCGTGGCAGTTGTTGCTGCCACCAGCAGTTGAACTGCATCATCAGTACTTCACGCAGATATTTGGCAGTCATGGATGCCAGTGCGACTGGCAACAATTCTTCTGCTCGCGTTCGAAAGCAGAATTCCATCAGGCCCAGTCGATAGCGAGACCGTTCGCGAGATTCTTCGATGCGAAATACAAACTGATCATCGAAGTGAGCTGCGATCAGTTCATCGTAGCGGTTGCGACCTCCGTGTTTATCACAAATCACCTGGACGGGACCGCCAGCGTGCTGGTCTGTCAGTTGTCGGACCAGCTGCAGTGTGGCATCAGAGAGCACAGCCCCCTTTGAGCCGGTGGCTTCCACGAGCTGATTGAATTCCTGAGGAAAAATGATTCGCACAGCGATGCGGCACAGCCGTACTCCAGCATGCCCCAGCGCCGGACCCAGCAGGTCAACCCACTCTGTGATATGCTCTTCGCTGGAATCTGTCGGCAGTACTGGTCCGGGAGGCTGATGCCATGGTTCTGGTCGGCCTGTCTGTCGGAATCGCGAGTCACTGAGTGCGGTCATGAGGCCATGGATATCGGCAGCTGCCACACCAGTTGTTCTGAGCAGTGCCTGAACCGGTACTTCGAGTGCCTCGAGGGAGTCTCCGGAGTTATAGACGGCTTTCGAGTCAGCGATCCACAATCGGCGATCGTCAGAGCATCTGCGATCCGTGATCACTCGCTCAAGCACCTGCCATAATTCACTGCAGTCAGCAACACCGGCAGCGGTCCACGCTGTAGCTGCGACGACGAGTGGCCCCAGATTCGGGCCATACCCGGCTTCGTCGGTTCCGATGAACAATCGTTGTGTCATGGCCGGGTTTGATCAGGGGGTGCGGACAGGAAATGTGACCAGCTGATGTTCTGAAGCATGGAATACAGTACGACGTTGACTGCCAGTCTGGCCGCATCTGCTTCCACATAGCCATCGCAGGACAGCGACGCCTGATGTTCAAGGGCACAGCTGATGTCGTGACGACTGTAGATCACCGCATAACGACCATCGATCTCAATACCCTCCAGCAGTGGACTACCCTTTTCAGTCTGCATTGTCAGAGCGGCATTCTGTTCAGAGGCGATCAGTCGTCGTCTGGTTACTTCACGAATTTCGTGTCCGGTTGTGGCCGAATAGAGTTCGTGATCAGCGGGAATGGTTTTCAATTCCTGTTCGGGGAACAGCTGCCGCATGAGATCGCGAAAGCTGCGATCGAACTGGGTTGATCCACAGCAGGCATCCGCGAACAGCACACCACCTCGTTTGAGATATTCACGGAGGGCTTCCTGTTGCTGGGCAGGAAGCTGAAAGCGATAGCGTCCATGCATGCAGGTGAGAGGAAAGCGGGTGAGTTCTTCGAGTGTGGGCGGTATCACTTCCACCTGGGTTGATGCCGCCACTCCAACGGTGTCATTCAGAGCCTGCAGCAGATTCCGTGCGGCTCGCGGTGCCGTATCCCAGCCACCGGAGTGTCTGATACGGGCGATCTGCAGCAGTCCACGTTCAATTCGCTCTTCAACCGTCCGACGATTCCCGGGATTTTCAGACAGTTTTTCCGGAGGTTCGCGACCGGTGGCATAGGCCACAATATTGACTCCGATCCGGGTCGCTCGCAGAATTCTTTGAGTCAGGTCGGGGTTTCGATTGGGAGGTTCATGTTTCATCCATTTCTGCCACAGACAGCCCAGATCATCGGGGCTGTAGATGATGGACGTGCGGCAGCCAAAGTCGACACCCCAGAGATCGATTCCCGTGGCATTCAGCAGATACTCACTGCGAAATACCGGATGATCGCCCTGTAGTTTCTGCAGAGATGCTGAACCATCAGGGAACATGCGTTTTACGATTTCACGAATCCCCGTATCAAAACCTCGTCCGTCGCAGCAGGACGACGCGAGAATAAATCCACCGGAATCCACGTAGCTGCGGAGCCAGCCGATCTGTTCATCGTTCAGCTGCGGTGCCTCGCGACCGGAAAGAAACAGGATAGGTGACTGGTTCAGTTCTTCCACTGCAGTGGCAGGTCTGAGTCGACTGAGGGTCACCACCTGGCTGGTCAGTCGTGCTGGCCACTTCGGCAGGGTTTCAAGCAGATCAACGAGGCTGACGACGTCCCATGGATGCCGATTCCACTCGCCAACGTCCAGACTTTCACCGGCGGGTGAGTTGTAGTCCAGCTTGTTGATGACCACCCGCGACAGTCCCTTTGACAGGAAGATCATGGCCATTGAGGTATTCAGGATATCGTCACGATCTGACGGCGTTTCGGCAGTCCAGTTTCCACCGGGCTGCTGCATCTGCACCAGTTGCTGAGCTCCACGACGATACCAGTCATGTGGCCCGAAGAAGCGGACATTTCCAAGGCGTCCTGCGCGCTCCAGTCCGTACATATAATAGTAAAAGTAGTCGTTATGGCCGGGATTTGTGGCAACAGAGAAATTCTCTGCCATCCAGCGACGTCCACCCGCCATGGCATTTCCGAGCGGGGGAGTACCACAGCAGTCCGGGCGTCCTTCAGCATCAACGTCGGCGTCGTTCTGCAGCATGCGGGATGTGATTGCGATTGTGGAAAGTCCAGCGGCAGTCATGCTGCCGCGAGTTTTACGATCGCCGGCGCTGTAGCCCCAGCCACCGTTGGGCTGCTGATCCTGCAGCCAGCGATGCTCGACACGCTGCCATGTTTCGCGCGAGACCTGAGCACCAGCGAGGACAGCTTCGCGAAGACCCAGCACCGCATACTGGCCGTTGCTGGCATCTCCATTTCTGCCGCCCGGCGTCAACTGATAACCCCAGTAACCGGATGAATCTCCCTCCTGCAGCTGACTTCGTTCAAGCAGTGTCGCCAGCAGCTGAATTCGAGGCAGATCCCGGTCCAGCTGTTCGGCCGCACAGAGAGCCATGACAGCCAGTGAAGTTTCATAGACGCCGGCACTGCCCTGCACTCCCTGTATCGTCAGGCTGCGCAGATAACTGAGACCGCGCTGAATCTCAGGGGAATCAACGGGCACGTCACAATTGATCTGCGCGAGAAGAGCGAGTGCTGTTGTGCCGGTGGTGAATGAGGCATAGGCCCCCTTGCCCTGCCACGAGCCGTCATCCTGCTGCGTGGCACGCAGCCATGCCGTGCCGCTCTGGATGGATTGCAGAACTGCAGTACGCAGAGCTGCATCATCCGGCTGTGCCTGCTGTGCCGACAATGGACGACTTGTTCCGAACAGCTGGCACAAAACCAGCAGCAGAATCATTGCCGACAGTCGCTTACTGCTGAGTGGGTGGTTCATGGGGAACTTCCAGAGGTCGAACGCAGTCGTTGTACCGTGGCCGAAATGATCGAGGCAGCCCTGTGGACCTCGTCAGGTGTCGTCATGCGAGAAAGTGACAGGCGGATTGTTGATCGACAGACATCGTTCGGGATGCCCATCGCCAGCAGTGCGGGGGCTGCCTCCGCGGACCCGCTGGCACAGGTACTGCCCAGCGAACACGCCACACCGGCCATATGCAGATTGACCAGCAGAGCCTCACCCGAAACTCCGGGAAAAGCAATGCTGACGGTATTGGGAAGACGAGCTGTGCCCCTGCCGTGGATTCTGGCCGGATCACAATTCTGTCGCAGCAGGTCTTCCAGCTGATCACGCAGAGTGCTGATGTGTCGGGTGGTTTCTTCATGGTGGGCCTGCCACAGCTGCAGTGCTCGGGCCATACCAACAATCAGCGGGACTGGTTCTGTGCCTGGGCGACGGCCGCCTTCCTGATGGCCACCATGCAGCAGAGGCGTCAATCGCAGACCGCGTCTGAGCAGCAGACCTCCGACACCTCGGGGACCATGGAATTTGTGTGCTCCGAAGGCCAGTGCAGCAACACCCAGCCGGCGAAAGCTGACCGGGACCTTTCCCACAGCCTGTACTGCGTCGAGCAGCAGTGGCACGTTGCGCGCCTGACAGGCAGAGGAAAACGCCGACGGATTCTGCAGCACACCCGTTTCGTTGTGGGCAAGGATGAGGCAGGCCAGTCGGGTCTGATCATCAAGAAGACGAATGGCCTCGGATTCACACAGCAGACCATGCTCATTCACCGGCAGCTCATGCTGCTGCAGTCCATAACCTGCAGCATAACTGCAGGCCTCACGTACAGCCGGATGTTCGCCACGAGTTAACAGCAGTGTTCCGCGACGTCCGCAGGTGAGACCGTGTACAGCCAGATTAATGGCCTCTGTGCCGCCGCTGGTGAAGATCAGTTCGGCCGGATCAGCATCGAGGATTTCCGCGATGGATTCACGTGCATCTTCGAGGCGAGTGCGGGCGGCCCGCCCAAATCCATGCTGACTGCCGGGATTTGCAAACCCGGCTTCCCAGCAGTCCTGCATTGACTGCAGGACCTCCGGGGCAATCCGGGTCGTGGCGTTGTTATCAAGATAGATGGGCTGCTGGGACGCAGCCGGACCCACCGACACTGCTATTCCTTTTCCGGGCGGACGCGGACCTGCAGAGCCCCGAGGAGTCGGGTAATCTGACGCTCCTTGTGGTCGATATTCAGGACGTTTTCCAGGACTATGGCACGCCGTTCGTTGCTGCAGTGAATGATCAGTCGGCCCGATCGCAGCAGCAGATATTCAAACAAGTCTGTGATTTCCTTGTCGATACGCAGGTTGGGAGCACTGAATCGCTCCAGGTTGCTGAGCAGACCGTGATGATGCAGCAGCTCATTGCCACGGACTTCCCAGTAATCAACCCGCCGACTGACGAGTACAGCAACGAACAGGAGCAGCAGAATCGCCGTAAAGATCATGTAGAAGGCTGCGTTTGCCAGTGGTTTCACCGCCAGCAGGCTTCGGACAACGGCCGGAGCCAGGCCTTCGTATGTTGTGAACAGGAACCAGATTCCAATGGCCGCTGTAGACAGCGCGAAGAACCATGTGAGCGATGTGGTTCGCGGGAACTCAAACGAGAGGACCACGAGGTTGAGTGCCAGCACAGCGAGAAAGATGCGTGCACACCAGTGCTGTACAACCGAGTCACCAGCGGCAGGTGCTGCCACTGCCGGCGCAGAAGGGGCAGATCCGTCTGTGCCTGCTTTGCCGACATCCACGGAAGCCAGCATGACAGCCGGCTGAGCACCGGAATCCCTGAATTGTGCCCGATTGACCGGAGCTTCTCCGCGTACCAGCATCACGATCGAGCAGATCAGTGATGTCAGCATGGTGGGGTACATGAAGACGATCTTCGGGTACGAAACCAGAAAAATTCGATCTGGCAGTTCGGGGGGCTGTGGTTCGGTTACAGGAGGTGTCACAGGCAGCATACCGGCCGATTCTGAGGGAACAGGTTCGCTCATGACGTCTGACTCCTTGGCGGGATTCCACGGGAATTGACCGGGTGTCAGGCCTGCAATCATGCGGGACCTGAGCCGGAAAGAATCGGGCAACAAACCACTGTTCGAACCAGCATCTTAATTCGGGACGCAGAATTCTGCGAGCGAAAGAGTGGGATTAGGGTGGTGCAAATCATGCATCCAGCCCAACGCAGTTCGTTGACGCTGGATCAGAGAATTCCGAGGAATTGCCGAATCCATCTGCCTGAGTTGCAGGGGGTATGGCTGAACACACCCGGGGCCATCAGGCTGGACTGCGTGGGAATCTCCAGTTGTCTTCGATTGTCGCGCCTTTGGGGACGACGACAATTCCATCACGGACCACCACCGAACCGAAGTCACAGTTGGGAGCGGGGGCCTCAGAGGCCACAAGTCGAACATTTCTGCCGATGCAGACGTTTTTGTCCAGCAACGCCCCATCAATGTAGGCTCCGTTGCCAATTCCCCAGACCGGACCGGTTTCTGCATCCGCACTGCTGCTCATGGTTCCGGATGGGTAAAAGTCGGCCCCCATGATCACAGTGTTACGAATGGTGACATTCCTGCCCACATGCGTCCGCATCCCCACGACACATTTTTCGAGGACTGTTGATGATCCGATGAAGCAGCCATCAGCAATCAGGCTGTCGCGGATTGTGCATGAACCCATCCGGGTTGATGGGAGGAACCTTGGGCGTGTGAAGATTTGAGCCGTAGGGTCAGCGAAGCGAAATGGAGGATCAGCCTGGGCCAGAGCAAGGTTGGCGTCGTAGAACGCACGAATCGTTCCAATGTCTTCCCAGTACCCGTCGAACAGATGGGTCTGGACGCGGTGCTGGCGGATGGCCATCGGGAAGATGTCTTTCCCGAAGTCGTCATGCGTTGTGGTTTCCAGCAGATGAACCAGTAGTTCACGATTCCAGAGGTAAATTCCCATGCTGGCGAGGTATTCGCGGCCACGGGATTCGATTCCGCGCTGGTCAATCCAGCCAGCGGAAGTGCGGACCTGACTGAGGGCCGCGTCATCTTTTGGCTTCTCGACGAATCCAGTGACTCGGCCACTGTCATCCAATTGCATAATGCCGAATCCACGGGCTGCGGCCGCGTCCACCGGGACTGTGGAGATTGTGACATCGGCTTTGGCGTTTTCATGAGTCTTCAGCATTTCGCCGAAGTTCATCCGATACAACTGGTCGCCCGAAAGAATCAGTACATAGCGATTGCGAGTTTCCTTCAGCAAACGCAGCTGCTGCCGGACGGCATCTGCAGTTCCCTGGAACCAGTTGTTGCCATCCAGAGTCTGCTGGGCAGCAAGGATTTCCACGAAGCCATTGTGGAACAGGTCAAAGTTGTACGTCTGCCGAATGTGGCGATGCAGACTGACAGAGTTGAACTGGGTGAGTACGTAGATCCGGCTGATTTTACTGTTGATACAGTTGGAAATAGGCACGTCAATCAGGCGGTATTTGCCTGCCACTGGTACCGCAGGTTTGGAGCGGTATTCAGTCAAAGGCAGCAGTCGAGTTCCTTTTCCGCCGCCAAGAATCAGGCAGACAGCGTCGAGCATAGTTTCAGTTCCAGTTTGAACACCAGATGGGGTGGTTGCAGATCAGTGCGGTCGTGGACTCATTCTGCACAAACAGTGCCCAACTCCGCGCGAGAATGCATCATCTGCGGCAGCGGTATTCAAAAAAACGCTGGATTTCGCCAGTCCTGTGATCGGGAATCCTCGTTTTTTAATTCGAGAACCCTGCTGCCTGTGCGAAATGTGTGCATGTGTGCCGGGAAAGTGTGCCTGGTGCTGTTCTGGCGAACGGAGCTTATGGTCTCAGCTGTGTATCAAGGTCAACGAGCACGTCATTGATAAGACGGGCACGCCATGCGAGCGTTGAGCGATCGGCCGTGCGACAGCGTTCCATCATACTGTAAAGGTTCTGCCAGTCTGCGAAGACGGCATCAACTTCACGGAGCAGTTCAGTGGGGCGACTTTCTGTATCGACCCTGCGATGCAGCTGCTGGGCTCGTTTCAGGAATGTTGTTGAGGCGGTTGTAGCCTCTGTACGGTACGCTGGTCGTTCGGTATTCAGCCACTGTCGGATATCCATGTCCAGCTGATCTGCCAGATCTTCGAGAGATGCAGCCACAGTCCGCAGTTTCTGCTGGCTGACGGGAGCCGAATCCCCAAGATTCAGTTCGCGTCGAATGGTGGCGATGTCATCTTCGATTTCCTGCAGCACCGCGACGGCAGCCTGACTTTTGGTCTGGCGGAAAGCGGCAAGGAACCGTCGTCCCTCCTCCTCCACATAGCCGTAACTCTCAGCGACCTTGTTATCTGCTTCACCCCGCTCCAGCAGGTCGTGAAAATTCTGGACCGTGCCGTAGAAGTCAGAGGCGGTGCTGAGCGCCCGTGCTGGATCCTTGAATCCCAGCAGCAGCACGAGTCCGGTCCGCAGGTAGAACTGATCGACGTCCTGCATCAGTGCATCGGCCATGCGTTTTAATTCAGCCTTGCTCGTGGTGTTTTCCATCCACAGCAGTTCGTGAACGAGATCATTTGCGGTGTACAGGCGCTGGATCGTGCGTTCGATGTAGGGGTTACGGATACTGGTCAGTTGCGGCATGAGTGCGGCCAGAGACTGATCAAAACCGTTGTATTCATTAACGATTCGTTCGTAGTCGTATTCGTCAACGACCATGGTAACGACGCGAGAGATGCGTTGCTGGAGTTTTCGTCCTGAACTGATGATCTGGGTGGAGACAGCGGGGTCTCGGGCCAGTTCATCGGTAAGGAACAGCAGGGAGTTTTCGAGGCTTGAGAGCTGTTGCAGGAGTGTGCGACGATCGAGCGTGGGTGCGACCTGGAACAGTTTCCCGATCTGTCGGTCGAGCTGATCGACGCGGGCGAAACTCTGCTGTGTCGGGGTACTCAGGCCACGAGTCTGGGACATGCGAGTGGAAAAGATGCGCCAGTCGGCGTCGGCTGCTCGGAAATCTTCGACGATGAGATTCAGGTCAACGCCAGCGGCGAGATCCTGATTCAGGCTGTTGGTCTGGGCTCGGAGTCTTCCGAGGTCGGCCAGCAGTGACCGCAGTTGCGGATTTCTTCGATAATCTGCATCAAGAGCGGCGTAAAGGCGTCCAGACTCGTCGAGGGCGTCGCGGAGCAGTGCTGCGACAGCTCGCCGGTCGATTTTTGAGTAGTCTGAGGTGCGACTGCGTGCTGAGGAGCTGAGTGGTCGCAGTTCTTCCCTCGTTCCGAGTCCACCCGTGGGCAGTGGTCGACTGCGGTCGATGTCAGATCGCGAGATTCTGGTGGTCTGGGCAAAAGCAACATCTGTCAGCAGCGATAGGCAGCAGACGGCCAGCATTGCGGTTCTGGCGACAAAACATGGCAGTGAAGGCATGGGGGACTCCTTTCCCTGCAGACCGGGGCACGGTCTGCTGTCAGCAGCAGGTGCGCACAGCGCGCAGCAACAGCCAGCGGGAGTTTAGATCAGAGTCGGGTTTCGGCGGAACACCAGTTCTCAGTAGTTGAGGCCGTTTTTACGAACATGCACAAACGGATCGAATTCTGCGGGTGGCCGGATGGCATGTGCCGTGGTGAGAGTTACCAGGAGAATCCGGTGATCGCCGGCCTCCATGCAACTGGTGACGGTTCCTTCGAGGGCGGCCATGGCAGCACTGAGGATGGGCAGCCCGGATTCGCCGGGATGGCTTTCCACACCGTCAAAGGCATCGCTTTCCGGGTCAAATCCCTTCCCAAAGTGCCGGAACAGGATGGGGTCGCCTTTCTGGACCTGATTCAATACGACGGATGTTCCGGGCGTCAGCCAGTCGATGAACCAGCGTGATTTATTTACGGCGATGGTGACCTGAGGTGGGGCGAAGGATGCCTGTTGGACCCAGCTGGCAAGCAGGCCGGTGCGACGACCAGCGGGACCTGCCACGGCGAGGATGAAGACGCCACTGGGGATGCGTCCCAGCACCTGGGCAAGGACTGGTAATTCGGTCAGGGGTTTGGGGACTTCGCTGGTCATATTCGGCAACTCGTGTTGTTTTTGCGGCGTGAACGTGAATGCGTGAGATTGTCGCAGTTCGCTGTTCTGAATCCAGTGCAGAGCCTGATCAGACAGCAGGTGATTGGAATTTTCCGCTGTTGAGTGGGGATTGTCGATGTGAAAAAGGGGTGTTTTCGCTATGCTGCGGTGTCCGGCAAACGTTTGTTCGCTGACCGGTATTTGGTGGGTGCAGGATATGGAACAAACTCCGGAAGCAGTGGCGGTCGTGGCATGCGGTGCTGGTGCTGTTCCTGCGGCCTCAGTCGCTCGATCCGTTGCAGTGGTGACGGGTGCTGGTCGTCGCGTGGGGGCGGCGATTGCAATTTTTCTGGCACGGCGTGGTTTGAATGTCGTGGTGCATTATGGGGCGTCGGCCGATGCCGCGAACCAGGTGGTCAGTGAGATTGAGGCACTGGGAGTCTGTGCTGCGGCTGTCTCGGCTGATCTGCGGGACCCGCGGGCAGCTGCCGAAGCCATCTTCAGTGTGGCTCGCGGTCTTGGCGATGTCAGCGTGCTGATCAACAGTGCGTCGGTATTCAGGGATGTGACACTGTCCGAGGTTGACGTCGAGCACTGTGCGGAGCATGTGTCAGTCAATCTGCTGGCTCCGATCTTTCTGGCGCAGCAGCTTCAGCGGCAGCTGAAATCCGGAGCGATGGGCAGGATCATCAATATTCTGGACTGGCGAATTCATCGTCCGGGAGCCGATCATCTGGTCTATACGGCGACAAAATCGGCGTTGGCGAGTGTCACAAAAACGCTGGCTCAGCAGCTGGCACCAGAGGTGACAGTCAATGCCGTAGCTCCGGGAGCAGTCCTGCCTCCGGAGGATCGTCCGGACTGGCACCAGCAGCGTGCAGCACAGGGGATTCCGCTGCGACGTTCGGGGACTCCGAGTGATCTGACGGCGGCGATCGGATATCTGCTGGATGCCGATTTTGTGACGGGGGAAGTGTTGACGGTATCGGGTGGCGAGGAACTTTGATTTTGTCGGCAGTTGGCAAACCGGGACAGTTTTCCTCAACAGGGTACAGGCAGGATGAACGACAGGATGCAGCAGTTGGACTCAGCATCAAGTGATGATCCGGACCGTTTGCCACGGGTCCTGGGTTTGTTTGATGCGACGATGATTGTGGTCGGCTCGATCATCGGGTCGGGCATTTTTCTGAAGGTCAGCTCGGTTGACAGCAAGCTGGCGCAATACGGCTTTGCGGCGATCATGGGAACATGGTTGTTTGTGGGGCTGGTTACGCTGTGTGGTGCGTTGGCTCTGGCAGAGCTGGGGGCGATGTTTCCGCAGGCTGGCGGTCCTTATCTTTATATTCGTGAGTCCTTCGGACGATTGCCTGCATTTTTGTGGGGCTGGTCAGAATTCTGGGTTGTGCGAACGGGGTCCGTGGGGGCGCTGGCTTGCGCAACGGTTGTCTACTTCAATGAACTGGTGGCTTTATCTGCGACATCGCAGACGTTGTTGGCGCTGGCGATTGTTGTAGGGCTCTCCGCTGCCAATTACCGCAGCACGCGGATCGGGGCCGGGATTCAGAGCCTGGCAACTGTCAGTAAGGTGCTGTTTCTTGCAGGGTTAATCGTGCTGCCGTTTCTGCGTGGCACCGTCAGTGCGACGAATCTGCAACCCGTGCTGCAGTTGCCGGATGATGGAGTTGCGTGGACGGCATTTTTCAGAGCTCTTGGAGCGGCGATGGTCGCTGTGCTCTGGCCCTATGACGGCTGGATCAACCTTGGACCTGTGGCGGAGGATATCCGAGAGCCCATGAAGAATGTGCCACGAGCGATGGCGATCGGACTGGGCCTTGTCGTGTTGGTGTATATGGGGGCCAATCTGGCGTATCACTGTGTCCTGCCGATGTCGCATCTTGCTCAGAGCGAGACGGTGGCTGCTGACGTGTTTGCAGTAATGTTTGGGCCGGTCGGGGCTACTGTGGCGGCGATTGGGGTGATGATTTCGACATTTGGTGCGACCAATTCGAACATGATTACGGGGCCCAGAATCTACCTCGCAATCGCTCGTGATGGTCTGGTGCCACAGTGGCTGCAGCGGATTCATCCTCGTTATCGAACACCGGCAAACACGATTGTACTGCAGGCTGTCTGGACGATATTTCTGGTGGTGCTGTTCTCGGTCTGGGACCCGAACGCTCCGGAAGAACCCGTGCGACCACCGGAGGCGGTGGCGATAGAGGTGGCAGCAGCGGAAAGTGGCGGTGAAACAGCAATTGCGGCGGTGGTTGAGGCTGAGGCCGGCGTTTCTCACTCACGGCGTATTAAAGCGGCATTTGATGTTTTGACAGATTCCGTGATCTGTGCCGGTTTGATTTTTTATGGGCTGGCGGTGGCAGCTGTTTATGTGCTGCGTCGCACTCGTCCTCAGGCTCATCGCCCGTATCTGACATGGGGTTATCCGGTGACACCGGCATTGTTGCTGACGGCGTATGTGGGCGCGTTTATCAGCATGCTGATTGAAGCGCCTGGTCAGACAGTGATGGTGCTGGCGCTGATAGCGGCAGGTGCCGTGTGGTATTACGCAGCAGGCGGTCACCGTAGTCCGCGGAAGGAACGCTGAGCGGGACTTTGAAGGGAACAAATATGCGGGACTTGCCCCCGCCGGATACCGAGGATTGTGCTCCTGTGGCTTCGCTGCTGGGCGATACCGCTTTGATGCTGCAGTGGCGCGGTGCGGCGGACAGTTTTGCTGAAAGAATGATCCCGCATGTCGTGCAGGCAATTCGCGAGCTGCAGTTGCCCTGTGTTGAGGACGTTGTTCCCGGCTTTGAATCAGTGACGATCTGTTTTGAGCCTCGGAATTGTTCTGTTGAGGCACTGGTGGAGACAGTGTGCCACGTGGTGAGTGGCTGCCAGTTGCAGCAGCAACGAGTGGCTCGGGAGCTCACGATTCCTGTGAGATTCTCCAGTGCGGACAGTCCCGACCTGCTGGATGTCGCCGCGTCTGCGAGGTTGTCGGTGCCGGATTGTATCGCATTACTGGCAAGCGTTCGTTTTCGGGTGCGTATGATCGGTTTTGCTCCTGGGTTTCCATATCTCAGTGGACTCCCGAAATGTCTCTGGTTGCCGCGCTTATCCGTTCCACGAGTCAGCGTCCCTGCAGGCTCATTTGCAATTGCGGCTGGTCAGGCGGGAATCTATCCCCGCAGTTCTCCCGGAGGTTGGCGGCTATTGGGACGCACTGATGTCGTGTTGTTTGAAGCGACTGGCGAGTCACCCTGTCTGCTGACGACCGGGGATATTGTGCGGATTGAGCCGCACGGTCCCCTTGTCGCTGGATACTCAGGGGACTGCGGCACATGAATTCTGTCAGAGTGCTGCGAGCGGGGACACTGACGACTCTGCAGGACCGCGGGCGAGCCGGTTATCGTCATCTGGGTGTCTCAGCCGGGGGGCCCATGGATTCGGTCGCCTTTCGCCTGGCGAATCTGCTGGTTGGGAATGCGTCTGATCAGGCGGCACTGGAGCTGACACTGGTGGGCCCTGCCCTGCTCTGGCTGCAGACGGTCACCCTTGCAGTGGCTGGTGCCGATATGCATCCCGAGATTCATCTTCCGAATGGCTGTGTGCGGGACCTTTCGCGCGGTCGACCTGTCGTGGTACCAGCGGGTGCCGTGACGGAGTTCGGTGAGGCAAAACGGGGGTGTCGGGCCTACCTCGCAGTAGCCGGTGGTTTTGCAGGGCCGGTGGTACTTGGGAGCCGAGCGGCACTGCTGCGATCGGGCTTTCCAGGGCTCTGCGGCCGATCGCTGGTGAAAGGTGATGAACTGGAATTGTGTCGGGAGCAGCAGGGACTGGGGGAAGCAGTCGTCGAGGCGAATTGGTTTGTGGATTCGCCGAACTTGCCTGCCCGTGACGGTCAAGTGCGAGTGCTTCGTTGTCTGAGTGGCCATCATTCAGGACTGCTCAGCGCAACAGCGATGCGGGTATTCGAATCGGCCGACTTTCGACTCAGTACGGACTGTGACCGAATGGGTTATCGTCTGCTGGGGCCGACACTGACCGGGGATGCTCAGGTGCAGATACGTTCGGAAGCTGTCGTACCGGGGACGGTGCAGCTGACGCCTGACGGTCAGTTACTGCTGTTGATGGCAGATTGTGCTCCAACGGGTGGTTATCCGCGGATAGCGCACGTAATCACAGCGGATTTACCGTTGGCGGGACAACTGTGTCCGGGGGATCGGGTGCGGTTTCGTGTGGTGTCATATGAACAGTCTCAACAGGCCTTGCTTGAGCAGGAACGGTTGCTTTCCCTTGTAAGGCTGGGGCTGAGTGACGACTGAAGCCCATTTTTTCGATTGTTTAGGCAGTGTTGCCACGGGAAAACCAATATTTTCGGATTGAAAATGGGTATCCGGGAAACTTTTTTGTCAGTACCGGATTGTATAGCATTGTGATCGCGTACAGGCGGAAACATGTGTTTCCATTGAACGTCTGGCGACTTGTGAACGTTCATCACGTTTGACAGCCGATGTACATCGACTGATGGGGCCGGTCCTGAGTCTCTCGTCTGCACGACCTGTTCTGCATTCCTTTCACGTGGCTTCTGTTTTTGGGGGGAGGGTTCTGATGGTCAGTACTGTGTCAAGGACTCGAATTCGGGGATTCACCCTGATCGAGCTTCTGGTTGTGATAGCGATTATTGCGATTCTGGTGGCATTGCTGTTGCCTGCCGTTCAGCAGGCTCGCGAGGCAGCCCGGCGTACGCAGTGCAAGAACAATCTGAAGCAGATTGGTCTGGCGATTCATAATTACCACGACGTCTTCAACACATTTCCTCCGGGGTACATTTCGCCGATCGCGAATGGCAATACTTCGTCTGAGGTGGGGGTCTATTCGTGGGGTTCCTGTATTCTGCCGCAGCTTGAGCAGACGAACGTGCAGCAGGCATTGAGTGTGGGTCTGGTGCCTTTACAGGTGAATGCGGCGAATGCGGCGAATCTGAAGATTCTGCAGACACCGCAGCCTGCGTTTCGTTGTCCGACGGATGTTGGTCCGCAGCTGAATAACTATGTGAGTCCGGCGCCTGCAGCCAACTGGTACAACATGAACATCACGAATGGTTCGGCTCAGGTGCCGATTGCCACTTCGAATTACGTGATGGTTTCCGGTACGGGTGTCAGTACAACGCCTGCGGCGAATCCGACGAATCGTGCAGCTGCAGCGTGCGAGCCGATGGGGATTGGTTTCCGCAATTCACGCATCAATTTCCGTGATATCACTGACGGGACCAGCAATACTCTGATGGTTGGTGAGCGTGCGTGGAAGTATGGTCAGGTGATGGTGGGTGCAGCGACAGTGTTTGGTTTCAGTGCCTCGATCGACGATCAGTCTTCAAGTGCGAATGTCAAGTCTGCTGCGATGGCATGCCTTGGGCTGGGTTACAATGGGATTAACTGGAGTGCCAACAATCTGGTGCACCAGACTCGCGGTTTCAGCAGCGGTCACACGGGCGGTGCTCAGTTTGTGCTGTGCGACGGCTCAGTGCGAATGATCAGCGAAAACATCGACTACAAGTCGACTGATAATGCAGCATTGACCGACATGACGCTGCATGTGACCTCGGTGTATGCTCGCCTGCTGGTGCGTGCGGACGGTCAGATTGTCGGTGATTTCTGAGAATCAGTTGAAGGGGCCTGAGTCATGAAGAAGTCAGGTGTGCTGACAAATTGTGTGCTGCTGCTGTCGGCCATGATCTTTGGTTGTGGTCGGGGCGATATGCCTGAGCTGGGTGACGTTTATGGCAAGGTCACTCTGGACGGAAAGCCGGTTCCCAACATCAACATCCTGTTCACGCCGGAAACGGGTCGCCCGGCTGGTGGCGTGACGGATGAAGAGGGCAACTATGAGCTGAAGTATCTGGAAGGATACTCGGGCAGCAAAGTTGGGCCGGCGAAGGTGACTTTCGAATGGTCGCCTGGTGTGGAACCGACGGCTGCCGTGCCGGCGAAGTACATGCAGGAGGGATTCTCGGTCGAAGTGAAGGAAGGTTCGAATGAACTGAACTTCCCGATGGAGTCAAAGTAGTCGGGTTGAATCCCGGACAATCGGTCCAAAAAAGAAAGCTCGTCGGAGTGATCCGACGAGCTTTCTTCTGTTTTTGATGGAGTGTGCCGAGAGCGATCGATTCTGAAGACCGTCTATTCGGTTTTGGGTTTGACCTCGTGGAACTGCTGAGCGAAGTCTTCATCGCCGGCAAGACAGCGATTGTTCATTGCCAGTTTCTTACGAATTCGTCCGACGGTAAGTTTCGCGGGGCTGGTCAGTCGAAGTACCAGTTGGTCTGCGGAAAATTGTTCCAGTTCGCGGATGGAGTGGATGCCGAGGAAATGAAAAGCATCCCGTGCTTCCGGATCGCTCTGGAACACGACATCCAGTGGTGCATCAACGGGGATGCGTGATCGTCCGAGCTTATTGGCGTCACTGGCTTCGCGAAGTCCGGTCGTCAGCGTCGCTTTACGAACGCCTTTGCGGGGGGCGTTCAGCAGGGACGAATCCTGACCCAATTCGGTTTGCAGAGCCACGGGTGAAGGAGGGACGACCGTTTCCGGAATCGCAACAGGCGTGGGGGAGGTTTCGACGCGAACGACCGGCTTTTCGGCCACAACGGGTTTTTTCTCGGGCTTTGCCGGAGCTTTTTCGGGTCGCGCAACCACTTTTGTGGGTTTGGCCACAGGTTTTTCCGTCTTCGACGGACGGGAAGCGGGTTTGGTTTTCTTTGTTGCCACAGGAGCCGGCTTACGTCGAACGACCTTTTTGGCCGGTCGTGGTGTCGCTTTGGCAGCAGTGGAAACTGACCGGCGCGGCTTAGCAGCCTTCTTTATCGCCTTCTTTGCCATGTTCAAGTTCCGGTGACGGTAGGGACTTGGGATGGTCGGCCGTTGGGGCACTGAGCAAATGGTCAAACCAGTTGCTGCCGGGGTCTCAGACCACCTCACAAGCCCTGTAATATACAAACGTGCGACCTGCGTTTACCCGAAAAGGCACGGATGTTCCTCAAAAAAGTCCCGAACCAGTTCCATTTCGTCGTCCGTCAGGAGTCCATCAGCCCACTGCAGCATCTGTGGCTGAACCCTCCATCTTCCCAGAGCCTCCAGAACTTCCCCCTCGAATGCGGGACATTCTGAAGCGAGAATCTGTTCCTGAGGGGCAGAGGTGATGGTCAATTCCTGCAGGATACCCCGGGAAATCCCGTTCTCGCGGGAAAGTTGCAGGCAGCGGACTCGCGAAGGAAGCCAGTGATCGTTGAGATGATGCACATCACGTGGTCCCTCAAAGACCACTCGAAGCAGCGGATTCTGTCGGTCGGTGGCAAGGCTGGCCAGCAGCTCCGTGGCCGCATACAGAATCCGGGCTTCCAGTGGGGTCAGGTTGGGCGAGCCACTGTGACTCCAGCGATTCCACGTCTGCAACACAGTTTCCATCTGGATTTGGGGGGCCATTCCAGATAGGGGTGGATAAAAGTGCAGTAAATCAGATCCTGCGCGTTCGGATTTGCTGGGTTCCAATGAGTATCGGAGCAAGCCATCCAGAGTGAGCAGGAAAGCCGCACGGAGTGTCACGTAGGTCAAATCGCAGGGAATCTGTTTCGTGGAATTGGAATCCATGGTGCGTGTGCCGTGGTTCAGCGGGCCATGCGCAGGGCAGAATCAGCGGGGTGCGGGAGTCATAGTGTTTGCCGAACAGATCCTGGCACGTGGATAGGCAAACACAAGAGGCTGCGAAGAAATCGATGCTTTGGGGATGTTGCCAGTTTTCACCAGGTCGGGCTAATCTGCCGGTGGGCGAGGCGTAGTGGTGTTTTTACCCGGTGGCGGGCTGTGTTTGTCATTCAGGCCACTCGAGGAGAACAGTGCCGCTGTTTGCGGGTATGTCCAATATTCAGTTTTTGGCGGAATCTTTGGTGGGGACAGAGGACAGGATGTCGCGGCGAACGCCCTGCCACGGGCGGATATCGATCTGCCACTGGTCCTGCTGGTTATCGGGGTTTCCGAATCGCGAGTGCAGTTCGCGCAGTCGCTGCAGTTTGCGTGTGAGGTCGATTTCGCCGGGATGGCGTGCTTCGGGGCTTCGTCCCCAGAGAATCCGCGATCCGCCTTTGGTTCTGAGTTCAAACTGCAGTTCTTCTGCGGATTCCGGCAGGGTGACGTTACGTGGCACGACGATGGCGGCAAGGTTCAGCAACTGCCACCAGTTGCGTTGTTCATCAGCATTCTGCAGCAGCACTTCGGCAAGCTTTGCTGCGGCAGCGACGGCAGGGTCACCCCATGGTTCTCCCAGTCGTCCCAGTGGATTGCTGGTTACCTGTTCGATCACGGGGAACTGCTGAACGTCGGTGTCGCTGAAATCCCGGGCTGGCAGCAGAATTCCGTTGTGATCGATCGGGTAGAAGCCATCGATACCGCGAACCATAGCGACAGGCTGGCGATAGACGGCATCAATAACGATTCGGGACGGCCAGCGTTTCTGAACGCTGACGACTCGTTCAATCCATGGGTGTGAGTGGAACGCTGCGGCAACGCGTTCGCTGACGGTTGGGTCCAGGAGCGACAGGTGTGTCCCCAGTCCGGAACTTTTGAAGACCTGCTCAGCCAGATTTTGTGGGATCCACGGGGGTGTGGGTGGCAGTATGACCGCGGCGGGGTGAATCCGGTATTCCGGTCGACTGACAAGGATCGGGCTGATGTGGCGAAAGCTGATCACAGCCAAAGCGAGGGCAAGTGGCGCTGCGAGCAGGATCAGAAATCCGGGTTTTCGGAGCGCGCGGCGCCAGGCGGCGAGTTCAGCAGCGGGTGCTGCGACCGGGGTGGTGTTTGTCGCGGGTGACTTTGGCAGACGGGGCATGTGGTTGAGCCGGCCGACGGTGTTGGTTCCTGTTGGATGTAAGTTTACCCTTTGCGGGTGCGTCGGAGTCGGGTTTCCGCTGGAAACGAAGGCATGGATCCGGCCTGCTGCAGTGTCGGTATTGCTGGGGCAATGCAGGAAAACTGTGCCGTCTCTGCTGCGTCGATGGCCTGCAGAGGATGCAGGGGCTGGTGATCGTTTCCGCGGGCTGTTCCGACCGTCCTGAGCCGAACAGCAGATGCGATCGACAGAGGCGTCAGGACCGTCAGGCGGGGCATCGCCGTTTCTGTTGTCAATTTGCTTATTTTGTGCGGTGGCTGGGTAAACCCGAGTGAGTTTCGGCAGAAATTCCCTGGCATTCTGCATTTCATGCCGATCTTCAGAAGCAGTACAGCAGATTTCGCAGCGATTGCTGTGACGCGTGTGATGGTGCATCGCAGGTGATTCTGTTGCCGGAGGTCATCCGGGGAATTGAAACGGAGTTTGCATCGCAGCGGATGCGATGCATCGCAGAAGGGAAGTCTAATGCGACTGAAACGCCTGTGTCTGGCGGCCACAGTGGCTGGCCTGCTGTCTGGTTGCGCTGCAAGTCGCAGCGCATCCGTCAACCTTGTGGAGCAGGTGGATGTGCCGCCTTCCCACTCGCAGCAGTACAATCCTCGGAAGACGGCGCGTGATACTGAGTCTGCTGAACCTGAAGCAGAGGATCGTGGGGCAGCAGTCCGCGGTAAAAGCGTCAGCCGTTCACGAGTGACGGAAAAGACGGACCGTCCTTACGAAGCGACGGACGAAGAGCTGGACGATTACATCGTGGAAACCGGGTTGCTGACCCGGTTGCGTGATCGGGATACCGAGTGCACGGATGACGGCTGCGATACTGACAGCAGCGACAGCCCTTTGTGCAATCGTCTGCGGGAACGATTCCGGGAGCGTCGTCAGTCAGGGCCGTATGCCACACCATTTCTCGATCGACTGCGTGATAACTTCCGTAGTGAATCCTGCAGTGATGACAGTCGGCATCCGCTGTGCGATCGCCTGCGCGAGCGTTTGCGGGGGGAAGGCGACCATCCGTTGTGTGACCGCCTGCGGGATCGGCTGCACGGAGAGGGGGATCATCCGCTGTGTGATCGGCTCCGCAGTCGTCTGAATGGCGAAGGCGAACGTCCACTGTGTGATGCACTGACATCCATCTTCTACTGCGAAGTTCCCGATGGTCCGTGGCCGTTCTGTGGCACGGAGACATGGGAGCCTGTGCGGAAAGACTGTCGATGCAGCGCGACACGGAAAATGCCTCAGGAATCGGTTCCGTCAGACTCCTATGATCTGCCCGGGCGACCCTCTGAGAGTCTGTCACATCCGGAGCAATTCGAAGCGCCATCAAACAGCACCCCACCCGCTGTTCCTGACAGCGTTCCGATGCCGAACGATGTCCCGGAAGTCCCGGAAGGTGCACTGCCGGAGATCCTTCCCGGAAACAGAAACAACGGGCAGATTGTTGAACCACCGCTCTGGTTCCGCATTCGTGAGCAGAAGGCCAATCCAGACGTCAATACAGCACCGGAATCAGCGCCTGCGCCCACAGCGACACCTGACCCGGGTACGGAGCCGGCTCCTGAGCCACAACCCGAGCCAGCTCCCGAGCCACCCGCTGCTTCAGACCCAGCACCGGTTCCTGCGGCTGACGAAGCGGCTGCGGAGCCGATGCCGGAGCGACCGGAACTGCCACCACTGCCGCAGGCAGAGCCTGAGTCGGGGAGCAACCTGCCTTCCACCGCTCCTCCGCCAGTTCCGGGGCCTCGCCTGAGACAGACACGGACGCCGCGGGGAAACCGCGGTTGAGACGGGATTGAGTGAACAGCCGGCGGGCACCGGGAATTCCGAATTCCGGTGTCCGATCGGCATTGATGGAATCAACGAAAAATCCCGGGCGCACCTGCAGCTTGCAGTTTGATGGGAGTTGGCGAAAAACGCACTGGATCCTGCTTTCGTGTCAGGAAAAACACAACCGCTCAGACGCAAACGACAACACCCGTCAGCTTACGCGAATCGACTCGCCCCGGGGGGGCATGAACGCGGTGCACGACACGGGCTGAAGCCTTGTCATTACCCACAAATTCAGCAGTTTGTGACCTCGGCTTTAGGAAGCCGGCCGTTCAGGCCTGAATCGCAAACGCGGGCAAGCAGAACCAGGGCCCGGAGACGTACACCACGCTCGGAGGCCCGCACC
>CAIOKE010000317.1 GCA_903858815.1 uncultured Planctomycetaceae bacterium | reverse complement strand
CTCGCTCCGGAAGAACGCTGGTGGCTGTACACGATGACTGTGGCCACGACGGGACAGGCATTGGCACATCGCAGTGTGGGCTGGCGGAAAGCATTGCGGGCGGCGCTGGCGGAGGCTGCGTTTGTCAAGGGCGAAGGCCTTGCACCCAGAACTCGCCGTGACCTGCTCGGACCCGCCCAGAAAACTCTTGACTTTGACTGAAGGACAGCATCCACGGATGACGCAGTTTATTGAAACCCAGTTTCCGATTGCGCGGCTGTCGGCAGAGGCGTATAAGGAGCGGAAGGCCACAAACTCTCAGACTTTAACGGGGCTCGGCCGTTGGTGGGGCCGTAAACCATTGATCTTGGTGCGCGCTTGTATCCTTGGCATGTTGATGCCAGCATCCAATGATCCTAAAAAAGACCGCGAGATATTCTTGCGTATTCTTACTATGGACGACGACGGGGTTTGGCAGCGCTGCCGAGGAGAATTGCCGGCATCAGCCTGGCGCGCTGCAGCGCCTGCCAAAATCCGCGACTCGGCATTCACTGCTCGTGGCTTTCGCCCCAATCTTTCAGTCGAACAAAGGTCTGCAATTTGTGCAGAGATTTGGGCGGGGCTCACCGTAGTGCAACAACAGGAATTGGATGCAAAGAGGCGGCGGCCAATTAGCGATCGGTGCCTGTTTGATGCAATCCCCTACGCGGAACGTCTCAAGCACTGTGAACGGCCAGAAAATACAAATGGACCCACACTAAATGCTTGGGAGATGATAAACGAGCACTTGGGCACCGAGGCAAAGTCCATCCAGGACCTTATCTCACAACTTGGTGCCCGATTGTTTGGGCGCGTACCGAAAGTTGGTGATGCGTTCTGCGGCGGGGGATCCATCCCCTTCGAGGCAGCTCGAATAGGCTGCCAGACATTCTCGTCCGATCTGAACTCAGCAGCCGCATTATTAACATGGGCCAGCCTGAATGTACTTGGCGCCGGGGTAACATCGCAGGAAAGAGTTCGTGAACTTCAGGGCTCGATTTTTGAGGCAGGCAATCAACAGATCCTTGATTGGGGTATCGAGACGAACGAATTTGGAGAACGTGCGGAGGCGTATTTGTATTGCGTAGAAGTCAAGCCTGAGGGGTGCGAGTATTACATTCCCCTTGCACCGACTTGGCTTGTTGGTGAGTCTTTGAGGTCGGGCATTCGATGGGATAGATTGAAGGGTAGTGACAGGCTCGTTCCTCATTGCTTAGAGGTGCCGCAAGCTGAGCTTGCAATGTGGAAGGGCGATTCCCAAAGATCATTGGCCCCCAGGGGAGCAACGGTTGCAGGTGGCCGGGTGATCGATCCCTTCGACCCCAATCGTTCGTGGTCCGTGGAGGCTCTGCGGGGCCCGCAGGGCTTACGGCGCTGGGCGAACGACGATCTTGTGCCGCGTCCAGGGGACGTATTTCAAGAACGGCTCTACTGCATTCGCTGGGTCAATGACGCGGGGGAACGCCGTTACGCCGCACCGGACGCGGCCGACCTGCAGCGCGAAGCCCGCGTTCTGGAACTGCTGCAGGAACGGTTTGTGGAATGGCAGCGGGAAGGGTTTATTCCGTCGCGAGCGATCGTGAGCGGGTACAATACGGAGCAGCCGATTCGCGAACGCGGTTGGACCCACTGGCACCATTTGTTTACGCCGAGACAGTTGTTGGTGAATGGCCTGATTGCGAGTATCTCCAGCCGCAAACTCACTGATCAGGCAACGGCAGCGGCGACATTACTAGGCATCGGACGAATCGCGAATTGGAATGCCCGCCTTTGCAGATGGCATGTACGCGGGATAGCAATCGACAAGGGAGAGGATGTTTTCAGCAATCAGGCATTAAACACCCTCTTTAATTTCTCATGCCGTCCTCTGAAATCACTTGAGGACACTTGGCACCTTTTTTCTAAGACGTTGCCCGTTTCAGTATCCTCCCAAAATGGTGTGCAGTCCGCCGACGCTCGAGACATTACGACTGACTGCGACCTCTGGATCACCGACCCCCCCTACGCTGACGCGGTCAACTATCACGAGCTCGCGGATTTCTTTCTCGCCTGGTACGACAAGCAGCTGTCCCGGGCATTTCCCGAATGGATCCCCGATTCGCGTGCTCAGCTGGCCGTACGTGGCGACGGCGAGGACTTCCGGCGTTCCATGGTCGAGATCTACCGCAATCTGGCTCGTCACATGCCCGACGACGGTCTGCAGATGGTGATGTTCACGCACCAGAATCCCGCGGTCTGGGCGGACCTCGGTATGATCCTCTGGGCCGCCGGCCTGCGGGCCACCGCCGCGTGGACCATCAGCACCGAAACCGAAGCAGCCGGCATTAAAAAAGGCAACTACGTCCAGGGCACCGTCTGTCTGGTGCTGCGAAAACGTCTGTCGGACGAGCCCGGGTTTCTGGACGAAGTCTATCCGCAGGTGGAAGACGAAGTGAAGCGTCAGATTGCTTCCATGCAGGCTCTGGACGAAGGCGCCGAGCCCAACTTCAACGACGCCGACTATCAGCTGGCCGCTTATGCTGCCGCATTGAATGTGCTCACGCGTTACAGTTCCATTGACGGCCGGGACGTGCAGCACGAAGTGTTCGCAGTGCGGGCGAGGAATGAAACCAGTCAGTTTCAGCAGGTGATTGAACGTGCGTTGCAGATTGCCTGTGACACCTTAATCCCACGTGGCCTGGACTCGGTCTGGCGTGAGCTGACACTCGACGAGCGTTATTACCTGCGGGCCCTGGATATTGAATCGCGTGGCGAGCGTCGTCAGGGCATGTATGAAGAGCTGGCGCGGGGGTTTGGGGTGACGCAGGTGAAACCGCTGTTGAAAGCAGACAAAGCCAACGGCGCCCGGATGCACACGGCGAGTGGCCTTGCGGCAACAATTCTTGCCAGCCCCACCCCAGGCGGTGAATCGCTGTTAAACGCCGGTTCGTTATCTGCGAGCCCCGCCACCGGCACCCGCGGCCGTGGCCGCGGCCGGTCGAGTGTCACCGACCACGCCTTCGCCCGGACTCCGCTGCGGCACCTGCTGTTTGCCGTTCGGGAAACAACGGTCGCCAGCCACGACCCTGAACCCGGCCGTCAATACCTCCGGGACACCTTCGGCGGCCGCTACTGGTCCACGCGAGAAACCTT
>CAIOKE010000316.1 GCA_903858815.1 uncultured Planctomycetaceae bacterium | reverse complement strand
GTACCGTTTGGGAGGGCGAGGCTCCTGCCGAGCCGAAGGGTAGGGATGCGGGGTGTTGTTAGGGGGTGTTTTTTTCACCACGGAAGAACACGGAACACACGGAAAAGCGCACAGGGGACAGGGCGGGATTTTGAACCACGAAAGACCCGAAATACACGAAACGTGAATTGGCGGGCAGTTTTCAGTTTTCAGTAATCGGTGCGGGTGAGGTAACGTTTGGGAGGGCGAGGCTCCTGCCGAGCCGAAGGGTAGGGATGCGGGGTGTTGTTAGGGGGTGTTTTTTTCACCACGAAAGACACGAAATACACGAAACGTGAATTGGCGGGCAGTGGTCAGTAATCAGTTATCAGTTGGTTTTTGTTTGAGTGATGTGTTTATGGGGATGTTTGGGAAATTGATGTTGTTGTGTTGTTCGTTAGCTGGGTCGTGGGGGCCGGGGCGACGGGGTGGTTGTGTTGTTTTCCTGATTGTGTCGTTTGGGCTGATGGTTGGGCGGCTGGACAGCTGTTGCGGGGATACGCCGGGTGGTGGGTCGGCTGATGTGCCATCCTTTGTGAATGATATTCTGCCGTTGCTGACGCGTTTCGACTGTAACTCGGGTGGGTGTCATGGCAAGTTGGCGGGGCAGAACGGCTTTCGTCTGTCGCTCCGCGGATTTGCTCCTGAGGCGGACTTTGAATCCCTGACTCGTGAATCCCGTGGTCGCCGTATCAACCCGGCGGCTCCTGAGTCCAGTCTGCTGATTGGCAAGGCCAACGGGTCGATTGTACATGCCGGAGGTCGTCGGATTGCTCCGGGCAGTCCTGCCGAGCAGTTGCTGCTGGACTGGATTCGCAGTGGGATGCCGGGGCCACAGGCCACCGATCCGACTTTGCAGCGTCTGGTGATTTCCCCGCAGACTTCTGTGCTGCAGCCGGGGCAGCAGGTGCAGATGCAGGCCACAGCGTATTATTCAGATGGTCAGCAGCGAGATGTGACGGGTCTGGCACGGTTCGCTTCCGGCGACACTTCGCTGCTGGATGTGGATGCGAGTGGCACTGTGACGGCACTGCGGCATGGCGAGCATGTGGTGCGGGTCACGTTTCAGGGTCTGGTTGAAGTGGCGACATTCACCATGCCGGGGGACGAGCAACCGGATCCGCAACTGTACGTCCTGGGCGATCAGCCGATTGATCAGCACGTCTTCGGTCGGCTGCGGGCACTCCGCATTCCACCGTCTCCGACGATTGACGATGCCACCTTTCTGCGTCGCAGCATGCTGGACACCATTGGGACTTTACCGACTCCGGAGGAAGTGCGGGCCTTTCTTGCGGACGAACAGCCGGACAAGCGATCTCGCCTTGTGGACCGACTGCTGCAGCGTCCGGAATTCTATGACTATTGGGCATTGCAGTTGGGTGATCTGCTGCAGAATCGTGTGGAGCGGGATCATGACGTGCGTGGTCGCAAGGGCGTTCGCAGCTTTCATCAGTGGATTCGGCAGCAGTTGGTGGCAGGCCGCAGCTGGAAGCAACTGACCAGTGACGTTTTGCTGGCCACTGGCGGTACTTCTGAGTCACCGGCAGTCGGATATTATGTCGTTACGATCGGTGAAAAATCGTCTGAAGAGTCCGAGATCGCCGATTCTGTAGCGCAGGCTTTCCTGGGGACTCGAATCGGGTGTGCTCGCTGCCATAATCATCCGCTGGAGCGTTACACGCAGGATGACTATTACCATTTTGTGGCGTTCTTTTCCCGACTGGCACTGCAGCGGCGGAACCCGGACGAGGGTGAGACCAGCCTGCACGTGGCTACTCGCCATGTGCTGAACCTGCGGCAGCAGCTGACTGAGCAGCAGGCGAAACTGCAGCAGACTGCTGAGGCTGATCAGCAGGCAGAGATTCAGAAGCGGATCCTTCAGCTGGAGCAGGAGATTGACCAGCATCTGAAGTCGGCTGTTACGGTGCGTCAGCCGCGGACCGGAGTGCAGCTGATTCCGCAGCATCTGGATCGTTCGCCTGCTGAGATTCCGCCGGGTGTCGATCCGCGGCAGTCCCTCGTGGTGTGGATGACGGATTCGAACAATCGATATTTTTCTGGCGCTATGGTGAATCGACTGTGGAAGCACTTTCTGGGCACTGGTCTGGTGGAGCCGGTGGACGATCTGCGGGCAACGAATCCGCCATCGAATGCCGAGCTGTGGAATTATCTGAATGAGCAGTTTGTGCAGTCTGACTTCGACTTGCGGCATGTGATGCGGCTGATTCTGAATTCGCAGACCTACCAGCGTTCTGCGGCGACTTTACCTGCCAATCAGCATGATGTGCGTTTCTATTCACACGCTCAGGCGCGGCGGCTGCCGGCTGAGGTGTTGCTGGATGCCATCGGGATTGCTACCGGGGAGCCGGAACAGTTTGGCGGGTATCCGCTGGGCATGCGGGCGATTCAGGTTCCTGATCCCGGTCTGGATTCCTATTTTCTGACGTTGTTCGGGCGTTCGGAACGGGTTACGGCGTGTGCCTGCGAGCGGTCCGGTGATGTGACGCTTCCGCAGCTGCTGCATCTGCAGAACAGTGAAGGACTGTCAGCTCGGATTCGTGCACCGGACGGTCGTCTGCAGCGGCTGCTGACGACTGGCGTGGGCGATGAGCAGCTGATCGGCGAATTGTTTCAGGCAACGCTTAGTCGGAATCCTGCGGAGGCGGAACTGTCTGCTGTGCGGGCTCAACTGGCCGATCCTGCAGCGACCGACCGTGCTGATGTCTTTCAGGACCTGTTCTGGGCCCTGTTGAACTCCCGGGAATTTGCATTTCAGCATTAGGGTAACGCGATGTTCCGATTGCATCTTCCAGATTCATCCCGACGCAGTTTTATGCAGGTTGGTGGTCTATCCGCATGGGGTTTGACTCAGACCAGTCTGCTGCATGCCGCGGCGGATCAGTTGCAGACTCCGCAGTCAGGGTCGAGTGCAATGGGCATCGATCGTCGGGCGAAATCGGTGATTCTGGTGTATCTGGGAGGTGGTTTATCGCATCATGACAGTTTCGATATGAAGCCGGATGCGGTCGCCGAGATTCGCGGGAAGTATTCATCGATCGATACGGTTGTGCCTGGTCTGCAGATCTGTGAACTGTTGCCGATGATGTCGGAGTGCATGGATCGCGTGTGTCTGCATCGAGGGGGTGCACATAACAATGATCACCATGAAACGGCCACCAACTGGGTGATGTCCGGCCGCTTCGGGACTCCATTTGGCGACTGGCCGGCGATGGGAGCGGTTGCAGCGCACGAGAGTGGTTTTCCGGGCACGTTGCCGCCCTACGTTGCAATCCCGAGGAATCCCTCATTTACGTGGGAACTTGGGAAGAGTGCGTTTCTTGGTGGTCGTTATGAATCGTTTAAGGCGGGCGATCCGAACGAGCCGGCTTATCGGGTGCGTGATGTAACGCGAGCTGAACCGCTGCCGGATGTGCGAGTGCAGCGGCGACAGTCGCTGCTGTCTGCTGTCGACGGTCTGACAAAGAACATTGAGGCCAATGATCAGTTGGCGGCTTACGACCAGTTTCAGCAGCGGGCGGCTCGAATGGTCATGTCCGGCGAAGCTCGTGATGCGTTTGCGATCGAAGCGGAATCCAACGGGCTGCGGGATCGTTATGGGCGGACGACTTTTGGGCAGAGCTGTCTGCTGGCGCGGCGGCTGGTGGAGCGTGGGGTGGGGTTTGTCACGGTCAATTTCGGTGGCTGGGACCATCATGCAAAGATCTGGGAGGGACTGGAGAAGCGTTTGCCGGACTTCGATCGGGGATTTTCAGCACTTGTGACAGATCTGCATCAGCGTGGTCTGACGCAGGACGTGCTGGTTGTGGCGATGGGAGAATTCGGTAGAACGCCGAAGATCAACAAAGATGTGGGACGCGATCACTGGGGACCTGCAGCGTCGCTGTTATTCTGTGGGGCGGGTGTGGTTCCGGGGCGAGTGCTGGGCCAGACGGACCGCGATGGAGGACAGGTTGTGGATTCGCCGATTGGTCCGGCGGATGTGGCTTTCACGATTTACAGATCACTGGGGATTGATCCGCACAAGCACTTGTATACTCCGGATGGCCGACCTGTGCCTATTCTGGCGGAAGGTCGGCAGATTGAGGCTTTGTATGGCTGAGGCATTGGGGCGGAGTGGACTGGAGATGGCTGCTGGGGCGACGGTGAGCCTGTGCCTGCTGCTTGCCGGTGAATCGCTGGCTGCACAGGACCCGCCGGTAATCAAGCCACCGCGGATCGCGGTATTGAGCCCGCTGGGGGTGGTCTGCGGTCAGAAAACGAGGGTAGTGCTGCGTGGCTGGTCATTGAAGGACGCAGTGGTCAGTGCTCCGGATTTTCCGACTGTGAGTATCAGTGTTGTGTCGCATGCGGCGGCTCCGATTCCGGGTAAGCAGAAGGCCGAGCAGATTGGCGATGAGCAGCTGGAACTGGATGTCGAGGTTCCGGCTGACGTCGTGGCAGAACAGTTGCAGTTTGTAGTGAAGACTGCGGCTGGCGAGTCGGTTGGCCGGCGCGTTCCGCTTGGTGCTGGTTTTCCGCTGGTGCAGGAACAGGAGCCGAACGACGGGTTCAGGCAGGCTCAGCAGGTGGGGATCCCGCAGGTGATTGCTGGCAGCGTTCATGCGGATGCGAACGTAGATGTCTATGCGTTTGAAGTCGCGCAGGGTGGCGCGGTGCGCGTTGCGGTGGAAGCGGCGGCGATTGGATCGAATCTTGATGCGTTTCTGACGCTGCTGTCGGCATCTGGCGAGATCATCGCCAGCAGTGATGATGTGTCGGTGTCGACGGTGCCGGCAAAAGGTCCCGCAGAACCTCGTTCAGTGGCTGGCGAGACGGAATTTCCTCAGCGGGATGCTTGTGTGCAGGTGCAGTTGCCGGCCGGGCGTTACCTCGTAACGCTGCAGGATGCTCACGACCGCGGCGGTCCGGCCCATCCCTACCGCCTGACGCTGCAGTGGTCCCAGAAATCTGACGCCGCGGTTCAGTAAAGCGGTGGTCGTTTGGACGCTGCCGCGGAAAAACCGAAGGGTTCCGTGTTGGGGGGGGGGGCGAGGCTTCGGCCGAGCCGAAAGAAGTGGTCAGTTGTCAGTAGTCAGTGGTCAGTGGTCAGCCAAAATGTAGCCCGGTCAATCCTGCCCGGCTGCCTTGGGCCCGCACGAAGCCGCGGCGCGGCGCACGTGTGCCCGTCGCTTAGCCATTCCGTGGGTTGCTAACCACTCAGCACAGCGCGCCTCGGGATCGTTACCAAGCGGGTGTTGGCGGTCGTTGAATGGGCTTCAGCCCGTGTCGTTGCCCAAAAAAACGCAATGTTTGTGATGTCGCTCCGTTGGCCAATCGTGGGTGGTGGTGCCCCAGACTCAGGGCTATCGGCAAACGACCCTTCAGGTCTGAATCGAAAAATACGGACGGCACAAACCAAATATACGCCGCAACGGACTCGTGGCCGGACGGGTGGTGTTGTGCTGTTGTTACCGAGCTGGTGCTCGGTGGTCCCGGGGTCGTGAGTTGACGGGTGGTGTTGTGCTGTTGTTACCGAGCTGGTGCTCGGTGGTCCCGGGGGCGTGAGTTGACGGGTGGTGTTGTGCTGTTGTTACAGAGCTGGTGCTCGGTGGTCCCGGGGGGGTGAGTTGACGGGTGGTG
>CAIOKE010000315.1 GCA_903858815.1 uncultured Planctomycetaceae bacterium | reverse complement strand
TGCCGAAGAAACTCTGCAGGTCCTTGTCAACGCCGCCGTCGTCGACACCTTTGTGCTCGACGGAATCGACTCCGTAACCCTCGCAGGTAATGCCGGCGTCAACGACGTGATGAGACTCAGTTTCGCAGCTGCCAACCAGAAACTGCTGCAGAAGCTCTCAATGCTCGCCATTGACCTCGGCGGAGATGACGGTGACGACCTGATTATCAATGCAAACCACGGTAACGTCACTGTCACGCACTCTGCCACAGGTGCCGGGGCTGTCAACGTCGATGGCCTGCCCCTGCCTTTTACTGGTGTCGGCTCTAATACACTCTACATCGAAAACACCACGAATCTCACAATGACCTTCGGCAACTCCGCCACCGGCATTGTCTACACAGACCATGCCGATGCAGGATACTCACAGGTTGCCGGCACCAGTTTCACAACAACCCGTTTCACAAACCCTGCCACCAGCTTCACGATCAACCTTGGAACAAACGACAACACCCTCGCTTTTACAAGCATGGATGCAGCGTTCAATCCATCCGCTGGAGTCACAATTAATGGAGGCACCGGGGCAAATACCTTCACCTTCACCAACTTCGGTTCCTCCTTCACTGGTGCTCTCAATATCCTCGGTAATGCCGGTAATGACAGCACAACGTTCACCACATCGCTGTCAACCACCGTCATCAATGTCCAGACTGAAACCACCACACTCAGCGGAATCTCCCTGTCCACCTCCGGCGGAAACATGACCTTCGGCGGCAATGTCGCGCTGAACACCGGACCGGTCACTCTCAATACAAACGGTGGAAACCTGAACATCGCCGGAAATCTGTCCGGTCCTCAGGACCTGACGCTCACCGGAAGTATCGCAGCAGGAACCACAACAATTGCTGGCAACGTCACAGGGCTTGGTGACGGCAACGGTCCCGCCCTGACAATCGGTAACGGTGTTACCGGACTGGTCTGGTTCCAGGGCTCCGTCTCGGCTGCCTCAGGCATCACTGCGTCCGCCGGAAGTAATGTACGTTTCAATGGCGACGTGGCCCTCGATAACGGCAGCACCGGCACCACTCTGCCCGGTAACGTCATTCTCGACGGGCTTAACTGGTCAAGCTACAAAGACGTAGTACTTGGCAATACCACGCTCAGCGCTGCCGCCGTCAGTGTCACCACAAACAATGGTAACCTCACAACCAATGGCACACTGAACGGCCCACAGGACCTGACGGTCACTGCCGGAACAGGGTCTGTCACTTTGAACGGCCAGGTAGGAGCCTCCACGGCTCTGACATCGCTGGCCGTCACCGCCGCAAACGTGATCACCTCAAACGGTGTGAACATCAATTCAGATGGCGACGTATCGCTGAACTCTACCACCGCCAATACGCTTGGCGGAGATATCATCACCACTTCTGATGCCATCAGCATCACCGGCAATTCCACGCTCACGAACAGCGTGTTACTGAATACAGGCAGCCCTGGAAACAATATCCTGATCACCGGTAACATCGAAGGTAACAGCGCTGACAGTCAATCACTGACACTGAACGGAGGAACCTCCGGTTCCGTAATCGTCACAGGGTCCATCGGGAAAACTACCCCGTTACAGTCGCTGTTGCTCACCAACAGCAATGGCACTGTCTTCGGTACAACTGAATCCGATCACATTCACGCTCGCACAGCTACCATCATCACCAACAGCGTGAGCGGTTCCACGGTACTTTTCAATGGAGCACTTCTGACCAGCAGCCTGACTACATCCGGCGCCGCATGGCACCTGCACCTCGCCGGTACTGGCAGCGAAATCGGCACGACCAGCCTGCAAAACGCCGGGCAGGCAATCTTTGGAAACTCCTCAGATGATGTGCTGCTGTTCCTCGCACCACTTGCTGTCACCGTGCCATCAAGCGTTGAACTGTTCGGACAGATTCGTACACAGCAAAGCACAGTTCTGCTCGGAGATACAGACACGCCCGTCAACCTTCGATCGGTCAATTCGGTCGTTGATACCACTAACAACATGCACGCGCTGTATCTTCCCGGAGCCACCATTACCTTCGGCAGCGTCATTGAAGGGAAAACCGGCACAGGTGGAGAAAACCTTGCACTCAACGCTGGGACATCCGGCGACATTGTCTTCAATGGAACGATCGGATCGGCACGACGCATGGGCACGCTGCACCTGCGAGGCCTGCGCAATACCGTCCTGCCGGACATCACCGCCCAGTCGCTGATCCAGACCACCGGCACCGGTACCACCACCTTCAACGGGATCGTCAACACCACCTCGGCAACGGGTGTTGACATCACCACCACAAATATTGTCGTAAATGCTCTTATCACCACGATTGTGGATGCAGCCGTCGCCGCCTCAGCCCCCGGTATCGTCAATCTGTTTGCTACAGCAACCGCCCCTGGCGCCACCACCGGCATCATCACCATGCTGGACCCCGGACGCATCGTGGCAGCAAACGATGTCACACTGCGAGCAAATCGATCCACCACACCGGCAATCCTTGTCTACGAAGCCTCCGCCGCCGATATGTACATGACGCCGCAGACTCGCGACTTCATCACCACAACCAATGCCGGCGCAGACGTGCTGATCGAAAACTCCATCAATTTCATCTCACCCCCACAGACGGCCAACAATAACTTCATTATCAACACCAAAGCCGCCAACGGGACGATCACACTGCAGGGGCAGATCGATGGTGACTGGAACAACTTCGTTCTGATATCCGGCAGCGGAGCCATCAGCACAACGTCCACGGCCCCCATGATTGAGGTCGCCACACTCGGACTGCAGGACAATACCGTCGCATCCACCGGCGCCGTTTCTCTGGATGCCAGCATCACCGTCGACTGGATCGACACCTACGCGCAGCCCTATGCCGTCGGCATCACCGGAACCAGCAACACCGTCGGGAAACGCCCTTACTTCAAATACGGAAACTCTGCTCACCCCGTCTTCTACAACACCGGTGGCGTCACGCTCGGAAACGATGCATCCGACTACATCTGGTTCCGCGAACGACTCACCAGCACGGCCTCCACAACAACCGTCACAGGAATCGTCGAAGCGAACCTGACGGCCAGCTTCGGAAGTGTCGTCGTCAGCAATACAGCGTCTCTGATCTCCACAGGCGGTGGCGACGTACTGATCAACGGAACTCTGACCGGACCGACCGCCACACTCCGACTCGGGGAAAACACCGATGGCAGTATGAATTATCGTGTGACCGGCAACGTGAACCTCGGCACACTCACAACCTTCGCTGACGACACCAGTATCGCGTTCCTTGAAGACACCACCATCGGTAGTGCCACGACGCTGCTGAATCTCAGAACCCAGTTTGGTGATGCAGCCGATGACGTCACATCAATCACTGGTGCCTTGAACTCGTCAAATGTCAGCCTGCTCAGTCTAGGGGGCACACTCCGCACCAACAGTTCACCCATCACCCTCAACGACGTTTCTCCACTGGCCAACGCGATCGTCGACACGGGGGCCGGTGGCGCTTCAGCAGCCATCAGTATCAATCGCGTCTTCGGCGGCAGCCCGCTGACACTCGATTCCGGTTCCCTCGCGGCCGGCACCATCACACTCAATGAAATGACAAACCTGACCGGCGGGCTGACTCTTCGCAATGCCGGCGGACTTGTCACACTCGGCACCATGGGGTGGTCCGGAACACCGGGCAACATCACCGTCACTCAGGCGGAAGCCGGAGTCCTCTTTGCAGGCGATGTCTTCGCCTCCACACTGACGATTGCCGATACTGCAGACTCTCAGAGCATCGCGTTTGCCGACGGACGCAGCGTCCGACTGGCAGGCTTCGCTGCCGCAGCTCAGGGATACAATATTGATATCCGCAGCTCGCTCTTTACCGTCACCAACGATGTCAACCTGCTCAATACCGGAGATCTCGCACTTGGAAATGCCGCAACGGACAGCCTCAGCTTCGCCGGTGGCATCGGCGCGGTCTCTCAAAATGCCATCACACTGGCCGGTCTGCTGACCACCACCAACACGCAGATCGATATCAAAGCCTTCACGCTGACAGCAAACAGCACGATCGATTCCGGGAATGCTGCCGCCAGCGTGATCAATCTCGGAGCCATCAACGCTGCAGCCTTCGACCTGATCCTTGATGCCGGGACCAACTCTGCGGCTGCACTCACTGTCGCCAGCCTCACAGGCACCGGAACTCTCACTGTTCGCGAAGCCGGGTCTATGTCGTTCACAGGCCCTGTCAATACCACAACGGTCGCCCTCGGCAACACCAGCGGCGGTGTGACTTTCAGTGACAACCTGATTACCACAAACTTCAGCAGCAGCGGAACAGGGGCGCTGAACTTCCATGGTGGCGTTACTCAGATTGCCAACCCCGTGACAATTCTCAGCACTGGAGCCGTCGCACTGGGCAACGGCGGTGATTCACTGAACTTCAGCGGTGGCCTTGTCTGCACGGCTGCTGCAGCGACGCTGAACGGCACCTTCAATACCACCAATGATGCTGTGTCCTTTGCGTCACTCACCATCGGTGGCTCCAGCAGTATTAATACCGGGACCGGCAATGTTGCCCTCGCGTCGCTGAACGTGGCTGCCAATTCCCTGACCATTCTGACCTCCAGTGGCTCCATCAGCGTCGCCGGGGCCGTCACCGGGGCCGGCTCACTGACCATGCAGAATGGCAGTTCGACAGGGAATATCTCGCTCAGCGGGAATGTGTCACTGGGGTCTCTTGTCGTTGGTGCCGGTGCTTACCGAGTGACCATGACCGGGGCAACAAACTCCGTCACCAGCAGCGTCAACTTTGTGAATACAGGTGGCGTGATTCTTGGTGACGGCGGCGACAGCTTCACCTTCGACGGCGGCCTGACGTCCACAACTTCCGACACGACCCTCGCCGGCAGCTTCACGACATCCGCAGACAACGTCGCCTTGGCAGCCGTCAGCCTGAACAACACCACGTCCTTCACGACCGCTGGGGGCTCACTCAGTGCCAGCACGATCAACGGAGCCAGTGCTCTGTCGGTCAC
>CAIOKE010000314.1 GCA_903858815.1 uncultured Planctomycetaceae bacterium | reverse complement strand
TGGTACCGGTACAACAACTCTGAATGGCATTAGTGGAAATGGAATTTCCGGAAGTCTCAGCCTGACCACCAACAACGTGCAGTTCAATACGGCACCGATCAATGTTGGTGGCGCGATGACCGTCGTAGCCCCCACCATAAACCTTGCAGCCAACACAGGCCTGACGGCTGCCGGTGATATCACTCTGACGGCCGCCGGTGGACACTTCACTCAGGCTGCCACCGCACCGATTGTCAGCACAAGCACAACCACCACTGCTATCGGAATCACAGTCAATTCCGCTGGAAATGCCGTGTTGGGACGACTGACCGCGGATTCCGGTACGCTGACGATCACCGCCAATGGTGGCGGAGCAATGTCGGACAACAATGACGTCACAGCGGTGGCCGTCAACCTGTCCGCGAAGAACATCACGCTGGTGTCCACCGGAACCATCGGTGCTGGCAACGCCATTGAGTACATGTCACCAAATACACCGGTTGCCCCGGCCAGTGCCAACATCGTCAATGCCTCGACACTGGGTGGATCGACCGGCACTGCATTGGCCCGCATCGATTTCGGCGGCAACATGAACTACACGACGCCCGGATTCACTCATATCACCGGCAGTCAGGTGTTCAACACAACCAATGGAGTCGGATTTGCCGCGACCACCACGGTCAGCCAGGCAACTCAGGCCACCGGATACTCTGTCTCAACCATCAACCTCTATCGTGACGGGATCACCGGCAAAGGCACTGGCACTGCAACCTTCCGCTACACTGTGCCGAGCGGGAATTACAGCGTTCGAATCTATGTCGGGCATCCCACGATGGCCACACAGACGCGAGTCGAAGCGGAAGGCGGTGGCTATGCCGCTCAATCCGCTGTCCTCGCTCGCAATGTCTTCACCACCCTCACCATATCCAATATCAACGTCTCCGACGGACGACTGGACCTGCTTCTGCGAGCACCCACGGGCTATACCGGATACTGGCTGGTCTGCGGCGTGGACATTGCCACCAGCGATTCCAATCTGCCGCCCACAGCGCCACAGCGGCTGGATGGCCTGACCTTCGACGAATTCGGCCTTGAGCAGACATCAACCGAACGCCTCGCGGCCGTCAGCAGAGCAGGGCAGGTCCTGACCACGGAACTCGTTGAGCAGGCTCGCCGCGAAGCCGTGGCAGACTGGCTGCAGGCCGGCCTGACCCCCGGTCAGATTGTGGCCCTGCAGAACACCACGGTGCAGATCAGCGATCTCAATTCCGAGGGCGCCTTCGGCTTCGCAGGCACTCGACTGATTCAGCTGGACGACGACGCTCTCGGCTATGGCTGGCACGTTGGCAGCGGCCCGGTTCCCACCGACGCCGTCGACCTTGGCACGGTCATGCGACACGAACTGGGCCACATCCTTGGCCTGAGCGATCTTGACCCGGCAACTGCGGGTGACGACCTGATGGCAGGGACGATCCTGCCCGGACAGCGACGAGCGGTGCCGGTGTTGCCGACTGCAGGGGTTGTCAATCTGCCTCTGGAGAATGAGGCATTGACAGCACAACGATGGCCGGTCGAGCTCTTCCGAGCGTCTGAAGAGACGCGGTTAACGACTGCGATCCAGCGTGATTCTGAAGTACCTTCAGTAGTGGCAGAGCGGGAGCTGAATTCAAGGTCCGGGCAGCCAGAAAGTCTGAATTTGCCGAACCTGCATTCAATTTCTGACCGTTCGATTTTGTCGGATAAGGAGATGGATCTGAATCTTCTGGATACTCTGTTTTTGGACCCACTGGAGAATCTTTTTGGGTTCTGAGGCCGCGAAGCCTTCTCTATTATTGCACACCCTGTCGGCCAAAGTCAGACTTGATGTCCGGGTTCGGGGAGTCAGTACAAACAAGCCTGACGTTGTTTCGCAGCATTTTTCACCCCTGAAAATCCTGTGATTTCCGGAAGAATTCGGAAAAGTAATGATACACCTGACACACCGAGTTGCCCCGATTCCGGGGCCGTCAACTCGAGATACCCGTCATGCCCGTCAGCGGGCTGCTTGTTAAGGAACCCATCTCTGGCAGATTCGAGTTTTGTGCCACTACTTCATCGCGATAACGTCCTGATGCCTGAAGATCCAATTCCACGTCACGGTTGTCGCCTCCGTTTGACAACACGGACGCGTCCCTGCCACTTTCACACGTCCGCGATCTGTATTTCTCCCACATGACGTCCACCATTGATCAGCGACATCCATCACCTATTCGACAGCCCCTGTACTGGCTGCTGATTCTGCTTTTTCTGCTGCCCGGTTGTACCGTCAAGCCCGTCAGGCAGGGTACTCAATTCCCGGGATCGAAACTTGCTGTCCTGCAATTACAGTTTATGCGGGACGACAGTGGCGAGTTGAATATCGATCAACTGGTGACCGCCGCCGTAAATCCGGCATTTGCGAACGTCACCACAACCGTACCTTCGTTCGGCTTCACAGAGTCTCCGATCTGGGGCAGGTTTGTCCTGCAGAGCCCGGTGGACTCCACCGCTGTTGTTGAGATCAGCTCTTCGCGACTGGATCTTGTGGACTGGTATGAAGTGCGGGCTGGTCGCATAACGCAACATCTCGCTTATGACGCTTCATGTGCAGGACAGCATGCGGCCACCGCATATCCTTCGCTGCGCGTCAAACTGAATTCCACAGAACAGGTTACCGTATTTTGCAGAATTCGGTCCCTTGGTGGCTCATTGACAATTCCGATCCTGACGTGCCTTGAGAACGAGTACGTAGAGGCAGATCTGCGTCGGCGATATGTTGCAGCCATTCAGATCGGGGCCACGGCCGGTGTGATCCTGCTGTGTTTTCTGCTGGGGTACACATTACGGGACTGGACGTTCATTTTCCTTGGACTGGCGGCATTTTCGACTTTGACTTACAGCTGTCTGTTTGACAATGTGGCCTCCCTGCCCTCTGTCCAGTTACCTGCCATTGCAACGCGGTTCGGCGCTGATCTGGCTGCCATGAATACCGCTCTGATGATGCTGCTGTTTGCCGTCAGCTGGGCCGGGCGTGATCAGCTTGCGCCTTCAGAACGGCTGGGCTGTTACCTCGCTGTTGGCTGCCTCTTTGGGTTTGTCCTGAGCAACGCCGTACTTCCTCACAGAGTTCTTCGCGGTTGGGTCGGGCCGATGATTGCTGTCGCGATTCTGGCCGAGTGGTGGATTTTCTCACGCAACTGGCGCAACCACCCCAGCCCGCGCAACCTGCTGACATTCGGTGGTATTCTGATGGTGCATGTCCCGCCGATCCTCAGCACCGTGCAACTGCACGGCTACATCCCCGTAGCGTTCTCTCCGCCGTCCCTGCGACTGGCATCTGTGCCGGTTGTGCTGGCCGGCCTTTGCATTCTGCTGGTTGGGCGGCGTAATTCCCTGGATCAGCTGCAACTGACCGCCGCGCTGTCGAGGTCACGTGAGGCGGAATCTCGTCTGCTGGCCCTTCGATATCAACTGAACCCGCATATGCTGATGAACAGCCTGACCGCAGTTTCGTGGCTCGCCATGGAATCGCCCCAGAGAATCCCGCGGTTTATCGAGAATCTGTCGTCGATTCTGCAAAGCCGCCTGCAACCTTCCGGCAACCAGTTCTGGACGGTCACGAAGGAGTTTCAACTGGCTCAAAGTCTGCTGGAACTGGCCACAGTTCGATTCAACGACCGACTTCAATACGTCCTGCAGATCGCCCCTGAAGCAGCTCAGTGCCTTGTGCCCGAGATGCTGATGCAGCCACTTGTCGAGAACGCCATCAAATACACACCGGTCGATGCGCAGACCGCCACAATTTCAATCGCTGCTCGGATTCAACACAGTCGCTTGATACTCACTGTCGCTAACCCCGTCAGGGGAGGCACAATCGGAAACGTCCAGGAGAGCCTGAAAATTGGACATGCAAACATTCAGCAGCGTCTTGACATTCTGTACAGGGATTCGGCAGACTTCCGATTCACTACCGATGCAACTGAAGTCGTCGCACAGCTTGATCTTCCCATCCGGATCTGACCTTCGGCGCAGGCTATTCTCAACGTTTTGACTATTTTCAATGGGTCTTACTGGACTTCGTATGCGGTCACTGCGTTGCGTCATTGTGGATGATGAAACACCGTCCCGAGCTCACCTGCGGCAATTGCTGCAGACGTGTGTAAACGTGGAAATCGTTGGTGAATGCAGCTCCGTCCAGACGGCTCTCGAAATGATCCGGCAATTGCAGCCGGATTTACTGCTGCTGGACATCCAGTTGGGTCCCGAAAGTGGCTTTTCCATTCCTCAGGCCCTCGATTCCCCGCCAATCGTCATCTTTGTCACGGGCTACGATCAGTACGCCGTCAGGGCCTTCGAAGTCAATGCCGTTGATTACCTGCTGAAGCCTGTCACGCAGGCAAGACTCAGCGAGGCCATTGATCGTGCTCGTACCAGAACCCCTGCGCCAGCCCAATCCCAGCAAAGGCTGCAGCGGGATGATCTGGCGGTAATCCCACTCGGTAATTCCGGCTTTTTTACCCGTGTCAACGACATCCTTGTAATTGAAGCTCAAAACCACCACTCCCGCGTTACACTGGACACCGGGCGTGTCTGCCTTGTCCGCAGACAATTACGCGAATGGATCGAGATCCTGCCCACCGACCTGTTTCAATCCATCGACCGCTCTTTTCTGATTAATGTCGATCGGATCGTTGATGTCTCAACATCATCGCGTGGCGGCACGATGCGTCTGGGAAATCGCCGGTTCGAGGTCCCGTTGGGTCGCGTCGCGGCGCGACGCGTACGACAACTGCTTGAAGAACGCTGCACACAGCACTCCTGACACGCACCAACCCGGATCAACAGGAAATCCTGTCCGCAGCTGCAACGGGAATTGGAAGGGCCAGTTCTCAGGGACCACTTCGCACCAGCTCGGGGACGCCCAACTGCAAAACCACTCAGTTCACGCTCACCGCTCGACCGTAGGGCGTGAGGGCCGTGCGGCTCGGCAGGAGCCTCGCCCTCCCAGGGGAGGTTCATTCTGCGCGGCGGTGTCGAAAAGATGCCATCTCACCGCACACAGCTTTTTACTTTGTGCCTCCAACCTCATAGTCTGCCAGATACGGGAAACCCCTCACCAGGGCACAGGAAAACCCTACGCTCCGTTTTGCTTTGCCCCCCCTCGCTGAAGAAGGTTGGGAAAACCAACAATGCCACTCAGAATTGGCCGGCTGTGACCAGTGCCGGTTCACGCTGTTTTCACAACGAATCGCGCACCACCATGTGAACATGGCTGCTCAGAACAAAAATCGTCTGGCATACTTCGCACGTGGCGAAACAACTCAGGTGGCGGAACCTGCCCATGGCCGTGGTTCCCTCGCATTTTCCCGTACATCAAGGCGTGCACATCGTTGATTTCGGGGACGTTGGTAATTAGGTGTCTGGAGTGTTGGTGGGAGTACCAATCGGATCGCTCCGTCGACCTCGCTCCAGACCCTGATTCCCCTTAGATTCCATGTCTTACTTGCCCTCTGGCTGCCCTTCCCATTTACTGGCCGCCTCAGTTACGTCGCGAAATGCCGCTGCCACAGTTCTGGGTTGGCACAACCAACTCAAATCTGCGATGCTCCCTGCTGAATTCACGCAGACACTCTGTCACACGGCTTTCAGCGATGCAATCGGACGGCTATGACCGGCACTCCAACTGTTGATTCTCCGTCCCCCGGCGCCAGTCTGCGGGAACTGGTGCATGTCGCGCTTCCGCTCATGCTGAGTTCCGGCACTCAGTCGCTGATGAACGCCGCTGACCGCATCATGCTGGCAGGTTGCTCTGAAGCCGCTCTCGCCGCAGTGACCCCGGCCTCTATGCTGTACTGGTCTATCGTCTGCGTGCCGATGGGTGTTGTGCTTTACGCCAACACGTTCATTTCGCAGTACGAAGGTGCTGGTCGTACAGATCGCATGCTTTCAGCGTTCTGGCAGTGCCTCTGGCTGGCAATTGCCACAGGCCTGCTGCTGTTGCTGTTGATGCCTCTGACTCGGCCATTTCTGACACTCGCCGGACATACTCCGGCAGTGGCCGAATTTGAGGCTCAGTACTTCAACACCCTGTGTGCCGGCAGCCCCGTTGCACTGGCTGCTGTGGCCGGCAGCTGCTGGTTCAGTGGCCAGCGACGCACGCGAGTTGTTATGGTCGTCAGTATGCTGGCCGTTGTCTGGAACTTCGGCGTGGACTATCTGCTGGTCTACGGTATCGGACCCTTTCCCGAACTGGGAATCCGCGGCGCTGCTCTCGCCACCGTGAGTGCGCGCTGCGCAGAACTGGCCTGCTACATCGTGCTGCTGCAACGCGACGCCAGTCGGCGACGACTACCCTTGTGGCACCAGTGCCGGCTCGACCGTGACCTGCTCTGGCGTTACTTCCGTTTCGGTCTTCCCAATGGTCTCCATTTTTTTGTCGATAATTCGGGTTTCGCGGCCTTTCTGCTGCTGGTGGGACGGCTCAGCAATACAGCCCTCGCAGCGACCAATATTGCTTTCAGTATCAACGGCCTGATTTTTGTACCACTGCTTGGTTTTGGTACCGCCATCCAGACGCTTGTGGGGCACCACATGGGAGCCGGACACGTCGGACTGGCACGCCGCACCACGTGGCAGGCCGCCGGGCTGGGAGTCTTCTGGACGGGTGGCACCGGCATGCTGCTGATCCTGTTTCCCCACGCCGCACTCTATCCGTTCTTCGTCTTCTCCAGTGACGGCGGAGCGGATATCGGACCACTGGCAGCACAGGCCGAAATCCTGCTCCGCTTCGTCGCCGTCTATTCCGTCTTTGATGCACTGGCCGTCGTCTTTTCGTCCGCATTGCGAGGCGCCGGTGACACGCTGTTCCCCATGCTGCTGACACTCGCCTGCAGCTGGCTGGTCATGGTGCTGCCCGCATGGCTGGTCAGCGAATACTACGATCGAGAACTGAAATGGCTGTGGCTGGCCAGCTCCTGCAACATTATCATGGCAGGACTGCTGATGCTGATTCGCTTCCAGGTCGGTCGCTGGCAATCCATACAAGTCATCGAGACCCGTGAATTTCCTGCCACAGCGGATCCCTCGCATTCCCTCCCCAACTCCAGCTAAACTCCTCCCCCCACCACCAGCCGATTTTCAGCACCCAGTGATCACCAGCGAACTCGCAGGAAACCAGCAATGTCCCAGAACCGTCAATTGTTCGAATTTGCGGCGGCAGCCAATACGCTGCTGGTCACCGTGAACGGTCCTTTCATGGAATTCAGGGACAACGATGTGCGTAATGCCTATAACGAAGCTTACCGCCTGCTTTGCCAGCCGGACGCCCGACACCTGCTGGTCGACTTCTCACGCCTGACATACTTCGGATCCACTCTGGTGGGGATTCTGATCCGACTGGCCCGTCGCGTCGGCCAGAACGGCGGAGAAACGGTGTTATGCGGCCTGACCGACCCGATGCAGGAAATGCTGCGTGCACTTATGCTTCTGGAAAATACGAAAACAGACTTTCCTCTCAAGCCATTTGCCGAGGTCAGTGAAGGACTTGCGTATTTAAACTCATTGCCATCAGCCTCCTGAACCTCCTTTTGGCCGATATGTTCGGCCGGATTCGCTCTGCATGTCGCCAGTCAAGCCAATATCTTCCAATTTATCAGGAAAACGACTGCTCGCAGGACTTGCAGTGCTTCTACTGGCCTGCGTCTGGCTGCTGCCACACAGATTCAGCCTCACCACACTGGCCCAGCATGATCAAAGTCTCCGCAACTGGTGTCACCAGCACGTGCTGCTGGCACCCGGCCTGCTGTTCATCGTTTACACCCTGATTACCGCCGCCAGCCTGCCGATTGCTGCCCTGATGACAATGGCTGCAGGTTGGCTGTTTGGATTCTGGCCTGCTTTTCTGGTCATCAGCTTTGCCTCCACACTCGGCGCATCCTGCTCGTTCCTGATCAGTCGCTTCCTGCTGCGGGACTTTGTGCGCAGACGCTACGGCGCTGTCCTGAATTCTGTTCTGCCGTCTGTCGAACAAGACGCCGCCGCCTTCCTGCTGATGCTGCGTCTGGCCCCCGCGTTCCCCTTCTTCCTGATTAATCTCGTCATGGGCCTGACTCCCATCCGACTGCCGACATTCTGGTGGGCCAGCCAGGCCGGCATGCTGCCGGGCACCGCCGTCTTCGTTGCCGCCGGTGCCAGTCTGCCGTCACTCAAAGCCCTCGAAACACAGGGGGTCACCGGAGTACTGACCTGGCAGACCGCCACTGCATTCTTCCTGCTCGGATGCCTGCCAATCGCCATCCGACGAATCCTCAGATACTTCCAGTACTCACCTGACGGACCCCCCAGACATGCTGATGGAACATGACATCGAAATCCGCGTCAGATACAGTGAAACTGACGCCATGGGCTTCCTGCACCACGCCAACTATCTCAGTTACTTTGAGATCGGACGAACCGAACTCTTTCGGGCTCAGGGTGGCGACTATCGTCGTATGGAAGAGCTGGGACTGTTTCTTGTGGTGGCAAAGGTCCAGGTGCGATATCGCAAACCAGCTCGCTATGATGACCTGCTGCGACTGCACACCCGCATCAGCCGCACTACGACAGTCCGACTGGAACACACCTATCAGCTGTTTCGCAATGACGAACTGCTGGCCGAAGCCGAATCCACACTGGCCTGCGTCGACTCTCATGGCAGCGTACAGATGATTCCCCAGGATCTTGTCGCCTTCACCCGGAAAGACACACCATGAAACGCCTCGACATGACCAGTCCCGCCGCTCGCCTTGATGATGCCTTCAGCCGGCTCGAACATGCGTGGCACGAGACTCGACAGCAGTGGAATGATCCAGTGGCTGAGCGAGTGGAAGAACAGTACATCGCCACCATCCGCGCTCGAGTCAGAACACTACTGGACGCCGTCGCCAAATCCCAGACACTGCTCCGCAAAGCCGAATACGAATGTCAGCATCCTCGAGAACGCACACAGCAGCTCTGACCTGATCTCTCACCAGCTCCCGGCAACGATGGAAGCCCACGACCGAGTGACATCGCAGTCTGCAGCATCCGGTGAGACAAACTGCAGCCTGCACAATCATGAAGTCGACCTGACAGCCGTAGCATGGGCTTCAGCCCTCGTCGTTACCCACCAGACCAGGCGCTCCCCTCGAGCGAGCGTTTCGTTGATGTTCTGCCGGCGGCGCTGCGATTCAGGCCTGATGGGCCGGTTTCAACGCGTCTGTTGTTGTCCCCTTCGTGCAGCAATACCCCCTTTTGCTGCAGTGATGGCTCACCGGAGCATGCCGCGCC
>CAIOKE010000313.1 GCA_903858815.1 uncultured Planctomycetaceae bacterium | reverse complement strand
TATAACCGGGTAATGGGGGCCGATCAGCGAACGGATCGCGCACGGGATCAGCGCTGCTGGAAGAAGCTGGCAGTGATTCGAGTGGCAGGCGCAAACCGATGGGCGAGTCGCCGGGGATGAGAAACAGGCGGTGCGAGCGGAACGGCCAGAATCCGCTGGTCCACGCGGCATCTGCCTGCCACCACGGACGTGAGAGGGGCAGGACAAATCCGGCCGGTCTGGCAATTCCGCGCTGCAGTGCGCGAGTCAGGCGACGACGATCTTCGTCAGAGTCCGGATCGAAGTCACGCAGACTGACATCGATCGGGGCGCGATTTTCGACCTGCAGCAGGTGCAGCACATCTTCGTAAGCCGGACGAATCCACTGCTGCTCGACATTCAGTCGGGAAGCAAGTGCGCAAATGAACTGGCCGGCCGCATGTTCGTCGGCTGTTGGAACGTTTTGCGGCAGGTGATCATTGTGCAGTCCGGCGAGGAGTGCGGGATTATTCCAGATCGGTTGACCGTCGCGGCGCCAGAGGCAGGTATAGGCCCAGCGTGGCAGTGATTCACCGGGATACCATTTTCCCTGTCCATAATGCAGCAGGCCACCGGGGGCAAATCGTTGTCGCAGTCGACGGATCAGCTGGTCGGATAATTGCTGTTTGCGCGGACCGACAGCGGCTGAGTTCCATTCTGCACCCTCCATATCATCGATGGAGACGAACGTGGGTTCGCCGCCCATGGTCAGCCGGACGTCCTGGTCAGCCAGTCGTTGATCGACCTGCTGACCGCAGGCATCGATGCGTTCCCAGACCTGTTCGGTGTATGGCAGGGAGACTCGCGGGTCTTCGTGGATGCGAGTGACCAGCATTTGGACATCGAAATTGACTTCGCAGGGATCCACAGCCCCTGAGATTGGAGCAGCGGACTGGGGTGCTGGGGTTGCGGCGAGGGGAATGTGGCCTTCGCCGGTCAACAGACCGGACGTTGGATCGAGCCCGACCCAGCCTGCGCCGGGCAGGTAGACTTCGGTCCACGCATGCAGATCGGTGAAGTCAGCGGTGGGGCCGGCCGGTCCTTCGAGCGGTTGCTGATCGGCTGTGAGTTGAATGAGGTATCCGGAGACGAAGCGGGCGGCCAGCCCGAAGCTGCGCAACAGGTGCACGAGCAGCCATGCGGAATCACGGCAGGAGCCGGATTGTTTTTTCAGTGTCTCTTCCGGTGACTGGACTCCGGGTTCCATGCGGATCAGGTAGCTGATGGACTGTTGCAGCAGCACATTGAGGTCGACAAGGAAACTGACGGTGCGTCTGGGGCGAACGTCGACCCGGCGGCGGAATTCGAGAAAGTCCGGGTGGTTGCAGATGGGTTGCAGGAAGGGGGTCAGGTCCTGTGCGAGGTCGGCATCGTATTGGAACGGAAATTCGGTGGCGGCTTCTTCGAGGAAGAAATCGAAGGGGTTGATGACCGTCATGTCGGCGATGAGATCGACCGAGACCTGCAGTCGGGTGGCGGGCGTTGGGAAAACGATGCGGGCGAGGTAATTTCCGAAGGGGTCCTGCTGCCAGTTGATGAAGTGGTTTTCCGGCTGAATCTTCAGGGAAAATGCATCGATCGGGGTCCGGCAGTGAGGGGCCGGTCGGAGCCGAATCACGTGCGGGCTGAGTGCGACAGGCCGGTCGTAGGTGTAGGTCGTCTGGTGGACGAGAGCAGCTTTGATAGGCATGGTTGTAATTCTGTTTGGCGAGTCTATCGCCAGTCCGTCTGAGTGTCGGTTCGCTGACCAGCGGGAGGACCCGTTTGTCAGCGTATTTCGAGCACTGCAGCGGATGATGATGCCGGCGGATTGCGGCACTTGACGCCGGGTGCGAGTGCATCCAGAGGATGGGACTGCGCTGGTGGGGTTGGGCTGTCCCGGCTGACAATTGCTGCGCGTCAGTTATACCGACTGCCGGGGATGTGTCCCAGAGCGACTGCGTGCGCAGCGACAAAAAGCAAAATTTTCCCGCTTCTGCTGCCGTGCTGCACCGGACGTTGGCAGCACGTCTTACGCAGTTGTGGTCAACAGGTCTGACTGCAGGCTGGAAAAATCAAAGGGGTCGCTGTAGTAGTCAGTTCCGTCGTCGTCGTGGACATGCAACTGCACGGTGCTGCCCTGCACCGCCACCAGTGTAACCAGCAGATTGCCAACCCGGACGCAGTCTCCGGGTACCAGATCGATATGGTGAAGCTGCATGGACCACGAACGCCTGTTCTTAGGGGATTGCATCCGGGAGAAAGGGAGAATGATCTGGCGCCAACAAGGTGTTGCAGGAGTCTGCAGTTGGACATTGATGGCGACAGGGCGCTGGATGCACTGAACCCGTTATAGCGATTGTGAAAAACGTGTTCAAACGGGAACGGCTGTTTCTGGCAAGGAAACAGATTGATTACGTGATCCAGAAATTTCTGGTTCTGCTCACTTGCAGAAAATCCCCGTTTTGATTCTCAGGCTGTTTTGCTCGGAAGGTTCGGCTTCGCAGGTCGCAGCGTGCCGGGTACAACACGTAACAGCGGGTCCACCGCATTGAACTTCTGTCTGAGTGATGATCCGAGGTAATCCGTGAGTACATCTTCGAATAACTGTGCCGGCGCGGTTGCTGACACGGCTGGCAATCCACTGCTGGTGAATGCTGGACTGCCACCGTTTGCGGACATTCGTCCGGAGCATGTTGCGGGAGCGGTACAGTGTCTCGTCAGTCGCAGTCGAGAGATTCTGCAGCAGGTTGAGTCTGTCGACACCGATGGCTGGAGTGCTCTGATGCAGCCGCTGGAGGCAATCGATCTGTTGTTTGAGTATGGTTGGGGCCCGGTGGAGCATTTGTTGAGTGTCTGCAGTACGGACGAGCTGCGGGCGGCGCATGAGTCTGTGCTTTCACAGATTGTGGAGCTGCGTCTGGCTCTGCGTCAGAGTGAGCCGTTGTATCGTCGCCTGCTGCGACTGCGTGAAACTGTGGGGCAAGATGGCAGCGAAACCCGTCGTCGGATTGTGGCACGCATGATTCAGAGTGCGGAGCAGTCCGGGATTGCTTTGCAGGGGCCGCAGCGAGAGCGATTCAATGAAATCCAGCAGCAGCTGTCGCAGCTGGCGACGGATTTTTCCAACCATGTGCTGGACGCCACAAAGGCGTGGCAACTGGATCTGATCAGCGCTGACGCTGTGGCCGGGCTGCCGGAGAGCCTGCGGCGTCTGATGGCTGCCGGGTGGTCCCGGTCTGCCGAGAATTCGGGGAAGCCGGCGGCCACTGCGGAAAGTGGCCCGTGGCGGATCACGCTGGATCAGCCGTGTTTCGGTCCCTTCATGGAGCATTGTCGGGATCGCGGACTGCGGGAGACGGTTTATCGCGCGTACATCACTCGAGCATCTGCGGGTGAGGTCGACAATGGGCCATTGATTACACAGATTCTGCAGCTGCGGCGGGAGCAGGCCGGGTTGCTGGGCTTCGAGTGTTTTGCCGATCTGAGTCTGTCGCAGAAGATGGCGGGAGACGTGGCAGCGGTGCAGCAGATGTTTGATCGACTGCTGCAGGCTTCATTTGATCAGGCGAAGCGAGAGCTTGAGGAATTGACAGAGCTGGCAGGGCTGGAGGGGCACAGCGGTGCGCTGGCTCAGTGGGATATCCCGTACTGGGCTGAGCGTCTGCGGGAGCAGCGGTTTTCGTTTACGGACGAGCAGTTGCGTCCCTATTTTTCGCTGGATCGAGTGCTGGACGGTCTGTTCGGTCTGACGGAACGATTGTTCGGGATGCGGGTCAGGCGATCTGCGGATACGGTGTCGGTCTGGGATCCGGACGTGCGTTATTACGAGGTGCTGAACGAGCAGGGTCAGCAGATTGCCGGCTTTTTCCTCGATCCGTACTCAAGACCTCATAATAAGCGTCCGGGTGCGTGGATGAACGACTGCATTGGTCGGTCTGTTTCCGACTGTGGCCTGCGGCTGCCGGTGGCCCATCTGATCTGCAACAGTACTCCACCTTCAGGCGGCAAGCCGGCGTTGATGACATTTCGTGAGGTCGAAACGCTGTTTCACGAGTTCGGCCATGGTTTGCAGCATATGCTGACAACGGTGGATGAGCGGGATGCGGCGGGAATCAGTGGAGTGGAATGGGATGCGGTGGAGCTGCCCAGCCAGTTTCTTGAGCAGTGGTGCCTGCATCGCGAGACTTTGATGGCAATGGCGCGGCATTATGAAACTGGTGAGAGTCTGCCTGAGGACCTGTATGAAAAGTTGCGTGAATCGCGGACATTTCGGTCGGCATCGCAGATGCTGCGGCAGCTGCAATTCGGAATGATCGACCTCGCACTGCACTCGGGCTACAACCCGGATGGTGGTGAGACACCGTTTGAGGTTGAGCAGCGGGTGTTGTCGATTACCAGCCTGATTCCTCCGTTGCCGGAAAACCGCTTCCTCTGCTCATTTGCTCATATTTTTGCTGGCGGCTACGCAGCCGGGTACTACAGTTATAAGTGGGCAGAGGTCTTAAGTGCGGATGCTTTTGCGGCATTTGAAGAGGCGGGTCTGGACGATCCGCTGGCGGTGCAGCAAACCGGGCGACGGTTTCGGGACACAGTATTGGCGCTCGGTGGCAGCCGTCATCCGCTGGACGTGTTCAGGGCCTTCCGCGGTCGGGACCCGGACCCAACTGCACTGCTGCGTCAATCCGGTCTCCTGAACAGCAACTGAAAACCGAAAACCGAAAACTGTGGTGCGAAATGCAGGGACCTGTGGAAAAACAGTTTGATGTGGTGGTGATTGGCACCGGGCCTGGTGGCGAGGGGGCTTCGATGGAAGCCACGAAGCAGGGCAAGCGAGTGTGTGCGATTGAGCGGATGCCGCAGATCGGTGGCAATTGCACTCATCTGGGAACGATTCCCAGCAAGTCGCTGCGGGCGGCGATCTATCGGCTCATGGATGTGAACTCGGCCCCCGTATTCCGGCAATTGGGCCTGCATCTGGAACTCAGCTTTCGCGATCTTCGCCGCAGTGCTCAATCGGTTATTGACCAGCAGGTGGCGATGCGTCGCAGTTTCTACGACCGCAATGATGTGGAAGTTCTGAACGGAGAGGCCACATTTGTGTCTCCGCATTGCGTGCGAGTTGTGCATGCTGACGGCAGCAGCACACTGGCGCATGCGTCGTCGTTTGTGATTGCGACGGGGTCGCGTCCGTATCGACCGCCTGAGATTGATTTCAATCATCCGCGAGTGTTTGACAGCGACACGGTTCTGAATCTGCCGGAAACGCCCAAATCGATGACGATTTACGGGGCCGGCGTGATTGGCTGCGAGTATGCGTCGATGTTTCGCAACCTGCAGGTGAAACTGAATCTGGTGAATACTCGTGACCGGATGCTTGAGTTTCTGGATGATGAAATCTGTGATGCTCTTGCATATCACATGCGGGATACGGGAGTGCGGATACGGAACAACGAGCAGTTTGAGCGTCTGGAAACGTTTGACGACCATGTGGTGCTGCACCTGAAATCGGGCAAGCAGTTGCGTAGTGATGTGTTGCTGTGGGCCAATGGTCGCACGGGGAATACCGAGGGGCTGGGACTGCCGGCGATTGGGATCCAGCCAAACCACCGTGGCCAGATTGAAGTGAATGAAGATCTGCAGACATCGCTGCCGCACGTGTACGCGGTGGGTGATGTGATTGGTGTGCCGGCACTGGCCAGTGCGGCGTACATCCAGGGGCGGTTTGCCGCCCGCCATCTGGGTGAAGGCGGGTCCGATCATTTCCGGATCAGCGACATTCCTGCGGGGATTTATACCAGCCCTGAGATCAGCAGTATCGGTCGGACTGAACGCGAGCTGACCGAGGCGAAGGTGCCCTATGAAGTGGGACACTCCATGTTCAAGAACCTTGCCAGAGCTCAGATCATGGGGCGCCCAGTGGGCATGCTGAAGATTCTGTTTCACAGGGAAACACTGGAATTGCTGGGGGTACACTGTTTTGGAGTGAATGCCAGCGAGATCATCCACATCGGGCAGGCGATCATGGCCCAGCCCGCCCCGCACAATTCTCTGCTGTACTTTATCAACACCACTTTTAACTACCCAACGATGGCCGAGGCCTATCGCGTGGCAGCGTTGAATGGCTATAACCGGCTGCACTGATCTGGTCGTAACCTGCCGAGCAGGTCAAGTACGGCCGGGAATCGCCAATTTTCTGCCAGATTCTCGGACTGTTTTCAGACATCTGTCGGTGACTTTCAGCCGACATTAGTGTTAAATCCTGAGGACTCTCGTTTTTCAGACTCGCCACTAGGTGTACCTATGATCAGTTTACGCATCATTGCTGGTTGTTTGGCGACGGCATTTGTGTTGCAGCTCCAGCCCGTTTTTGCGCAGTCGGGCGGCGGTGGCGGTGGTGGCGGTGGTTTTAGCGGGGGTGGCACAAGTGGCTTCAATTTGAATTCGTTGTCCAGCCTGTCGGGGCTCTCTGGGCTGTCAGGTTTGACTGGGCTTGCTGGTCTGACTGGTGGTGGCATTGGCTCATCGACGGGCATGACGGGCAGCAGTATGACTGGCAGTCGGACGACTTCGGGGACGTCCTCGACTTCCAGTCGCACGACGGGTGGAACGACCAGCAGTTTTGGTGGTAACAGCAGCACTGGTTCCATGTCGTCTTCGACCAGTGGTGGCAGTGGCCAGTCCGGTCTTTCTGGCTCGGGTACATCCGGGCTGAACGGGGGTCAGTCTGGCAGTACTCAGGCACAGAATTTTGTTGGTGGCAGCGGATCTCAGAATTTTGTCGGTGCGGGTATGCAGGGGAATGCGAACCGCAGCAACCGTCAGTTCCAGGCATTTCAGCAGCAGCAGGGAATGACGAATCAGGGGTTGGGTACAACTGGCAGTCCGCGGCAGATCAAGACTGCCTTGCGAGTGAATTTTTCCGGACCAGCGGCAAGTGATCTGCAGAAATCCGGTCGGACGGCTCCGTCAAATCGCGCTTCGCTGGACAGGTTTGCAGCGAAGAATCCTCAGTTTGCCGGTCTGAATGTCACTCTCAGTCCGACCGGTGTGGCGGTGCTGCAAGGCACCGTCCCTTCGGCTGACGCGGCTCGACTGGCAGCCAATCTGCTGCGTCTGCAGCCTGGCGTTCGCAGTGTGGACAATCAGGCCACCGTTGACCAGGGTGCTCAACAGTAGTTATTTGTCCGGATTCTGCCTGCCGATTCCCATTGATGGATCTCCTGCTGAAGGATGTTTCATTGTGACCGGTGTTCGCGTGGCAGTGGCGGCTGTCGTCGGTGGTCTTGTGATGTTTCTGTGCGGCGCCGTTCTGCACGTGGGTCTGGAGCTGGAGACTCGCACAATCGGTGTGTCCAGCAGTGAAACGCAACTGCGGCAGCTTCTGGCAGTTCAGGCTCATCCCCCCGGTTTTTACGCCTTCCCTTCGCTGCCAGCAGAGCTGGAATCAGCGCCTAAGGCTGTTGCTCAGTATGAACAGGAATGGATGAGAGGTCCATCCGGGATCCTGTTGGTTGCTCCCACTGGTGAAGCCTCGATGGGACCTGTGCAGTTACTGGGTGAACTGTTCTGCAACATCGCCGCCTGTGCTTTGGCCTGTCTACTGCTGATCAGCCAGGGAAATGCCTCATTCGTGCGTCGATTGTTTGGATTCCTGCTGCTTGCTCCAGTCTCCACACTGACTTTGACGGCTTCGCATGTACTGTGGTATCGGTTTCCGCAGCAGTTTGCAGTTGACGGGTTGTGGGTGGCCTTAGTTGAGTGGTCTCTGGCCGGTTTGGTGATGGCGTGGATTCTGTGTGGTCGGCATCGTGTGATGGGTGAGCCTGCGACGCTGCCTTGATCATCACACAAGCCGGTTTAACGATAATGCTCAGCTGAAATTTCACCGTGCGAAAAGAAATCGACAAGCATCCTGAAAGGTCGAGGTTTCGTGTTTTGGCTGGGGATCTACGAAACAGGGCGATCCTGCAGCTCGTAATCCGGCCGGGGAGCGGGCAGGAAAAGCCGTTTGCGAAAAACCGGCGTTTGCCAGTTGAGTTGACGTGTTTCGCCCTCATGCGAGGGACATGAGAGCGTTGAATTGCTCAGCCCCACGGGCAGCAGGGTCTGCGTGTTTGATACTGGCACCTCCTGAGTCGCAACCGATTGCGAACCTGTTGATTTTGGCGGCGACAAGTGTGCTGGTCACCGCCTACGTGCCTCGCGTTCCGTAGCGATAAGGCACCACAAACCGCGTCTCACAACAGGACCCGTCAGATTCTTCTGACGGCGAGGTGCAGTGATTGCCAGGCACCAGCTCGGTGAGGCTGATCCGGCCAGCTGCGGCTCGGCGGGAGCCTTGCCGTTCCGAGGGGGCAATGCGTGTTCACTGATCACTGCGTCGTTCTGCTGTTCAGCGTCCGGCGGCGGATTCCAGTTGCAGTGTCATGCGAGCGATGCGGTCAGACAGCTTTTCGCTGCTCAGTTTTTCGCGCAGTCGGGCGACGATCAGTGGAAAGGCGAGCGGGGTGAAACGTGCGGGTTGTCGTCGCACCAGCTGCATGCTCTGCAGATTCTGCAGCGTGGTCAGCAGTCGCGAGTGTTCCAGTTGCCGTTCAAGGACCTCAGAGCCTGCCTGCTGCAGCAGCAGGTTCCGGGGGTCGTAACTGGCAAACACATCGTACAGCAGTCCGCTGCTGGCCTGCAGTTGTCGAGCGGAGCGTGGTTGACCGGGAAATCCCTGAAAGACCAGCCCGGCGACTCGAGCGATTTCGCGGAACTGTCGTTTCCCCATTTCGGCTGCATTGATGCACTGCAGCAATTCGCTGTGCAGTGAATCCGGGCTGAGCAGGCCATGCTGCAGAGCTTCGTCCAGTTCGGGTGCAGTGGCGGACAGCAATTCAAAGCCGTAATCGTTTACTGACATTGTAAAGGTAATGGGCTGCCTGCGGGATAGACGCCAGGCGAACAGTGCCGAGAGACCTTCGTGGACAAGTCGACCGGCAAACGGGTAGAACAACGTGTGGTAGCCTTCGCGGGAACGGATCTGTTCGATAAGCAGTTCGGTGGGTCTGGGAATGACTGACCAGCGTGCCTGCAGTTCCAGTAGTGGCCTGACGGCTTCAAGCTCCGGCCCAGCGAAGATGCCACTGGCAGCCTGATCCAGTCGGCGTCTGACGGCGTGAGCCAGTTCGGTGGAAAGTGGCATGCGACCGCCCATCCAGCGTGGAATCCGTGCCTGTCTGGAGGCGGGTGCGCGACGCACATAAACCTTCATGTCACGAATCTGCACCAGTTCCACAGTGCGACCGGCGAAGATGAAGGTTTCACCGGGATTGATTTTTGACAGGAACGATTCTTCGATTGTTCCCAGCTTCGGGCCTCCGATGAACTGCACGACCAGACTGGCATCACTGGTGATGGTACCGATTGACATGCGGTGCTGTCGGGCGATGCGTTCACTGCCCACGAACCACAGTCCTTCGAATTCGCGGAGCCGATGATAATCGGGGTAGGCTTTGAGCGATTGGCCTCCGCGTGCGGTGAAATCGAGAGCCCAGTTCCATTCGTCAAGGCTCAGATCGGCATAGCTGGAGGTGGTGCGGATTTCGGAGTAGAGGTCGGCGGCGTCGAATCCGGTACCGGAGGCGATGGTGACGAGGTGCTGACAGAGGACGTCGATGGGGGCTCGATGGGGCGTTCGTCCTTCCAGTTGTCCGGCGGCGATGGCGTCTCGTGCGGCGGCAGCTTCAATGAGTTCGAAGGCGTGAGTTGGGACGCAGGTGACTCGGCTGACAGCTCCGGGGCGGTGTCCGCTGCGTCCGGCTCGTTGCAGCAGCCTTGCGACGCCTCTTGGTGAGCCGATCTGCAGGACGCGATCGACCGGACTGAAATCGACTCCAAGATCGAGGCTGCTGGTGCACACAACTGCGCGCAGTTTTCCGGCGCGTAGTCCGTCTTCGACCCAGCTGCGGGTTTCGGGGTCGAGAGAGCCGTGGTGCAGTGCGATCAATCCGGCCCAGTCCGGTCGAGCCTGCAGCATAGCGTGGTACCAGGCTTCTGTCTGGGAGCGGGTGTTGGTGAAGATCAGCGTGGATGCGGACTGTTCGACCGTGGTAATGACATCGGGCAGTTGATTCAGTCCCATGTGTCCGGCCCAAGGGAACCGTTCTATGCGACTGGGAATGAGGGAGTCGACAAGGATTTGTTTGCGGCTGGCACCTTCGATCATGACGGGACGCGGGGTGGCGGAGTGCGGTTGGTTGGGGGCTTTGTGTGTGGGGGCGATGACTGTGAGTGCGTCGGGCAGGTTTCCGAGTGTTGCGGAGAGCGCCCAGGTACGAAGTTCGGGGCGCCAGCGTCGCAACCGCGCCAGTGCCAGTTCCACCTGGACTCCGCGTTTGGTGGAGAGCAGTTCGTGCCATTCATCGCAGATGACGGCTCGCAGGTTACTGAACTGTTCGCGTGCATCGTTGCGAGTCAGCAGCAGGGACAGGCTTTCGGGGGTGGTGACGAGTGCTGTGGGCAGTCTTTTTCGTTGTTTTTGGCGGGTGGCGGCGGAAGTGTCGCCGGTGCGTGATTCGAGCGACCATGTCAGTCCAAGTGCTGCGAGTGGTTCCTGGAGGGCGTGCAGGGTATCGACGGCGAGTGCGCGGAGTGGTGTGATCCAGAGGACTCGCAGGGCATCGTGGCCGGTGGCTGCGGGGTTCTGTGTGGCTTCAGCGAGGGCTTCGGCGACGGGGCCCAGCCATGCGGCCAGTGTTTTTCCGGTGCCAGTGGTGGCGTGGATCAGGCCTGAGTGTCCATTGAGGTAGGCGTTCCACGTCTGCAACTGGAAGGGGAAGACCTTCCACTGGCGTGATTTGAACCATGTCTGCAGTTTCCTCAGTGCAGCTTTGGCGGCCTGAGGCTGAGTCGCCGGTGCTGAGGGGGAGGGGGCTGGAGGCATGGGTGAACTGTGCAGGTTAAGTTCCGGGATGGGTCAGGAAAGCTGCGTGGAAGTGGTGGCTGGCGGTGCACTGACGTCCCAGAGAACTGAGCAATTCCCCGGAAAACTCCGTTGTTCAGCAGTTCCTGAGCCATTAGACTTCGGGCTGTGCAACATCCTGTGGCCACGGAGGTGGCGACAGATGCGGGGCAGACCGGCTCTGCAGATCATAGTCGTTTTCTGGTTGTTGTCCCGCTGTTGGGGGGCTGAAAACGATGTGTGGTGGGTGTGTTGGCAGATCATTTTCTGGCCTCAGTCTCTGAAGTAAGCCTCGCAAGGAACAAGCTTTGATGTCCAGGTTTTATTTTACCAGTGAATCCGTCAGTCAGGGGCATCCGGACAAGGTATCTGATCAGGTATCGGACGGCATTCTGGATGCGATTCTTGAGCAGGACCCAATGTCTCGCGTGGCCTGCGAAACGCTGTGCACGACGGACCTTGTGGTGCTGGCTGGTGAGATCACGACGAAGGCAAAGGTTGATTACGTTGGTGTGACGCGTAAGGTGATCCGCGATATCGGCTACACGTCCGATGACATTGGTTTCAATGCGGACAGCTGTCGCGTGTTTGTGGCGCTGCACAGTCAAAGCCCTGATATTGCTCAGGGGGTGGACAAGGACGGCGCGGGTGACCAGGGTCTGATGTTCGGTTATGCCTGCAACCAGACCGAAGAACTGATGCCGGTGCCAATCGCATTTGCTCATCGTCTGATCAACCGCCTGACGGACGTGCGTAAAGAGGGTCTGGTGAACTGGCTGCGTCCGGACAGCAAAAGCCAGGTGACGGTTGAGTACGAAGGTAATCGTCCTGTGCGAGTCGATGCCGTTGTGATTTCGACTCAGCACGGCGAGAAGGTCAGTCAGAAGGCGATTGCCGACTTCGTGAAGAAGGAAGTGATTGCTCGCGTGATTCCCGCTGAAATGCTGGACAGCAAGACGAAGTATCACATCAATCCGACGGGTCGCTTTGTGGTCGGTGGTCCGCACGGTGACACCGGTCTGACGGGTCGCAAGATTATCGTTGACACCTACGGTGGCTGGGGTCGTCACGGTGGCGGTGCATTTTCCGGCAAGGATGCAACGAAGGTGGACCGTTCGGCGGCTTACATGGGTCGCTATGTTGCGAAGAACATTGTGGCGGCGGGACTGGCCGAGCAGTGCGAAGTGCAGCTGGCGTATGCGATTGGTGTGGCTGATCCGGTCAGTGTCCGCGTTGACACGTTTGGAACAGCAACGATTGCCGAGTCGAAGATTGCGGAACTGGTGCGCGAGCATTTCCCGTTGACTCCGAAGGGCATTATCGAGCATTTGAAGCTGCGACGTCCGATCTTCCTGAAGACGGCGGAGGGTGGCCACTTTGGCCGCTCCGGTCCAACCTTCAGCTGGGAAGCGACCGACAAAGCCAAGGCTTTGAAAAAGGCTGCGAAGTAATCTGCAACTCTGCGACTCAGTGGCCGGATCCACACGGGATCCGGCCCTGTTTATGTTTTATGTGCTGAATTTCGTCTGCATGGATGCCGCGAAATGTCTGTGGAAAGCCCGGATCCGACTGGTTCAGGTTCACTAAGGCCTGAAGTTCAGCGAATCATTGCAGCTGGCCGCCAGGCCAGCGTGCGTCGCGAGGGTCGTTTGCGGTCCGTGCTGCTGCTGGGGCTGCTGTCAGCCACTTTGCTGTGGGCCGCATTTACTCCGCTGGAACTGGCATCTGCCGCGTGGGTGTCGTTGGTGCCCCTTGGGCTGCTGGGCCGTCCTCAATCCTTGCCTCGTCGCAGCTACCTTGTGCTGTGGGGTTGCGGTGTGTTGTGGGGACTGGCCACTTTGCAGTGGATGCGACTTGGGCATCCGGCGATGTACGTCGCGCTGCTTGCTTTGGCGACGTGGCTGGGTCTGACATTTCCGGTGTTTGTGGGATTGGTACGGCGAGCCAATGCCGGGGGGCTGCCGATCTGGTTGTCTGTGCCGCTTGTGTGGACCACTCTTGAGTATGCTCGCGGGATGCTGCTGACTGGCTTTGCGTGGTACTATCTGGGGCACAGTCAGTACCGCTGGATCAGTCTGATTCAGATTGCCGATGTGACGGGCGCGTGGGGTGTGTCGTTTTTAGTGGCGTTGATCAGTGGTGTGCTGGTGTTGAGTATCCCCCCTGCTCTGCTCAGTCGCTGTGGGCTGGATCTTGTTGATTGTGCACCTTTGGGCCGGCGTGGTTTTGTGATTCCGGCGTTCACCGCGTTGGGACTGCTGGCAGTTTGTCTGGTCTATGGTGCGGTGCGATCAGTGGATCCAGCATCCACCGATTTTCCTCCGGGGCCCGTCGTGGCTTTGATTCAGGGTAACTTTACTCCCGAATTGAAACATGATCCTCAGTTGGTGATGTCTCGGTTTCGCGTCCATAATGTGCTGATGCAGTCGTCTGTGCGACTGCAGCCGGATCTGGTTGTCTGGCCTGAAACGATGTTTCCGTGGCCTGAACGCAGTGTTCTGGAAGGTGTTACGGACGAGCAGATTCTGGCTCAGGCTCCGCTTGATGTTCTGCGGGACTACGGCAACGAGTCAGCGTTGCTGGTTGAGCCGTTTCGAAATCAGGAGGTGCAGCGAAGTCTGGCCGGACATGCTCAGGGTCTGGGGGCAGCCCTTGTGATCGGGCTGGAGGCTCTGGTTGCAGATGAAACGCGGACGCGAGTATTTAATTCGGCTGCCTTCGTGCGTCCTGATCTGGGATACGCTGGACGCTACGACAAGATTCACCGAGTGGTATTTGGCGAGTACATTCCATTGAAGGATTTGTTGCCGTGGCTGTCCGAGCTGGTGCCTTTTGGGGCTGGCTTTGGGATTGAGGCAGGTTCGGAAGTGCGACTGTTTGAGTATGGTGGCTGGCAGATGTCACCACTGATCTGTTTTGAAGACACGGTACCGGGACTTGTGCGGCGCATGGCCGCGCAGACGGACAAAGCTGGACGGCGTTGTGACCTGCTGGTCAACCTGACTAATGATGCGTGGTTTCACGGCAGCAGCGAGCTGGATCAGCATCTGATCACTGCCGCATTTCGATGCGTTGAGAACCGTGTGCCGATGGTCCGTGCAGTGAACGGTGGCGTATCGGCTTTTATTGACGGCGACGGGCGAATTCGTGACCCAGGATTGATTCAGGTTCTGAAGGAACCTTTGCAGGGCGCGATTCCACAACTCACTGATGTGCAGGGTTTGCGGGATGCTGAGACTGGCCGTTGGCGACGGCAGTTTTCGGGCATTATTCAGGGGCAGGTACCGCTGGATCCGCGTACTGCGTTGTATACAGTTCTGGGAGACTGGCTGCCGCAGCTGTGCGTATTCGTTGTGGCTGTCCTGTTCGTTCGAGGCTGGAATCGACGTTGATCAATGAACGCTCTATCGCAAGTCACGGGTATCAGCTGTGTCGATCTTTCTGCGATGACAGGGATCGGCTGTGCTGGTGAGGCGAGCCGGGGAGCAATTGTCAGTTGTCAGTGAAGTTCCCCCTCGGACGGCGAGGCTCCTGCTGAGCCGAAGATCACTGGAATTGGCGTCCCCGAGCTGGTGCTCGGAGGTCCCAGGGGCCCCTTTGGGATGGCGAGGCTCCTGC
>CAIOKE010000312.1 GCA_903858815.1 uncultured Planctomycetaceae bacterium | reverse complement strand
TGGCAGCGTTTGCTGTTCGTCCCGCGAACTCCGCGAATCCGCTTCCGCCATCAGAAACCGCAGCAGCCGACGAACCGTATTCCACGTGGTCAGGTGGCGAGTCCACGACGAACCACTGGCTGCCGCGACTGACAACAGAGATGACACATCGGAAATCGACCGGCCAGCGCTCACAGCCTCACGCGGCCCAACCGCAAACACGTCCTCCAGCGGAAAGGCCCATGCACCATCGAAATACCGCCCGCAGTCATCCAGTGCCGCCAAAAGTGCCTCCCGGGCCGCTGGTAACGTGCCTCCGGACGCCGGCGACCGCTGCTCGGTGAGGTAAACAGCCGTTAATGTTCCATAGAGCAGCCCCAGCAATCGCTGATGCAGCTGTCTTACCAACCCTCGCCGCTGAATAGCTTCCGGGTGCTGCAGACGCAGCACTGCTCCGAGCTTCTCGTGGTTGTTGACGTCCTCGAAAGATGTCTTCACTGCTGCTATCGCCCGCAGCAGCAGGTCACGCTGTGACGCTTCAAGCCGGCAGCCACACTGCTGCAAGCCCGCAAGAAATTCCACCGCCTGTGGCTGCTGCGAAGCGTCTGTCGGCCCTGAAATAACGTCTGCCCGCGGAAGAAACACAGAGCGGAATGCGTCGGCAGCTGCTGACCGACCCAAAGAGAACAGCTCAATCACGTTGTTGAGGGATTCGTCAAGCGAAAATGGTGAAAACGACATCGGATTGTCTCAGTTTTTTGGCGGCTGTGTTTCTGACCCAACAGGAAACTGCAGGCGAACATGGCACCTTGTCAGCAACAGCGGGGTCAGCTGCGGCGGAAGCCAGGTCCACGCGTACAGCCAGCCAGTCCGCTGGTCCTGCTGCAGCCGAAAGTGCTCGGTATGCAGCAACAAAGGCTGCCCCATGGGCCGCTGGGCATTATCCCGCGGCTGCAGCAGAAACTCAAGCTCCACACCCAACTCCTGTAACGGGTCGACGGAACACTCGCCACACAGAGCGACAGCTCGTCGCCGAATCTCAGCCCAGCAGTCCGAGCCCTCACAATACAACCGAACCCGCGTGTCGTCATCAAAATATCGCTGATCAAATCCCATGTCTGTTACCTCCCTGTATACCCAATTCCCTTATCCGAGCTGATGGATGACGCCAGTTGACTCGTAACAGGCAGATTTGCAGCAAAATCTTTCATCCACACCATCCCGCAACCACCATAAGCAGAATGTCGGCAGCAGCAGTTGCAGCCGGTTAACTTCGATCGTTCTGAATGGAGACTTGTCATGCACAGGACTCAGGAGAGCGTTGATGTCGCTGGTGTTCGACCAATTCCCGGCAGCCACAGTCCTGCAGCTGCACCACCTGCAGCTGCAACGGCATCAGCATCCGCACCAGCCCCCCGGTCATCGAAAGCACCGTCGCCTCAGGCAACCGTCGCAGCCCAGTCCACCGTGGCCATCGCGATGCTCAAGTCTCATGAACTGGCCGAAGAGCGGCGGCGACTGCTCGAAGCCGAGACCCGTCTGCTGGATCTCGAACGTCAGGAATCACTCGCCCGGGAACGCGAATTGGCGCGGTTCGACTGAGTTGCCTGCAGCAGTCGGGCAGCGGAGATCAAAGGAGCGGGGGTATGTGTGCCGTCATCACCGAACGTGCAACCTGTCGATTGCGAATTCGACGCAGTGCATGGGAACCTGCCCTCCGCCGACTGCTCGGCCGCGGCTCGAACTTTGCCTTCGGATCACTCAGAAGAGAAGCATTTCCCGGTGGCTGGTTGTTCCTCGCAGATCAGCTGGAGGTCGGTGACACGGTTCGCGGCGGAGATCGCCGTTCGCCCCAGGAAGACTGGTGCGTCGTGGCAGTGACCAACGCAGAATCGCTGCAAATCGAACGACTGATTTCAGGATTGCTCCCACGCGCTTCCCAGACACTCGTCCTGCTGATTCTCGATCGCCAGGTTCCGGAGACCTGCCAAATGCTGCTCTGGCACGCAGGCACCCTGCAGCCGCTCGACGCATGTGAAATCGTCGGCTCCGGCATGCTGCGGCTGGAGCAGCACAATGAGGTTGACTCACTTCCGGACGAACGCCGCAGCAGTCGCACACGAGGCGCCATGGGCGCACAGCTGCATGACCGATTGCGATCTGCCACCGTGACTATCGTCGGAACGGGACGCAGTGGCAGTCAGTTGAGCTTTCTCCTGGCAGCAGCGGGGGTTGGTCGGCTGCGGCTGCTCGACGCCGACACGCTGCTGCCGGAAAACCTCGACGGCATGCCCGGCCTGACAGTGGACGATCTCGGTCAACGCAAGGCATCCGCCCTCGCACATCGTCTGATGTGTTTCGCTCCAAACCTGCTGGTCACATGCTGCGAACACCCGGCAAATTCAGAACCAGCCCGGCAGCTGCTGCAACGCCCCTGCGACCTGCTGGTCACTACCGTTGACAACGACGCAGCACGACTCTGCATCAGCCTGCTCGCAAATCGAACACTGACACCGCACCTCGATATTGGCACCCTCGTGCGGCAGGCAGATTCATCGCCGGGCAGGGCAGGGTTATTTGCCGATATTCGGCTGCTGCTGCCAGGCAGCTGTGTCGCCTGTGTGGGCGGACTGGCCGATCCGGATGCAGCCTGGTACGAACTGAATGCACCGCCCGGCAGTCTGCAGCGCGGTGAACCAGTATCGTGGTCTGCCCAACGCTCCGGCTCACTGGCCCACCTGAACACTCTGGCCTGCAGTATCGCCGTGGAAATCTGGCTACAACTGCTCCGAGGCGAAATCGATTCGTGGTGGCAACGCCTTACATGGCCGACAGGTGCTCCACTACAGATAACCAGCAGCGCAGTACAGGGAACAAATAACTGCCCCGTCTGCCACACAACCAACTGATCAGCCAAAACCCCGACACCACCACAACCCACACTGCCGCATCAGGCCGGCCCCCCCGAAGATTAACTTGCGATTTTATAGGTCCCATCCAACTTTAACCCAAAATCAAAGCGGCACGGCGCAAGCCGTCCGGTCCCGCCACCACCGACTCCTCGCACTCACCTGACACCTCGCGCCGTACCGCTTTAATCGGAAAACCAACTCAGCTTGCATGG
>CAIOKE010000311.1 GCA_903858815.1 uncultured Planctomycetaceae bacterium | reverse complement strand
GTCCCGGGGTTCGGTGCGTGCCGAACCGAAGGTAGTTGGGGAAGTGTTACCGAGCTGGTGCTCGGTGGTCCCTGGGTTCGGGCGTGCCGAGTCGAAGGTGGGTGGGGAAGTGTTACCGAGCTGGTGCTCGGTGGTCCCGGGGTTCGGGGCGTGCGGAGTCGAAGGTCGTTGGGGAAGCGTTACCGAGCTGGTGCTCGGTGGTCCCGGGGTGGGGGCCGTGGGTGGCAGGCGATCCTTGAGCCACACGAGGTGCGGCCGCGGACGCTGAACGCTTGCGGACAATTCGTTCCGGCTATCCTGGTTTTGCGTGCGGGAATCTTTGTAAACTGCTGTGGCCATGCAGTTTGCGGGTACTGACCGGATTTCGCTTTGGGCATAAAAAAACCACACCGTATGGTGTGGTTTTTTGAACATCACAGGTAGACGGCATGAGCCGTGTCCAGATAGCGTTTCAAGCGTTTGACGCCGTTGTTCGCATCATTCTCTACGACACTACCCTGATTGCGCAAGACAGGACTTGAACCTGCATGGGATATAACTCCCACTAGCTCCTGAAGCTAGCGCGTCTGCCAATTTCGCCACTTGCGCGTTGCGAGCGAAGGAATATAACCGGGGATCGGCGTTGCGGCAACCGAACTGCAGGGATTTTCTGGACTGAGACTGGGAGCGGTGACGGGCCGGAAAGTGGGGGATTTGTGCGGGATCTGCGGGATTCTGTTTGTTGTGGCCGGGATTCGGGCAATTCGGTGTGGTGGGTGTGGGAATCTGCTTGACGGGGGAAAAACGGCTGGCCGATAGAAGGATGTGGGTTGGTTTTGGAATTGAAGCAAGGCAGCAGGAATCGGTGGTGGGGTATTCCACTGCAGTTTCCGAGGGAGCGGCAACGACATGAAGTCGCTGTTTGGATCAGGATGGCAGGGTCTGTGTTTTGTACTGGCGATTCCTCTGTTTTATTCGACGGTGGAAGCTCAGGTGGTTCCTGGGACCGGCGTGAAGCTGAGTCAGGTGGGCGACGACTTCGAGGATGAGAAGTGGAAGTGGGTGCAGAACGGTGCCAAGGCCAGTCGTGAGCAGGACGAGCAGGTGCGATCTCCGCTGGGGGTTTCGACGAATCGTCGTTGGTTTGAGAGTCCGAAGCGGGGGATGCCGGACCATATCGTTCGCGTGGAGACTCCGGCTGGCGGACTGGCTGGCAGCAAGGGTGCTCTGAAGATCCAGACGTTGAATTCCGGCGTGCCTGGTCTGAATAGTTTTCAGATGGAGCAGGACGACCTGATTATGGCCTGTTCGTCCCGGATCGGGATGATATCGGTCAGTCGCAATCCCAGCTGTGTGACTCGCGTTTACCTGCCGCCTTTTGATCGCTGGGAGGATCGGTCGGGTTCACATTTCGGTTACCGGATTGACCTGAAGACAACGATCAGTGAGAAGGAGAAGAAGTTCTTTTTCACGAAGACCGTGCAGAAGCAGGAAGACTACTGGCCAGGGTATTTCATTGAGTTCCACAGTGCTCACGACGGTCGCTACAAGGAGGACGAGGCGTACCTGATTATTCGCGGCAACAATCTGGGACATGAGATGCGGAGCATCAGGTTGTCACCGGGCTGGTGGACTTTGGGGATGTCGGTGAGCGGTGACGGTCGGGTGCACTTCTATGGTCGACAGGGCGTGGGGAATCTGACTGCATCGGACCTGCTGCATTCGGGGACTCCGTATGGTTACGTGGCCGAGCACTTCGCGACTCATTTCTTTAATTCCTGCAATACGAACGACGGTCAGACGTGGTCGACTCCGATCATCATCGATGATCCGTCGATTTACACGACGCACTGAATCAGGAAGGGTCCGGCATCTGCCGGGGGGACGCCGCTGACGCGGCAGGGACGCGTGCCTGCAGGGACGCAGATGTTCGGACACGCCACGGACAGAAGTTGAGACGAGGAAGCGGCCGGGAGGGATCCCGGCCGTTTCGCATTTGGAGTCTGCATTGGAAACTGAGGATTTCCGCTGGAATGCTCTTCCTTCAACTGGAATTCGGCAGTTCAATGCAGGGCGTCTGGCGATCGGGGTGCGGAAGCAGGAGAGGTGGTACACATGGTGCAGTTTTTGTGGACGGTGCTGGATACGGTGCGGCACATGGACGAGCACCTTGCGCGGCTGGCAGCCGAGTGGGGGCTGTGGATGTACGCGCTGCTGTTCGGGATTATTTTTGCAGAAACGGGTCTGATTATTCTGCCGTTTCTGCCTGGTGATTCGCTGTTGTTTGCGGTTGGCGCATTGATGGCGAACGAGGATTCCGGGCTGAATCCGTGGCTGATGTTTGTGTTGCTGTTTGTGGCGGGTGTGGTGGGTGATGCGGTGAATTACGGGATTGGTCGCTGGATTGGTCCGAAGGTGTTTTCGCGTGAGGATTCGTGGTTATTGAATCGGGATCATCTGCTGAAGGCGCAGCGGTTTTATGTGAAGCATGGTGGGAAGGCCATTTTTCTCGCTCGGTTTGCTCCGATCCTGCGCACTTTTGCTCCGTTTGTTGCTGGTGTGGGGCAGATGAATCTGTGGCGATTCTGGATGTTTAATCTGACGGGTGGGTTGTGCTGGGTGGGTGGTTTTCTGCTGGCTGGTTTTTACTTTGGTCATCTGGAATTTGTGAAGAAGAACTTTGAGTATGTGATTGTGGGGATTGTGGTGGTGTCATTGCTGCCGGTGGTGTTTGAGTGGGTGTCAGCGGTGCGTGAGGGGCGTCTGGAACGGCAGCAGTCCGAGTTGGCTCAGGGAAATCAGGGGACGGACAGTGGCAGCAGTGTTTGAGTATGAGCTGCAGGTGCTGCCCGACGATCTTGACAGTGTGGGGCACGTCAACAATCTGGTCTATCTGCGCTGGCTGCTGGACGCTGCGGTGGCGCATTCAACGGCTGTGGGCTGGAGTCCTGACGCCTATCGAGCACTGGGTCGTGGCTGGGTGGTGCGTTCGCACTTTATCGAGTATCTGGCGCCGGCATTTGCCGGTGATCGGCTGGTGGTGCGGACGTGGGTTTCAGAGATGAAGCGTGTCACATCCGGTCGCCGGTACGAAGTATTCCGTGTGGGTGACAGCAGTCCTCTGATACGCGCAGAAACTCAGTGGGCCTTCGTGATCTTCGCGACTCACCAGATTGCTCGTGTGCCCCCGGAGATGGTGGCTGCGTTCGGTGTTTAGTATCAGGATCTGCAGGCTGTGGGCGATTGCCGTTTCTGCTTACGGCGAATTCCGGGTGGAGGTGTTGTCAGGCCTGCCGGGTTCGGACTGACTGAGCAGTGGCAGGGATTTCTGGATGGACTGCCAGACTCCCCAGCTGAGTGGCACAATTACGATGGTCCACGCCAGGATCAGCAGGCAGTTCTGTCGAGTTGTGTTCATTTGCTGTCAGTTGTGCTGAGGAAGTGGCGGTGAGCGACGGGGCGTATCAGCAGGTTGGCGACGAGACCGACCAGCAGTAGTCCGGACATGAGGTACATGGTGGAATTCCAGGCTTCGGCTTTGGGGGTACCGGCTGCGATCTGTGCGGTGGAGATGTAGTTGACGAGGCTGGGGCCGACGATTGCGGCGACGGACCAGGATGTGATCAACCGCCCGTGGATGGCGCCGACCTGCCCTGTTCCGAAGAGGTCGCGTAGATAGGCTGGAATGGTGGCGAAGCCCCCGCCGTACATTGAGATGATGACGGCTGTGACAGCCACGAACAGAGTGCGATTCTGGATGTGCTGCGTGTATGGGACAAGGCTGTAGAGGACAGCAGCGAGCAGGAAGTAGATGCAGTAGACGGTGCGGCGACCGGTTCGGTCTGAGATGGACGACCAGAAGAAGCGTCCACCCATATTGAAGATACTGAGCAGTCCCGCAAAGCCTCCACCGACAGCCGCGCTGACTCCGAACATATCCGAGCACATTTTGGAGGCCTGCCCGAGGATTCCGATGCCGGCACTGACGTTCATGCAGAGGACGATCCAGAGGTACCAGAACTGGGGTGTTTTCCACGCCTGGTCTGCTGTGACATACGAGGTGTGAGTGGATTGAGTGCTGGTGGGATTGAGCGAGTGTGCCGGCGGTTTCCAGTCGTCTGCCGGGACTCGGATAAGTGCGGCTCCGAACAGCATGCAGACGGCGTAGAGGCCGGCCATTGCGGCAAATGCCGGAGCGACTCCGGTGGAAGCTGGTGTGCGAAACAGTTCCATCAGACGGACTCCGAGGGGAGCACCGATCAGCGCACCGCCACCGAACCCCATGATGGCCATACCGGAAGCCATGCCAGGTCGATCGGGGAACCATTTCATCAGTGTGGAGACGGGCGAGATGTAGCCGAGTCCAAGTCCGATTCCACCGATGACTCCGTAGCCCAGATACAGCAGCCAGAGGTTCTGCAGTTTGACAGCGACGGCGGAGATGAGGAGTCCACCGCAGAAGCAGAGGCAGCTGGTGACCATGGTTTTACGGGGACCGCTGCGTTCGACCCACTTGCCGAAGATGGCGGCGGACAGTCCCAGCATGGCGAGTGCGATGGAGTAGACCCAACCAACCTGAGGGATGGTCCAGCCGGCCGGGGATTGGGTGAGCGGGACGTTGAAGACGCTGAACCCGTAGACCTGGCCGATGCACATGTGTACGGAGATGGCGGCGGGTGGTACGAGCCAGCGGTTAAAAGCGGGTCCGGCCACGGTGGACTGGCGAGACAGGATGCTCATCAGGTTGGCCTGAGAAGAGTGATGCTGGAGGGTGGGTGGAGGTGGAGAGGGCGGCTGAGATATGTGTGCTGTGGTTGAGGAGGTTGGTGGCTCAAGCGGCACGTTATCGGGGGGGAACTGGATTGTCGAGCATTTCGTTAACTGCGGATTGGGAATCGACTGGAGGTTCAATGCAGGATTGCTTAGAGTGTGGGTGGGTGGTTGGTCCCGGGCCGGGTTGGGTCGTGTCTTTGAGGGGGGGGGGGCGGAGTGATGCGCAGTGAATCGATGATGGGGCGGAGGGAGTTGCTGTCGATGGGAGCGGGAGCGGTTGCGGGAGCGATGATTGCTGGTCTGTCGACGGGTGTTGTCGAGGCGGCAGACGAGGTTGACCTGCAGAAGACTCCGTGGATTGACGCACATTCGCACATCTGGACGACGGATCTGGCGAAGTATCCGCTGCGGGACGGCCAGCAGGTGGATGTTCTGGCACCGCGCAGTTTCACGGATGATGAGTTGCTGGCGACAGCTCGGCCACACGGTGTTGGTCGAGTGGTGTTGATTCAGCATCATCCTTATCACGGGTTTGACAATTCGTATCTGGTGGATGCGTGGAAGCGTCGTCCGAAGTTGTTTCGGATCGTTGGTCAGATTGATGAGCATCGACCGCACGTGGATGTGCTGATGAAGTCGATGCTGCAGACGGGCGTCACGGGATTCCGCATTGGTCCGAGGCCGGACCGTCCGGACTGGCTGCAGGGTGCGGGAATGGAGTTAATGTGGAAGACGGGTGCCGAGACTGGTCAGAACATGTGTTGTCTGATCAATCCCGGGGATCTTGAGTCCGTCGGTCGTTGGTGTCACAAGTATGCTCAGACGCCCGTTGTGATTGACCATTTTGCTCGAGTGGGCATGACGGGTGAGATTCAGGACGCGGAGGTTTCGGCGTTGTGCAGTCTGGCGAAGCATCCGCGTGTGCGGGTGAAGATTTCGGCGTATTATGCTCTGGGAAAGAAGCAACCGCCGCATGACGAGCTGCGTCCGATGATTCGTCGCTTGTTTGAGGCGTATGGACCGGATCGTCTGATGTGGGCGAGTGATTCACCGTATCAGCTGACGGAGCCGAATTCCTATGAAGCTTCGGTGGCGCTGGTGCGTGATCGGCTGGACTTCGTGAAGGAAGCTGACCGGGTGAAGCTGATGCGTACGACAGCTGAAACCACTTTCTTCTTTGTGTGAGGTGGCGATGTTGCGACGATTCCAGCAGTGCGTGCCGAGTTGTGTCGTGCAGCTGTGTCGGCAGTGGCCTTGTGGGCTGCTGCTGTGGGCAGGTACTGTGGTCGTGTGTTCTGCCGTGGTTCCGGGCTTCGCGGATGACGAGCGAGTGGGATCTGCAGAGAGTGACGCGAGGCCGATCGGGAGTGCGTGGGAGGACTCGCGTAATCCGGTGCGTGTGGCCTTTGGGGATGAGCGTCTGGCATTGTGGTCACTGCAAGTGCCTCGTGCAGTGGACGTACCTTCGTCGATACCTGCTGATGGGAATGCGATTGACGCATTTCTGCAGCGGAAACTGGAGGCGGCGGGGGTGGTGGCATCGGGAGAGGCGGACCGTCGGGTTCTGTTGCGGCGGGTGACTCTGGATTTGACGGGTCTGTTGCCGACGTCAGCTGAGCTGGATGTATTTGTTGGGGATACTCAGCCCGGTGCGTGGGAGCGGCAGGTGGATCGTCTGCTGGCATCGCCGGCTTACGGCGAGCGTCAGGCTCGGCTGTGGCTGGATGTGGTGCGATATGCTGACACAAACGGTTATGAGCGGGACGAGTTCCGTCCGACGATGTGGAAGTATCGGGACTATGTGATTCGCGCGTTCAATGCGGATAAGCCGTTTGATCAGTTTGTGCGTGAGCAGCTGGCGGGTGATGAGTTGGTCGCTGGAGATCCGCAGACTGAGCAGGATCGGGATGCGTTGCTGGCGACGGGATATCTGCGTCTGGGGCAGTGGGACAGTACGGCAGCGATTTTTCAGGAGGAGGCTCGTCTGCAGGCTGAGTTGCAGGCGGATCTGACGAACACGACGGCGGCCGCATTTCTGGGACTTACGATGTCGTGTTGTCAGTGTCATGACCACAAGTATGACCCGTTGACTCAGGCGGATCATTATCGTCTGCGGGCATTTTTTGCATCGTTGAAGTATGCGGATCAGCTGACGGTTTCGACGATGGCTGAGCGGCAGGAGATTGATTCTGCGAATGCTCCTGTGGCTACTGAAATCAATGCGCTTGAGACGCGACTGAAGTCTGATGGACTGTCGGAGTCGGAGCGGGGGGAGTTGGAGGGGCAAGTTTCGACGTTGCGAGGTCGGTTGCGATCGTATGATCGGGCGCTGGGCGTACGGGACAGTGTGGATTCGATTCCTGCGACGTGTGTACTGAGTCAGGGAGATGTGGGTGCTCCGGGGGCCGAGGTCCAGCCGGGATTTCCGGCGCTGTACTGGCCGGGAGATGCGGTGATTGGGCGATCGGCAGCCGGCGGCAGTGGTCGTCGTCTGGCATTGGCTGAGTGGATCGTTTCGGCGGAGAATCCCTGGACAGCGCGGGTGCTGGTGAATCGACTGTGGCAGCAGCATTTTGGTGTGGGGCTGGTCTCAACGGCCAATGATTTCGGCCACACGGGAGCTCGTCCTGAGCAGCAGGATTTGCTGGACTGGTTGGCGCAGGATTTTGTGCGTGGTGGCTGGTCTGTGAAGCGGATGCATCGATTGATGTTGACATCATTGGCGTATCGGCGTGTGGTGGACGTGGCGGGTACTGGAGTTGCGGATGCGGAGAATGTGTTGTGGGGGCGTCAGACACTGCGGCGGATGGATGCGGAGACGTTGAGGGATTGTCTGTTGCAGGCGACTGGTCAGTTGCAGGCTGCATCCGGGGGGGCTCCGCGGTGGCCGGAAGTTGCCGAGGACCTGCGGCATGCTCAGCCGGCGATTCTGGAGGCTGAGGAGGGTAAGGACGACGGTCGGATGCAGGGTTGGTATGCGGAGCGTGGCGGGGAAACTCGAGTGCGCAGTGTGTATCTGGTGCGGAAGCGTTGTCTGCCGATTCCATTTCTGCAGGTGTTTGATCTGCCGGATTCTGCGGCCTCGTGTGCTCGTCGGGACGAAACCATAGTGGCTCCGCAGGCGATTATGCTGTTGAATAGTCCGGAGACGATCTCGTGTGTGGAGGCGTTATCGGGCGAGCTGCTGGCGGGGGAATCGGAAGTTCCGGAGTGGCAGGGCCCGGTCATTTTGAGTGCGTTTCGTCGAATTCTTCTGCGAGAACCGGCGGCGGATGAGTGGGAAGCGGCACGACTCTTGCTGCAGAGAGTTCTGGAGGCTCGTGGTGAATCTGAGCGACGGCATGCGGTTGCGGAACTGTGTCGTGCGTTGTTGAATTCGAACGAGTTTGTGTTTGTGGACTGAAAACCGGTTGTCTGTGTGATCCGTGCTCAGAGTTGAGCGTTTGGTGTGCAGCTGGGGCGCACTTTTTGTCCAGTGGGGAGGTTGTGATGGATGGTCAGTTTTCGCTGCAGGGGCATGGGATCACTGTGCGGGAAGTTTTCCGAAATATGTCTCCGAGTGGTCTTTACGAGGAGGCGATTCGTCACGAGCCGGGGACGAGTATTTCGGACACGGGGTGCTTGATAGCGTATTCCGGGGAGAAGACCGGGCGATCTCCGAAGGACAAGCGGGTGGTTCGTCATCCGGAGTCTGAGGGGAAGGTGTGGTGGGGGCCGGTGAATTTTCCATTGGATGAGACGACGTTCAGTATCAATCGTGAGCGGGCGATTGACTATCTGAATACTCGATCGCGAGTTTACTGTGTGGACGCCTATGCGGGCTGGGATGCGTCGCAGCGTCTGAAGGTGCGGGTGATCTGTGCGCGTCCGTATCATGCTTTGTTTATGCACAACATGCTGATTCGTCCGACGGATCAGGAACTGGAGACATTTGGTGAGCCGGATTTTGTGATCTTCAATGCGGGTGCGTTTCCGGCGAATCGTTATACGACGGGGATGACCAGTCGTACGAGTGTGGATCTGAGTATTGAGCGTCGGGAGGTGGTGTTGCTGGGGACGGAGTATGCGGGTGAGATGAAGAAGGCGGTCTTTACGTTTATGAATTATCTGTTGCCGGACCGTGGCATCCTGTCGATGCACTGTTCGGCGACGTGTGACCGGAAGACAGGTCAGAGTTCGGTGCTGTTTGGTCTGTCGGGTACGGGCAAGACGACATTGTCAGCGGATCCGCAGCGGTATCTGATTGGTGATGATGAGCATGGCTGGTCGGATGATGGGATCTTCAATATTGAGGGGGGTTGTTATGCGAAGGCTGTGTATCTGACTCGGGAGTCAGAGCCGGACATTTTCGAGGCATTGCGGTTTGGCGCGGTGCTGGAGAATGTGGTGTATGACAGAGCGCATCGCCACGTGGATTTCAACGACACGTCGATCACCCAGAATACTCGTGGTGCCTATCCGATCGAGCACATGCGGAATGCGCGGATCCCGTGTGTGGCGGGCCACCCGTCGGACGTGATTTTTCTGACGTGTGATGCGTTTGGTGTGTTGCCACCGGTTTCGCGGCTGACCGCAGAGCAGGCGATGTATTATTTCATCAGTGGTTACACGGCGAAGGTGGCTGGTACGGAAATGGGTGTGACTGAGCCAGAGGCGACATTCTCACCGTGTTTTGGTGGTCCATTTCTGGTGTGGCATCCCAGTGTGTATGCGCGTCTGCTGGCCGAGAAGATACGTCGGCATGGTGCGGCGGTGTGGCTGGTGAATACGGGTTGGTCGGGCGGATCGTATGGGACCGGCAGTCGGATGCCGCTCCGGTTTACTCGCGCGATTATCGATGGAATTCATACCGGGGAATTGCGGGGCGCGGCAATTGTGCGTGATTCGATTATGGGTCTGGATGTGGTGACCAGCTGCACGGGGGTGCCTGGTGAGATGCTTCAGCCGGCGTTGTCGTGGCGTGATCGGGACGCTTACGAGCTGGCGGCTCGCAGGTTAGCCCAGCGTTTCCGGACGAATTTTGAGAAGTATGCCGGGGAGGTGGATGCGAGTGTGGTGGCTGCGGGACCGGCGTGAGGTTTTGTTGGCTGTGTTGTGTTTCGAGTGGGAGTGGGTGTCTCGGGCAGAACTTGTCGTTCCTCATAAAAGTGGAATGTGTGTCATGCCGCTCCGCTGCTGCGGAACAGGAAAGCCATGGATTTCGGCTGTGCATGACTGTGGGCGTTGACGAGGGCTGTGCTGACTATGGCCGTTGACCAAAGTGCAGGGTGGGGACGCAACGTCATCGAGGGCTGCGCCGTGGGCTGCCGGAAATCGGCGGTTCAGGGCTGAATCGCAAATGCGGGTAGAACCAGAACCAAACGCTCGTTCCGGGGGAACGCCGGGTTTCGTGGGCAGTGACAAGTGCTGAAACTCAGGTTACGGGTGGTGTGCAGGGGTTGGGTCTCGGGCTGAAGTCGAGGCTGCGGGTGGGGTGTGTTTCGGTGGGGTGGGTTGGGGGGGATCAGGGGCCGGTGCGGATGAACTGGATGAGGTCAGCGAGGTCCTGGCGGGAGAGTTTCTGTTCGAAGCCTTCGGGCATGAGGCTGATGCCGGTGGCCTGGAGTTCGGCGATGTCGGTTCGGTTGAGTGTGGTCTGCTGTTTACCGCTGCGGGTGAGCGTGATGGCATCGGGTGTTTCTGTGCTGAGGATACCGGCAACGGTCTGACCATTGTGAGTGACGGCGACGAACTGCAGGAAGTCCGGACCGACTTCGCGATTGGGGTCGAGGATCTGTGTGAGGAGTTCTGCTGGCGTGCGGTGTTTGACAGTGAGCAGGCTGGGTCCGATATCGGTGCCGAGGTTTCCCATGCGATGGCAGGTGCCGCATTCCTGCTGGAAGATGGTGCGTCCCTGCTGGCTGTTGCCGGTGAGTGTCAGTGTATCCTGCCATGCGGCGAGGACTTGTGAGCGGGGTGTAGTGCGATCCGGAGCCAGCAGTTTTTCAGCCTGCTGACGGATTTCCGGGCGAGTATTTTTCAGCAGCAGCGATCTGCGAATGGGAGTGATACGGCTGGGCGGAATGAGTCCGCTGGCGATGGATTCGAGCAGTGTTGTCGTTCCGACAGTGGAGCTGCAGAGGCATTCGATGATTTCGTGTTGCAGGCTGGTGGTTGAACGTGGGCAATGGCTGGCCAGACGTTCGGCGGCGGCGGCATCGAGGCGGGTGGGCAGCAGTTTGAGGGCGGCAAGTCGCACGGGGTCGGGCTGCAGCGGGTCAGCGAGATCGAGGAGTTGAGTCAGCAGTGTGGGCTGCTGGCTGAGTGCGAGCAGTCGAATCGCTGCGACTCGTTGTTCAGCCGGCAATTGCGGATCTGTGGCGTGCAGGGCAGCTGCGGTGACCTGTTGTTCGGTGAATGCGATTGCGTCAGGTTGATCGTGCCATGCGGCGATCAGGCTGGACTGAGTGTGGCGGAGACCATCATCGAGTGCGACGAGCAGTTCGCCGGTTTGTGGGTTGGTTCGAGCGGTTGTGGGCAGGCGGTTGAGTGCCTGTGCGAGGGTCCGCAGTTCGGCCGGTTGATTGCGGAGTCCCACGATGCCGGCCAGTTGCAGCAGCAGGGGCATCTTTGCGGCCTCCGTGGGGAATGCAGGATTCCGGATGGCCAACAGCAGTTGCAGGATTTCATGGTCCTGAGCGGCTGTGAGGGTTGCGGTGCAGATCCAGGGGTCGAGTGAGTTTTCGCTGAGCAGTTTTGTGACGAGTGTGAGTTGTTCCGGGTGTGGCAGTGTGTGCAGGCTGAGCGCTGCCTGCAGTCGAACTTCGGGAGCGGCATCGCTGGCCCCGGCGGTGATGGCTGTGGGCAGAGCATGCAGGTTGAGTTCGGTGGCGATCAGCAGCGTTTGTCGGCGGATTGCGGGGGCAGCGTCCTGCAGCAGTCTGGGGACGCTGTTGTCGAGCAGGTTGCGGGTGGCGGAATCGGTGCGAGCCAGTGCACTGAGGCTGCAGAGGGCCTGCAGTCGGGCGTGTGGGGCGGGGGAATCGAGCAGGAGTTTGTGCAGCAGCGAGGCAGTGGATGGGTGTTGCTGCTGAAACAGCAGTCGTGCGGCGGATTCGCGGTGCCATGCATTGGGGTGTTCGAGGAGTGTGACAAGTTCGTTCGTTGTGGCTTGTGAGAGCGTGGGTGTGGGGCGACGGCGGAAGTTGGGTGGTGTGATGCGGTAGATGCGACCGCGATCACGGCCTCGTTCCAGATCGAGCAGTGCCTTGAGGTCAGGGGGCATGGACCATGGGTGTTCGATGGTTTCGCGATACATATCCAGCAGGTAGAGGGTGCCGTCGGGTGCATGTACGAAATTGACGGGGCGAAACCAGTTGTCGGTGGAGGTGATGAATTCGCAGTTCTGATCGATGCGTTGTGAGGAGAAGGTGGATCCGGCGGGTGTCAGCTGTTGTCTGTGTACGAGATTGGCGGCGACGTCTGAGAGCAGGACCTGTGAGCGGAATGTGGCAGGCCATGCATCACCGCGGTACACAGTGACTCCGCAGGCCGATGTGAGGAATCCGATGGCATTTTTTTCGCTGCGTGGCATGCGTGGGTCGCCCTGCCCTGTCAGTCGAGCGGCGTTGATGATGCGCCATGGTTCCGGCGGGCTGGTGCGGTAGACGGGCAGCTGATCACCGCTGGCGGCCACGTCGTGCAGTGGGCTGGTGGGCGTAAAGTTGGGGTTGCGAGTGAGTGCGTCGAGTGGCAGTACGACGTGCTGGACCGGATTGCGGATATTGCAGATGAAGCGAATTCCGAAATCATCGATGGTATTACCAAAGCGTGCTCCACCTGACAGCAGTTGAAAGTCGTGTGGGGGGCCCGTGGGTGTGAAGCTGAAGTCATGGCGGGACATGTTGAGGGGCGTGGGGCTGCCGTTGGGCAGTGCGGCCCCGGCCAGTAGTCCTCCGTTGGTGCCACCGGCGCCGCAGATGCGATGATCGAAAGTCCAGAGCAGGTTATTGGCGACAGCCTGTACGTTGAGTTTGCGGAAGCCAGTGAGGATGCGTTCGCGTTTTTCGGCGACGCCATCGTGGTCAGCATCCTGCAGCCACCACAGGTCGGGCGTGGCGGCGACGAAGATGCCGTCCCGCCAGATGGCGATGCCTGTGGGCCATGACAGGTCGCGGGCGAAGATGCTGCTGCGATCGAACAGGCCGTCATCATTGTCGTCGATCAGCAGTCGGATTTTTCCGATGGGCAGATCGGTCGTGCGTTCCTGATTGGGGAGATCGGTGGATTTGTCGGTGTAGGGGTAGTCATTCATTTCGACGACGAAGAGTCGTCCATCTTCGTCGAAGGCAGCAGCGACGGGATCAGTGGTGAGTGGTTCGGCTGCGACGAGTTGGAGGGTGAAGCCCTGTTGCAGTTGAAAGGACTGCAGTGCGGCCGGTGGTTCGAGCGGACCGGAGCCTGAGATTGTTGTGGGTGCATCCTGAGCCGTGAGGATCAGGATGGCCTGCAGCAGCAGTTGGAGTGTGGGCTGGATGTGGATGTTCAGCATGATGCTCGCTGGCGGTTGGGTGGTGGTGTCGGGCAGCAGGAATGTTAGAGTGTCACAGGAGAATGGGGAATGAAGTTGGGGTGGGTATCGAATTGGAACCGGCAACGCTCTAGGATATGGGTGGACGTGGAGGCTGTTCCTGAGTGATCGAGCGTAGGTGTTGGGGTCAGGACGGATTTGCCGCGTGTTTGTTTATGGTTGTGAGTTTGCGGTTGTGAGGGTGTTAGTTGTGGTCGCGAGGATTCTGTGTCTGCGATTTCCGAACTGGCCGGTGCAGGTTGCTGCGCGGCGTCTGCGGAATCGTGGCGAGGCTGCAGCACCGTTGGCTCTGAGAACTCGGGCGGAGTGGACGGATGCGGGTGTGGGTACAGTTGGTGTTGGCCGGGGTGGTGTGTCTGGGAATGTGGCGGGTTTGACGGGTGTCTTACTGGGGGATTGGCGGCTGGTGCGGGAGTTATTTCCGGCGGCTCGAACGGGGCCTGCGGTTGTGGCGGTTGACCGGGGTGCGTGGGAGCGTGGGGTGCGTCCGGGTCTGCCTCTGGCTGAGGCTCGCAGTTTAGCGCAGGTGCGTCCTGTGCGTGGTGTCAACCGGGGGGCTCGTGAGAAACCGGGTGCTGCCGGGTCAGCCGCTGCTGGGCGCCAGGGTAGTGCAACAGGTAGTGCAACAGGTAGTGGGGGTGCGTCGCAGTTATCGGTGCAATTTGTGGAGTGGAATCCGGAGGAGGATCGTCGTGAGCTGGAGTTGCTGGGCGAAGTTGCTCGCCGGTTTGCTCCCGTAGTGGCTTTGGACGAGTTGCCCTTGCCGGACAGTTTATTGCTGGATATTACGGGTTGTGAGCATTTGTTTGGTGGCGAGCTTGAGTTAGCGGAGGAGTTATTACGAGAGATTTCGGATGCGGGGTTGGAGGCGGTGGTGGGTGTGGGTGGGCGAGTGAGTGCGGCGTGGGCGATAGCTCACTGGGATCCATCTGAGTCTGAGTGGCGTGCATTGGCGGGCGGGGGCAGTGGGTTGGAGTCCGGGGTTCATTCGCGTGTGTTGAGTGGCAGTTGGCGTGTGCGATGTTTGCCGGTGGGTTGTGATCGGCCGGGGATTGATCGGTTGCCGATTACGGCTGCGCGTCTGCCGCAGGCGGACGTATTGGTGCTGCGGGATCTGGGTGTGGGCGATGTGGGCCGTCTGTTGCGGCTTCCTGTGCAGGATCTGCCGTCTCGTCTGAGTGTGGAGGCGGTGCAGCGGGTGCAGCAGTTGAGCGGAGTGTTGCCGGAGTATCTGGTGAATTTACCGGAGCGGGATCCGATCGTGGCGGACTGGAGTGAGGAGCAGCCGGCGCAGGGGTTACGTGATCTGATGTGGGTTCTGAGTCGTCTGTCGGTGGTGGTGGCGGGTGAGCTGGTGCGTCGGCGTCAGATGTGTGGAGGTGTGGAGTGTGAGTTTCGGCTGGGGAGTGGGGAGTATCTGCAGTTTGCAGCGGGACTGGTTCGTCCGACTCAGGATGCGGAGTTGCTGAGTGAGGTGAGTGGCCTGCGACTGGAGTATCTGGTGGCGGATGAGCACCGGCGGGGTGTGAGTGGTGCTGCAGGTGGTGAGGTGGTACCGGCGGGTTATCTGCGTCTGGCTGTGGAGCCGGTGGTCCTGGTGCGATTGCGGGCATTGGCGGCGCAACTTCCGCCGGCTCGGCAGCGCAGTCTGTTTGGGGAGTCATTAACGGCGGAGGAGCCGGTTGAGCATCTGGCGGCGCTGGTCAGTCGTTTGACGGGTCGTCTGGGTGGTGAGCGGGTCTTGCGGGTGAGTGAGCGGGCGGATGTGCGACCGGAGTTTTCGCTGCGTTGCGAGCCGGTTCCGGATGCCATGCAGGCGGGAGGTGCGGGGGCTGCGGAGCGTGCGCTGGAGCGTCTGGCGGGTCTGACAGAGTCCCTTGAGGGCTCAAAATCGCCTGTCCGTCGGGGGGCGCATGGTGTGGCTGAACAACAGTCTTCCGGGAGTGTGATTGCCGGGCGTGTGGGTGCTGGAAATCCGGATGCAACGAGTGTTGTGCCGCGTCCGTTGCGGCTGCTGGAGGTGCCGGTGGACGTGACGGCTGGGCTGTTACTGGAGGGTGTGGAGCCGTTGGCGGGGCAGTCTTTTGTGGCTGCGGAGCAGCAGTTACGCCGGTATCCGCAGGTGCGTGCGGAGGGTCAGGTGTGGGAGGTGGAGGGCTGGTCTGCAGCGGAGCGGTTGCAGACCGGCTGGTGGACTGACCGGCCGTGTCAGCGGGATTATTATGTCGTGCTGGTTCGCGGGGGCAGCCGGTTATGGTTGTATCGTGATCTGCAGACGGGACGCTGGTACCTGCACGGGGTGTTTGACTGAGGGGATTAGTTGGCAGTGGTTTGTTGCAGCAGTTTTCCGGCAGCGGCCAGTCGTTCGAAGGCGACTTCGATGCGAGTGGCATGTTCGACGCTGAGTGCCTGCAGCGGCGGTGCGGTGACGGCTGAGCAGAGTCCGGCCTGGGCCATGGCATGTTTGAGGCCGGGGATCAGTTTCATGCGTCCATTTTCATCGCGATAGACTGAGGCGAACAGGTCGTGGATGATGCCGTGGAGTCTGGGGATTTCGAGGGAGTCGCCGTTGACGGCGGCGGTGTAGAGATCGGTGTAGACGAGTGGCAGCAGGTTGGCACCTCCGCAGACGCCGCCATCAGCCCCGAAGCTGACGGCATCTGCGAGCAGTTCTTCCGGCCCCATGAAGACGGAGAATCGACCGGGTTTGCGGAATTCGACGCACAACTGTCGGAAGTACCTGAGATCACCTCCGCTGTCCTTGATACCGGCCACATTGGGATGATTGGCAAGGGCGGCGACAAGATCAATGGACAGAGTGGTGCCGACACAGGAGGGCATATTGTAGAGCATCAGCGGCAGTGGCGATTCGTCGGCCAGCCGGGTAAACCAGTCCTGGAGTGCCTGTTGCGAGGCGTCGAAGTAAAAAGGCGCTGCAGCAACAATGGCTGCAGCGCCGCTGGACCGGGCGTGTTCGGCCAGCGCGAGAGATTCGGCGAGAGATGTATCGGTGACGCCTACGAGGACAGGAACCTGTCCGCGAGCGGCTTCGCAGGTGCGTTCGACCATTTCGTAGCGAACGCGGTACTGCAGAGAGGGGCCTTCGCCGGTGGTACCGAGCGTGAAGATGCCGGCAACATTTCCATCGATGAGGTGGCGGACGATGCGGTCGACGGCGTGCGGGTCAAGCTGATCGTGAGCGACGAGTGGGGTCACGATGGGCGGAATCACACCGGAGAACGAGATCATCGGGTGGTCCTTCGAGGCAGTGCCGCGTGGGGTGTGCGGCCGGTCTTTTGGGGTGTTTGTGGAGGCCTGTGGAGGCCGACGGGGGACAGTATGCGCGGGATGGGGGGCGATGCCAGGGATTTTCGACGGGGAAAACCGTGCGGAAGTTGATTCCTGCGGCATGAGGGGAGTCTGGACGGCCGGTGCGGAGCTTGACGATCGGGCCAGAAATGCGGGCGATGTCGGCCAAAAGCGGCTGGTTGAGGGGAGATTCATCGTGTGGGCTTGAAATCTGAAGACCTGCTTAAGTTTGCCTCGCTTTCCCCTGGGAATTTCCGAGCTGAGCGGGATTCGACGGGTGATGTGTTTGCGGGTGCTGGGGTGTTTCTGTAAGCTGGGGGCTTTCTGTCAACGCCAGTTCGGCGTTGCCGGCGGGATTAAGAATTGGTGATTGAAAACCGTTGCGAAATCGCGTCCCAGGTTGAATAGTGTCGCAATTCTGGGGGCTCATGACAGCATGGGCAGTGAAACGTGGCGTGACGGATGCTGGGATCTGCAGGTGTTTTTCCGGCAGGGGCAGGTCTGACGGAACCGCATCAGATCTCCGGTATTCAGGATGGGACTGGGAGTGCTATGTATACGTTGATCACCGGAGCTACTGGACTTGTTGGTCGTTATTTGCTGAGAGACCTGTTATTAAACGGTCATCAGCTGGCGGTGGTGGTGCGTGGGTCGCGCCGCAACGATGCTCGGGACAGAATCGAGCAGGTGTTGCAGTACTGGGAGAAAGAGCATCAGCGCACATTCCCGCGCCCGGTTGTCCTGACCGGGGATATCTCGCAGCCGGGCTTTGGCCTGTCGGACGAAGACCGGGAATGGTTACGGAAGCACTGTCACAGCATTATCCACAGTGCGGCAATTCTGGAATTCTTCGGGAAGGACCGCTCTGGAGAGCCGTGGCGCACCAATCTCGATGGAACTCGTCACATGCTGCAGCTGTGTCGAGAGTTGGGCATTCGGGACATCCATTATGTGTCGACGGCCTACGTTGCGGGGATGCAGGCGGGGCGTGTTCTGGAGGGTAGTCTGGTGGCCGGCCAGACCTTCCGCAACGACTATGAAGAGAGCAAATTTGAGGCGGAGCAGCTGGTACGCGAGGCGGATTTCGCTGAGCACGTGACTGTCTACCGCCCGGCAGTGATTGTGGGGGATTCGCGCACGGGTTACACCAACACCTATCATGGGCTGTTTGTGTACCTGCGTCTGATGGCGATGCTGATTCCATCGCTGCCGCTGGGTGAGGATGGTCGCCGAAAGACTCCGATTCGCGTGCGTTTCACAGGCCGCGAGCCGCGGAATCTGATACCGGTCGACTGGGTATCGGCGGTGATGTGTCGCCTGTTTGAGACTCCGGAAGCTCGTGGTCTGACATACCATTTGGCTCCGGACAACCCCATCACTTCCCGTCAGGTGATTGACTTGTGCAGCGAGTATTTCAATTCGACTGGTGTGATTTACGAGGGCGATCCTGAGCCACAGGCTGATGAAGCGGTGCTCAGCGAAGACCAGAAGATGTTTGAGCGTTTGTTTCAGGACAATGCGGAAACGTACGCGGCATACGAAAGCACGGACAACACCTTTGATATGACCAACACGAAGCGATTTGCGGGGGACATCGTCTGCCCGGATCTTGATCGCACTGTCATTCATCGGTTTATTGATTACGGCAACGAGGACCGCTGGGGCAAGCGCAAGCCGGATGTTCAGGCGGTCAGTTGCTGGCTGCTGGATCTGCTGCGAGTCCGGGCGACTGGCACTGGTGCAGAGACGGCCGTGGTGGGACTCAATCTGACGGGGCCTGGTGGTTGTCAGGCGACGGTGCGGTTGTGTGAAGGGGGTGTGGTCTCCGTCGAGCGTGGATTGCCGGTTGAGGGGGCTCCTGTGTTGACGGCTGCGGCTGTGGATCTGCTGGAAGTTCTGTCGGGAAGTCGTCCTGTGGCGTTGTTGTCGGCGGGTTGGGACAGTGGTGAGGCGGGTCAGGACGAACTGACGGAGCGGTTGATTTTGGCCTTGAGCAGCGTGGGAGATGATCAGACGGTCGGCGTTTGATTGTGGAACCTGCGATGGATTGGGACCTGAGCAGCCTCTGGAAATCCGGGGGCTGTTTTTGTTTTTTTGTGGATTGGATTGAAAAGTTGGGCGGTGGCGTGGGTGTTGGTCGATAGAGCGTCCTCTGGGAATTTCCGGATTCGACAGAATTTCGGTGCTTTACAATTGGGGGCTTCCTGACTTATACTCGTGGGCTCTGCGGTCCCTGCCACTGCGCAGAAGTACACCGTAGTGTTTCTGTAGGTGCTGTGTGGTTGGCTAGCGCTGCGGTTGAGTGGCGATGAAGTTGTGGCGATGAAGTTGTGGCAAAGTGGATCAGTTGCACCGAATCGGGTGTGCTGTACTTTGTCGTGGTAGTTTTTGTGTTTTCGTGCTGATTTGAAGACTGTTCTACTCGTGTGACGGCGGCTTTTAGGCCGCGGAGAATGAGATGCCCAAGCAGAAGACTCATAAGGGAATGAAGCGTCGTTTCAAGGTTACGGCGTCGGGCAAGGCGAAGCATCGTTCTGCGTATCGCGGGCATTTGCTGAGTCACAAGAGCCCGAAGCGTAAGCGTGGTCTGCGTCAGGACGGCGTGGTTGACGGTGCTGAGGCGAAGAAGATCGTAGAGGCTCTGCGTCCCTGCATGTGAGCGTGGCGGGGCGTGGCGTCTGGGGCGGTTTGTATTGAACACAAGAAGACTCTGACGCGCGGGTGTCCTCTGCACTGTCGCGCGTTGCTGTGCTTTCCTGCTGATGGCTCGAGTGTGTCCTGCGGCCTGCTGCGGTGATATTTTCGTGTAACCGACGCTTTGGGGGGTGCAAAGGGTGAGTGGTTGGCAGCATGTGTGGCGTTTAGTCCGTCGCGTGCGTGTCGACTGCTGTTGTCGTTGCCGATGTCGTGGGACTGGGCGGTGAACTCAGAGGGCAGCGTGGGGATGCTGCACCGGGTCTTTGGGCCTGGCCGAGAAAAATTTCCGATCCTGTTAGAATTGAAAGATCTGGTTCGATGCGAGTTCGTTACGGCAAGGCGCGTCATCGCGCGAAGAAGCGTTTGTTCAAGGAAGCGCGTGGCAATTTTGGTGGTCGCAGCAAGCTGCTGCGAACCGTCAAGGAAACTCTGGTTCGTTCCCGCGCCTATGCGACTCGCGACCGTCGCATGCGGAAGCGTGAGTTCCGTGCCCTGTGGATCACTCGAATCACGGCAGCAGTGCGAGCGCTGGGCATCAGCTATTCGTACTTCATGCATGGTTTGGCATTGGCTCAGATTGGCCTGAATCGCAAGCAGCTGTCGGAATTGGCTGTGCGTAATCCGGAGGTGTTTGCTGAGATAGTGGCTGCTGCGAAGGCAGCGAAGTCAGCGGCCTGAGTCTATTGACAGGTGGACAGGTCCGGTCGGGCAACAGGCCGAACGGTCGACAGACGAGCCAGCCCGCGGGTTGGCTCGTTTTTTTTTCACTATGGGGCTGGTGATGGACATTCTGGCTGCATTTGATGAGTTTGAGTCGGGAGCATTGGCGGCCGTGCGTGCGGCGAGTGATGCTGCGGGTCTGGAGCGGGTCCGTGTGGAGTACATGGGTCAGAAGAACGGCCGGATCCGGGATTTGCAGAAGCTGGTGGGGACAGCGACGGTCGAGCAGAAGCCGGCGGTGGGTCGGCGTTTCAATGAGGTGCGTACGGCGGTCACGGTCGCGCTGGAGGAGCGTCAGGAGGCCTTGCAGAAGGCGGCGGCGGTGCGGGCGGTTTCGGATTTTGATGTCACGTTGCCGGGGGATCGTCCGAAGGTTGGGCGTCTGCATCCGATTACTCAGGTGATGTCCGAATTCCGTGAATTGATGGGGCGTTTTGGTTTTACGGTTGTGGATGGTCCTGAGATTGAGGATGAGCGTCATAATTTTGAAGCGCTGAATATTCCGGAAGATCATCCGGCGCGGGATCCGCTGGACAATTTTTATCTCGCGTGTGCTCAGACTGCCGCTGGCGGTCCGATGTTGCTGCGAAGTCAGACATCGACGGTGCAGATCCGTACGATGGAGACGGTGCAGCCACCGGTCAGAATCGTGTCACTTGGGCGTGTGTATCGTCCGGACACCATTGATGCGACTCATTCGTGCATGTTTCACCAGATGGAGGGATTGCTGGTGGATCGCCATGTGACGATGGCTCAGCTGAAGACAGTGCTCAGCCAGTTTGCTCGCAGTTTTCTGGGACCAGAGGTGGAGATCCGTTTTCGTCCATCGTTTTTCCCGTTCACCGAGCCATCGGTGGAGGTGGATATGAAGTGGGGGAATTCGTGGATGGAGATTGGTGGTGCGGGGATGGTGGATCCGGCGGTGTTTGCTGCGGTGGGTTATGATCCGGAGCAGTATTCGGGGTTTGCCTTTGGGCTGGGGATTGAGCGGTTTTGTATGAAGCATTTCGGGGTGGACGACATCCGTCGGTTTTACGAGAACGATCTGCGATTTCTGGCTCAGTTCTGATGTAGCGGACGGGTTCGGGCAATTCTGGAAGTTCGAGTTGTTTTGGGGTGTGGTGGGGATTGGTCGGGTGTGCGGTCACCGGCTGTGCGGTTTGGTTTCTGGTGTGATTTGTGTGCATGGTCCGTGGTATGAGGGAGTGAGGGCGTGCCACTGGAGCGAGTGCAGATCTGTGGGCGGGAGTTTGAGCTGGAGCTTCCGGAGCCGACGGAGTTGCTGGAGGAGGCGGTTGCAGGGGAGCGTTCGGGTGTGGCGGGGTGGGATCCGTATTGGGGATTATTGTGGGCCGCGGCCCCTGTGACGGCTCGGCTGCTGCTGACTGCAGCGCCTCGTGTGCAGCGTTCCATTGAGTTGGGTTGTGGTGTGGGTCTGGCGGGTCTGGCGGGGTTAGCAGCGGGGTTATCGGTCACGTTTTCGGATCAGTCTGCTGCGGCCGTGTCGATGGCTGTGCGGAATGCGGAGCGGAACGGGTTGTCGGGTGGTCAGGGGCTGGTGTTTGGCTGGCAGGATGTTCCGGCGGTAGCGCCGTATGAATTTGTGTTTGCCAGTGACGTGTTGTATGAGCGAAGTGGCCATGTGGCGTTGCTGGGCGCGTTGGGGCAGTTGCTGGCACCGGGGGGCGTCGTCTGGATTGGGGATGCTGGTCGGCAGCATGCGGCGACATTTGTTGAGACGGCTCGCCAGCGTGGCTGGCGAGTGAGTCATTATGATCAGGAACTGCGACCGTTGGCTGATCCGCAGCCGCTGCAGTATCGGCTGCTGGTGCTGGACCGCCGTGGTGGGTGAGGTGTTGAGTGGGAGGGTGGAGGTGTGTTATTTGAGTTGCGGGATGTGTCATTAGCCGGCAGTGTGTTGGGAATGTCTGGTTCGGGATCCGGTGCTGCGGTGGTGCGTCCGCGACTGGCTGGCGTCAGTCTGAAGATTGCTGACGGGTTGACTGCAGTGCTGGGGTATTCCGGTGCGGGGAAGAGTTCGCTGCTGAGTGTCCTTGCGGGTTATGAGGAGCCGACCTCGGGCAGTATTGAGCGGGGAGTGCAGTTGCGTGGGGGGGCCCTGCCCTGTTTCTGGGTGCCGCAGAGCTGTGGCTTGTGGGCTCATTTGTCGGTGCAGCGGCATGTGGAGCTGGTGGGTGCCAGGAATGCAGACGAAATCCTGCAGGTGTTTGATCTTTGGGAGCGGCGTGCGGCGCTGCCTGGTGAATTGTCGCAGGGTGAGCGTTCGCGATTGTCGGTTGTGCGGGCTCTGGCCTCGGGGGCGCGAGTGCTGTTGATGGACGAACCGCTGGCGCACGTGGATCCGGTACGTAAGCCTCGATATTGGCAGCAGTTGGAGCGTCTGGTGCGTGCCAGCGGAGCCTCCCTCATCTTTTCGACTCATGAACCTGCGGTTGTGTTGCGGACGGCGGAGCGCGTGGTGTGTCTGCGTGACGGTGTGGTCTGGCATGAATCAGTGGTTGGGGATTTGTATGAGCGGGCGCCGTGTCGTGAATTGGGTGAGTTGCTGGGTCCGGTGAACTGGCTGGACGGTGTTCTGGCGAAGGCCCTGGGTCTGGAGTTGGCGGATGGATCCGGAGCAGGCGTGGGTGGTGGGTGTGGGGTTTGCGTGCGTCCGGAGCGTTTGCGACTGGTGCGGGTCTCTGAGTCTGTTGAGGGAGTCGGGGGTTCTGCGTCTGGTCGTGTTGTGGTGGGTGGTGTGGTGCAGGTTCGGCATTCGCGGGTGATTGGCGGAGTGGCGGAGACGGTTGTGGGTGTGTCTTTGTGCGGCAGTGGCAGCGGGACTGGAACAGATGGTGGCGTATGTCGCCTGCTGCATGGGCTGGACTGGGGCGCTGTTGGTGCGGGTCATGGTTCGGGTGGTGGCTGGGGATTATCAGCCGGTGAATGGGTGCGTGTGGAGTACTATCCGGTTGAAGTGTCGGGGGTGTGCTGATGAACGCAGTACCAGGTTTATGGTTTGCGGGTGTGGGGCGTTGTCTGGTGTTGTTGTTGGTGTTTGGTGTGGGAATGGTGTGCGTGGGGTGTGGTCCGCGGGGTGAGGCGGGGGGAGAGGCGTTGCTGTCGATTTCCGGTGAGCGGACGTGGCGGATCCCGGCAGCCGACCGATTTCTACCGGCACCTCGCGGTTTGTATTCAGACGAGCGGGATGATGTGTACGTGCTGGACGATGCGGGGCGTGTGCTGGTGTATGATGGTGCGGGAGTGTTGCAACGGCAGTGGAAGATGCCTGACAGCAGGATTGGGAATCCGGAGGGGATCTGGAAGCTGCGGGACGGTCGTGTAGCTGTTGCGGATACTCATTATCACCGGGTGGTGATATTTCGAGCGGACGGCGAGGTGGATCTGATGTTTGGCAGTGAGGGGCGGGAGGCTGGACAGTTTGTGTTTCCGGTTGCGGTGCTGGAGGATGGTGCTGGCAATTTGTATGTGGGTGAGTATGGGGATCATCAGCGGGTGCAGAAATTTGATGGTCGCGGTCATTTTCTGCTGCAATTCGGGCGTCATGGATCGGGACCGGGTGAGTTTCAGCGACCGAGTGGATTGGCGTTGCGTGGTGGCGAGGTGTTTGTGGTGGATGCGTTTAACGATCGCATTCAGGTGTTCAGTGAGGCGGGGGAATTCCGGCGAATTCTGAAGTTATCGGACAAATTTGAGTCGCTTGCGTATCCCTATGATCTGCGGGTGACGGCGGAGGGGCTGGTGTATGTGATTGAAAATCGAGCGGCTCGTTTGACGGTGATGGATCTGGAGGGGAATTTAGTGGGACGTTATGGCACCCCCGGTCGGAATTCCCAGCAATTCTACCAGCCCTGGGACCTGACAGTACTGACCGATGGGCGTATACTTGTGGCCGACACCGGAAATCATCGACTCGTGGAGCTGACGCCGTGACTTTCCTCCGCAACGTGGTACTCCGCATTTTTCCGCCGCCGCATCGGCCGGTGGTGTGGACTTCTGGCCTGTCGTTGCTGGTGTTCTCTGTTTTGTTTCTGCTGGTTTATCTGTCGATTCTTCCGACGGTGGTGATCAGTGGTGGCAGTCCATTGAAGTGGACTGAGCGTGGCTGGCTGGATCTCAGTTTCCTGTATCGCTGGGGCGTTGCTTATCCTCAGTTTGAGTTGGTGCGTGAGCTGGAGTTTTCGCGTCCGTGGTCATTTTTGCTGTTATTGTTTGTGCCATGGCTCTGGTGGCTGCAGGCGGCTGGTCATGCGGGTCTGCCATCGCGTCGAGCGGTGTGGGCTGGTTTGATTCGTCTGGTGCTGTGTGGGCTGTTGATTTTTGTTCTGGCTGAGCCTCGCGCGGTTCGTACCAGCGACACGGTGTCGGTGGTTTACAATGTGGATGTGTCAGACTCTGTCAGTCCGTGGCGTTCTGAGGCGTTGAATTTTGTGGCGGCGACCGCTGCGGAAAAGCCTGGGACGGACGAGGCTGGTCTGGTGGTTTTCGGTCGAACGCCGGCAGTTGAGTATCCTCCGCGGGTCGTATTTCCGTTTGAGCGTTTCGTGAATTCACAGGTGGGTCAGGACGCCACGAATCTTGAGCAGTCTCTGGCATTGAGTGCGGCGATGCTGCCCGAGGAGAATGTTGGGCGGATCGTGCTGGTGAGTGATGGCACGGAGACGGTTGGGCAGTTGAAGGATGTCGTTGACGATCTGCAGGCGCGAGGTGTCTCGGTCAGTGTTGTGCCGATGAACTACGTGTATGACTCGGAGGTGCTGCTGGAGCGTCTTGATTTGCCGCGATTTGTGCGGCAGGGTGAGACCTATGAGGCATCGGTGGTCTTGAATTCCCTGCGGGCTGCTCGCGGGACGCTGGTGTTATCCGAGGCTGGCCGTGAGATTTCGCGGCGAGAAATTGAGTTTCCGGCCGGCAAGACTCGCTATTCCGTGCCGATTCGGGTGGATGAGCCGGGGTATTACGAGTATTCGGCGCGGATTGAAGTGGCACCTGATGCGGACAGTCGTCAAGAGAACAACGAGGTTCGCAACTACCTGTATCTGGATGGTCCGGGCAAGGTTTTGCTGGTGCGTGACGTGGCGGGGCGGCCGGAGGAGATTCGATTTCTTGAGCAGGCTCTGCGGCAGGGCGAGCGGCAGCTTGAGGTGATCACAGCTCTGGAATTTCCCCAGGATCCTCTGAGTCTGATGCCGTATGACGCAGTGATCTTTGCGGACGTCCCGGCGGATGCTCTGGTGGGGACTCAGATTCAGGCGATGCATGATGCGATTCGGGATCTGGGGATTGGATTTTTGATGGTGGGTGGCCCCAACAGTTTTGGTCCGGGTGGCTGGCAGGGATCACTGATTGAGGATGCGTTACCGATCTCGATGGAGATCACGAACAAGAAAGTGCTGCCGAAGGGGGCTCTGGCCATTATTCTGCATACCTGTGAATTTCCGCAGGGGAATTCGTGGGCAAAGCGGATTACGAAGCGAGCGATTCAGGTCTTGAATTCGCAGGACGAGGTGGGTGTGCTGGCCCAGACCATGACGGGGGACGCGTGGATCTTCGATTTGACTCCGGCCAGCGAATATGAATCGCTTGCGACGCAGATCAACAACGCTGAGATTGGCGACATGGGGACATTTGGAACGACGATGCAGATGGGTCTGTCGTCTCTGTTGCAGTCCGACGCAGCATCTCGCCATATGATCATTATCTCTGACGGGGATGCTCAGGCGCCAACTCCGGAACTGGTGGCGAAGTTTGTTGAGAATCAGGTATCGGTTTCGACGGTCGCAGTATTTCCTCACAACGGTGACGCATCGACGTTGCAGGATATCGCGGGTGCGACTGGTGGTCGCTTTTATTTCCCGAGTGATCCGAACGAGTTGCCTTCTATTTTTGTGAAGGAAGCCAAGACGCTCAGGCGCACCCAGATTCAGGCTCGGGATTTTGTGCCGGTTGTGACCGGAGTGGATCCGATTCTGCGGGACATTTCGGATTCGCCTGAGCTGCATGGTTATGTGCTGGCGTCGCGTAAGGAGGATCCTCGCGCGGTCGTCGTGTTGTCGGCTCCGCAGACGGAGAGCGAGAAGGCGGCGGGTGAAGAGGAGCTGGATCCGATCCTGGCGGTGTGGCGTTATGGTCTGGGGGTCACGGCAGCGTGGACGTCGGACTACACGGATCGCTGGGGCAGAGACTGGGTGAAGTGGGATCAGTTTCAGCAGCTGGTATCTCAGACGATGACTCGGATCAGCCGTACGAAGCGGGAGCAGTCACTGCGAGTGTATACCTATGTTAATGGAAATGAGGGTGTTGTTGTTGTCGAGGACTTTCATCCGGAAGAGACGTTGCTGGATGTGAATGTGTCGGTGACGGGTCCGAATGGTTTTGAGCAGTCGCAGCCGGTTCGTCAGATTGCTCCGCGGCGTTACCAGACGACGATGCCATTGAAGGGTGAGGGGCGATATCAGGTGTTGGTAGGAGCCTCTGACGGGACTCGTAATGAAACCGCCTACGCTGGTTTCATTGTCTCGTATTCGCCTGAGTATCTGCGATTTCGAGCGAATCCGGCGGTGTTACGTGAGATTGCGGAGGCCACTGGGGGGCAGGAGCTGGAGATTGACGGTGATCCCCTTGAGACGGCTCGCAGGTTATACGGTGAGCGTCCGCAGAAGCGCAGCAGTCGACCGATTTTCGAGTGGTATTTGATTCTGGCTGCCTGTTTGTTACCGCTGGACGTGGCGGTGCGTCGAGTGCAGTTGGATGCCGGCTGGTTGAAGCGGTTGTGGCGTCGTGACAAGCGTGAGTCTACGGCGACTCTGGGGACTCTGCTTGAGCGTACGACTCAGGTCCGAACTCAGTTGGGCAACCGTGGTGAATCCGGCGTCGATTCCGGGCAGGCGCGGCCGCTTGTGGTGCGTGGTTCCGGGACAGTGCGATCGGGGGCTGCTGCGGCGGGTTCCGTTCGCGGAGTGGGGAGTGTGTCTGTCGAATCCGAGACGGGGAAGTCTGCTGGTACTGGCCCGGGGTCGTCATCTGGTGGCGATGCGGTGTCGGATGCGGGCAGTGTTGAGGATGGCACGACATCGCGATTACTGGCTTTGAAGCGAAAGCGCGATCAGGATCGAACTGAAAACTGAAAACTGATAGCTTCACAAATCCAATGTGGAGAGGGGGAGGGTTGTCGATGAGCAGTGACGGTGCGTTGGCGGAGTTGCAGTCGGAGGCGAATGCGTTTCGTGCGGAGTACGAGCGTGTGCGTGAGGCTGTGGGGCAGGTGATTGTGGGTCAGCAGCGAGTTGTGGAGTCGGTGTTGACGGCGATGCTGTGTGGGGGGAATGTGTTGCTGGAGGGAGTGCCGGGGCTGGGCAAGACGGAGTTGGTGAAGGCGCTTGCGGGAGCGTTGAAGCTGCAGTTTCGTCGCATCCAGTTTACTCCGGACCTGATGCCTGCGGACGTGATTGGCACGAGCATCATGACGACGGATGATCTGGGCAAGTATCGTTTTGAATTTCGTCAGGGGCCGATTTTCACGCAGTTGCTGCTGGCGGACGAGATCAACCGTGCGACTCCGAAGACGCAGTCGGCATTACTGGAGACGATGCAGGAGGGTACGGTGACAACGGGCGGTACGACGTATCGTCTGGAGCAGCCATTTTTCGTTCTGGCAACTCAGAATCCGATTGAGCAGGAGGGAACATTTCCGCTGCCTGAGGCGCAGCTGGACCGATTTATGTTTAAGGTAGTGGTTCCGTTTCTGAATCGGGAAGAGTTGAATGAGGTTGTGAATCGGACGATTTTGAAGCAGCGTCATGAGGCTGTACCGGTGCTTGATGGGGCTCGCATTCTGCAGTTGCGTGTCATTCTTGAGCATGTGGTGGTGAGTGATCCGATGCGTGACTATGCGTGTCGTCTGGTACTGGCGACGCATCCGGATTCCGCGTATGCGACAGAGCGGGTGAAGAAGTTTCTGCGATTCGGTGCCAGTCCTCGAGCGGCTCAGGCGTTGATCCGTGCAGCGCGAGTGCGGGCGCTCAGTCAGGGGCGTGCTCATGTGTCTTTTCAGGACGTGCGTTATTTTGCTGCGGAGGTGCTGCAGCACCGTGCGTTGCTGAATTATGACGGGCAGGCCGAGAATATCTCACTGCGTGAGTTGATTGATGAATTGATAGCGAAGCTACCGACGGAGGGTTGAGGCTGTGCTTGAGGGAACTCAGTCAGCTTTCACGAAGCTGTTCGATAATTCTGTGCTGCATCAGATTGAGCGAATGCGTCTGCGGCCGCAGCGTCGTCTGACGAACCGTGCGCGTGGGGAGCATTTATCGGGCAAGGGTGGCAGCAGTACGGACTTCGCGGATTTCCGTGATTATGCGGCGGGTGATGACCTGCGGTATGTGGACTGGAATATTTTTGCGCGGTTGCAGCGTCCGTACATCAAGCAGTTTCAGCACGAGGAGGAGCTGCATGTGGTGTTGCTGGTAGATGCTTCGGCTTCGATGCTGGGTGGGGGCAAACTGGACCGTGCGCTGCAGGCGGCAGCTGCGTTCGGGATTATGGGGTTGTTGAATGGCGAGCGAGTGAGTGCGTATGCGGTGCAGGGGCAGTCAGAGAATCGCTGGATGCTGCCACCTGGTACCGGCAGGACTCGGATTCGTCATCTGCTGCAGTTTCTGGAGGGTGTTGAAGGTGGTGGCAGCATTCCGGTGGAGCAGGCGATTGAGAAGATGCTGAGATTCCATCGGGGGCGGGGAGTGGCGGTGGTTTTGAGTGATTTTCTGACTTTTGGCAGCCTGACTCGGCCCTTGAATCTGTTGTTCAGTGCGGGGCTGGAAGTGTGGGGGCTGCAGATTCTGAGTGAGGCTGAGATTCATCCGGACGTGCAGGGTGATCTGCGATTTGTGGACAGTGAGACCGGGGAGACTCTGGATATCACCAACGCCAGTGAGCTGCTGCATGTGTATCATGATCAGCGGTTACGTCTGGAGGAGACTCTGGATGGTTTGTGTCGCAGTCGGCAGGGGAAGTTTGTGTCGGTGAGTGCCGGCGAGCCGTTTGCAGCCTTTCTGTTTGACCGGATGTGTCGTCAGGGGTGGGTGCAGCGATGAGGTTTCTGAGCTTCGTCAATCTGTACGGTGCGTGGTTTTTTCTGGCGTTGATTCCGCTGGTGATTCTGTATTTTCTGAAGCTGCGTCGTCCGCGTGTGGATGTTCCATCGCTGGTGTTGTGGCAGAGTGTTCTGAACGATCAGCGGGTGAATTCGCCGTTCCAGCGTTTTCGTCGGAATCTGCTGTTGTTGCTGCAGGTGCTGTTGCTGTGCTTGCTGGTACTGGCATTGATGCAGCCTTTTGTGCCATCGCAGGCCGACGTGGCTGAGTATACTCCGTTGTTGATTGACTGTTCGGCCAGCATGGCGGCGCGGGACGAAGCTGGAGGCCAGAGTCGTCTGGATGTTGTTCGTGAGCAGGTCCGTGAGCAGATTGAGAATCTGCGTGGTGGTCAGAAGCTGGCGTTATTTACGTTTGCAGCAACGGGCAGGCGACTGACCGAGTTTACGGACGATCGTCGGGAGCTGCTGCGGGCGCTGGAGCGTGTCCGGCCTACGGATCTGCCGGCGAATCTGGATGATGTACTGCGGATGGCAGCGGCGTACACGGGTTCGTTTCCGATTGAGAAGGTGACGGTGCTGACGGATGGGAATCTGCCGGATCGGGTGGATTTTGAACTGCCATTTTCGCTGGACGTGCGGCGGGTGGATGCAGGTGGTGCGAATCTGGGGATTACCGAATTAAGTGCTCGCCGCAGCGGTGTTGATGAGTGGGAAGTGTTTGTGCGTGTTTCAGGGTCCGAGGATGAGCTGCGGGGGGCGGAGCTGCAGATTTTTGAGAACGGCCAGCAGACTTACACGGAGCAGCTGGAGGTCGGTCGGGGGGACGCGGAGCGGCTGATGATACCGGTGCGAGCGACTGGTCCGGTGCTTGTTGAGGCTCGGCTGGTTCCGGCGGCGGAGGACTCGCTGGCAACCGACAATGTGTGCTGGCTGTCATTGCCGGCGACTCGACCGTTACGGATCTGGGTAGCTGCGGGTTTGCCCGGCTGGGCGCGTGCGATGGCAGTTCTGCCGAATGTGCAGGTGGAGCTGAGCGAGGGTGCAGCCCCTGCGGGGAGTGACTATGACCTTGTTGTGACGGATGGTGATCCGGTCGGCGCTGCGGTGGCGGGTGATTCGGGGGCTTCTGTGGTGCTGCACATTGGTGTGATCCCTGAGGACGTGCGCGGTCTGGTGGGGCTTGAGGAGTCCGCCAGTGTGGTTGTGGACTGGAACCGAACGGCTCCTTTGCTGCAGCATGTGCAGTTGTCGGACGTGCAGATTGGCGAACAGCCGAAGTACGCCGCGGGTGTGGGTGTGAAGGAGCTGGAAGAGCGGGGTTATGAGGTGCTGGTGGACGGCAATGCGGGTCCATTGTTGCTGCAGAAGCGTGAGGGTTTGCGGACGTCGTGGTGGTTGACGTTTCATACGGATCGTTCGACGTTGCCATTTCGTGTGGGCTTTCCGATTCTGGCTGCGAATGCGGTGGAATCTGCGATGAAGCAATCGGCGTTGTCTGAGGTTTCAGCGGCTCCGACGGGTGTGTTACCGGGGATTCTGCTTGAGGCGGATCGGGAGTATCTGGTGAAGACACCGGATGGCCAGCAGATTCCGGGTCGTACGACGGCGACGGGTATGCTGACCGGGATCCCGGCGGCGACGGTGGGTCGGTATGACGTGCTGGAGGGCAGTGACACAGTGGCGGTGGTGGGAACGGGTCTATTGAGTGTCTCAGAGACGTCGCTTGCTGCTGTGGAGGAGTTGAAGTTTGCTGAGATGAAGGTGGCGACGGGTGCGGCTGACGGTCTTGAAGCTGATCGACCGTACTGGTGGGGTCTGGCATTGCTGGCGTTCGGGATGATGTTGTTTGAGTGGTGGTACTTTCAGCGTGCTCGAGGAGTGTTGGAATGAGACGCTGTGCTGGTGTGTGTACTCTGCTGCTGCTGTTGTTGCAGTGTGCAGCTGTTTCTGTGGCAGCCCCGCCTCGTGTGGGGATGAAGCTGGAGCTGGCCAGTATTCGTGGTCGCACGGGGTCGCCGATACATGTGAACGTGCGTCTTGAGTACAACGATCCACAGTTTCTGGAGGGTCAGCTTGAGTTGCACATTTTTGATGCACTGGAACTGACCTCGGAGAGTGATCGACTGGCGACGGTGGTGCGGGAGGGGATTGTGCTGGCCGGGCAGGATTATGAATTCAGCCTGTTGTTGCCGGCACTGCATACTTCGGATACTCGCAACTGGGCAGTGCGAGCGTGGTTTGTCACGGAAGACGAGCGGATTGAGCTGACGTCAGCTCCGGGGCGGAAGGGGCCGGCGGAGCCTTTTGATCTGCTGATGACAAGTTCGCTTGAGCGTTCGTTTGTGATGTGCAGTGCCAGTGATGATCCCAGAAACCGTGAAGCCTCGGTGAATCGTCAACTGCTGCAGGAGCAGTTGCTGTTGCGGGATGTGATGCAGAGTGCAGTCACGGTTTCGGGTGAGGAGTTGGAAGGTGAGGTGGTGGATCTGCGGGGTGATGTACCGACGGGCGACAATTCTGATCAGTCACCGGGGGTGATCCATCATGCGGCAGAATGGGATGTGCGTGCTCTGCCGGAGGATCCGCTTGGGTATTGTGCATTTGACGTGGTGTTATTGAGTGATGGTGGACTGGGGAGGCTGTCTGAGGCCTGCCAGAAAGCCCTGTTGACGTGGGTGCGAGCAGGTGGCAGTCTGGCGATTGAGTGTCGGGAGCGATTGCAGCCGCAGCATCTGGGTTTTTTGAGGGAGTTGCTGAAGCAGGGTCTGGGTGCGGAGAGTGATCTGACTCTGGATGCGGACGGGCGTTTGCTGATTGTGGCCGATCGAGCGGGGATTCCGGTACTGAGTCATGCTGGTCTGGGGCGAGTGATTCTGCTGCCACTTGTGGAAGATCTGAGTGTTGTGGCGAGGGACCGTGAGGTCTGGCGACGTGCCGTCTGTTTTTTGTGGAAGGTGCGCGAGAGCAGTGATGTAGCGCAGGGGCAGATTCGTCGGCAGCTGAGTGATCTGGAGATTGTGCGTTTCTATATTCCAGAGGCTGATCGCGATGAGTTCGGGATTTACTGTGACGACCAGTACGTATCGACGCCTGAGGGATATGTTTTTCTGCGTCAGATGTCTCGACCGGAGATACCACAGCCACGTTATTATGTCGAGGAGCAGCAGATCGGTCGCTGGCGGCGATCTCATGATCTGAAGCTGCAGAGTCTGCGATTGCAGAATTCGGATGTTTTGAAGTTGTCTGAGGCGTTGCTGTTACCTTCGGATATTCAGATTGTGCCGGTGCCAGTGATTGCGGTGATTCTGATTGGGTACGTGCTGGTAGTTGGGCCGGTCGATTATTTCGTGCTGGGCTGGTTACGCATGCGGCGGTTTACGTGGGTGTTGTTTCCGGTGGTCACAGCTGTGTTTACGCTGTTGACGATCGCTGTGGCTCACGCGTATATGAGCAGCGACGATACCGGGGGTGTCATGATGATCACGGACATGGATGACGAGGGGCGTGTGGTTCGCCAGACGACACTGGAGACATTGTTTTTTGGGGGACGTCGGGAGGTTGAGGCAGAGCGGCGGAAAACGCTGCTGGTGCAGTCTCGCGATCAGTTTCTGGGAGACGGGATGTACGGTGAAACGCCGTTGCCGGCGGACGAGCCACCTCGATATGAGGGTCTGTTTCCACAGAATTACGTGCTGCGGCAGGGTGTGCAGCAGTGGTCTCCGGTGAGTCTGCGGAGTCTGAGTCTGGAACCGGAGGGTGTGGAGTTGCCGGCGATCGACTGGGATGACGAGCAGTTGGTGATTGATGATGCCGGCCGGGTTCGATTGAGCGCAGCGCTGCAGCAGTTGTCGTCCGGTTCAGCGGGTGATCTGCAGGCGATCGTCATGCATGGTGGGCAGGTCCATGCGGTGACCAGCAGTCTGGGTGCTGATGGTCGTGATCTGTTTCGGCAACTGCTGTCGATGCTGGGAGGTCAGCAGCAGGTGGCGGACGGGATTTTCAGTTTACTCAGTCAGGTCTCACCACAGGGCTCGGATTTTCTGGAGGATCTGGCGATGTCTGCGGGGGATGATCCGGAGGAGTATGTGCTTGTTGTGGTGCGGACTCGCGGCGAGCGTGTGGAGGTATTTCGTCGATTGTATCGTGTTGTGGGGAGTGGTGTTCCCGCTGCGGGGTGAAACCGGCGGTAGACGGCGGGTTGAGTGTGAGTGCGGTTGTGAGTGCGGTTGTGGCGGAGGTGAGTCATGCAGGGTGAGCAGGCGGCTGATGCGGGTGTGCAGTTGTCGGGTGTGCGTCCGGCGGCGATAAGTCTGAGGAATCTGCGAGTGACTTACGGCCGGTTCGAGGCGGTGAAGGGGATTTCTCTGGATATTCCGGAGGGGGAGGTGTTTGGGTTTATCGGTCCGAACGGGGCCGGGAAATCTTCGACGTTTCGGGTGTTGGCGACACTGCAGCCTAAGTTTCAGGGGCAGGCGTATGTGTGTGGTCTGGATGTCTTGAGGCAGCCGCAGAAGGTCCGGGATGTGATGGGGTTTGTGCCTGACTTTTTTGGTGTTTATGAGGATCTGACGAGTCTGGAGTATCTGCATTTTTTTGCTGCGGCCTATCGAATTCCGAGTGCGAAGCGAAAGGGCACGATTGATGATGTGCTGACGTTGACCGACATGACTCACAAGGCCCATTCGCCGGTGGATGGTTTGTCCCGGGGGATGAAGCAGCGTCTGGCACTGGCGCGTGTGCTGCTGCATGATCCGAAGGTGCTGCTGCTGGACGAACCGTCGAGTGGTCTGGATCCTCGAGCGCGAATTGAGATGCGGGAGTTGTTGAAGGCTTTGCGTGAAATGGGGAAGACGATTCTGATCAGCAGTCATATTCTGAGTGAGTTAGCGCAGTTATGTACTCGGATTGGGATTATCGAACTGGGGCGAATGGTTGCCGAGGGTTCGCTGAATGAGATTTATCGTCAGCTGCAGTTGATGCGAGTGGTTCATATTCGGGCGGACAATGCGGGGCCTGAGCTGCTGGAGAAGGTGCGAGCGATTGCGGGTGTGGAATCGGTTGAGCAGCAGGTGGATCGCTGGGCATTGCGGTTGCGTGAGGAGGATTTATCGATTGCGGATCTGCATGCGGGTCTGGTGGCGGCGGGTGCGCGTCTGACGATGCTGCAGCCGGAGGCGATGGATATGGAGACGGCGTTTATGAAGCTGACCGAGGGGAAGACAGCGTGAGGATCCCACGACTGGTTCCAGAGCTGCCGCTGCTGCGTCGTGAGTTGACCGAGCTGAGTGCTCGAAAACGCACTTATGTTGTGCGCAGTCTGGGGGCCATGGTGCTGCTGGCGTGGGTGTTATGGGTGTCGCAGAACGTTCTGAGTGCCTGGCAGCAGCAGCAGCAGCAACGAGGCATGTGGGCTTTCGGTGGGGCATTGGGAGTTCCTGCGGCCAGTCTGATGGGTGCTGGTGAAGTGTTGTTTCCGCGACTGGTGCCGCTGTTGTTTCTGGCGGTGCAGTTGCTGATGCCATCGATGGTTTGCGGTTCGATTACGATCGAGAAGGAGCGGAATACGCTGGGCACCCTGTTTGTGACTCGGCTGACACCTCTGACGATAGTGTTTGAGAAGCTGCTCAGTCGTCTGGTACCGATGCTGACTTTTCTGCTGCTGACATTTCCGATGCTGGCATTTGTGTATTCTCTGGGTGGTGTGGATCAGCGTGTGTTGCTGGCGACGATCTGGCTGATTTTGTGGGAGTGTCTGCTGTATGCGTCGATTGGTCTGATGTGCAGTGCGTGGTATACGACGACGGTGGGAGCGTTTGTCGCATCGTACGTGCTGTCGGCGGTGATCTTTACGTTGATTCGGCTGAATCCCGTGCTGGTCCCGACGCCATACGTGATCTGGCAATTGCTGATGGGGGCGTTAGCTGGCCCATTTGGCTGGCAGAGTGGGTCAATCATGGCAGGGGCTGCTGTGACCAGTTTTGTTGCCCGGGCTGGTCAGGAGCCGATCCGGGTGACGTTTGTTCTGACGATTCCTGCGATGCTGACGGTGGTGTTTTGTGTGATGACGACGCGGTTTCTGTTGTATCGGCGAGCGTTTGTCAGTCAGTCATCTCTGTTGCTGCGTGCATTTCGAATGCTGGACGGTTTTTTCCAGCGATTGAATGATCGGGCGGGTGGTGTGCAGATTATTGCGGATCGTGAATCGTATCCGGACGAGGATCCGGTGACGTGGCGAGAGCGTGAGAAGAAGTCGATGGGGCGAGCGCGGTATCTGATCCGAATTCTGGTGGTACTGGAGTTTCCGACACTGTTTGTGTGTCTGATGTCGGTGATGTATTCGGTGAATTCGAACACGTCCAGTGGGTTGACGCCGCTGTGGCTGCTGGCGTGGTTGCTGGCACTGATGATTGTGACTGTGAAGGGATCAACTCTGATCAGTTCTGAGCGTACTCGTGAGACTCTGGACGCACTGTTGTCGACGCCGCTGAGCGGGCGCGACATTCTGCTGCAGAAGGTGGCGGGTATGCGACGGCTGTTGCTGGTGCTGGCGACTCCGATTCTGACGGTGAACCTGACATTAGTGATGATGACTGTGCAGTCGGGACTGGGGGTCAGTCTGGCCAATCTGAATCAGCTGTTGTGGCTGCTGACGTATGCTGTGTTGTCGGTGTTCTCGACGTGGACCACGCTGCAGTTGCTGGCATGGCTGGCGGCGCTGGTGGGAAGTCGAGCGCGTGCGCAGGCGCGATCGGTTTTTGCGGCTGTAACCGTGGCCCTCGGGCTTGCCGGTGTTTCATGGTTTGTGGTGGGTCAGGAGCGGATCTTTGCAGGTCAGTCGGAACTGCGGGGCCCGCTGGAGGTCACGGTGGGTAATGCAGTTCGCCAGTTATTTCGGATTGATGGGTCGCTGCAGGCGACACAGTCGCTGTTGTGGTCGATGGAGCCTCGGCCGTATGGTTATTCCACAGAATCGCTCGAGGGTCTGTATGGCATAAACTTTCCTTTGCTCAGGCTGTTCCTGTGTCTGGGGGTGGTCGCGTGGCATTGGATACTGCTGCGGACACTGCGTGCGCTGGTATTACGACGTTCGCAGTGGCTGCTGGGGCGGGTGGATGAATCCGAGTGGGAATCCGGGGCAGTGAAGAGTTTGTTTTCGGGAGTCGGTCGATGACGGCCACTGGGCGTCCGAGCACCGTTCACCTGCGGTGGTTTGGTGCACTGTTTGGAGTGGTGTTGTGTCTGTTGCTGACAGCGACGGATGCATGTGGGCAGATGGCACTGGCCGGGCGTGTCCGGGTGGCGGAGAAGGTGTGGGGATTTGACGGTCGGGTGATGGCTGGCGAATTTCAGCCACTTTCGCTGTTGCTGGACAATCTGGCTGGTGATCCTGTGGAGGGAGTCCTGACGCTGCAGATGGTCAGCGGTAGTCTGCGAGCATCGGGGGCTGTCTATACGCAGTCGATATTTCTTGGGCCTGCCGGGCGTCGTTGGGTGCAGTTTTATCCGTGGATTTCGGATCCGAATGCGACATGGCAGCTGGAGTTGCGTACGTCGGAGGGAGTGATTCCATTTGATCCGCTGGATCAGCCGCGACTGATTGAGGAGGACAATCGGCTGCAACCGGGTGAGGCACGCATCCTGCCAGGAGTGCTGCTGGATCGTGCGGGCAGTCTTGAGCGGGTACCGACGACAGTGAAGCATTTGTCTGAGGAAGTATTTCCTCCGTGGTCAACAGCGACGCATGGTCTGCATGCGGTATTTCTTGATCATGTACCTGACTGGGAGGAGCCGAGGCAGGCGGCTATGCTGAGCTGGTTACAGCGGGGTGGTGAGCTGCATCTGCTGCTGGATGCGAATGGTCAACGGCTGCGGTTTTCGGGAATTCTGTCGGGTTTGAACGAGCCTTTTGAAACATTTGCAGTGGGTGCTGGTCAGGTGGTGCGACATGAGTTGCAGCGTGCTGGTCTGACAGAATCGCTGGTGAGCTCGGTGCTGACACTGGAGCGTGGGGATGAAACGTCGCAGGTTGCGCGGGTCCAGCTGCAGCCGGGAGATCAGCGTCTGCGTGACGACGAAGGGATTCTGGAACGTTTACGGGCGACATCTGAGCCGAAGCATAACAGTGTGCTGATTGCCTGCCTCGCATTGTTCTATGTGCTGGCGTTGTACCCAGGTGCGTGGTGGTTTTCGAATCAGCGGGATATTCGATTTCCGTGGCCGTTGGTGGCGATTGGCGGAGCGGTGGTACTGTTCAGTGCTCTGTTCCTCTGGGTTGGCCGGCGAGGTTATCAGGAGGTGCGTTCGTGTCGTGCGGACATGGTGGCGGTGGCTGAGGATTCGCGGCACTGGGATGTGCTGGCATTTCGGCAATTGTTTGTAACTGAGGGGGCGGACTACACGATGCGTGAGTCGCAGCGACAGACGCTGCTGGCCTCCGGTGTGCAGGATGAACGCGTCACGGCAACGGCATCGGTGGGAACGGAGGCGGAGTACAGCTGTCGTATTCCTCCTTACAGTCGTGAACTGGTTGTGTCGCGTTCGCGTGTCCAGCTGGCAGACTGGGGACTGGGGCTGAGTCAGTTTTCAGTGACGGCGGGAAATCTGACGGGGCTGGTGATTTCCAGTGGGGTGCAGTTACCGTGGCGGGAGGGCGATGCGGCGTGGGTGATGTATCGATCGGAGATCTGGCCCCTGGAGTGGTCTGCGTCAAATCGTCAGTTTCGACTGCGTCTGTCGGGCCGAGTTTCTCTGGGGGATTTCCTGAGGCCGCAGTATGAGAATTTTGCGATGCCGCTGCTGACACCGGCTGCTGGTGCCGGCGGGATCAGCTCAGGTGCATTCGGGGGCGCGGCAGAGGAATTGACTGAGGAGGCATTGAAGCGTCGCGAGAGGACTCAGGGACTGCTGCGACGAGCCCTTGTCAGGCCGGGGCGGACGCGGATTGGTGATGTGCGAATCCCTGAGGATCGCGTTTTGTTGCTGCTGGAGATGGATTTGCCTGGCGAGTTTCGTCTGCAGTTGGAGCCGGAGCTTGAGCAGACGGGGCGCGTCCTGTTTGTTCGGGAGTTGCATTCGGGTGCAGACGATGCAGAGCCACGCGGGTGAATCGCAGGAAACCGTGATGAAAATTCCATCACAAACCGTTCTCGGTGTTGGACGAGCGTCAGATTTCGACTATTCTGCCGGGCCAAATCCTGTTTGAGGCAGTGTTTAAGGCATGCTGCGGTGTGCTGCAGTGCGCTTATGGGCTCAAACGGGGGCTTTGACATTCTGATCCCGCCTACCGGAGATTGTACTTATGCTTCGAACGCCATTCCTGGCAGTCCTTGCCACCGCGTTCCTGACAGTGGTGTCTGCAGTTGCAGGCGCTGCCGAACCACCAGAAGGTTTCCATGCCATTTTCAACGGAAAAGATCTGGAAGGCTGGCACGGGATGCCGCATTTCGATCCCCGCGATCTGGCTCGCATGCCCGAAGAGATGCGAAAAAAGCAGATTGAGGAGTGGACTGCTGACGCGAAGCAGCACTGGTCAGTGCAGAACGGTGACCTTGTGAATGATGGTCAGGGTGCGTATCTGGTAACTGACAGGGAGTACACGGATTACGAACTGCTGATTGACTATCGGACGGTGCCGAAGGCGGATTCGGGGATCTATCTGAAAGCCAATCCGCAGGTTCAGATCTGGGACTTCACTGAAGAGGCCAAGTTCAAACTGGGTGCTGACAAGGGCAGTGGCGGTCTGTGGAACAACAGCGCGGGGGCTCCGGGCAAGGATCCTGCTGTGCTGGCTGACAAGGCGTTCGGTGAATGGAACAGTTTCCGGATTCGTCAGATTGGTGCTCGCACGTCAGTCTGGCTGAACGGAAAGATGGTTGTTGATAATGCAATCATGGAGAACTTCTGGGATCGTCAGAAGCCATTGTTCGCCAGTGGTCCGATCTGTCTGCAGACGCATGGCGGTGAAATTCGCTGGAAGAATATTTTCCTGCGAGAGATCAGTGCCGAAGAGTCTGCGAAGATTCTGGGCGAGCGAGACTCAGACGGATTTGTTTCCGTGTTCAGCGGCAGTGATCTGAAGGGCTGGTCCGGGGCAGTTGATAACTATGAAGTGGTGGATGGTGCAATTCGCTGTCGCGAAGGCAAGGGCGGAATCCTGCACACTGCCGATGAGTATGCGAACTTCGTGGTTCGGCTTCAGTTCAGTACTCCACCGTCCGGCAACAATGGTCTGGCGATTCGCACGGATGGCAAGGGTGATCCTGCTTACGATGCTATGTGTGAGTTGCAGGTTCTGGATTCAGAGCATGCCAACTATGCAAAACTTGATGCTCGCCAGTACCATGGCTCGGCCTATGGCATGGTTGCGGCGGAGCGAGGCTTTCTGCGTCCGGCTGGGCAGTGGAACTTCCAGGAAGTTACAGTGAACGGCAGTTCGATTCGCGTGGAATTGAACGGAAATGTGATTCTGAATGCAGATCTGGCGAAGGTCACTGAGTACATGGGTGGTCGTCCGCATCCCGGGAAAGAACGTAAGACCGGGTATTTCGGTTTCGCTGGTCACGGCGACGCCGTCAGTTTCCGGAACATCAGCATCCGTCGTTTGCCGGATTGAGGATGTCGGCAAGTGACAGGCTGAAGTCAGCAGCTTCTGAGCCCGGCGGTCCTGCCGGGCTCTTTTCGTAGGCTTTTCGTTGATCAGTAGCCAGTGTTCAAAGCAGGTGAAGTATCCATTGGGAGTGTGGGGCCACGGCCGAACCGGCGGGTATGGCCGCCGAGCACGCGTTTAGTTCAGTGGCAGCCGACGGGTGGGAGCGGGTGGGGCGTATTTGAATCACAAACGGTGTCGAAGGCACGAAAAGGACTTCCTTCTCGCCCCTGCCCGGATTGTTTTTCCGTTGGCGATGTACAGGTCAGGTGCGCAACGGATTTTGCATTGAATTTTTTGTGCTGAGGGAGTTGGGCATGATCACTGGAGTGTGGTGTCGCAGGGCATTGCAGGTTATCTGTCTTGTGGGGACGTTGAGTGGCGTGTGCGGGGGTGTGGAGGGGCAGGAATTACCGAGGGCCTTTGAAGCGGTTCATGAGACACCCCTTCTGACCGGGCGTCCAGGAGAGTGGGACGCAAAGATACGAGAACGGGGCTGGATCATGCGGGAGGGTGAGCAGTGGAGGATGTGGTATACAGGGTATGACCCTGAGCGTCAGCCGCTGCAGATGAAGCTGGGTTATGCAACATCGCGAGACGGTGTGCAATGGCAGCGGTATGGCACGGAGCCGCTGGTTGCAGACTATTGGGTAGAGGACATGATGGTGGTACGGCATGCGGACCGTTACTACATGTTTTCTGAGGGTGTGAATGATCAGGCCCAGCTGATGACTTCTGACGATGGAATTGCGTGGCAGCGTGTGGGGACTCTGGATGTGAGACTGCGAGATGGCAGCCCGATACCTGCTGGTCCTTTTGGAACTCCGAATGGACTGGTGCGTGATGGTCGATGGTATCTGTTGTATGAGCGTCGCGATCTGGGGGTTTGGCTGGCTGTTTCCGATGATCTGCGGGTCTGGACAAATGTTCGTGACGAACCGGTGATGGTGCCGGGTCCGGAGCCGTGGAGTTCACGGATGATTGCGTTGAATCAGATCCAGCGAGTGGGTAATCGTTACGTGGCAGTTCTGCATGGCACAGGTGATCCTGAGAAGCCTCGACGATGGTGTCCATTTGTGGCTGAGTCTGATGATCTGCTGCACTGGACGAGAGCGAAAGAGCCTTTGCGGCCGGTGTCTGAGAATCGTTCGAGCGGGATGCTGCTGCATGATGACTCAGGCTGGCGCCTGTATACGACGCATGACCGTGTTGATCTTTACAGGCCAACGCGGTAAATGCATCGGTCTGCATGACAGCATACGGCTGTGGCGTGAGAGAAGTGATAACGACGAGCGTCTCGGATGTGTCTGCAGTTGACGTTCTATTCCGGAGGGCGTGGCCGCGATTTGGCGTGGCGTGGAATGGGCTCTCCCGACGGGACTTGTAAAGGCAGGCGGGCTGCCGCAGGGACTGCTGCGGCGGAGACTGATTAGCTTGAGCGATGGCAGCCAGCGTCCGGAAATGGGTCGTCTACTCTCGCCACCTGGTGGCTTTGTGTGATGGCGGGAGCGGGGGGTGGGTTGCAGGCGGGGGGGGGCAGAAGGGCGACAGTAAACGGGACCAGCCCACCGACGGGGTCGGCGGGCCGTGTGGTGTGCGATTTAAAACTCTGGGTTTCAGCGGTGGTAACCGAGTGACATCATCACTTCGTAGAGTTCTTCGAAGGTGATGAAGCGACGTCGATGGCTGATTTTGTAGTCATCGATAGCGTCTGCCAGTTCTGCTACTTCTGGTCGCAGCGAGCGATCACCGTCACGGAATTGCCGTCGTTCGACACCTTCCGGCGCGTTGTCATTGCTGCGTGAACGGCGATCGATGAAGCCAGGAACTGATGATTTCAGCAGATTGGTGTCCGACATGTTGCAACCTGAATACCTGAAGGCCGGGAATTTACCCATTTACACTCTGTCAATCATGCCTTGACACCCGGAGATGGGCAACTTGAGTTTAGTGGTAGTTCGGATTTGGAGAGAATTGGGTCTGAGCCAGTATGCAATTCTACGATTGCGCCGGAACTGTCAGATGTGCCGTGTAATGCGGGTTATCAGATGACGGGGGGGGGGGGGCTCTGGTCAAGTGATCAGGTTTGTGTCGTTCCGGTGTTGGTACAGTGGTCAGCACCTTTGGTAAGTTTTTGTTTACTGCGTTCTTTTGCATTCCCTGACAAGCCTGTGTTTTTACCGGGATTTCAGAAGTTCTTTTTTAAGTCAGGGGAAATAAATTTTTCGGCACCTGAACTGCTGAACGTTTGCTTCTGGTGACTTTGATTGTTTTCCAGTGGCAGAGGCGGGTCTGGCAATGCGAAACACAGTTGATCGGCGTGGTGTGCTGGTTCGTGGCGTTGGTGCCGGAGTGGGTGTCTCGTTGGGAGGCATCGCGTCTTCCGGGGACGGTTCAAACGACAGAAAGCCGGCAGGTTCAGTAAGCCAGTCACGTGCTGTAAACCGGCGGCGTGGCCCTGCAGGCGGTGCAGCAGTGGCGGTCATACCAGGAGGCTATCAGCCATTCACGCAGCCTTGTTCAGTTCCGTTGGATCTGCAGCCGACATCAGTCGGGGTTGCTCCGTGGCAACCGGGTGCCGTCTTTCACGGGATTGCTCCTGAGTTTTTCGACCGTCGTTACGCTGAGTTTCCCGACCAGTCCTTTTTGGAGCTCTATCCGACTCAGTATTACGATCTGCGTGTGCAGCGTGTGGTGCATGAGTATGTGCCGGGGGTGCGGACGCCGGGTTATGGCTATGGGGGCAGAATCCCGGGGCCCACGATACGGGCTCGAGTGGGTCAGCCGGTGGTGGTGCGTACGTATAATGAGCTGGATGTGGAGCTCTCAACGCATCTGCACGGTGGTCACAGTCCGGCCCATTCCGATGGTTACCCGAATTTTTATGTGCTGCCCGGCCGAGCTCGCGATTATTTCTATCCGAATACTGTGCCCTTGCGGAATGCTCAGTATGACTTTTCCGAGAGTCCTTCGACGATGTGGTTTCATGATCATGCGATGGACGTAGCAGGGCCCAACGTTTGGTATGGCCTGGCGGGTTTCTACCTTGTGACGGATCAACTGGAGGACGATTTGATTCGCAGCAATGTGCTGCCAGCCACAGCTTATGATATTCCACTGGTGCTGCAGGATCGGAAGTTCAATCCGGATGGGACTCTGTTTTACAACCTGCTGGATCACAATGGGCAGCTGGGCGATGTCTGGCTGGCGAATGGACGGGTGCAGCCATTCATGACGATGCAGCGGCGGAAGTACCGACTGCGACTTTTGAATGGCTGCAACGCTCGCTTTCTTGAGTTACGACTCAGTACGGGGCAGCCGTTCACAAAGCTGGGCAAGGATTCCTGGCACGGCCAGCGCGCACTCTGGGTAACATGAGTTGAGTTGGTAATGTTGCGCATTGACCGTTGATCTGCTATGACATCCTCTTTGAGAACTCAGATTCAACAGGGAGGCTTGGTCGTGGTGAGTCAGGCAGTGTTGGCAACTCTTGAAGAACTGGTCGCGTGTTTTGATGAACTCGAAGATCCGCGATCCGAGATCAATCGCAAGCACCCGCTCGCGAGTGTCGTTGCTATAAGCTTGATGGCCGTCCTTGCCGGAGCTGATGGTCCGACGTCGATTCATCGTTGGGCGAAGAGCCTTGAAGAAAATTTGCCGTCTGTGCTCGACCTGCCGAATGGCATTCCGTCACGTGATGTGATTCGCAGAGTCTTATGTGCTCTTAAACCGGAGGCCTTTCAGGAATGCTTTACCGACTGGATCAGTCGACTCATCGGAGGCACCGACGATGGTTCACAGCGGCATGTTGCCATTGACGGAAAGACGCTGCGGGGGAGCAGTGATTCGAACCGGGGAATCGGTCCTCTGCATTTGGTGAGTGCATGGGCCTCGGAGAAAGGACTCACACTGGCTCAGGTGCCCACGGATCAAAAATCGAACGAGATCACTGCAATTCCACAGCTTTTGCGACTGATCGACTTAAAGAAGGTGATCATCACGATCGACGCCATGGGGACGCAGAAGAAGATTGCCCAGCAGATTGTGGATGGCAAAGGTGACTACATTCTGGCGCTGAAAGCAAATCACGAAAAGACGAATGCAGCGGTCATCAATTACGTCGAAGAGCAGGTTAGCAGGGACTTTTCCGAGACCCGGCATCAGCAACTTGAAGATACGCCAAAGAAGCCCAGTCACGGAAGAAATGAATCACGCATCTATATTCAATTTGAGGTGCCAAAGGAGTTTCCGGATCGTAGTCTATGGGCGGGATTGGCAACGATCGGATTAGTCGTTTACACGTTTGTGAAGGGCGGCAAGGAGCATACAGAGATTCGATACTACCTCAGCAGCCTGCCCCTTGATGTGGCCCTTTTTGCGCGGTGTGTTCGCAGTCACTGGGGGATCGAGAATACTTGTCACTGGAGTCTGGATGTCACCTACAATGAGGACGGATTGAAGACCCGAAAACGACAGGCAACCGAGAACATGGCATGGCTCAGACGCTTCACTTTGTCATTGCTCAAGCAGCATCCCGGCAAGATGAGCCTGGTCATGAAGCGCAAATCATGCGGCTGGAACTGGAACTTCATGTTGCAAGTCCTTGGCATCAAAGGAACTTAGTGTGCGCTGGCCGTGGGATTCCTGGCTGTATCCGGCAGCGATTGAGCAGCAGACGATACTGCTTGCGCCGGGGCAGCGAGCGGACGTGGTGGTAGACTTAAGTGATGCCCCGAACGAGGTGTTTCTGGAGAACATTCTGTATCAGATTGACGGTCGCAAGCCAGCGGGCAGCCTTGCCAAGCCGGTGCACATGCAGCAACCGCAGCAGTGGCTGAAGTTTGTCGTGGATGGGGCTCGCCAGCCCGACAGCGCTTCCGTTGTTCCTGGAACTCTGCTTCGGCCGCATCTGGAACTGAACCCTGCTGATGCTGTGGCGACTCGAGTCTTTGATTTCCAGCGGCGGAATGGAGCGTGGCAGATCAACAAGCAGTATTTCGATCCCGCGATTGCCACAGCGACTCCGACATTGGGGACTGTTGAACGCTGGATCTTCCGTAACAGTACAGCCGGCTGGTGGCATCCCGTACATGTCCATCTGACAGGGCAACAGATCATTCGTCTGAATGGTGCTCCGCCCCCACTGGCTGATCGATTCAAAAGTGATGTCGTGATCCTTGACGGCGGTGGAGAGGCCGAATCGCTGCTGGACTTCCGTTCGTTTCGGGGGCCTTTTGTGTTTCACTGTCACACGATTGAGCACGAGGATCTGCGAATGATGATGACGGTCGATCCGCACGTGAATCCGGTGCAGTCCCCTCGGCCAATTCAGGCGGCCTTTCCCTGAGTTGCTCCAGCAGCATTCCTCGGGTGATTAACAGATGGGTGAAGGGGGGCCGAGCAGGAATGCTCGGGCTACGGTTGTGGGCGAACGAAGTCAACTGAACGTTGGCAATTGACTTCGGCTCGGCAGGAGTCTCGCCCTCCCGAGGGGCACCTTTCCCGGGGCGATCGAGCACCAGTTCGGTGACGACAGCGAGGCTCCCGTTTGCTGAGTGGTACTCTGCGCACGGAGTTGCAGAGCGCTCAGGGCTGACGGCCACTGTGTGATCGACAGATTCGGGTTCACATGATGCGTGGCGGCACTACCGTTGCGTTCCGGAAACTTGTGTTGCCTTACAGCAACATCGAATAAGTCCAGTGTTTTTTCCACGAGTGTTGGCAGATCACATCGCGTGTTGTGGAGCGTTACCAGCGTGCTTCCTGTCTACGATGCGACTAAGCAACACTGTGGTCAACAGATCGTTGTTTTTTTGATCATCGGGCATCATTGGCTGGCTGCAGCTATCTGATGCTTTGTTGTGATTCTCCAACAGTGGCCTGCATGATTCTGTTGAGTAGATTCAACGGATTGTTATTCAAAGTCTGTAACACTGTGTTAAGGATTGGAATTTTCGATGTTCAGCATTGTGAAAAGTTCGAGTTCGGGGAAATCTGAATTTTTGTGGCATGAAAAAAAACGACTGGTCTGGGGTTTGCTTTGGGGAGTGGAGTCCTGACTGCAGTGGCTGTGTCAGCCCGGTGGTTCGATCTGGCGAGGATTGCTCGTCTGTCGTTCAGGGACAATGGTCCTCGGGGGGGGAGTTACAATCATGTCCAGTTCCGTATCACGACGTGCACTTTTGCAGCAGGCTGCGGGGGCAATTGCGGCGGTTTCAGCAGGTGTGGTGACAGCTGACAGCAAGGGGAAGTCAGGTAAGGGTGGCGGTGGATATTCGCTGTCAGGTGTCAGGAAGTCGGGTGGTAAGAAGGGTGTGGACGTCTTTGGATATCGACCATTTACGCAGAAGTGTCCGATACCTCCAGTGCTGCGTCCGAAGGCTGTTGGTCAGGATCCGTACCGTGTGGGTTCTGCATATCACGGGGTAGCGCCGGAGTATCGCGATCGTCGTTGTGCCGAGTCACCTGAAACCACGTGGTATGAGAAGTACCAGCCGGCGTTTTATGAGTTGCGAGCGAAGAAGTCTGTGAACGAGTATGTTCCGGGCGTGAAGACTCCTGTGTATGGTTATGGTGGATCAGTTCCGGGTCCGACGATTCGCACAGTGGTTGGACAGCCATGTGTGCTGCGTCTCTGGAATGATATTGATCTTGAGATGGCCTGTCATTTTCATGGGCTGGATCTGCCATCACATTCCGCTGGTGCTCCCAATCAGTACGTTCTTCCGGGCCGGGCGCGGGACTATTTCCTGCCGAACACAGTGCCCATGCTGGGTGGTCGTCCGGACTATTCCGAAAGTCCATCGACGGCGTGGTATCATGATCGGGCTCAGGGGGTTGCCGGGGCCAGCAATTATTACGGTCTTTCCGGTTTCTGTCTCAGTATGGATGAGACGGAATATGATCTGGTGCAGCGGAATGTCCTGCCGGCCGCTCGGTATGACATACCTCTGTGTCTGCAGGATCGCAGCCTGAATTCTGATGGTTCGCTCTGTTATAAATCACAGCAGGATGAAGGCAATCTTGGTGACCTGTATGTTGTGAATGGCAAGGTGCAGCCAGTTCTGAATGTAGAGCGACGCAAGTATCGTTTCCGTCTGCTGAATGCCTGCAACACACGATTCCTGACGCTGAAGCTGAATAACGGCATGAAACTGATCCGCCTTGGAAAGGATTCATGGCTGTACAACAACGCCGTGGAAGAGGACTGTGTGGTGTTGTGTCCGGGCGAGCGAGCAGACGTAGTGATTGACTTCAGCGACTGCGATAATGAGATTTACCTGTGCAACTCGCTGGAACAGTCGTATGGATGCCGTCCATCCGGGAAGCCACGCTGCGGCAACGGGCATGGGGCGGGTAACGACCGAAAGAATGACTGCGATGACGACGATGATCGTCGCTATGGGTCTTCGGGCGACAGCTATGGTGACCGGGACTCAAAGTCCGGCAGCGGCTACGGTCGCAGTGGTGACAGCGACTACAACCGTCGAAGCTCGTATGGTCAGGGCTATTCGGATTCGAAGAGTGGCTACGGCCGGGATGATGAGAAGTGCGATGACGATCGTTATGGTCGTGGTTGCACTCCATGGCTGAAGTTTGTGGTGGAGGGTTCGAAGAAGAAGGATTGTGCAACAGTCCGCCCGGGCGACTGTCTGCGACCACATCGGATTCTGAAGCCATCAGACTGCGAGACGACTCGATATTTCGAGATCGAATCTGCGGGGAATGGCTATCAGGTCAACAAACGGCAGTACGACAGCAAATCCTGCTATGAATCGCCGAAGGTTGGCTGTGTCGAACGCTGGGTGTACCGCAATCGCTCGGCGGATGCCTGCCCGATTCACATTCCCGGGGGTTCGTACCAGATCTGTCGGATCAACGGTCAGGCTCCATATCGTACGGATGCCTGCAAGGCAGACGTGGCCACAGTGTATGGTGGCGAAGAAGTAGAGATTCTGAAGCACTTCCGCACTTTCAGCGGTTCCTACACCGCGCACTGTTCCAGTGTGGATTATGATCATCGTCGCGGCATGCACAACTACGAGCCGAAGCCGGTGAAAACCGGTTATGGTTACGGCGCAGGCAGTGGCTATGGTGACTGAGCGAACGGTGTCACTGCAGTCGACGACTCCCTGAGCCTGTCCGACTGTGGTTGACCACCTGAATCTGAGGCACGCTGCGTGGTTCCGGGGGGAGGCCATGCGGCGTGTTTTCATTCAGCCCGCGACGAGTGCTGCGCTTGACTGCATTGAGGAACCTGAGATGCTGGGGTGGAAATCAGTTCTGAATCTGCCCTGCCCGCCCTCGGATCAGCTCATGCGATACTTGCTGTCTACCACCTGCCATGTTCAAACGATCTGTGCGCCGTCTGCCGCCTGTCTGCGTCTCGTTCAAAGTCTGATCGTCAGCATTGGCTGTTTATTGAGTCCTGCTGCTGCAGTCCAGGCGCAGCACGCGATTGTTCTGCAGCCGGAAATGCGGATTGCCGTGATCGGGAATACTCTGGCTGATCGTATGCAGCATGCGGGCTGGCTGGAGACGCTGCTGCAATCGGCGTATCCACAGCATCGGCTGGTGGTGCGTGATCTGGGATTCAGCGGTGACACGCTGACAGAACGTCCGCGATCCGACAACTTCGGCAGTCCGGATGACTGGCTGACGAAGGTGCGTGCTGATGTTGTGATCGCCTGTTTTGGTTACAATGAGTCGTGGGGTGGTCAGGCTGGGCTGGAGAAGTTTCGGGGGGACCTGACTGCCTTTGTGAACCACACCGTGGCACAGCGGTATAACGGTCGGACGGCTCCGCAGGTGGTGCTGTGTTCACCGACGTGGTTTGAGAATCTGCAGTTATCGGAACTGCCCGATGGCAGCAGTGTGAATAGTCGTCTGGAACTGTATACGGCCGAAATGGGTCGTGTGGCGTCCGAGTTGCAGGTGCCGTTTGTCAATCTGTTTGCGGCGACGAAGCAGGTCGCATCGACCGTGTCGTGGGATACCAGTCTGGTGCGGAATTCGGCGGGAGTCCGTCGCGATCGTTTCGGCCGCACTGTGCCACAGGATGCGGCAGAACGTGCGGCTTTTGGCGAGTTGACGCTGAACGGTGTGCATCTGAATGATCGAGGCAATCGCATTGTTGCGGAGACGATTGTCAGTACGGTGTTCGCAGTCGGATTGGGGCGGGCGACGGATGATCAGCTGGCACTGATTCGTCGGGCAGTGCTGGCGAAGAACCTGTCTTGGCACAATGTTTATCGCGCGACTGATGGATACAGCGTGTTTGGTGGTCGTTCCGGGCTGCAATTTGTGGCGGGGCAGACCAATTTTGAGGTCATGCAGCGTGAACTTGAGATTCTGACAGAGATGACCGCACGTCGGGACGCTGTGATCTGGGCGGCGGCTGAGGGGCGGGCCGTGGAGCCTGATGACACGGCACTGCCGCAGCCGCTGGAGGTGCGGACCAACAAGCCCGGTCAACTGGAGGGTGGGCGACATCGATTTTATGGTGGTACTGAGGCGATCGAGAAGATGACGGTGCACAGCGGAATGCAGGTCAACCTGTTTGCCTCTGAGGAGATGTTCTCTGATCTGGTGAATCCGGTACAGAGTGCTGTGGATCCTGATGGTCGACTGTGGGTGGCAGCATGGCCCACATACCCACACTGGAATCCGCTGGAGGCGATGAATGATAAGCTGTTGATTTTCCCGGACGACGATTTCGATGGGGTGGCTGATCGCTGCATTACGTTTGCCGATGGTCTGCATAATCCCACGGGATTTGAATTCTGGAATGGGGGAGTGCTGGTAGCGATGGCCCCTGATATCTGGTTCCTGAAGGACACAGACGGGGACGATCGTGCCGATCTTCGGGAGCGAATTTTTCACGGGCTTGATTCGGCCGACACTCACCATACGGCGAATGCGTTTGTGATGAGTCCCGGGGGGCGTTTTTACTTTTCACGCGGAATCTTTCATGCTGAGAATTTTGAAACACCGTGGGGGCCTGTAAAGCGATTTGGTACGGGTGCCGCTGGGGTCTATGAGTGGGATCCCGTCACCTTCGACATCAATTTCCATTTTCCCATCGGTCCAAATCCGCATGGCGATGTGTTTGATCAGTGGGGCAATCAGTTTGTCACTGACGGGACTGGTGGCACTGGGAATTACATCGGGATGCCAGGACAGGGGGCTCCTGAGCAGTTGTATGAAAAGCGAGTTCGTCCGGTTCCAGCGATCTGTATTCTGGATAGTCAGCATTTTGCCGAGCAGAACCGCGGGAATCTGTTGATCGCCAATGTGATTGGCTTTCAGGGGGTGACTCAATATCGTTTTGAGAAGCGTGGTGCCGGCTTTTTTGCTCGGGAAGTGGAACCGATTCTGTATTCGTCTGATCAGAACTTCCGCCCCAGCGACATGGAGATTGGTGGTGACGGGGCGTTGTATGTGCTGGACTGGCAGAATCCGATCATCGGCCATATGCAGCATAATCTGCGGGACCCCAGTCGGGATCATCAGCATGGTCGAATTTATCGTGTGACGGCTACGGGGCGTGGGGTCCAGCGACCGCCGCGATTGCGAGGGGCAGAGACTGAGGCGGTTGTGCAGGTGCTGTCGTCACCGGTGCTGGCCGACCGTTACCGGGCTCGTCTGGAACTGACGGGGCGGGATCAGTCAGAGGTGTTGACTGCGGTACAGGCATGGCGTCAGGGGCTGCGATTGGATGCTGCAGCCGATGCGCGTTCGCTGGTGGAGGTGCTTTGGACAACGCAGCGGGCGCGACGGACGGATTTTGAGTTACTTGAGCAGTTGCTGGAGAGCCCGGTGGAGGATGCTCGCGCAGCAGCAGTGCGTGTACTTCGTGATGTTGCTCGTGATGTCTCGCTGCGTCCGGCAGTGTCGACGAAGACGGCGCAATTGCGGAACTCTGCCGGACTCGCGATTCCTGCAGTGCTGGATGAGGGAGCGAGTGCAGACAGAGTGCTGGCATGGGAACGATTGTTGTTGAAGCGGGCTGGGGATCCGTCACCACAGGTGCGAGCAGAAGCGGTTGTGGCCGCTTCGTTTACTCGCGGACCGCTGGCGGCCGAGATCCTGTTTGCGGCCATGCAGACGGAGCAGGATGCACAGTTGAGTTTTGTGATTCGGCAGGCTCGGGGAGCCATCGACCTTGATGGGGCAGTGCGAAATTTGCTTGCTGCCGGAGGAAAGCTGTCTCGAGGTGCAGAGGCTTATGCTTTGTCGCATGCCAGCGTTGAAGATCTGCTGAAGATGGAGTCATCCGAAGTCGTCTACCGAGCGATTCTGACGAGGGGCAGCGTTTCCGAGCAGACTTTGCGGAAGGCTCTGGCCGGGCTGGCAGCCCTGCGAGGTGTGCCGGAGGCAGAGCAGCTGTTTTTGCTGATCGAGGAGTTGAATGCGAAAGCCAGCGAGAATGTGGTGAACAGCCTCAGTCGACTTCTGGCTGGTCAGCCGGTCGAGCAGTTGGTGCGGGTTCGCGAGCGGATTGTGAAGTTGGCGCAGTCCGCACATTCGGCTGAAACTCGCCGCGTCGCGCTGGCTGCGTGGATCAATGCAGATGGCGGGCCGGAAGCGGTCTTTGCCGCGATGCGGCAGGAGCAGTTGTTGCAGGAGGATGTGTTGCGTGCCTTGCCACTGGTGACTTCGAGGCCGGCTTTGGAATCGCTGTTTCCGCAGCTGGCTGTGTTGGTACCGACGCTGCCGGGCAGCAGCGCAGGGGCTCCGCTGGTGCGGCCCGGATTACGTGTGGATTTTTATGCTCCGAATCCCGCGAATGTGGCTCAGGAAACTCTGCAGGCTCTGACTGCGAATGCGACGGGTGTGGCGGAAAGAATTGTGATGGAGCAGCCGGTGCTGCAGACTCGCGACAGCTTTGCTCTGATGTTCCGGGGACACATTCGTATTGAACGGTCCGGACAGTATGAATTCTTCATCAGTTCGGATGACGGGTCACGGTTTTATCTGGATGGTGAATTGCTGATTGATAATGATGGTCTGCACGGCATGGTAGAAAAGGGGCAGGCGATTCGTCTGGAGGCGGGCCTGCATGCGATTGTGGCGACGTATTTTGATAATGGTGGTGGTGACGGTCTGAGTGTCAGCTGGTCGGGGCCGGGCTTCAGTCGGCAGGAGATTCCGGCGGATGTGCTGGTGTCAGCAGCGGATCAGACCCCTCAGGATCTGGCGGTTGTGGCATTGTCGGGAATTGCTGGTTTTGAGTCAGAGAAGACGGCCGTGTTTGCTGGGTTACTGGAGACTGGGACATCCACGGGTAGTGTGCTGACAGCACTGGCGGCAATACCAGAGGACAAGTGGCCGGCGATGCTGGCGACTCAGGTGGGAACAGCTGCTGTCAAATACCTGTCTGGACTGGAACCGCAGCAGCGCAATACGGATGCTGCTGCCCTTGCTGTCTCGCTGGCAGAGGCGGCTTTAAGGGTTTTAACTGGTGCGGCAGCGGACAGTCTGGAGGGACAGTTGCGGGACGTTGTGGTGCCGTTGATTGCACTGGGCACGGTGCCTGAGCGAATGATTTATGATCGCGAAATCGTGGCGGTGCAGGCGGGGCGTCCGGTGGAGTTTCGTCTGACAAATTCTGACAACATGCCGCACAACGTGGCGATTGTGAAACCCGGCACGCTGGCGGCAGTGGGTGAACTGGCGGAGTCGACCGGTCGAGATGCTGACGCGGCCGAACGGGGATTTGTGCCGCGGTCAGAGGATGTCCTGGCGGCCAGCACACTGGTCCAGCCCGGCGAAGTGGCTTCCGTCTACTTTGAAACTCCGCGGGAGCCTGGCATTTATCCTTATGTGTGTACCTATCCGGGCCATTGGCGGCGGATGTACGGGGCTCTGTATATCGTATCTGATCTGCGAGCGTACGAAGCAGACCCTGCAGCGTATCTGTCGAAAGTGAAGCTGCAGCAGCGGGACGATTTGCTGAAGTATCTGGGGCGAAACACGGAATGGCAGTTGGACGATCTGGCGGGAGATGTGATGCATCTGACGCATCGTGCCAGCAATTTTGCGGTGGGCCAGCAGTTGTTCAGGGCGGCCGCCTGTGCGGGGTGTCATCGAGTCTCCGGGCAGGGCAATGCCGTCGGTCCGGATCTTGCGAAGTTGCCTGTGGAGTATTCGCGGGTTGATGTGCTGGACCACATTCTGAATCCGTCGAAGAAAATTGAGCCGAAGTATCAATCCAGCGTGCTGGTGCTGAAGTCCGGACAGGTTATTACCGGGTTGGTGGTGGAGGATGCAGGTGAGGTCCTGAAAGTTCTGGACAACCCAGCGGCACCGGACAAATTGGTGGTGGTGCGGAAGTCGGAGATTGACGAGCGTACTCAGAGTGACGTCAGCATCATGCCGAGGGGGGTACTGAACAAGTTGACACGAGAGGAGATTCTGGATTTATTGGCGTGGGTGCTGGCTGGTGGCGATCGTGGGCATGCATTGTTTGGTGTGCATGGTCATCACAACTAAGTTCGGGATTGGGAGAATCGAGAAAAAAGGCGGGAAACAGCGGTCTTTTGACTTGAGCGGGGAGTGTGAATGGTCGAAGGGAGGGATCTGGATTGAAACGTGGGTCGATTCCGGGCATAATGTGTGGGTGGGGCTGGCAAGGTGACCGGTCCGAAAATGTTGCTCTGGGGTGCTGCGGGATTTTTTTTTCGCGGCGATTTGGGGCGTTGTCAGGTTTGTTTGCCGTTTCAGGTCGTGTGCTTGCTGGCTTAGCGCTGGCGGATTCGTACCCGGCGGACAGGCGTTGTTTTTTGTGAAAGTGAAGTCGATGTCGATTAGTCCAGAGCACAAGGCGGCCGTGATTGCTCAGTATGCGTTGCAGGCGGGCGACACGGGATCTCCGGAAGTACAGATTGCGGTGTTGACGGCCGAGATTCAGGCTGTGACCGAGCACTTGCAGACTCATCCGAAGGACTATGCGGGCCGTCGTGGTCTGCTCAGTAAGGTCAGCCGTCGCCGGCAGCTGCTGGATTATCTGAAGCGTCAGGATGTGGCGAGGTATCAGTCGATCATTGGTCGGCTGAACATCCGAAAGTGAAGACTTGCGGGGCGTTGCTGGCGGAAGCTGGTAACGCCCTGAGTGTTTCGGGTGTCGCGCTGTGTTGTGTTGCGATGTAGAGTGTTGTGTTGTGCTGGGCTGTGCTGTCAGTGCAGTTTGTTGTGTTCGTAGTCTGCAGTGGAAGTTGACAGCAGCGGTGGTAGTGTTTTGTGAGTTGGAGTAGATGGTTGTAAGCGGTGTTTGACGAACAGATCTGATGCGTATCAGGTTGGTTGTTTTGGGTTTTGTCAGTTTTGATCGGGGCCGCAGGCTCGTAGCGGATTGCCGCTTCCTGTCGGTGACTTTGAGTTGTCAGTGATTGCAGTAAGTTTGACCGCGGTAGCAGGATGGAAGCCTGTCAGCGGCCGCATGCGAATCTGATGTCGTGAAGTTGCTGGAGTGGTAGAGGGAATCGGGAGTGGAGCCTGGCTTGGTTCTGGTCGGTATGCCGGCTGGTCCGGGTGAGGAAGAGTTGTGAAGAAAGTCACGGTTGAAGCGGAATTTGCGGGTCAGAAGTTCAGTATTACGACGGGTGAGATGGCCAAACAGGCATCCGGAGCGGTGCTGTTGCAGTTTGGCGAGACGAGTGTGTTCTGTGCATCTCAGAGTGGTCCATCGCGACCGGGCACGGACTTTTTTCCATTGACGGTGGATTACCGTGAGCGTCTGGCGGCAGCGGGCCGGTTTGCTGGTGGATATTTGAAGCGAGAAGGTCGTCCGACGACTCGTGAAATCCTCACCAGCCGTTTGACGGACCGACCGATTCGTCCGTTGTTTCCGAAGGGCTTCGTGGATGAAGTCCAGGTGATGTCGAACGTGATGTCGTGTGATGGTGTGAACGATCCGGACGTGCTCAGCATTACGGCGGCCAGTGCGGCGCTGATGGTTTCGGGTCTGCCGTTCCGTGGACCGATTGCGGCGGTGCGGGTGGGCATGGAAGGCGAGACGCTGGTTTTGATGCCAACGGTCGAGCAGATGAAGACGAGCAAGCTGGATCTGGTCGTTGCCGGGTCTCGTGATGCGGTCCTGATGATTGAGGGATTTGGTCAGCAGATTCCAGAGAAGGAGATGGGCGATGCGATCATGTTTGCTCATCGTCACATTCAGTCCCTGTGTCAGCTGCAGTTGAAGCTGGTGGCAGAGGCGGGCATTGAGTTGCCTGTGATCACCGAACCGGCTGAGAACCCGTTCTATGCGACATTGAAGGCTGACGCATATGCAGCGTTGACGGAAGCCAAGACGGCTCCGAAGAAGCAGGAGCGTGCAGAGCGAGTCAAAGCACTGAAGAAATCGCTGGTTGAAAAGTACTTCCCCAATGAGACTGACACGACTGCTGAAGGCCTGACGAAGGCTCAGTTTGCCAGCGCTTTCCATGATCTGGAGGAGCGTGTGGTGCGTGATCAGATTCTGGCTGGGCGTCGAATTGATGGTCGAGCAACAACGGATCTGCGAGCGATCAGCACGGCGGTTGGTACACTTCCGCGAGTGCATGGTTCAGCGCTGTTCACTCGTGGTGAGACTCAGTCACTGGCCACGGTGACTCTCGGCACCACTCGGGATCAGCAGAAATCTGATGGTCTGTTTGGCGAAGAGGCGTCTCGTTTTATGCTGCACTACTACTTCCCTCCGTTCTCGGTGGGTGAGTGCAAGCCGGTGCGAGGACCGGGTCGTCGAGAGATCGGGCATGGCTGTCTGGCCGAGCGTTCGGTTGCTCCGGTCATCCCGGTCTCTGAGAAGTTCCCGTACACGATTCGCGTGATTTCAGACATTCTGGAGTCCAACGGCAGCAGTTCCATGGCATCTGTCTGCAGTGCCACGCTGTCGCTGATGGACGCTGGTGTGCCGATTGTGCAGCCGGTGGCGGGCATCAGCATTGGTCTGGTGAGTGAAGGTGACAAGTACACTTTGCTGACTGACATCATGGGTGACGAGGATCACTTTGGTGACATGGACTTCAAGGTGGCTGGAACTGGTCGCGGAGTGACTGGCATTCAGCTGGACCTGAAGATCGCGGGCATCAGTGAAGCCATCATCCGTGACACTCTGGAGCAGGCTCTGAAGGCTCGCAAGGAACTGCTGCGGCAGATGCTGACGACGATTCGTCGTCCGCGTAACGACGTCTCAGCAACGGCTCCAAAGCTGGTGCAGACATCGATCAATCCCGAGAAGATTGGTCTGTTGATTGGCCCTGGTGGCAAGACGATTCGTGCGATTCAGGAAGAGTCCGGGGCGTTGATTGACATTGCGGAAGACGGCACGGTGACGATTTCTGCCGCCAATTCGCAGTCGGCCGATGCTGCATTGGCTCGAGTTGAAGCTCTTTGTGAAGAGATTCAGCCGGGTCGGGTGTACACGGGCAAAGTGACTTCAATCAAGGATTTCGGTGCCTTCATCGAGATTGCTCCGGGCAAGGACGGCATGTGCCATGTCAGTGAACTGTCGGACGGCTTTGTGAAGCATCCGTCTGAAGTCGTGAAGGTGGGTGACGTGATTGAAGTGAAGGTGATTTCCGTTGACGATCAGAATCGTGTGCGGTTGTCGCGTAAGGCTGTACTGCTGGGCAAGAAGGCTGATGCCGGCAGTGATGACGAGTGATAGCTGATGGATTTTCGGGAGCCCGGCAGAGACATTCTGTCGGGCTCTTTTTTTATCGGTCGGACCTGAAATCCGGTGCAGCGATCAGGAGTGCTGGAGATGGATGAATCCCGTGAGCGTGAGCTGTTGCGGGCGCAGAACACTGAGCTGGCGACGCTGGCTGGGGGGTTAGCGCATGAGATCCGCAATCCGCTTTCGACGATCGGGATGAATCTGGAGTTGCTGGCGGAGGATCTTGGTGAGGACGATTCACCGCGTGCGCGTCGAATGTTGCGGCGGATCGGCAGTTTACGTGGGGAGTGTCGGAATCTGGAGGAGATTCTGAATGCCTTCCTGCAGTTCGCGCGAGCGGGTGAGCTGCATCTGGAAGAGGGGCAGTTGAATGAGGTTGTGGCTGAGTATGTAGAGTTTCTGGAGCCTCAGGCGGCTGCTGCGGATGTGGAGTTGCGGACGCATCTGGACAGTGATCTGCCGCCGGTCCTGCTGGATCAGGCATTGATGCGGCTGGCGCTGGCGAATCTGTGCAGGAATGCGCTGGAGGCCATGCCTGGGGGTGGAGCGATTGAGCTGTTGACTCGGGTGAAAGCGGGCAGTGTGTTGCTGGAGGTGATTGACACGGGTCGGGGGATGGACGAGAAGACTCGCAGCCGCATGTTTCAGGCCTTTTTTTCGACGCGTTCGGGTGGCAGTGGGCTTGGCTTGCCCACGGTCCGGCGTATTGTGGAGGCTCATCGAGGGCAGATTCTGTGTGAGAGCGAGCTGGGGCGGGGGACTCGATTTTCGATTTCGCTGCCGATTGGCGGTGGTTGAGGCTGCCGGTGATCTTGTGGGTGATATTCTGCCGAAACCCATGGATTCGATGGGAATTCAGGTTGCTGGATATGGTATTGGCAGAAGAAATCAGGTTGGTGAGCCGTTTTTGCGGGTGTCAACTGACCGATGAAAGGTCTGTGGCTGGGCTGGGGCTGTGAATTTCCCGGGCTGGGAAGCTGCAGGAAGCTGCCGAACCTGGTATAACACTGTGGGGCTTGCCGACGTGTGCGGTGCCGTAGATTCCACAAGCAGGCGTGATTTCGGGGCTAACATCGATGGTGCTGATTTCTGACTGGAAAAAATCAACGTTTGATCCTCGCGCTGAGCTGGAGATTGACAAGATCTTTCGACTGGCGATTAAGCACAAATGTTCGGACATCCATCTGCAGGTTGGTCGGCCTCCGATCTTCCGAATCCGCGGTGGTCTGCGTGAGCTTGAGATGGGGCCGATCAGTGAAAGTCAGATGATTGAGCTGACCTTTCCGATGATGGACCAGCGTAACCTGGACATTTTTCATAAGAACGGCGGGGCCGACTTTTCCAAGGTGGTGTCAGCGGACAACGATCCGTGGCGTTTTCGTGTCAACCTGCTGACTCAGCTGGGCAAAGTCGGTATGGTGGCTCGAAAGATCGAACGATCGATCCCGCCATTTGAAAAACTGTTCCTGCCTGCCTGCATGGTGGAACACTGCAAATATGACCAGGGGATGGTACTGCTGGCGGGTGTGACGGGTTCCGGAAAAAGTACGACGATTGCATCCATGCTGGACTGGATCAATCGCAATATGAACAAGCACATTCTGACGATTGAGGACCCGATTGAGTTTATCTACACGTCAGATAAATGTCTGATCAATCAGCGTGAAATCGGACAGGACGTGGTTGACTTTCATATCGCGATGAAGCATGCGGTGCGAGAGGATCCCGATATCATGCTGGTGGGTGAGATGCGAGACCGCGAAACGTTTGAGACGGCGATTCACGCGGCTGAAACAGGGCACCTTGTTTTCGGAACCATTCACGCTCCGGGTGCCCCCGGTACGATCTCGCGTATTCTGGACCTGTTTCCCTTCGATATGCACAAGGCAATTCGCGCCAGTATGGCGATGAATATGAAATGTATTGTGGGACAAAAGCTGCTGAAGACGATCGTTGATGTGCCGCCGCGAGTACCGATTGTGGAAATCATGAGTTTCAATCCGACGGTGCGCAAACTGGTGATGGAAGAGCAGGATGAGAAGTTGTGGGCGGCGATCCGCATTGGCAAGACAGAGGGCATGCAGCTGTTCAATGACAGTCTGTATGACTTCGTCATGCGTGAAATCATCAGTCGAGAGGCTGCGTTTGAGATTTCGCCCAACGTGGAAGAGTTGAAGATGCAGCTGAAGGGCATTCAGGTCAAGGGCGCTGCGATTCTGTAGGCTGTAAGATCTGACTGCGAGAGGCGTGGGGCATGGCGGACAAGGGACGCAAGCATCATCGTCCGAAGAACTACGGGGACAAGGTTCGTGTTGACCTGCGTCGCAATAAACAATCGCGAGCACGTCAGCAGAATCTGACCCATGAACTGCTCAGTGATCAGGAAGCAGCGGAGGATATATCGCGTCAGGAACGTGTCACGGCACGGGGCGATCTGTTTCGGCGACGCACCATGGTAGGTGTACGGGCTGAAGGTGATCAGCTGCTGCGAGTGGTGGACGAGGCGACGTGTCAGCGCGGACGAGTTGTCAGCTTCATCGGTCTGCATATTCTGGTGCGGTGCGATGAGACTGGGCGTGAGTATTCGTGTTCGGTGCGGGGGATTCTTCGGTCACTGGCTCGCGATGCCCGAAATGTCGTGGTCACGGGTGATCGCGTACTGTTCCGGCAGGAGGGGGATGCTGACCAGGGAGTGATCGAGCGGGTTGAACCGCGTTATGGAGTGTTATCCCGTGGCAGTCATGGTCGCGAACACATCCTCGTGGCCAACATTGATCAGGTGCTGATAGTCAATGCCGCAGCTGATCCCGAGTTCCGGCCGCAGCTGGTCGATCGTTATCTTGTGTGTGCTGAGGAACGCGGCATCATGCCGATTATCTGCATCAGCAAAAGCGACCTCGTGGATACTCGTACGCTGCTGCCTCATGTGCGAGCGTACGGACGGGCCGGTTATGCGGTTGTACTGGCCAGTATTCGTACCGGTGAGGGAATTGCTCAGCTGCAGTCCCTGCTGGCCGGCAGGCAGACGGCTGTCAGTGGTCAAAGTGGTGTGGGAAAGTCGTCATTGTTGAACGCTGTCGACCCTGCCCTTGGACTGGCGACGTCGGACGTCAGTGACTGGAGTCACAAAGGGACACATACGACTCGCCGAGCAAGGCTTGTCCCGCTGACGGCTGGTGGCTGGGTGTGTGATACTCCCGGCATCAGGCAATTTGAACTCTGGGATCTGGCACTGGAAGAGGTTGATGGCTATTACGTGGAATTTCGCCCATTCATTCCGTGGTGCCGATTCCCCGATTGTTCTCATATGCATGAAGAGCATTGTGGGGTGAAAGCAGCGGTGGGCGAAGGCTTAATTCCCGCGATTCGTTATCAGAGTTACCTGCGGCTGCGAGAGGATGATACGTGGGCATGGAAGAATCCAGCCCGCGGCCAGGATCGGGAAGGGTGAATCAGCGAGCGGTTCGCAGCAACTGCAGCCACTCAGCAGGGATCGCGGATTGTGGCAGCTGGTATAAAAACTGGTGACTTGGTTCATCTGCCGCGCGGAACTCGGTACGAGTCTCGTCGATCTGCAGCAGCGACTCCACAGGTAATGTACCCTCCAGCCAGATCTGAGCCATACCCGGAGCGAGATCCGGGCCGGATTCAGAGTCGCGCCAAAAATCGTAGGGTTGAGGCTGCCAGGACAACGGAGCGCTGACAAATTCTGCAACCCATGAGTCGTCGCCGGAACTGTGGTGAGGGAGCAAAGCACGACTGGTTTCCTGAAGTTGTTGTAACGTCTGCTGCTCCTGCGTTGTGGTGTGCAGGATACGAAGTTTCAGACTCAGGTTTTCCGGTCGCAATCCGGCCTGCCCTTCGATCCGCGCATTCCATCTGCCGTTCAGTGGATTGCCATCTGCGTCGGGCTGGTAACTCAGCTGAATCACAGGAGTTGTGTCCTGCGGTTGAACATCGATGGCTCGCAGATGCCGCTCTCCCCATGGGGAAATGGGTACCAGAATCTCGTATGTTTCCGGCGTTTTCAGGGAGAGATCCGAACTGAGGCTGAAGGCTGGCCAGCTTTCAGTCTGTTCTGATCGGCCGTTGTAATAGTACCATGATCCTCGACGGTCAGGCTCCCGGTAATTGATCTGAACATCCGGATTGTGCCCCCGTACCGCAACTCGAAAGCTGCTGCCACCTGCTGAATTCAGCCGAATCATGCCATGCTGCACAATTCCTCCGGCAGCCGGCTCAGTAATAATGCTCCAGTTCATGTCACCGCGGCTCATGCGCACGGAAATCCCGGCGACGGCCGCACCAAGGCACCCCAGCAGAACGACGCTGCAGGTCCAGATCAGGATCCTGCGGCGATTACTGCGAAACATCAACAGGGTCAGTGTCGAGGTGACGGCATAGATCAACAGTACCGCCATGACTCTGACAAGTGTCTGCTCTGAGCTGGGTGTGGACCATTCCGTTTGTTCAAGGTTCCGAAACAATCCGGGCAGAATGCGGGGCGGTTGCAGGGAGACGATTTCGGCAATTTTGAGTTGCTGTTGCTCGTCGGCTGCCCCCTCGGTTGTTGGTGGCAGTCGATACAGGCTTCCGGATCCGAGGTCCACCGAAGCTGACTCGTCAGGCGGACCATGTGAGCGCAGAGGGCACGCTTCCAGCAGCCGATTGATTAACTTGTCGTTCTGCTGGGAGATGAAGACAAGGCCACCCATGCAGACCCAGCGGCCCAGCGCATCCCATTGGGTGTCATTCAGAGATTCCGGGCGAAGATTCTTCGCCAGCAGGACGGCGCGAAGTGCGGTCAGAGGCCCGGGATGGACGGGCATCTGCCACGGGGCGATGGAAATGGGGATGACCTGTGAGCCGATGCCATTGGCGGGCACGTAGTCACCCGGGAGTGTGCCGCCGGAGGCCGTGGCAACTCCGGGAAACTTCAGGGATCGTCCACCGTCTTCCACGTACAGCAGTGCTGCCTTTCCGGACGCGTACTGGCGAAGCCCAAAGACTGTCAGCGGACGTTGCCAGAGAATACCCTGTGGTCCTTCCCACGCAGCTTCACACTGATCCCAGCCCTGCAACTGCAGGACCGATCCAAACTGCCGCTTACTTCCTGGAGCGACAGTGATGCGGTCGAGGACGAGGCTGCGAAACCCGTTGGGTTCACGCAGTACCAGATTGCCCTCAAGGACTTCTGAGCTGTTGTTGGAGATCAGAAAGGAAATTGCCGTCGGAGTCTGGTAGTCGACGAAACCATCCCAGCCATATTCCGCCTGGATATCCAGTCCAGGATAATCAGTTCCACTGGATAGGGGCAGTACCTGCGCTGAACTGACGGGGAGTGGCAGCAGCAGGATCAGCATTAGTCGCAGCATTTGCAGGATTCGCAGCATCAGACGTTTCTCCTGCCTGCACGCCATGCGTCATCCACCCTTCGGAACCGACGCGTTCTGATCAACAGCGTCATACCCAGAGTCAGCCAGAGAACAGCATTCAGAACATAAAAGCCGGTCAGTGGAACGTCCCACGGCAGCCTCCCCGGCGCTTCGCCCATACGTGCAATTGAAGCGAACAGCGGGGACAGCAATGCCAGTGGCATTCCAAGAGCCGCATTTTTATCAAGCAATTCAATGCGAAATGCTCGCTCATTCAGCATGAGCCCAAGGATCATCGGGAGCACGACCAGACCAAAGAACCACAGGAATCCAGTCAGGCCGGCGGCCATCAGACGAGACCAGAAATACAGGCAAAAATTGCGTTGCAGCAGATAAACTGTGATGGCTGAAACAACGACGATGATTTGAGTTTCCACGGCCCATCGAGTGGCATTGACCTGACTGAATTGAGACAGGTAGTCCGTCGAGGCGTTTGCCGCCACCTGCAGCAGCTGCTCAGCCCGTGGGGCAAAGCTGTACAGGATCTGCGACACGACAATGGCTGTACCCACGACGCTCATAAGAAATGCCAGCCAGTCCAGTGTTCCGGCGCGCAGAAGAATCCCGGGTATAACGCGAACAGGCATGCTGTCCGTACTTCGATTTCGCGAGAACAGCAGGATCGCCAGAACAGCTGTCACGGCAGTCCCAAGTTGCCCGGCGACATACAGCATCTGTACCATCTCAGAGACATACGCTGCGTTGCCCGCAACGGCTGGTGTCATTGAACCGAATAGTGATGTGCCGGCAAAAGCCAGCAGCAGACAACCCGCGGCGACAAAGCTGCCCAGTAACAGCAGACCGCCTCCCCAGCGGATCAGGCCTTCCCAGCGAGTCAGCAGCAGGCTGCGATTCTGATAGAAAAACGCGATCTCTGACGGACGCTGAATATGCAGGCGAAAGCTGAATCGGCGACGCTGTCTTGTATCGCCCGAGTGCACGACTTCTCCGAATGCTGAGTTATCACGAATCAGGCCGTACAGCGGGCCGAAATGCAGTTGAATCAGTCCCACGAAAATGCAGGCGGACATCATCAACACGCTCATGTAAAAAATCGCGCCATACCCAGCCATGGCTGCTGTCATGGGGCCGAGGATCATCAGTTGAGGAACACTGGCAAGCAACAATGGCACTGGAGTCAACAGGCCCGGCTGAATCGAGATGGGCAGGAAACTGATGAGTGACAATACCAGCGCTGTGATCAGCACCACCGCCAGAGCCAGAGGTTCGGTGACGTACAGTGAGATTGCCGCCGTGGAAACTGCCAGCAGCACACTGAACAGCCAGATCACGACGAGATTTCCCAGAAACGTCTCAAAGTGCATCCCGCCGATGGCGACTACCAGCACGATCCATGGCAGCATCAGAAACAGCATCAGAGCAAAAAAAAGATTCTGGGCGGCAATCGTGCCCGCCATGTAACGCAGTGGCGAGATGCCGCTGAGAACAATCTGGTCAAAATAACGTCCGATTCGTGGAGCCAGAAACAGCCCCGTCTGCCGAAGTGGGACAAGCAATGTGACAGCCGCCATGGCACCACCACACAGCAGAAGCCCCAGCAGACTACCGAAGTCGAGTGTCTGCAGGAGTCGCCGAAAGCTGGTGGGACTATCGAACAGCACAGCGATCATTGCCAGCATGCCGGCATTCAGAATCAGAGCAGTAAACCCGATCATCTGTCCGGAAAGCAGACCAGACCGATCACGAATCCATGTCGGACTGGAGCGAATGAATTCCAGTGGCCTCGGCAGGACCCTCATGTCACTTTCCCCGCTGTCGTGTTCATGAAAATCTGTTCCAGATCAACGTCGTTCTCCGAAAAGTAACTGACTCGGATCCTGTGCTGCAGCAGCACGGTCAGCAGGGGACTGCTGTCCTCCGCCTCATACACGACTGTCAGTCCCCGATCGACCAGATTGCAGCCCACCACAAAAGGCAATGTCAGCAGCAGTTCACGAGCACGTTCCTGGTCCGTTTCAGCGACTTTGATCCGAGCAATACGACGTTGGCCAATGTGAGCCTGCTGCAGGTTGCTGAGATCTCCATGCAGCACCAGTCGACCGGCTTCCATAATGGCTATCTGATCGCTGATGTCTTCGATGTCCGGAAGAATGTGCGAACTGATCAAAACCGATTTTCCGAGCGATGCCAGAGTCCGTATGATGGACCGCAGCTCATTGCGGGCTCGCGGATCCAGCCCGCTGGCCGGTTCATCAAGCACCAGTACCGCTGGATCATGCAGCAGCGTCTTCGCCAGTAGTAACCGCTGACGGTTGCCTGTCGACAGGCCGTTTACCACGACAGATTCGCGACCACGTAACTCCGTCAACTCGCAAACGTCACGAACCCGAATGGTACGTTCTGCTGCAGACAGGCCACTCAGACAGGCAAAATACTCAAGATACTCGGCGATGGAAACGCCTCGCGGTGATCCGAATTCGGCCGGCATGAACCCCAGACGTCGACGTACCTCACGAGGCTGATTGCGGACCGAAAATCCCTCGACCAGCACGTCGCCACAGTCCGGCTGCACCAGTGTGCAGATCATTCGCAGGAGTGTGGTTTTGCCAGCGCCATTCGGCCCGATCAACCCCAGTGTACGTCCGGCAGGCAACGAAAAACTGACATCTGCGACGGCCTGCAGGTCATCGTAAGTGCGAGTTACGTTGCGGACATCAATCGATAAGGGCATGGATGCTATCAGTGGTCAGTGGTCAGTTGGTTGTTGGTTGTTGGTTGTGTTTTTGGGAGAGCGGTGGTGCGAGAGAGAGTGAGAGTTGAGTGGTCATTGTCTGGATGAGTTGCGTCGGGTTGCCTTTTTCGGGGAAAGCGAGCATGTGGAGTGTTCGTGTCAGCCTGATCCAGCAATGTCGGTCGTTAGGTCATACTACGATAGCAGAACCTGCCGCAGTCGTCGCTGCCACAACATCGGCGGACCGTTCGATTGCGGGAAAATGGCTGCAGCAAGGCTCTTCCCGTGGCAGTCTGCCTGCACCACTCAAAGGGGATGACAGCCATACGGTTCCCTGATCACAGCGGGTGCAGGGGAAACAACCGCACCCTCAGCCTTCGCTCGGGGCACGGATTCAGCCCCTGATTAGACCGCGATTCTCTGGACAGTCAGAGTGTCTGTCGGTTGCCACCTGCCAACGTGTGTTGGCAGGTTCATGCGTGCTGGCAACGAAGCAGACAGGCCGCTGGTGCCATACTCACCTTGCGGTCAGCCACGGCAGACTGGCGTTGGCCGGGGGAAGTCGAACAACATCCACTGTCGTGCCCTCCTGATATTCCCGAATCTTATTCAGTGCGGCTGCCGACGGGGCACTGTCAAGATTCAGAATGGCCGCAGCGGGACCTCCTGGGGCCTGCGAGCGACGACCCAGTGCCATCTGGGCAATATTCACGTTGTCTTCACCGAGGTGAGTTCCGATGAAGCCAATGACTCCGGGGACGTCGCGATGTCGGTAGATCAGCAGCAGGCCGTCCAGATACGCCTCGAACTGGAACTCATTCAGTCGCACCAGACGCATGAACTGGTTGCCAAAAATTGTTCCTGAGGCTTCAAAACGGCCCTGCCCCGTTTCCACAATGACGGAGACCATGCTGGCAAAGTTCTCGCAGTCGCCTGTGGCTGATTCGCGAATATGAATTCCCCGAGCCTGCGCAACGGACGTGGCGTTGATCACATTGACTGATTCGTCCAGAGCACTTTCGAGGAGACCGACAGTGAAGGCGTTAGTCAGCAGTCGAGTTTTTCGTGAGGCCGCATCGCCACGGTAAACGACTTCGGCACTTTTCAGCCCCTGTCCTCGAATCATCTGGGCTGACAACAGTCCCAGTCGGTAAGACAGATTCAGGTAGTGCTGCAGCTCTGCCATTTCCTGAGCCGAGACGGGTGCCATATTGACCGCGCAACGGATTTCGTTGCGCTGCAGGTAGGCGACCACCAGTTCGGCTGCTTCGATGGAGACCATTTCCTGAGCTTCATCCGTGGAAGCACCGAGGTGTGGGGTGGCAAGAACTTTGGGCAGATCCACAAGTCGACGATCGGTCGGCGGCTCGTCCACGAAGACGTCCAAAGCAGCACCAGCCACATGGCCCGACTCAATGGCGGTTGCCAGATCCTGTTCGTCGATGATGCCACCGCGAGCACAGTTGATGATGCGCACGCCCTTTTTCATCTTTGCCAGTCGATCCGCATTGATGATCCCGCGGGTTTCATCGGTCAGCGGGGTATGGACCGTGAGGTAGTCGCAGCGAGTGACAATTTCATCGACATCGCGGAACAGCTGAATTCCCAGTTCCTTGCACTTCTCTTCAGAAATCAGGGGATCATAGCCGAGCACGTTCATCTCGAACGCACGGGCGCGGGCGGCAACACTGAGTCCGATTCGTCCCAGTCCCAGCACTGCCAGCGTTTTGCCAGCCAGCTGCGTGCCCTGAAATGATTTGCGATCCCATTTGCCGGCCTTCATGCTGGCGTGTGCTGGACCGATATTGCGGGACAAAGCCAGCATCATGGCAAACGTGTGTTCGGCAGTGCTGATCGTGTTGCCACTGGGGGTGTTCATGACCAGCACACCGGCGCGAGTGGCTGCTTCAAGATTGATATTGTCAACGCCGACGCCGGCGCGAGCGATGCATTTCAGCCGGTCCTGTCCCTCAAGGATTTCTGCTGTCAGTGTTGTACCGCTGCGGATGATGATTGCATCCACCGATTTCAGCTCTTCACGGACCTGCTGCGGAGTTAAACCGCTGCGAATGACAACTTCGATGCCTGGAGTCTGTTCCAGAACTTTCAGGCCGGCCTTTGACAGACTGTCGGTAATCAATACTCGATGCACGTTTCAAGACTTTGCACGAAAAGAGGAATCCCGGTCAGCGGGTATGCAGACAGCAGGATTGGTATCCTGCCGAACTGTCGGCCCGACCGCAGGCGTAAACTGCTGCGGTTGATGGGGAATCGTGGTGTTTTAGAGGCAACCCCCGCAAATCACAAGATGCCCGCGCTATCCGCACAGTCAGCCACACCAAAGTCCCGTATTTGTTCCAAAGATCGGGAAGAATCACGCGTTTTGGGGTTCCGGAATCAGAAAACTGGCCGTGATTTTTCTTGCAAACGGCCGAATTCTTGATCCTGTTTTTCATGCCTGAGTCATGATCGGCACGCCACAGGGGGTGGTCTGCCGATGTCAGCATGCGGGGCGTGGGCTGGCGATTTATTCGTACAACAGGAACTTCGAGACGCGCTTAAACCAGGCCAATTCATCGACCGCCGACAGCTGCTGCAGCTGCGTCTCATCGAACGGCGACTGGTCCGTCAGGGCGTGCCGCAGGTCCGCGGAACCATACAGAATGTCCAGTGGTGCAAGCCGGTATTCATATTCGTAGGGTGGGGCCAGCAGCTGCATTCGTTCAGGCCAGATGCTGTGTACTGCCCGTAACAGGCACAGAGTCCAGTGAAATGATCGCACCAGTTCAGGCTGTCGTACGTGCACAGCCACCCCGCCACAGACCTGCCCGGCGAATTTGTCAAAGGTTGGGCGAAATCGCAGCGCGCGACAGATCAGCCCCGGCTGCGACCCTTGATTCAGCTGAGCAAGCAGTCGCTCAGGCTCGATCCCAGGAGCGCCGCAGATTTCGAATGGGCGAGTCGTGCCGCGACCCTCGGAAAGGCTGAGTCCTTCCAGCAGCACCTGACCTGGATAGACGAAACATGTTTCCCAGCGCGGAACGTTCGGGGACGGTGGCACCCATTCACGCTGCAGGGCTGGCCAGAGATCCGTGCGCTGCCAGCCACTCATCGGGATCACTCGGACATCAGCACCCACCTGCAGTTCATGGTTGAGCAGCAGGGCCAGTTCGGCCATCGTCAGGCCGTGTCGCATGGGAATGGAGGCATTGCCCACAAACGACTGAAACCCCGGGACAATCAGCGGGCCTTCCACCACCAGCCCGCCCAATGGATTCGGGCGATCAAGGATACAGACGGGTATTCCGGCCTCGGCACAGCCACGCAGACATTCCAGCATGGTCCAGGCAAAGGTGTAAACTCGAGTTCCCACATCCTGCAGATCGATCAGCAGCAGATCAAGATCCTGTAGTTGCTGTTGAGTGGGCCGCCGAGTGTGTGAATACAGACTGCAGACGGGCAGCTGCAGTGGTTCATAGCAGGCGTCCTGAGATTCAATCATGTTCGCCTGCTGTTCGCTCCAGAAACCGTGCTGGGGAGAGAACAGGCGTTGCAGCTGACCTGGAAATGTCTCGGCGAGGACATCGCAGGCAAGTCGTAGTTGATGATCGACCGAGGCCTGATTCAGCAGCAACCCGAGACGACCCTGAGAAGGCAGTAGTCGAGGATTACGTGCCAGAACCTCCAGTCCAAACTGTACGTGTGCGGCCATGCAAGCTTTCCGAGCAGAGTGGATTCTCAGGTCTTTGCAGTGCTGGATGGGCGGGGTGAAACGAGGGCCACCGTCTGCCCGATGGCGAATGTCGTCGTCGATCCAATCAAAGCCAGCCACGGCCACGCGACTGCAGGCTGGTCAGGAAATGGTCGGAACTGGACGATCGACAGGGTCAGCAGCCCGCATGCTGCACCCGTCAGGGCGGCACCCTGCCCTGCTCTTCGCGAGAGAATCCCCAGTGCGAATACGCCCAGCAGCAGGCCGGCCGAAAATCCGGCGATCGTCAGGGCGTTATCCACGACCGATCGATCCAGCTTCGCTGCCTGAATACCGATGACGGCCTGCAGAATTCCAAACGCCAGCGTCAACCAGCGTGACAACAGGACCTGGCGGGATTCCGGAAGAGGACTTCCTGATAACGGGATCCAGAAGTCATTCAGTACAGCAGATGCCGAGGCATTGAGAGAGCTGGAAAGAGTCGACATGGCGGCCGACAGCACGGCCGCCAGCATGACGCCCACCAGTCCCACGTTCCGTGGAAAATGTTCCACAATGAAACCCACAAAAATGCGATCACCAGTGCCTGGAGCGAGGCGGTTATGCTGCGAATAAAAGCATGCCAGCTCAATTCCAATGAACAGAAACAACAGAAACTGCAGCATGACGACAACGCCACTGGAAATAACCGCTCGCGCTGCGTCGCGAAGGCTGGGAGCACTGAGGTAACGCTGGACCATCATGTGGTCAGTGCCGTGAGTACCGATCGTGAGCACCGCACCGCCGAACAGACCGGCCCAGAAGTTGAACGGGTCGCTCAGGGAAAACTGGAATCGAAACGGTTGTAGTTTTCCCGAATCTGCAGCCCACCGCAGCAGATATGGCCAGCCCCCGTCAATCTGACCGGCAATGACAAATACGGTCGCCACACCGCCACAGACGTAAATCACAAACTGGATGCAGTCATTCCAGACCACAGACCGCAGGCCACCAACGACTGTGTAGATCACTGTGACCACACTCATCAACAGAATGCTCAATGCAAGGGGCCAGCCCAGCAGAGTTTCAAGCACCAGTCCGGCGAGATACAGGCGGAGGCCATCACCAAGGCTGCGTGTGACAAGGAACAGCATCGAAGAGACGCGACGAGTCAGGGGGCCAAAGCGTTTTTCGAGCACCTCGTAGGCAGTGTACAGATTGCCCTCGAAATATCGTGGCAGGAACACCATCGCGACAATGATGCGACCGGCAAGGTAACCCAGCGGGATCTGTAACCATTTCAGACCAGTGTCTCCGAAGGCTGCACCGGGGACACTGAGGACAGTGGCCGTACTGGTTTCTGTGGCGACGATTGATCCCAGGATGGCCCACCATGGCAGTGATCGCCCTCCCAGCAGGTACGCGTCGGCACTGTTGGCACCGCGCCCAGCCCGCAGGCCGACAATGATGGATCCGATCAACAGGACGGCAAGCACCAGCAGGTCGACGAACCCAGTGGAGGCGGTGAGTTGAGCAATGGGCATGCAGGGTTCCCTGAAGACCGGAGCAAATCGAGGGAGTGCAGTCTATAGCCACTCGGCGTCCTGCGAAACTCTGCTGGAATCTGTCACTGTCAAATCCTGTTTTCAAACTGCGATACCTGATCGTCCAGTTCTGCCCTTGAGGGCAGGGCCCCCGACAGTTCTGCTGTTCCACGAGGAGCAATCCCCGGGGTTCAGGGGATTAACGGGTCTGATGGGACCTATGGGACTTATGGGACTTATAGGACTTATGAGTCTTATGGGACCTATGGGACCTATGGGTCTTATTTTCTTCTTCCCATGCCTGATTCTTCTTCCCATGCCTGAAAGGTATGACGTGGTTCTGGGGCACAGCGCGTTAGGTGGGCGCGGCCGGCACAGCGGCGGTTGGTGCATGAACGTGTGTGCGCTGTTGTTCAATGTCGACGATTGTGTGTCCCCGCGGTTTCCCCAGCCGGCACAGCGGCAGTTGAGTTATGAACGCGTGTGCGCTGTTGGTCGCGGTCAGCGATTGTGTGTCCCCGCGTGTGGTGTGTCCCTGCGGTTTGTGGTGTGGTAATTCTGAAGTTGTGTTGGCGTTTTGCCACATTGTGCTGCTGGCTGGTGGTAATCCCGAAAATCGATCTGGTCCTGATTGAGGCTGTCGGGGTAGACTTTTGAGGTCAGGGATTGTGACGGTGTTCAGTTGAGTGAATGCGTGTTGAGGGAAGGGAATCCATGCGCAGCATCGCGGTGATGAATCAGAAGGGCGGTGTCGGTAAGACAACTTCCAGTGTGAATCTGGCTGCAGCTCTGGCCCGTCACGGTCGTCGTGTGTGCCTGATCGATCTGGATCCTCAGGCGCATGCTTCGCTGCATCTGGGTGTTGAGGCTGGGCCGGAGATGCCATCAGCCTACAACGTGTTCACCGGCCAGTGCACCATCGATGATACTCGGCAACTGGTGATCGACAATTTGTCACTGGTTCCTGCGAATATCGATCTGGCGGCGACCGAGCTGGAACTGGCGGGGCAGGCTGGTCGTGAATTTCTGCTGCGGAATGCTCTGCGGCACTGGAAGGAGCAGCAGCGATTTGATTATGTGGTGATTGACTGTCCGCCGTCGCTGGGAGTTCTGACGGTGAATGCTCTGACGGCAGTGAACGAGGTCTTTATTCCTCTGCAGCCGCACTTTTTTGCATTGCAGGGCCTGTCGAAGTTGTTTGAAACCACTGCACTCGTGACGCGTCGTCTGAATCGTGACCTGCGGGTGACGGGGATCATGCTGTGTCTGTATGAATCGGGCACGCGACTGGCTGCGGACGTGGTGGAGGATTTGAAGTTATTTTTGCGAAGCAGTGACGCAGAATCTCCGTGGTCAAAGGCGCGGATCTTCAGTACGAAGATTCGTCGGAACATCAAGCTGGCTGAGGCCCCTGGATTTGGCCAGTCTGTGCTGGATTATGCTCCGGGATCTGCTGGCGCCGTGGACTACGAGGCGATGGCAGCCGAGGTGCTGGCGATGGAAGTGGCGGCTGCAGCCCCAGTGCTGGCCGCCGCGTAAGCCACGGCGGGGGAATTTTCAGGGCGCTGGGGGGCAGTCATTGTTCTGCGACAGCAGACACCACCCATAGGACCCATGAGACCCATAGGACGTATAGGACCCGTGAAACGAACGAGCCCCGCAGGATTTCTGCGACTGATCTGGCGGCACTGAAAGTGGGCGCGACAGGGTGGACGCCACGCCAATGTGCTTGCTGAGCTTGTGGTGATCCCACCAGCCTTCAGTGAACCTGAGGCGGAAACTACGGATGCTGACATGCGCTCTGACTGCGGGGGCCGCAGTCAGAGCGATGGCAACCGGAATGGGAGACGCGTCTTAGAAGCAGGTCCAGCCCGCCCAGGCTCTGTCAAAACGCCGATTCAGCAGATCTTCGCGTTGGATCAGGAAGTACAGTGTTCCGCAGTCGCCCCATTCAAATCCAGCGTCCGGGTCGGCTTCGACCTGCAGCAGCAACAGCCAGTCGTCCGCACCACTTTCAAGCGATGATCGGCGTGGGTCATCGTATCCTGTGGAATCTCCGCAATAGAGGCCATTGGTTACGAGTTGTGCCTGAAGTTGGAGATCTGCGCCATAAAAGACCGGATGTCCCAGCAACTGATGCCCGGCTTTGCGGTTGTCTGCCTGACCAGACATCAGCCCAAAGTACAGATCTTCGAAGGCTGCACATTCGTCAGCGGTGAAACCTTCGGATTCAAACAGATTCCTGGCTGCGCGGTCGTCGAGTGGCAGAGTCTCAATTGTCGCAGGTGCAAGGCTGTGCTCTGGGACGGCAGATTCCGGATCTGGAACATCCAGCGTGACGCTGTCTGTCAGGTCGGGTGTGAAGACCACTCGAGACCCTGACAATTCGGCTGGATCAAATCCACCGGGCAGGTTTTTGAGGTCAAAAAAGAAGGACAGCATACCGGATGCGGGCAACAGGTGATGGACGTCCTCGGCGGCTGTTTCGGAAAGGTTGATCTGCAGCAGAAAGTCGAGTTTTCGGCCCTGATGCACCGGCCAGTCGAACTTCGTCGGCAGCAGGGGGCGACCGCCGACTTTTGATGCCGCAGGTGAACAGGGACGAGCGAGGTCCTTGCAGGAGACCAGCCGAATGGCTGGCTTGCAGATTCTGAGCAGCGACGTTTCGCGGGATTGCAGATTGCACTGTGCGATCAGGTCAGGAAGTTGAGGCTGCATGGTGAACTCAGCGATGGGGAAGGAGGACACGGATTGACAAGTGTCATTCAGAAAAAACGCAGGAACGGTGCGGTTCGTGGCCGGCATGGGGAGAGATTTTAATTGGCGACATGGAATTTTCTATTCCGTGGGCAGTTCACTGGTCGTCCGAGGGGCGTCAGCGGGAAGCCGTGTATTGCTGCGGACTTGCGGGAAATCCGTGTTCCTGTGGATTTCGGGTGTGGTGCGCGGCTTTCCGTGTTTGGAGGTGGTCTATAGACTGCTGTGGACTGTCGCGTTTGTTTGCGGCGGGGTGTATTTGACTGAATCGAATTGAGGTCCTGCGGAGCAAGCAGATGCGGTGGGCATTGAAGACTGTGCTGGTGGCGGCTGTGTTGCTGCAGGCATTTCCGCAGAGGTTGTTGGGTGCCGATGATCCGCCGACGGCGGCTGAGCGAGCGCGGCAGGATTTTGAATTGATGCGACTGCTGGCTGAGGCGTACGAGCAGGTGGATACTCAGTATGTCCGCGAGGTTGACCGTCGCCGTTTGGTGGATGCTGCGATTCGGGGGATGCTGAAGGAACTGGATCCGTATTCCACGTGGATTGCTCCGGACGAATTGGGTCGATTTGAGCAGTATCTGGAGCAGGAGTTTGTGGGTGTAGGGATTCAGGTGCAGTCTGCGGGTGGTCGTCTGGAAATCGTCACAGTGCTGCGGGATTCTCCTGCCTGGCGTGCGGGTGTTCGACAGTCTGATCTGCTGGTGGAAGTCAATGGGACTCAGGTTTCGATGCTCAGTCCAGCCGAAGTTTCGAAATTGATTTCCGGACCGCTCGGTCGTTCGGTGACATTGGGTGTTCGTCATCCGGGTCAGGAGGAGGTGCAGCGTCTTGACGTGATGCGTGAGAAGATCCAGATGCCGACGGTGACGGGAGTGTCTCGGACGGATGCGGGCTGGAATTGGCTGCTGGACGGGGCTCGTCCGATCGCATATGTGCGAATGTCGCATTTCAGTCGTGTGACGACGGGCGAGTTCAGGGAGGCTCTGCGTCAGGTTGCCGAATTGAAGCCGGTGGCGCTGCTTGTGGATCTGCGTGCGAATCCTGGTGGGATGATGGACACGGCGATCGAGGTGGCGGACATGTTTCTGGAGTCGGGGCGGATAGTTTCGGTGAATGGTCGTGCTGTGAAGGAGCGAGTGTGGGAGGCGAAGTCGGGTGTGGAGGTGCCCACTGATCTGCCGGTGGCGATTTTGATTGACCGGCAATCGGCTTCTGCGAGCGAGGTCTTGTCAGCGGCGCTGCAGGATCGAGAGCGAGCGATTGTGATGGGTGAGCGAAGTTTCGGGAAGGGGAGTGTTCAGACTGTGGTACGGATGGAGAATGGTCGTTCAGCGATGAAGCTGACAACGGCTGGTTATCTGCGGCCGAGTGGTGTGAACATTCATCGTTACCCTGAGTTGAAGCCGGAGGATGCATGGGGTGTGACTCCGACGGAGGGTCATGTGGTATCACAGACGGACGAGCAGTTTGCGGTGTGGATGAAGCAGCGGGATCAGCAGGACGGTCTGGTACCATCGGGGGATCTGGCGGCGGTGTTGTCAGCTGATGCGGTTCTGCGTCATGCGGTGGAGTGGGCGAACGGACTGCAGGCGGTGAAGTGATGTTTCAGATGGATCAGCAGTTTCAGCTGCACAGCGAGTTTGCTCCGGCGGGTGATCAGCCGAAGGCGATTGAGGCGTTGGTGTCGGGTGTTCGAGACCACCGGCGGACTCAGGTGTTGCTGGGTGTAACCGGTTCCGGCAAGACGTTCACGATGGCGAACGTGATTCAGCGGGTGCAGCGTCCGACGCTTGTGTTGTCACACAACAAGACTCTGGCGGCCCAGTTGTATTCTGAGTTTCGCGAGTTTTTCCCGCACAATGCGGTGACGTATTTCGTGAGCTATTACGATTATTACCAGCCTGAGGCCTATATTCCTCAGCGGGACATTTATATTGAGAAGGACGCGTCGATCAATCAGGAGATTGACCGTCTGCGTCTGCTGGCCACCAGTGCCCTGGTCAGTCGTAACGACGTGATTGTGGTGGCGACGGTCAGTTGCATTTACGGTTTGGGTTCGCCGAAGGATTATCTGGCGATGATGGTTCCGCTGCATGTGGGGCAGCAGGTGGATCGGGACAATCTGTTACTGCGACTGGTGGACATTCAGTATGACCGGAATGACTTTGATCCGGCGCGGGGCAAGTTTCGTGTGCGTGGTGATGTGATTGAGATCTGGCCGGCGTATGAGGAGTTTGCGTATCGGGTGGAGTTGTGGGGGGACGAGATTGAGAAGTTGAGCATGATTGATCCGGTGAGTGGCCGGGAATCTCAGTCTTTGCGAGAGATTTACATTTATCCGGCGAAGCATTTTGTGTTGCCTCAGAGTCGGATTGATGCGGCGCTGGATGAGATTCGGGAGGAGCTGGACTCAAGTTTGAAGGCGTTTCAGCAGGAGGGCAAGTTGCTGGAGGCGCAGCGTCTTGCTGCCAGGACTCGGCACGATCTTGAGCTGATGAAGGAGACGGGATTCTGTCCGGGGATCGAAAACTACAGTCGGGCGCTTGCGGGTCGTAAGCCTGGGGAAGCGCCGTACACGCTGTACGACTTTTTCCCTGAGGATTTCCTGTTGTTTGTGGACGAGTCGCATGTGACGATTCCGCAGATTCGGGCGATGTATGCGGGCGACCATGCTCGCAAGACGACGCTGGTGGACCATGGGTTTCGTCTGCCGATGGCGAAGGACAATCGGCCGTTGAAGTTTGACGAGTGGAACGGGAAGCCATCGTATCGCGTGCTTGTTTCAGCGACTCCGGGGAACTGGGAGCTGGACCAGACGGACGGTGAGGTGGTCGAGCAGGTGATTCGTCCGACGGGTCTGGTGGATCCGGAGATTCAGGTTGTGCCGGCTCGTGGTCAGGTCCCGCATCTGCTGGATCAGATTCGTGAGCGAGCGGGGATGGGAGATCGGGTGCTGGTCACGACATTGACGAAGCGGCTGTCCGAGGATCTGACGCGGTATATGAAGGAGGAGGGGATTCGTTGTCAGTGGCTGCATTCTGAGCTGAACGCGGTTGAGCGTGTGGAAATCCTGCGGGAACTGCGTGAGGGGAAGTTTGACGCGTTGATTGGAGTGAATCTGCTGCGTGAGGGTCTGGATCTGCCGGAGGTTTCTCTGGTGGCCATTATGGACGCGGACAAGGAAGGATTTCTGCGGAGCGAGACGAGTCTGATTCAGACGATCGGTCGTTCGGCGCGAAACGTGAATGCGAGGGTGATTCTGTATGCAGATACAGTGACGGAAAGTATGCAGCGAGCGATTGACGAGACGAATCGTCGTCGTGCATTGCAGCTGGAGTACAACGAGCGTCACGGGATTACTCCTGAAACGATCCGTAAGGCGATTCGGCGGGGGATTGAGGAGGAAATTGAAGCCCGTCAGGTGGAGCGTTCGGCGGCGGGAACTTCGAGTGAGTCACAGTTTGTGACGCAGGAGTATCTGCGAGAGCTGGAGGGCGAGATGCTGCAGGCTGCGGAGCAGCTGGAGTTTGAGCGTGCGGCGCAGTTGCGGGATCGGATTCACGAATTGAAGAAGAAGCTGGGGCAGCCGGTACCTGAGGAGGAGTCGGCGGACGTGCCCGGGTTTGCTCGCCGTGGCGGTCGCGGAGCGCGTGGCGGCGGTCGTGGCGGTGGTGGCGGTGGTCGAAGCCGCGGTGGTCAGAAGAGGCAATAAGCGGCTGGATCTTCAGCGGGACTGGTAGAAAGCCCGGGAATTTCGGGGAAAGGCGGAACTGGTCCGGATGTATCGATTGAGCGATCGAGTGGTGCAGATTTTTGGTGTGCTGTGAGGGATTTTGATTGACATTGGTGGGATGTCTGTTCCGGCTGTGCGGGCTGGACCTTGTATTGCGTGCCTGCGTTTCCTGCCGATCTGTGCACCTGTGACACGCTCTGGAAATCCGTTGAATTCCTGTCTGTCAGGGGTCGATTTTCAGCAGCGAAGGAGGATTGCTATGCTGGTACTATCTCGTCAGAGTGACGAAACGATTGTGATTGGTGACAACATTCGGGTAACGATAGTGGAGGTCCGTGGTGACAAGGTGCGTATCGGCATCGAAGCACCTCGTGATGTGACCGTGCATCGTCAGGAGATTTACGATGCGATTCGCCGGGATGCTCAAACGGCGATGAAAGTCGGCTGAAGAGCGAATTCCGAGCGAATGCCGCGCGAATGGCCTGCGACAGATCTGATCTGCCGCGGGCCATTCGCGTTTCGGGGCGTGAATGTGAGTGGAAATCCGAGGGGTGTGGCTGAGGCAGTGGTGTTGCGGTTATTTACGACTGAGGTTCCAGACGGTATCGCAGTGATCGCCACCTTCCAGCATTGCATTGACAACTCGAGACAGCAGTACGAGAGTGGGGCCGTCATCAGGCCATGCTTCTGAGATTTCGCCCAGCTGTCGAGCTGCTTTTTTCAGTTCGCCGTTTTCAAACAGCTGCAGGGCCTGTTCGTAGCGCTGGTTCAGTTCGAGGCTGCCGGAGTCATTCAGTTCGTACAGTTCGACTGGTTCCTGCATATTGACAACGCGTACACTGCACAGCCGTCGTCTGATGAAATCGGGCCCCAGTCCGCATGCTGTGGCTTTGGACAGCAGGATCCGTGTCTGCAGCTGCTTTGTGACTCCCTGAATTCTGCTGGCGAGGTTGACTTCGCGTCCGAGGGGGCCGTATTTGAAGCGGTAGGTGGACCCTGAATTCCCGGCACGTGCTTTGCCTGAATTGATGCCGATTGAGAAATCGACATCTTCTTTGATGATCTCTCTCCATTTCGCGGTCAGTGCTGGCCTTCGTGCCAGCATCGCCTGTGCGGCTTTTGCAGCACGAACAGCGTGATCGGGTTGGGTCTGTGGTGCGCCGAACATACCCATGACGGCGTCACCGACATAATCAACGATCACCCCGCCCTCCGCGTCGATACATTCCGAGACGGCGCCGATCACATCATTGATGAAGGCGAAGATTGTCTGTGCATCCACCACTTCACTGATGGCGCTGAAGCGTCGCACGTCGCAGAAGATGACTGAGACTTCAACTTCCTGTCCGGCCAGCAGGTCCGGGTTGTCCTTGAGGTGTCGAGCGAGGCTGGACGAAAAGAACTGAGCAAACAATGTCTGATTTCGCTGGGCTTCAGCTTCCTGCTGCTGTCGATCCAGTTCGGCTGCGAGGGCGAAAGCCAGCAGTTCCATCAGGTATGCGTCCATGCGCGAGATATCGGTGGCGATACTGAGTGCACTTTCAGGTACTCGTTCACCGTACAGCACGCCGATGACCTGACCTTCGCGACTGAGGATTGGCGAGGCAATCACAGCATCGAGGCGAGCGACACTGGCAGTGGGACGAAATGTTCCGGAGGTCCAGAAAGTTCTGCAATGCTGCAGAACTTCCTGCAACACCCAGCTACTGGAGGGCCGTCCGTCCGAGTGCAGATCGCGAACCTGTACCCACTGTTCATTGATGTACAGCAGGACTCGAGCAGAATCGAATCCGACGACTCGAACGGCCCCATTGACCGCAGCGGCGTACAGTCCTTCGACGTTTCGCGCATTGCGAAAGACTTCCATAGTCTCCTGCAGGACTCGCAGGATATGGCCCAGTCCGGCGTCTGAGGCCGCGTCGTCAACCTGCAGTGGCCGGGCAAATTCGTCAGAGAAGTCCAGCATCTGCCCGGGGGCCATACTGATGCTGGCCAGACTTTCCAGTCCGGAATCTTCGCGCGAGACAACGGGCGGAATGCTGAGCGTCACCGTATGGCCGGAGGGAAACGTGAGTCCGACGGGAAGTGGCAGTTCAGCGGTCCGCCCGGATTCCAGTGATCCGTGCTGTTCAATCCGCAGGTCGACCGACGTGCTGATATTGCTGAGGCGAACGGAGTTGCCGGCTGTTCTGAGCGTCTGCAGCTGTCGGCGGGCTACCTTTTTGTTGTCGAGCGCTGCCATAACAATGCGTGTCGTGCCAGCGGACTGCTGAACGGAGCCGGGACCTGATTCGCCCTGCTGCTGGCGACCGAATTCCAGCAACCCCTGCAGCTGTCCTTCGAACAGCAGCACATCGCCATCAGTGATTTTTACCTGCAGCGGCATCTGTCAGCGACCATCAATTGCGTTGAAGAAGGCGTCAATGCCCTCGCGGTATTCTGTTGGAATGTCTTCACTGGTGTTTCCAGTCGTCTGCTGGACTCCGCGTTCCTGGACAACGGCGGCCGCATCTGCGTCCGGTCCGAAGTGTTCCAGAGCGGCCTGATCAGTCGACCCGCTGCCGCCACCACCGGGACTTGACCCACCACCACCGCCACCACTACGTGGATTAGCGCGGCGTGTCTGCAGCAGCAGTTCGATGGCTTCAGTTTCGGCTGCGATGGTGGGACCATCGGTCTGTGGTTTCTGCAGCAGGTTCCATGCATCACCCATGGCATTCCCCACAGCTTCCAGCAGGGCGATTTCGCGTCCGAATTTTTCAAGTCCCTCCGGGAGTGCCTCGATATCGGTGATGACATCGGACGTGCGTTCATAGAGGCTTTGCTGGGCAGCGGACAGCTGTCTGGTGGCCTGCTTCCAGCGTTCTGTTTCGTCAATGGCTTTCTGTGCCGCACGAGTTTGTTCGCGAAGATCCATTTCACCTTCGAGGATCCGCATGACCTCAAGAATAATTTCGGGTGGCAGGCTGCCACTTTTCCCCGGTTTGCACTGGCCGCATCTGGACGGTGACACCAGTTCTTCGGCCCAGCGATCAAGAGTATCGGCCCACAGTTCTGCGCGGGAAATGGATTCACCGGTCCGGTTACTGCGAATGACATCGCTGATCGCAGCGACTTTTGTGACGGCATCCTGGTCTTCCATTTCCTGCAGGATGCGTACGAATTTGGCTTCATTGCGGCGGTCTGCGTAGGCCTGCAGGTCATCCTGGATAATCCGCAGTTTCTGGCTCTGGGCCGTTTCGCGGGCAGCGGCAGAGGCATTGGCTTTATCGACGGGCTGGGCGGCTTTTCCCTGCTGGACTCCGAAGCCATCGTAAAGGTTCCGATTCAGGCTTTCGGCGACTGCCAGCTGTTCGCGGGATGCGGCTTTGAATCGCTTGACGAACGTACTGTCTTCAAGGTCATCGAGGATCATCTGCAGCTGTTCGCGGACTTTGAGGAATTCGGCCAGCAGATCGGCCTGCTGATGAACGGACTGCTCCATCGGCTGATCGGCTGCGGGCGGTGTCTGACCAGGGGGCTGCTGGGGACCTCCCTGGACAACGGTTGAGGGCAAACCGAGTCGTGAATTGGCGGGTTTGTTACCTGGCTGCTGCTGTGCGGCGGGATTGTCTGCGGGAGGATTGAAACCGGATTCCACATCAGTGATCTGCGGGACCTGATTGCCTTTGGGTTGGAGTTGCGAGCTGGATCGGGAGGCAGCCGCCTGCGACAGCAGCCTTGAGACGGAAGGCATACGATTCTGCGAAATATCCTGCAGTTTCTGCAGTCCCTGAGCCCATGTTTCGACGTGGCCTGCAAGGAATTCGCGATTGCGCATGGCCTGACGAATCAGATCTTCGCCCTGCATCACGACGGCGTCCAGACGTTGTCCGTTGGCTTTTTCAGCTGCGGCCTGCTGTTCGATCTGTCTGCGGACAGTTGGCTGATCGAACTGTTCGGGTGCCATCTGTCGAATCTGGCGATTGACATCGTGCAGCCGCATTTCTTCTTCGTAGACATCATCGGCAGTACCAGCCCAGCGACGAAGCTGTTCCATCAGCCAGACGGCGTGCTGTTCGGCCGTCATGACGTGGATCAGGATGGGTGAGGAGTAGATTCGACCGCGTCCGTCGAGGTAATCTTCAGCCCACGCTCGCAGTTCCAGTGTCTGGGCGGGCACATGCTCTGTCGCAGCGCAGAACACTGTCTGTCCACCGGCTTTCAGCAGTTCGGGGGAACCGGATTCCACAATGCGGCTGCCGGTCTGAGGTTCCGGATTGTTGACGGGATCCGGGATACCGCGCCATTCCAGTCCGACCTGTCGCAGTCCGAAATCGTCGCGTGACTGGAGATCGAATTTGACGGCATCGGTATCGAGCACGACAGCCTGTGGTTCGAGGGCGCGGAGCTGGACTTCGGGCTGGCGGTCGGTAACAGCGTTGACCTGAACTTTGAAAGCGTTGCGAGCGGCCAGTCCGAGGACATCCTGCCATTGCAGTTCGAGCGTTTCGGGTGCGTTGACCGGGACTTGTGCCGACTGCAGTACAGATTTCCGGACGGTAGCGGGTTGTCCATTGATGGAGGCGCTGGTGAGATCGCGAGTAACTTCCGCTTCGATGGTAGCGTGTGAACCTGTCAGGATGGAGACGGCGCCACCGCGGATGTCCATGCGAACCGGATGGCTGTACTGCAGGTAAGCGGGAAGTGTGACGAGTGCTGCAGCCGATTTGAGTTCCGGTCGTTCAGCGACCTGCAGCTGAATCTGTCCGGTCCAGTCCCCGACTCGCAGTTGCAAAGTATCCATCTGGGTTCGCGCGGGCAGGCTGAAGGTGTATTGATCGGCGTTGAGTGGCGCGGCCAGTTGGCGTCCGGCGACGGCGGCTGAGGCCTGTTGTGGTCGCCAGCGGGACTGCTGTTGAAGCAGCAACTGGAATTGGACGTCTTCACCATGTGGAACGACGAGCGATTCCGGGACGGGCTGGACAGAGGCGAATGTGTATCGATCGATGCCGGACCATGGGAGCAGCCAGCGCAGCGTGGTGTTCCAGCCAGCGGCGGGTACGACGACGAACAGCAGCAGGACGACGCCAGTGGGGGCAGCAGCAGCGAGTGCCCAGCGGAGATGTCGAGGCTGGGGGACAGCATCGGAAAAGTCGCGTCCTCGAACTGTCTGATTGACCTGTTCAACGGCAGCTTGTGCCAGTCTGAGGCTGGTTGAGGCGGGAAGTCCGTTGTTGACCAGTTCCACGACGCCCAGCAGTTGATCACCGAGTGCGGGGTGGCGTCGTTTGAGGAGTTGTGCGACCTGTTCGAGCCGCCGAGTCTGCCAGACCCAGCGGTGCAGGCGTGCGGGGAGCAGCAGTGAGAAGCCGGCCGTGCTGACCAGCAGAACGGCAAAGCGGGCGAGCGGGCTGGTATCGATAAATCGCTCGACTGCGAACAGGGCGAGCCATGCTGCGAACAGGCCGCAGGTGGCGGACAGCAGAGTTTCTGCGATCTTGATACGGCGGACGAGCCGCCGGTAGGCCAGCAGTGAGTGGCGAGTTTCGTTGGGGAGTTGCAGCGTGGGCTGTGACATGACGGACAACGTTTCTGCCCTGCGGGTCAACAGTACCTGGGAGGGAGCACGAAAAGGCCGGTGCAAGTCTAAGACAAGAGGCCGTGTATGGGGAGTGAAAAACCGGGAAAAACGGGGGGAATTGGCTTACCAGCCGATGGACATGTTGGCTTCGATGGCCTTGCGGGCCGTATTCAGGTCAGCACCGGTCTCCAGCATGTAGAGCCGGATGGCGTGGAGTTTGTCTCCGGAGGCCCGCGCGAGGCAATCGCGGGCGACATCGCAGGGACGTGTTTTGTCACCCAGTCCAAGCAGGCCCTTGGAGATCACCCATAAGTCGCGTGGTCGTCGAGTGATGCGGACGATTTTTTCGTCAGGATAGTGTTTGGCTGCGAGGTGTTCAGCCTGTTCGAGGCTGTTGGCCCAGCCGATCATAATATGGGCTTCGGTCTCAATTTCGAACAGTGGCATGACCTGACCTGAATACCTGTGTGTGGGGTGTGGGGGGGCAATTGCCTGCTGTCGTTGGGTTGCGGGTGAGCCTGAATGCTTGATTAGTGCAGAAGCAGTTGTTTGGCCTGCGGGACTGTAACAGGGCTGCAGGGATTGGTCGAACGAATATCGCGGGGGAGTTGTGGGGAAAATTCGACGAATATCGCGGTTTTCGGTCTGCGTTGCTGTATTTCGCCGTGGTTTGGCTTGAACAGATGGTTACTGCATCGCAGAATGCGGGTTAGATTCTCGAAACTGGCGAAGGCACTGTGGTTCCTGATCGACCTTCCTCACTTGCCGGCTGTGTTTGCAGAGAATTTCAGGAGATTTGCCGTGTCAGCTGCGCTCCGCAAGAATCTTCCATCGGTGGTGGTTTCGCTGCTGGTCAACGCTGCAGTCCTGTTTGGGCTGGCGTTGCTTCAGCGGGCAGTGGCATCTCAGGGGCTGGACCTGATGCTGGAGTCTGTATTTTCTGAGGAGATACCTCAGGAAGAGATGACTCGCGATCTGGATCTGGATACGGCCCCTGCTGAGACACTGAACGTGATTGCTGGTGGGACACCATCGACTGCAGTTGGGGCTGCAGCACAACCGGTGGCAACGGCGGTCAATGTGCAGAAGGCCGCGGTGATGAAGGAGATGAGTATCCGTCCGGTGGTATCCGGGCTGGCGGTGCCATCTGACGAGATCCTGGCGGAGGATCTTGGCGAGGGTGAAATCACTGGTGAAGTCGGCGCGATGGTAGAGGGGTATGGCGCGGCGATGGGCATCATTACGCAGGAAGTGGTGCGAATGATGCGTCAGGGCAAGGTTACGGTGGTCTGGTTGTTTGATGAATCGGGTAGTCTGGCAGATGACCGTAAGGAGATCCGTGAGAACTATCAGCGTGTGTATGAGGAACTGGGTGTTGCGGCCCAGCAGGATGGTGAACTGAAGAAGGGTGGCGGTGACCAGTTGCTGACCGTGGTCGCCAGCTATGGTGCTGAGGTTCATGAGTGGACACCGCGACCAACGTCTGACGTAGAGCAGGTAAAGGCAGCGATCGACAGGGTTCCGATTGACCAGAGTGGTCAGGAGAATATGTGTCAGTCGATAGCGCTGGTGATCAACAAGTACAAGCAGACGGCGGTGCGTGGCAAGCGGAAGCTGGCGGTGATCGTGGTATCAGACGAGTCTGGTGATGACGGTCAGTTTGTGGAAGAAGCAGTGGCTCAGGCGCGGAACGCGAAAGCGCCGGTCTATTTCCTTGGCCGTGAGAGTACTTTTGGTTTTCCGTATGCTCATCAGCGCTGGGTTGACGAACCGACGAAGGAGGAGTTCTGGATTCGGATTCGCCGTGGCCCGGAGACTCCATTTCCTGAATGTCTGCAGTGGAACGGTCTGCATACTCGATGGGACGTGCAGAATTCCGGGTTTGGTCCTTACGAGCAGGTCCGGATCGCTCGCGAGACGGGTGGAATTTTCTTTGTGCTGCCCGGCGAAGAGACGACTCTGGTGGGCATGGGGGCGAACGATCGGCGGAAGTATGATTTTCTGGCAATGCGTGAGTATCAGCCGGACCTGCTGGCGCGTCCAGCGTACGTACAGCAGCGTGGTTCCAGTCGCTTTCGCAACGTTTTGTGGCAGGTGATTGCCACGCTGAATCCGAACGAGGACAAGCTGTTATTCGACCGTCATGATGCTCAGTTGAATCTCAGGAACGAGCATTTCAAGCTGTTACCGGCGGAGTTTCGGACAGAGGCATTAGCGGAGGTGGGGAAGGCAGCTCGATCGATGAATCTGTGTCAGGTGGCGATCGGCGAGCTGGAGAGTATCAAGCCTCTGCGTTCGCAGGAAGCATCGCTGCGATGGCGTGCCAGTTATGATTTGGCCCTGGCACAGTTGTATGTGTTCCGGCTGCGACTGTATCAGTATCTGCTGGCCATGGATCAGCATGCGAACAATATGCCTCAGCCGAAGAATCCGAAGTCGAACGAGTGGAATTTCTGGTGGGGAGGGAAGCCGATTTTACCGGACGAGCAGCAGTTTGACCGTCTGGCGAAAGCCTTCCAGATGAAGATGACTCGTGATGAATACCTTGAGATGGTGAAGACGGAAGAGACAGCTGCCGTTGAGCGGATGCAGACTGTGATAGCTGATCATCCCGGGACGCCGTGGGCTCAGCGTGCCCAGACCGAGTTGAATCTGGGTTTTGGTTTCAACGTCGGTGATCGATTGTGGGATCCGACGGGGCGTCGCAGCGAGGCGCAGATGCGGGTGCCGAAACTGTAAGCGGCGATTTGGAAGTGGGCGGATTGGAGGCTCCAGCAGTCGGACTTCTGGCCGGGTTGTCGATTACAGCGTGAGGGGATTCAGGGAGGGTGCAGGGTTGCGGGAAGAGCTGTTTGACGTGGTGGATGAGCGGGACGAGGTATTATATTCGCTGGTTCGTTCTG
>CAIOKE010000310.1 GCA_903858815.1 uncultured Planctomycetaceae bacterium | reverse complement strand
GGTTGGCTGGAAGACCGTCGTCCGGCGTCGAATGCGGATCCCTACAAGGTGGCTGCTGAAATCATTCGCACCGTCAAGACTGTGAAGGTCTGAGGCGTCGAGTTCAGAACCGGGTGCTCCGGTGAATCGGCGCGGCCGGTGTGTGGCAGCGGCTGGAAAAGGGAGTCACTGCTGACCGCAGGAGCAATTCTGCGGTCATCCTCCCGGGCTGTTCAGTCTTTCGGCTGAACAGCCTTTTTTTAACGCTCTCTATGCATTCAGGTTGTCAGTCTGTCAGTGTTCAGTTTTCAGTGCAGACGACGATCGCATTGCGAAGGTGAAGCTTTCACCGGACTGAATGCCGGTGGATTCACATCACCGGGGCGTTGTTGCAAGGCGGGCTGCCAGCCAGGGTTCTGCAGCAGCAGTCCAGTTGTTGATCCGTGAGCCGGGGACCGGCCGGAGCCCATATCCGTGGCCGCCGTTTTCGTAAACATGCAGCTCTGCTGGAACCTCCAGTTGCCGCAGACGCGCATAGAACATGACGGAGCTCAGGGATGAGGCGCGGTCGTCGTGAGTGTGCACAAGGAAGACAGGCGGGCACTGTCGATCAATCTGCAGTTCCGGCAGCAGTGCGTCTGTTTTCTGGTCCCACAGATTCCACGGGTAGAGCAGCATGCCAAAATCGGGGCGTGCGGACACGTTGTCGATGGAATCTGCCGTCGGATAACTGCGTTCCGATCCGGCACACAGCAATCTTGCCGCCGCCTGCCCACCGGCAGAAAACCCGGCAACACCGATGCGATCAGGTTGCAGATTCCATTCGGCTGCACGCGATCGAATCAGCGAAATCGCTCGCTGTGCATCCTGCAGCGGTTTCTTCCACGGTTCGGGCATTTCGCGGTCCTCCACACGGTATCTCAGGACAAACGCGGAAATGCCCTGCTGATTGAGCCAGTGCGCGATTTCCGAGCCTTCCTTGTCTGTGACGACGCGGCGGAACGCACCACCGGGCAGAATCAGCACTGCCATTCCATTGGGTTGTGCTGCTGGAAAGGCGGTCAGTGCAGGGCGTGTGATGTTTGTCACGCGAGTCACCGGTGGAATTTCGTTCTCGCGGAACGGCAGGACTGTACCGGGCTCAGCGGTGGTTTCGCCGGGAGCGTTGCTTGTCCAGAGCGGCAGCAGCCGATCATCAGCAGCGTCTGCTGCGTGGCAGAGTGCCGGCAGGAGGCCGAACAGCGGACCGAGCAGCCAGAGTCGACGGATTCGATCAGACATGGAGTGCTCCATTCAGTTTGAAACTCGTGTCAGGGAGCAGAGTCTTCGGCAACAGCAGGAGCCATCGACAGTGCGTCTGCAGTCGGGTGTGGGTCAGTCTGCGTTTCCGGAGCAAATCGTGTGACGACCGTTCGAGCCTTGCGACCCTGCTCCTGCAGATAACGAACCATTGGTTCTGTATGTCCATGAGTCACAAGAATCTGCTCGGCGCCAGTTTGTTCGATGGCACTGAGCAGGCCAGGCCAGTCTGCGTGGTCTGAAAGTGGAAATCCGCGATCAACAGACTGCCAGCGGCGAGTTGCTCGAGTGAGCATCCAGCCCGAGGCCATCGCAGTGGAGGCGTTGGAAAATCGATTCATCCACGAAGATTCAGCGGCACCCGGCGGACAGATCAACAGGACACCTGCCCAGTTGCGCCGTCCGGGAGCCTGGCTGACAAGGAAAGTGGGAGGCAGAGCGACCCCACTGGCACGATACTCGCCATTCAGTTCTTCAACACTGGAGTGGCAGTAGATGGGGCCGATCTCAGCGTTGACGCCGGCAATCAGCCGCTGCGCCTTACCAAGCGAATAGGCGAAGATGACGGCCGGGATACCGGCATCACGACACTGCAGCCACCACTGATTGATGTCATCAAAGATGGTCTGCTGTTGCGGCCAGCGATAAATTGGCAGGCCGAAGGTGGATTCTGTGACAAACGTATGACAACGCACAGGGTCAAAGGCCGTACAGGTCGGGTCCGGCTCCGTCTTGTAGTCACCACTGATGACCCAGATCTCGCCCTGATATTCGACACGGACCTGAGCAGATCCGAGGACATGTCCAGCCGGGTGTAAAGACACCCGGACGCCGTTGATCAGAGCCGGTTCACCATACTTCAGGGTTTCGATAACAGCCGCCGGTCCCAGTCTTGAACGAAGAATTCTGCGACCCTCGTGCGATGCCAGATATGAACAGGATCCAGGACGCGCGTGATCGGCATGCGCATGAGTGATAACAGCCTTGTCGACTTTGCCCCATGGGTCAATGTAAAAACCACCGCGTCGGCAAAACAACCCGGCCGGAGTTTCTTCGATCAGCGCGGGTTCAGCCATACGGAAACAAACCGTCCCGAGGATTCAGCAAGCGTTGGGACATATCGTCAGGTTAACACTCAGACCTTCGGCTTGAACTGTTCTTTCTTTCGCTGCATTTCCTGAGCCTGTCGGCGACGCTCTTCTTCTTCCGGAGCAAACACGGGGCGACGCGGGTTGTCACCATTTCCGTTGCCCATCTGCGGAATCGCAATCTGAGTTTCCCGCCATTCCCAGCCCAGCGGTTCGCTGAGCTCAATTTTGGCAAGGAAGGCCCACGGAGTCTCTGGGTGTTCTTCAATGATCCGATTCAGGTACATCAGTGCCTTGTCGTGCATCTTGCGGACATTGGCCCCGCCATCAATCTTCTCTGATGGCTGCAGCGTCCACTGATTGCTGCCTTCCTTCTCGAATCGTTTGGGGCTGGATTTCATTTCTGCCAGCAACGAGTTGTAGCCGTATGCACGGACACGCATTGCAAGCACCCGACCCATGGCAAGGTCGTACTGAGCTCTCCAGCGGTCCGTGTCCAGTTTGTCGCGGTGCTTTTCGCCAATCTCCAGAGCTTCATGCACACGCTGCAGGAAGTAATCCAGCACCGCCAGCGGCTTCTGGGCTTCTGTGATCTGTTCACGCAGAATGTTGTCGTTGTTCGCCTGGAAAACTCGCTGAGGCACCGGGACCGGTTCGTTGACAGCCAACTGAGCTGCTGCGATCAGCGCCTGCTTGGCAAGATTGCTTTGCAACTGCTTCCGATACTCCATCCCGGGACGGTAATCGGGTGCATACTGTCGCATGATCTGCGGATCCCATTTGCGAACCGTTGTGTCATCCGCGACAAAGAAGATTCCGCCAGTCTCTGCACAAAGGCGCGAAAGTGTGTAGGGGCCGTAGCCAGACGACATACGTTCAAGCTGCTGAGCATTGGCGGTCCAGAACGGCAACTGCAGTCCTTCGGCCAGTGGAGTCTCAGGGCCCTGATCGGCATCCGGAATGTCGTCCTCGAACTCTGTACCATCCGGGGCTGTCCACTTCACGTGCACGTAGCCCTTCTGACGACCGAAAGGCGAGGAATTACCGATGCAGTAGACCCGCACACCTTCGCGGCTGAGTTTGCGAACAGTGTCCTCCAGGATTGCGTAACTGTCGCCACCAAAGTCATCACCACGCTCGTCCGTGACGATGATGAACATCATGTTGGCCTTCATTTTGCGACGCACAGGAGCGTACTGCTTGAGTGCCAGATTGAGGGCAGCAAAGACGTTCTCGACACCCGACACGTCACTCTTGATGGTCTTAACGGCCTTCAGCATCTCCTCAACATCACTGCTGGGTTCTTCCATCAGGATGTGCACGTCCTTGCCGTATCCCACGATTCCGGTCTTCAGAGCGTCTTTGGTGTCGATGTCATCCATCAGTCCCAGTTGACGATAGACGTTTTCAAATCGAGCAAGGATCTCCTCGCGGCGATGCTCAAGCGAAATTGATTCGTCAAACAGCCAGACCGGCAGAGTTCGGCGCTGCCGCAGTGAAGCGGCAATTTCCAGTGTCATGCGATCCACAGCACCCTCGGTACCGCCCGGATGCTCGGTCGTGCCCAGCAGATCGATGTTTTCGATCGTCTCAGCCTCGCTGGGCATGGTAAGCGCTTCGAAGGTTTCAATCTTCGGATTCACAATCGCACTTTCAATGCGACGAATCTCTTCCCGATGGTTGTCCAGTCCCTTGCTTTGAGCAATTGCGGCCGAGGCACCCTGAATGTTCAGGTTGCTCATGCTGCCCAATTGTTCGGTTGGTTCACTGTCAATCACATACTCTTCAGCCTGAACCTCTTCCTTCTCGATGCTGGATGTCAGATTCAGTTCCGGCAGCAGGATTTCAGGCAAGGTGACCGTGAGCAGGACAAGGAAAATGCAGGCATGCAGCAGCAGGCTGATGCCCCACGCAGGGACGGCGTCGTACAGAGACCACACCAGCGACTGGTCGTCAGTGTCCTGACCGTCTGCAGCGGCCGATGCCGCAGCAATCGAATTTGCTGTGCCTGGAATCTTTGCCGGGATCGTGCTCACCGTTCAGCTCCGATCTGCTGTTCAGGATGCCGACAGAGCCGGCAGTTTGGGGGGACCGGCAACGCCGGAAACAAGTCCGTCATGGACCTGTGAGGACTGAAAAACCAACAACGCAACAGACAGTCACCACTGATATTTTCGACTTTTTCCCACCGAATGCTACATTCCACCGCAGCAGAGAGCAATCTTTTGAGCCGTCCAGGCAGCGGGAATTCAGCGGAATCCAACAATTTTACCAGCTTCACAACAGCATCGCCCGCTCCGAGTGTTCGCGGAAAAGTTCCCGAAAGTGTGGTTTTATCAAAGGAATTTGATGGTTTTTTGCGAGCAACCCGCATTTGGTGAATTGTTGGGGTATTTCTGTTCAGTATTGCTGTTGAGGGCGATCTCTAAATTGATGCCGTGGAGAAAAAGTCGTCTTCGGGAGTGAAAACGGCTTCCCCCGGATGCAGCGCCGCCGATGTTTTTCAGGGCTCAACGTCAATTGAGATCCGGGGTATGCTCAAGTCTTTTGGACACCGGCTTACACAGTGGAGCTCCCTTCGGGAGGGCGCGGCTCCCGCTGCGTCGGATCAACGAAAAAGCCTTGTCGTGACCCACAAAATTGGGTGTCTGCGATGCCCTTCCGCCGTTGCATCCGAGGGAATTCAGACTTTTCGGCCTGCAAATTGAAACCGCTCACATCCGCCCATGGTGATCGTAGAATGCATTGGCTGTGCATTCAGGAACAGATTTGGGACGTCTGTCCCGCGTCCATCGGGCGATGCCCGAGGAGACTTTGTGCCTTGCCGTTGGCCAATTTCAGGGTAGGGCGCGGCATGCTCCGGTGAGCCATCACTGCAGCAAAACGGGGCATTGTTGCGCGACTGCGAAAACAACATACGCCTTGAAACCGACCCTTCAGGCCTGGATCGCGAACAGACCCACCGCGCACAACAAACACACGCCGTAACGGCCTCCTCGCCCGACGGGTTTCGTGGGTAATGACAAGTGCGTTGCCGAGGGCTACGTTGACTGTGGCCGTTGGCCAATTGGGGGGGGGCGTGTGTGGGTGTGGTCAGTCGGGCAGGACTTCGAGGAAGAAGCGAATCCAGTTCCCGTGCATGATGGCGGCGATATCGGCGGCTGAGTAGCCGCGTTTTTCGAGCAGTGTGGTCATGTTCTGGAGATCGCGGAAGCGATTGAAGTCGCTGGGTGTCTGTTCGACTCCGTAACCGCCATCGAGGTCGCTGCCGATGCCGACATTTCGGGTATTGCCGGCCAGCTGGCAGATGATGTCGATGTTTTCGACGGCGCGTTCCATGGAGACCAGTCGTTCGCTGACGCGGCGGACGTAGCCGGGTTGCAGCATGATGATATCGAAGGCGATCCCGATGACCCCGTCCCGTTCGATGACGGCGCGATATTGTTCGTCGGAGAATTGTCGTTGCCAGGGGGCGAGTCTGCGGGAGTTCTGGTGGCTGGCGTGGATGCGTCCGTTGAAGTTGTCGAGGACCTGCCAGAAGGCGACATCGGAGAGGTGAGTGACATCGACTGTGATGCCGAGTTGTTCGATGCGTTTGAGGAGGGGGATGGCATCGAGTGCCAATCCGACTTCGCAGGAGGTGCCGCCGCCGTACCGGTTTGGTCCGTAGTGTGTGAGTCCGATCGCGCGAAGTCCATGTTCGTGAAATTCGCTGATGGTGTCGGGAACGAGGATCGGATCGGCCCCTTCCATGGTCTGGATGAAACCGAGTGGGGCCTGAGTGCCGCGTGTATTCCAGTCATTGAGGTGCTGGCGGAGGCAATTTTTGGTGCGGAGGGCTTTCAGGTAGCCGGCTTTTTCCATAGCGCGGTGCCATGCGAGGTGTGCGTGTGCCATGGCGTAGCAGGTTTGTGGTGAGGTCCAGCCGAAGGAGTGGTTGATTTCCTTTTCCTGTCTGGCGAGGAGTGTAGAGAGGCAGACTGCGAGTTCAGCGGCTTTCATTTCGGGGAAGCTGAGTGTGGCGCCGCCGCGTCCCGGGTCGGTCATTCCGAGTGCTCGTTCCTGGGCGCGCAGGTCATCGACAGAGCAGCGGAGGTCGCGATTCCAGTCAACACCATTGAGGGCGAGGTCGAGGTGGCCATCGAACAGCAGCACGGGAAGTCTCCGATTTGTAGTTTTTTGTCGGTGGGGAATGAGTGAGGAGTGAGTGTGGCAGAGTGATCAGCGGGATTTTGCACTGGGCAGAGACCGCTGGTGCGGGGATGATACTGAAAGTGGGGTTTGTGGGCGAGGGAGGAAGTGGGGGGAGTTGCGATGAGGCGGATACATCTGCCGGATCCGTTGTTTGAGCAGCGGTTGGAGGAGAGTGGTGGCGGTGGTGTCCTGGGTGCCTTGCCGGCGGGGATAGCGGAGCGGGTGGAGGATTTGAGTTTACTGAGTGGTTTGCTGGCGGGTGTGGGGGATGTGGTGTTGGTGGATTGTTGTTTGCGGGAGTGTGAGTTACCGGAGTTACTGCGGGGGGTGCGGTTTTTGAGTGAGTCGGTGTTTTGCGACTGGTTTGGAGGGTTGACGGTTGGTGAGCGTCAGGGTTGGCGGCTGGAGCCGTGGGGTTGGTCTGAGTATGCGGTTGGTCTGGTGAAGCGTCTGGGTTTGTCTCAGGGGGTGCCTGATCCGGCAGTGGTGCGATTGGTGAATTCGCGTGAGTTTTCAGCTGTTGAGGATGTGTTGTTGGGTGCGGGGGTGGGTGGTGAGCAGCGAGTGAGTGTGGGGCCGTGGGGTGGACAGTTTGGTCGTTTGTGTCGCAGTGAGGGGGATGTGTTGGAGAGTCTGGAGGCGTTGTCCGGGTGTCATGCGGGTGGCTGGGTATTGAAATCGAATTTCAGTCATGCGGCGCGTAATCGTCTGGTGGGCCGTGGTGAGTCCTTGAGTGAACGTGAGCGGGGTTGGTTATTGCGGCGATTGCAGCGCGTGGGTTGTGTGTATGTGGAGCCGTGGGTGGAGCGGTTGGGGGAGTGTGGCCTGCAGTGGGAGGTGCATGAGCGGGCGGGGGGTGGCTATGAGGTAGAGTTTGTTGGTGCGAGTGAGTTTTTAGCGGACGCGGGAGGTGAGTATCGGGGGAGTGTGTTGAGGGGTGGGGTGTGGGATGTGGCTGGGGGCGAGTGGTGGGGGCGATCCGGGAGTGGTGTGGGTGGGATGGGTGGTGTGTGGGGAGTGAGTCGTGGAGTTGTGGAGAGGGCGGGAGCGTTGGGTTTTCGTGGTCCGTTGGGGATTGACTGTATGCGGATTCGGTATGGTGGGGTTGAGTGTGTGCGTCCGGTGCATGACGTGAATGGTCGTCAGACGATGGGTCGTGTGGCATTGGGATTGCGGCGGCTGCTGGGTGAGGGAGAGTGGGGTGCGTGGCTGCATTTCCCGGCGGAGTCTGCTGCTGTGCGGCTGATTTCGCGTGTTGGAGGT
>CAIOKE010000309.1 GCA_903858815.1 uncultured Planctomycetaceae bacterium | reverse complement strand
TGATGACGGGCCTGGCAATCCGGAACTTCAGGAAGGAGACCCGGATGGTGCTGAGTACTGATTGGAGAGCCCGCCCATGAAGACGATCTTCACTACTGGTCAGGTAGCAAAGATCTGTAAAGTTGCCCCGCGTACAGTTTCAAAATGGTTCGATTCCGGTCGGCTGAGAGGCTACCGAATTCCTGGTTCACAGGACCGTCGAATCCCCCGTGAGCATCTGATTCGGTTCCTCAAGGAACACGGGATGCCACTGGGTGAACTGGAAGATGAGGCGCTTGGTAAGATCCTGCTCGTTGGTTCAGACGCTTCAACTCGACTGAATCTGAACGAGATGATTTCCAACGACGACTTTAAGATCGAAATTGCTGCCAGTGGCTTTGAAGCCGGGATCCAGGCCGAGTCGATTCACCCCGATTGCGTGGTGATTGACTTTGTCATGGGTCGAGAAGAAGCTCTGATGATTGCTCAGAATCTGCGGAAGAACAATGAGTTCACCGACACGGTTCTGATCGGTCTGCTGAGCGACGAAGACAATGCTTCAGGCTTTGACCGTTCTGTGTTCAATGAAACGTTCCGCAAGCCGTTCGATGCAGCCCTGCTGGCCGAACGTATTCGGACTCTGGTAAATCGCCGTAAGCAGCTGGCCTGATCGGCTGGTTGTGGCACCGACGAACTGACCACGTCGGCAGAAAACAAAGACCACCGTGCGATGCTTTCGCCCGGTGGTTTTTTTGTTTTCTGTGCGTTTGCAAAGCAGCAACAGTCATTCGATCAGATTGTTCATCAGCTGCAGGGCAGCTGGTCCGACCAGTACCACAAAGATCCCGGGGAAGATGAACAGGACCAGCGGAAAGATCATTTTCACGGCAGTCTGCTGAGCTTTTTCCTCCGCCAGCTGACGCCGTTTCACTCGCATGGTCTCGGAATGAACTCGCAGTGCCTGTCCGATGGATGAGCCGAAACGGTCCGCCTGGATCAGGATCGCCGCCAGACCCTTGACGTCGTCCACGCCGGTACGAATTCCGAAATCGTGCAGCACCTCACGACGGGGTTTGCCCATCTGCAGCTGCATATTGGCTGTTGACAGCTCTTCGCAGACTTCCGGGGCTCCCTGACTCATTTCCTCGGCAACGCGACGCATGCCCTGATCAAGTCCGAGGCCCGCTTCCACGCAGACGACCAGCAGGTCCAGCGCGTCCGGCAGCTGCAGGAAGATTTTTTCCTGACGTCCCGAACGGATGATCGCGAGAATGACTTCGGGGGCGTAGAACAGAGCTGACCCCACGACCACGGGAAGCATCCAGCCGTTATTGGCCCAGCCCGAACGCATCGACATCCAGCTGAAGCCAGCCAGAACTCCCAGACCAAGGCACAGGGATTTGATGGCCAGAAAATTGCGGACGGCATTGGGACGCGAGAATCCGGCATTCGCCAGTCGTACTCGCAACAGACTCTGTTCGGTTTCAGATTTGGGTTCCAGTGCCCGCGACAGTGCCGGTGCCGCCTTCTCGACAAGTGTCGACATCGCATTCATGCGGGCAGCCGACAGGACGGGATCGCGACGCTGTCTGAGCAGCGGATTGCGCAGGGCTTCCAGACGCATGCTGGTACGAGTGGTACGACGAAACAGCAGGTTGGACGCGGTCCAGAAGCCCGCAGTCACAGCCACAAAAATTGAATACGGAAGGATGGTTGTCAGATCCATTGTGCTTCAACACGGCTCCGTAAGACGTCAGACTTTGATGTTCACAATGCGATGGATCACATAACCGCCGACAAACTGAGCTGCGATGGCCGCATAAATCATTTTGCGGCCCAACTCTTCCTCGAACAGCATCATCACATAACTGCGATTCAGCACATACACGGCTCCGAACAGGCCGATCGGCAGTGCCATCAGCACCACACCGCTCATGCGACCTTCACCAGTCAGTGCCTTCACCTGCCCCAGAATCTTGAATCGCTCACGCACAAGTGAGCTGATTTTTCCCAGAATCTCGGCCAGATCGCCGCCCGCCTGACGCTGAATCGAAACTGCTGTGACGAAGAACTGCAGGTCCATGTTGGGGATTCGCTGCAGCATGTTGCGAAGTGCCTGATCAATCGGCAGCCCCAGATTCTGCTCGTCGTAGACCGTCCGGAATTCACCGGCGATCGGCTGCGGCATTTCACTGGCAACCGCGTTCAGGCCGGATGCGAGGCTGTTGCCCGCACGCAGTGCACGTGACAGCAGTTCAAGAGCATCCGGCAGCTGCTTCTCAAATGATCTCAAACGCGAACGTCGACGCAGCAGCAGCCAGATCCATGGCAGCAGAAATACAACCGTGGCCCCGATCGTCAGACCGGTGATGGAAAACTGCAGAGCAAACAGCAGGATGAAAGCTGCGGCTGATGAGATGATGCAGAGCAGGATGAACTGTTCGATGCGCAGCGGTGAATCCGCCTGACGAAACAGCAGCGGCAGATTCTCGAATCGCTGCAGGATGCGCCCCAGCATCGTCTGAGCTGTCGTCAGACCGTCACGCAGAATGGCATTGGCAATTTCCGTCCGCGTCGTTGTTGTGCGACCCGTAAACGCCGTCAGTCGCGCCTCCAGATCTGATTCCGAACGATCCGTGAAGACTGAAATCAGCCACAGGACCAGTGCCAGGACGCTGACAAAGGCCGAGCCCAGAATCAGATACACAGGATCCATCAGCAGTGAAAGATTCATCGTTTGTCATCCGTTTCAGATCGACCGCATGGCACGCTGAGCAAACAACCCCCCCGGCAGACGAATGCCGGATGATTCCATATGTTCAATGCACCGCGGACGAACACCCGTGGATTCAAAATGTCCCCACGCCTTGCCCTGATCGTTGATCCCGTCCTGCACAAACCGGAAAATGTCCTGCATCACGATCACATCACCTTCCATCCCGATGACTTCCGTGATGTAGGTCACCTTGCGAGATCCCCCCTGCAGACGACTGGCCTGAATGATCAGGTTGACGGCCGAAGCGATCTGCTTGCGAACTGCCAGCATCGGCAGCTCGTAACCACTCATGTTCACCAGTGTCTCAATACGGGAAATCGCATCACGCGGGTTGTTGGCGTGAACTGTGGTCAGCGAACCATCGTGGCCTGTGTTCATGGCCTGCAGCATGTCCAGCGTTTCGCCGCCTCGACATTCGCCGATGATGATCCGGTCAGGACGCATTCGCAGGGCGTTGCGGACAAGGTCCGTGGCTGTAATCCGGCCCCGACCCTCAATGTTCGGCGGACGCGTTTCCAGACGCAGCACGTGCTCCTGCTGCAACTGCAGTTCCGCCGCGTCCTCAATCGTCACAATGCGGTTTTCATTGGAAATAAAGCTGGAAAGTGTGTTCAGCAGTGTGGTTTTTCCGGAACCCGTGCCACCACTGATGATCATGTTCAGGCGGGCCTTCATGGCACCTTCCAGAAACATCACCATTTCCGGAGTGAATGCACCGAACTTCAGCAGGTCCTCAAGCGTCAGCGGATTCGAACCAAAGCGACGAATCGTCAGTGATGGGCCATCGAGGGCCAGTGGCGGGATGATGGCATTCAACCGCGAGCCATCCGGCAGGCGAGCGTCCACCATCGGCGACGTTTCATCAATTCGCCGACCCACTCGCGAGACAATCCGATCCAGAATCTGCATCAGATGGTCGTTGTCGCGAAACGTCACTTCCGATCGCTGAATGCGACCGTTCTTTTCCACGAATACGTTCTTCGGACCATTAATCATGATGTCCGCGACGTCTTCTTCCTTAAGCAGCAGCTCAAGGGGCCCAAACCCGAACGCCTCGTCAAGCACCTCCTCAACCAGTCGCTCGCGCTCCGATCGATTCAGCATTGTGTTTTCTGTGTCACACAAATGCTCCACAACAACGCGAATCTCACGCCGCAGGGAATCCCCCTCCAGCTCAGAGACGCGAGTCATATCCAGTTTCTCCACGAGCTTGCCGTGGATGTGCGACTTCAAAGACTCAAAGTCACTGTTGGTCTGACGACTCAGTTTTCCCAGTGGTGCAATCATTGCTGCCTGTGTCCTGTACTGATGAACTGTCCCGAAACCCGTTGGAAACGGGCGAACCTGAGCTGATTGGAAATACGTTGGGTGACTTTCCGGGGGAAAACCCGGAAATCCGGCTTCTGCAGATTAGGTCATATTCGGAGGCTGTGCGGTGTGGTTCCTGGGAAACAAGTGGTGCGGCAACATAGGGAAATAAGTCCACAGTCCTCCCAATCCGCATGATCCGTCCAGTCAGTTCGCGGTGCGGTGGTTCGGCGGATCACCACATCGGAAAACTGCTCAAAATGTGATTGACTGCTGCAGACCGCAGATTTGCCTGAGAATGAACAAAAGGACAGTTCCTGGGTTGTTTTCGACGGCACGATCCTTGTGTGACCGACGCTGAGAGGACTTGAACAAATGGCGTTCCAAAAGGGAGATATGGGGGGATTATTGGGGTCACGGGGGCGTCGTAAGTGGCAGTGCTGGGGGGGCGGGGCAGCCTGAGCGTCGGAAATCAGCCCCCGATCTCTGGATTCGGGGTGTGGTTGATTGAGACCGGCCGCAAATCCCGTTAAGAAACGCAGAAGCTGATTTCCGAGGACCTTTTCAGTGGGCATGGACGGGGACATGAGTCGTCATATTTTTGTCACGGGCGGTGTTGTCAGTTCACTTGGCAAGGGGTTGACATCAGCTTCCATCGGGATGCTGCTGGAGCGTCGCGGGCTGAAGGTGCGGATGCAGAAGCTGGATCCGTATCTGAATGTGGACCCTGGCACCATGAGTCCGTACCAGCATGGCGAAGTCTATGTGCTGGACGATGGATCTGAGACGGACCTTGACCTTGGTCATTACGAGCGATTCACATCGGGCGAGCTGAATCGGCGTTCGAACTACACGACCGGTCAGATCTATTCCTCGGTGATCGACAAAGAGCGTCGTGGCGTTTATCTGGGGCGCACGGTGCAGGTGGTGCCTCACATCACGGATGAAATCAAGTCATCGATTCTGGGGCTGGGTGAATCCGATGTGGATGTGGTGATCACAGAGCTTGGTGGTACGGTGGGTGATATTGAGGGTCTGCCATTTCTGGAGGCGATCCGTCAGATTCCGCTGGATATTGGCAAGGAGAACTGCCTCTTTATTCACCTGACGCTGGTGCCCTACCTGAAGGCGGCTCGCGAGGCCAAGACGAAGCCGACTCAGCACAGCGTGCAGCAACTGCGTGAGATCGGCATTCAGCCTGACATTCTGATTGTGCGGACAGAGCGTCCGATTGGTCGCGAGCACACCGACAAGATTGCGCTTTTCTGTAACGTCGAAAAACGTGCGGTGATTGAAGAAGTTGACAAAGAGTTTTCGATCTACGAGGTTCCGGTGGGACTGGTGGAACATGGTCTGGACGACCTGATCTGTCAGAAGCTGCATCTGAAGGCCGGTCCACTGAAGATGGATGACTATCAGGACCTGGTGCATCGCATCCGGAATCCTCGCAACGAAGTCACGATCGCGGTGGTGGGTAAGTACATCGAACATCGGGACGCGTACAAGTCAATTTACGAATCGCTGGATCATGCTGGTTTCAGCCATTCGACTCAGATCAACGTGAAGCGCATCGAGGCTGAGGAGCTGGAGCGTCAGGGGCCGGAGCTGGCCTTGAAGGGTGTCGACGGAATTCTGGTTCCGGGTGGTTTTGGCATGCGTGGTATTGAGGGCAAGATTCAGGCCATTCAGTACGCTCGACAGTCAGAGATTCCGTTCTTCGGTATCTGTCTGGGGATGCAGTGTGCGGTGATTGAGTTTGCCCGCAACGTGCTGGAGCTGAGGGACGCCAACAGTACTGAGTTTGCCGCAGATACTCCCCATCCCGTGATCTGTCTGCTGGAGGGGCAGAAGACGGTGGATCGCAAGGGCGGGACGATGCGTCTTGGGGCTCAGCCCTGCCTGCTGGAGCCGGAGACAAAAGCCGCGAAAGCCTATGCTGCGGGAGAGATCAGCGAGCGTCATCGGCATCGCTACGAATTTAACCCTGAGTATCGTCGGGAGTTTGTGGCAGCCGGTATGACGATTTCTGGAACCAGTCCTGATGGACTGCTGGCTGAGATCGTGGAGCTGGCTTCGCATCCGTGGTTTCTGGCGGTGCAGTATCACCCGGAATTCAAGTCAAAACCGCACATTCCGCATCCTTTGTTTCGCGACTTTGTGGGGGCTTGCCTGCAGCGACGTTTGGGTCGCAGCGGTTCCGTGTCTGTCTCGGCAGATTCCGTCCGCGCTCAGGGCTGACCGCCTGAAAAGTGCAGAACCCCCGCAACTTTTCTCACCCCTGACAACCTCCACCGCTGTTCCTGTCTCACTTTGTGCCATTTTTGGCATTGATAATTGCCAAAAAGCGGATGGCCGATAGGATTCTGGTCTAGATGGGCGGGTGCTTACGCCGCCTGCACTGGCTGAATTCTTTGCGGTTGTGCGTTTTGGCGGGGTTTTGGCGGGGTTTCCGGTGGCTGCGATTGACACTCGTGATCGCGAAATTCTCGAGCATCTGCACCAGTCTGATGGTGCTGATGTGCAGTCTCTTTGTGATCTCCTCGGGGTGACTCGAACTGCCATTCGTCAGCGGATAGCGCGTCTTGAGGCGTGTGGATTGGTGCTGTCGGATTTGCAGGGGCAAAGTCGTGGTCGACCGCGGAACGTGTATCGTGTCACGGCCGAGGGTTTGCATGCTCTGGGCGAGAATTACCGCCAACTGGCGGTGGTTTTGTGGGAAGCGATCACGGGATTTGAGGACGTCTGTGTCCGAGAGCGGTTATTGAATCGAGTGCGTGACGTGCTGGCGGAGCGATTTCGGCGTCAGCTGGGAAGTTGTGAAAGTCTGGACGACCGTTTGGATTTGCTGGCCAGTGAGATGAAGTCCAGTGGTTTCAACGTCGAGACGGCTCACGAGGGTGGCTTGCGGATTCTGCGTGAGACATCGTGTCCATTTCCGATGCTGGCGGAGGTAGACGACGCGATTTGTCAGGTGGAGCGGCAGGTTCTTGAGCAGGTCCTGGGTGCTCCGGTGCAGGTGCGTTCCCGGTGTCGGGATGGTCATGGGTGTTGTGAGTTTCAGGTGTTGAATGTTCCGGGGGGCTGACGGTTGACTGTTTTGCGTCAGGGCCTGGAAAGTTGCTGGTGTTGTGGTCTGGTGATTGCAGGAATGTGGTGTCTTGGTAGAGTGCGGACTGCACTTTCCGTGGCCGTGGCAGGCTTTCGGATTCAGTCAGTGCGCACAAAATCTCTGGTAAGGAACAGTTCCGATGACGTGGATTGAAGGTCGGTTCGAAGAGAACGTGATCACCACAACGATTGAGCAGGCATTGAACTGGGGCCAGCAGTCCAGTATCTGGCCGATGACGTTTGGTCTGGCGTGTTGTGCCATTGAGATGATGGCGGCGGGTGCCAGCAAGTACGACATTGACCGGTTTGGTGCTGGTGCCTTCCGTGCGACTCCGCGGCAGGCTGACCTGATGATTGTGGCGGGCACGGTGACATTCAAGATGGCCAGTCGTGTCCGTCGTCTCTATGAGCAGATGCCGGATCCGAAGTATGTGATTGCGATGGGTGCCTGCACGGTTGGTGGCGGCCCGTACTTCAAGCACGGCTATCATGTGGTGAAGGGTGTGGATCTGGTTGTCCCTGTGGACGTCTATGTCCCCGGGTGTCCTCCGCGTCCAGAGGCACTGCTGGAGGGGTTGATGCGAATCCAGGACAAGATCAAGGCCCGCAAGGTGACTCGCGGGGAAACTGTTCTGCCTGTGCCTCATCATTCCGGCTTTTCTGCTCTGAACGTCTAAGGCGTTTTGGCGGGCCCGGTGTGCCACCATCGGGTAACGGGAATCAACGGTCTGCCAGCGTTTTCTGGCGGGTGTACTGACTGAATCTTCAAACTGAACGTCGACTGCTGCTGTTCTCTGAAAGGACAGTAAGTGATGCAGTCAGGGGTTCGCAGGGTTTGTTTACTAACGGGAAGTGTTGGGGGATATGAGCAGCGAAGTGAATGGTGCGTCCGGTGCGGCGGCTGGGACGGTTGCCGGTGCGACTGGCAGTGTGTTGCGGATCCGCGATCTGCATGTGTCGGTCGCCGACACTCCCATTCTGCGTGGCGTGAACATGCAGATCCGTCAAGGCGAGGTGCACGCTTTGATGGGGCCGAACGGTTCCGGCAAAAGTACTCTCGCGTATGCTCTGGCGGGGCATCCCAACTACACCATCACATCCGGTTCGATTGAGATTGACGGTGTTGAGATTTCGGCCTTCGAAGCTGATGCTCGAGCGCGTCTCGGTCTGTTTCTCGCCTTCCAGTATCCCGTGGTGATTCCGGGCGTGAAGGTGGCCGACTTTCTGCGCCATGCGGTCTCCAACATTCGCAATCCGGATCGTCGGGAGGGCGAGGGGTTGATCGGGATGCGAGAATTTCGCAAGGAGATCCGCGATCGCATGACCGAACTGGGAATGGATCACGAGTTTGCTCGACGGTATCTCAACGATGGCTTCTCGGGTGGTGAGAAGAAGCGGATGGAGATTCTGCAGCTGGCGATGCTGCAGCCGCGTTTTGCGATTCTGGACGAAACTGACAGTGGTCTGGACAGTGATGCTGTGCGTGTTGTCAGCGAAGGTCTGGCGAAGCTGTCCGGTCCGCAGATGGGTGTCCTGATTATTACTCATCACGAGCGACTGCTGGAATTTAATCGGCCGCAGTTTGTGCATGTGATGCTGGGCGGTCGAATTGTTGAAACTGGTGGTGCAGATCTGGCTCACGAACTGCATGCTCGCGGTTACGCCGACATTCGTGCTCGTCATCCCGATGCTGCCCCGGAACCGACTCACACAACACCCGCCGCCGCCGTCTAACCTCGGCGCCCACTGAAAACTGACCACTGAAAACTGACCACTGAAAACTGACCACTGAAAACTGAAAACTCTTAGGATTCCTGCATGTCAACTGATACTCCCGTCAAGTCTGATGTTGAAATCGGAGCCTACAAGTATGGGTTTCATGATTCGACGGACTTTTATGCGTTCAAGAGTCGCAAGGGGTTGGACGCAGAAATTGTATCGCAGATTTCCGAGATGAAGCGCGAGCCGGCGTGGATGCGGGAGTTTCGTCTGAAGTCGCTGGAAATCTTCGAATCGCGTCCGATGCCATCGTGGGGTGGCGATATGTCGGAACTGCTCTTCGACAACATCTATTACTACATGAAGGCTGCGAACGAGCAGGGCAAGTCGTGGGACGATGTTCCTGAGGACATTCGTCGGACGTATGACCGCCTCGGAATTCCGGAAGCCGAAAAGAAGTATCTGGCCGGTGTGAAGGCGCAGTACGAGTCTGAGGTGGTGTACGGCAGTCTGCGAGAGGATCTGGCGAATCAGGGTGTGATTTTCACTGACACGGATTCGGCATTGCAGGAGCATCCGGAGTTATTTCGCGAGTATTTCGGCACAGTGATTCCTCCGGGAGACAACAAGTTTGCTGCATTGAATTCAGCGGTCTGGTCGGGTGGCTCTTTCATTTACGTACCGAAGGGCGTGAAGATTGACTTCCCGTTGCAGGCGTATTTCCGGATCAACAGTCAGAACATGGGGCAGTTCGAGCGGACGCTGATCATTGTGGACGAGGGTGCATCGGTGCATTACGTCGAGGGCTGTACAGCTCCGACGTACAGCAGCGACAGTCTGCATTCGGCAGTGGTGGAAATCATCGTGAAGCGGGGTGCGCGCTGCCGTTACACCACCATCCAGAACTGGTCCAACAATGTTTACAATCTTGTGACCAAGCGTGCGATGGCGTATGGTGATTCGCTGATGGAGTGGATCGACGGCAATCTGGGTTCGAAGCTGACGATGAAGTATCCGGCCATCTGGCTGATGGAACCGGGGGCTCGTGGCGAGACTCTGTCGATTGCGTTTGCCGGTGATGGGCAGCATCAGGACGCGGGTGCCAAGATGGTGCACTGTGCTCCGAATACCTCCAGTCGTATCATCAGCAAGAGTATTTCGAAGAATGGCGGGCGTTCCAGTTACCGTGGTCTGGTGAAAGTGCACAAGGACGCGGTGAATTGTCGTTCGAATGTGGTTTGTGACGCTTTGATTCTTGATCCGGCCAGCCGCAGTGATACGTATCCGTACATTGAGGTGGAGGAGCAGAATGTGGCGATTGAGCATGAGGCCAGTGTTTCGAAGATTGCTGAAGAGCAGTTGTTTTACCTGATGAGTCGTGGTCTGACCGAGGCAGAGGCTTCGGCGATGATTGTGACGGGCTTTATTGAGCCACTGGTGAAAGAGCTGCCCATGGAGTATGCGGTTGAGTTGAACCGTCTGATTGAATTGCAGATGGAAGGTTCTGTGGGCTGAGCTCTGCTGTTTGTACTGCGTGAAGGTGAACAGTTGGCTGGGATTCCTGGGTGCTGTATCAGGCGGGTTGGGAAGCAGATATGACGTTGGCGGTGGCAGATCTTTCAAGGGCCGGGTACAGCGCGGACATATTTGCCGCGTTCCTTGCGACTCGCCGAGAGCCTCAGTGGATCACTGAGGCTCGGCAGCGGGCGTTTGCGTCTTATCAGCAGCTATTGCAGCAGGAGCTGGACCCGGAGGAGTTTCGGCGGCTGGACCTGCGAACCTTCAACGCGTCGCGTTTTCGACCGGCGGCTGCTGTCCCGGACGCGGGTGAGATCTCCACTCTACTGAGTGGTCGCACCGAGTTTGGTGGGGCGATTGCGCATGTGGATGGCCATGTGACCACATCGCGAATTGCTCCGGAGATTTCTGCTCAGGGAGTTCTGTTTGGCGGTCTGCAGGAGCTTTTGGAGCAGCATCGTGAACTGCTGGAACCGTATTTCATGACGCGGGCAGTACCGGCAGATGCTGATCGCTTTGCGGCCTGGCATGCGGCGTTCTGGACCAGTGGGACCCTGTTGTATGTGCCTCGTGGCGTGGAAGTGCAGTTGCCGCTGCACAGCCTGATTGCTCACAGTCATGACGGAGTCGCGGACTTCAGTCATACTCTGATCATTCTGGAGGACGGTGCGCGGGCGACACTGCTGGAAGAGACGGCGTCGGCGAATGCTGAGTTGTCCGGGCTGCACGTGGGCTGCGTGGAATTGATCGTGGGGCGGAATGCCTGTCTGCGATATGTACAGCTGCAGAACTGGAATCAGAAGACGTGGCACCTGGCTCACCAGGCCGGCAATGTCGAATCAAATGCGACTCTGCAGTGGACCGTTGTCGGTCTGGGCAGTCGCACGGCTCACATTCACCAGGACATCAATCTGGACGGGCGTGGTTCGATGGCTGAGGTCAATGGTGTGACCTTCACCAGTGACCGTCAGAAAATCAGCTACTATACTCAACAGCACCATCGTCAGCAGGGGACTCGCAGCGACCTGCTGTATCGTGAGGTTCTGCGTGATGATTCGCGAGTGATCTGGCGGGGCATGATCAAGGTGGATGCGGCTGCGCAGCAGACGGACGGGTACCAGCGCAGTGACGCGCTGATGCTCAGCGAGGATGCTCGTTGTGATTCCATCCCGGGGCTGGAGATTGAGGCGGACGATGTCCGGTGTACTCATGGCGCCACAACCGGTCGGGTCGATCGTGATCAGATTCTGTACTGCATGAGTCGTGGCATCAGTCGTCGTGAAGCGATGCACATGATTGTGGAGGGTTTTTTCCAGCAGATTTACGATCGGATTCCGATTGAAGTTGTGCGGGAGACGCTCAGTCGTGCCGTGCAGGCGAAGCTGGGGATTGAGGCGGTAGCGGCTGACCTGCTGCAGAACGATGACGAGGACGAGAGCTGACATGGAACGATTGATTGGGGTGGAGGAGCTGCAGTCGGGAGAGCGCCGCAGTGTGTTTGTCGACGAGACGCCTGCGCTGGTGATTCGCCTCGGCGACTCGTGGCATGTGGTTGAAGACGTCTGTACTCATGACGGCCAGCCACTGACCACCGGAGAACTCAGTGGTTGCAGTATTGTTTGTCCTCGGCACAACGCTCGGTTTGATCTGCAGACCGGCAAAGCGCTGTGTATGCCGGCGACTCAGTCCATTCGCGTGTTCAAAGTGGAAATTCGGGATGGTGCCGTCTGGGCCGGCCCCTGAGTTGCATGTCCGGTGGTTTGCGGTTGACGCAAGTGGTTGCGGTTAACGACCGATTGTTGAGGGAGTGTCGAAATGTCGACTGATGCTGAGCTGATCGAAGCACTGCGGCAGGTGATTGACCCTGAGTTAATGGTGAACGTGGTTGACCTCGGGCTGGTGTACTCGATCAACCAGACGGATCGCAAAGTGGCTGTAGAGATGACGCTCACCAGTCCAGCCTGTCCGGCTGGGCCACAGATTGTGCAGCAGGCAAAGATGGCACTTGAGCGTCTGGAAGACGTGGACGAGGCTACGATCACAATTACGCTGTCACCACCGTGGACGCCTGCCCGAATGACTGATGAGGCGCGTGACCAGCTGGGCATTTTCTGACAAGCTGGTGGCTCATGCCGATCACCGAGACTGCACCGGCTGGGACTCGCTGCCTGCTGGCTCTGGGCGGGAATCTGGGCCGTTCTGAGCGCCTGTTTGAGTGGGCGATTCAGAGGTTGGAATCCCAGTCCGTGCGGGTGGTGTCTGTCAGTCGAAATTTTGAGACTCGAGCGGTTGGTGAGCAGGCCGGTGGAGGGTTTCTGAACGCGGCGGCAGTGGTTGAAACGCAGGACACGGCGCTGCAGCTGCTGGAACTGCTGCAGAGTCTTGAGGCGGACAGTGGTCGCGAGCGTGTGATCCGCTGGGGGCCGCGGACTCTGGATCTGGACCTGCTGTTATTTGGCAGTCTTGTGCAGTGGCAACCGCGGCTGATGTTGCCGCATCCGGCGCTGTGGCATCGCAGATTTGTGCTGTCGTCCGCTGTGGAGGTGGCTGGAGGGATGCTGCATCCGCTGCTGGGGCAGACGGTCGAGCAACTGTGGCAGCGTCTGAGCGAGCCGCAGCTGTCAGTCACAGTGGAGTGTGCCGAGGACGTGGCGAATGACGGACGTTTTGCGGGTTTTCTGAGCCGTCCGCTGCAGCTGGGTGCGGTGCAGTTCCTGCGGCGGGTAGCTGCCGCTTCAGAACAGTCTGACCAGCACGTCTTTGCTCGTGTGCTGCTGCGGGCAGCAACGGCACAGAATCCGCCCTGGTCTTACCCACTGCAGTATCCGGGGCTGCGAACGATCGAGTTGTTCGTGCAGGGCCCTGAGCAGGCTCTGGAGCAGTTACGGCAGACGGCAACAGCAATTACGGGGTAAGCCCGGCTGGCAGTTCGTAGACGGTTGTGATTTCTGAGTCGCTGAGGGCCCGATTGAAGATGGCCAGTTCGTCGAAATCCCCGGTGTAGGCAATTCCCAGCATGATCACAGCCCTGGCTGGGTCCCACGTGAAGTTCATGGGCGACTTGAGGCTGCCCTGAGATTTGCCGTTGAGGTAGAGTGTTGCGGTACCCGGCGAATTCTTGGCTGTATTGAAGTTGTTGAAGGTCCATGCGACATGTGTCCAGCGGTCACGCGAGAAAGGTGGCATGGGTACGGGGACCATTGGGCGATCTTTGGGTTCAATTTTTTCCCAGGCCGTATCGGCAGGGTTCCACGACTTGTAGTTGGAGAACACTCCGAGTCGGAATACGCGGGGCAGATCCTTGTCAAAGTCAACAAAAAACGAGGCGTCATTCCACGTTTTGTCGGTGATCTGGATGGGATCGCAGTAGCCGGGCTTCAGGTCCTGATCGGGCGTCAGTTTCAGCCAGAACGAGACAGTTCCGGACCAATTGGAAGCCGAGTATCCAGCATTTACTCCTTTGAAAAGTGTCACTTTGGGGGATTCGCTGGTGGTGAATCGCAGTGCGCCGCCATAGCGACCGGCCTGTGGTGCAAGTGTGACGTCCGTTCGGGAATTCCCCGGAGTTACCACTTTGCGTTCAAGGTTCTCGGCCGTGTGAATCCGCTTGTCCTGACCGATGGTGGCGTCCAGCGAACCGTCGAATGGTGCCAGAAAGATCAGGTTTTTCTGAAGGCTTTCCGGGGGACCAGCGTGAAGAGGTGCTGCGTGAGTGATCAGAGTGACTGCGATGAGGGAGCAGGCGTGGGCGAGCGAGGACGACAGGCGGTGCACGGGACGCATCAGCAGAGCTCCGAAAGTTTCCGGCAGGACCGGGAAAAGCAGGATTTAGTCGTGTGGTTCTACTCTGAGTCCTGACGAATCGCAAGTCATGTCGAACGACGTCGGGGTGAGGTGCGGGGATTGGGTTTCAGGCGATTCAGGAAGCGTCCCCAAAGGTCTCTGACATACGCTTTCAGCATCAGCGTACGATCTTCACGAGCCAGTGGATGCAGCCGCATCTGTTCCGGCTGATAGCCGCAGGCCAGCATTGCGCCGCACACCTGCTGTTCCACGGCCTGCACCTCCGCCGGGGTCAGTTCCTTTCGATAGCGACCAACGCGACTGGGGCTGAGTGGTTCGGCGATGCGAGTGTGATGCGGCTGAGACGCGACAGCCTCGAAGCCGGTCTGTCCCTGTCTGCCACCTTCGGCGTGCAGCTGCAGTGCCAGATCGGCTTCAGCCTGAGTGAACCCAAGGAAGCAGGCGATCCGACCAAAGGTTGCGGCGGGCGTGATGCACAGATCTTCATAGCGGAACTCGATTCGGTCTTCGACTGGCAGCCAGCGTTCGGCCATCAGCCATGCACCGATCGTCATGTGCCATTCGAGTGCTGCGACGGTCGCATCAAATGCTCCGAATCGCATTTTGAGAGTGGAGCAGACGACGTCGCGCGGGTCTCGCACCACGTGGATGAAACGTGCTGCGGGCAGAAGTTGTTTCAGTTCCGGGATGGAGAGGGCGTACAGTGGCGTGTTGTCGCCGATGAATCGCAGGTTTTCCCAGGGTTCCGGGCAATCGATGGACCAGACATAGTGGATGAATGCAGCGGCTCCGGACATCCGCTGCCGTCGGCAGAATTCGGCGAAGTCGGCCGCGCTGACGCGTCCGCTCCAGTCGTTCGTCTGCAGCCAGGAATTGACAATCTGCAGCAATCGCTCAAGGGCTGCCGGTTGATCAATCTGCCGCAGCAGTTCGAAGTGCTGGTTCAGGTAACCGGTTTCCTTGGCGATATGCACGCCGGGCAGATGATTCAGCAGTCGGGCGGTGACGGTGGTCCCCGAGCGACCGCAGCCGAGAACAAAGACAGGAGTCGGACCTGCGGGCATACGGATTCCTTTCAGCCTTCAGAGCTGTGGTCTGAGCCTGGCTGGACCGGGGACCGGAGGCAGCGTGGTTCTTGCATGGAAATGGCGATTTCGCTGCTGCTGAGCCTGCTCTTCGGTGCTGCGAGCCGTCACATGCAGCCGTGCTTCATTGACGCAGATTGCCAGCAGCAGAGTGGCCGGTGGCAGACCCAGCGGGCAGCCGGTCCAGGAGTAAGCGAAATAGGCCAGAATCGGCAGACACGCCATAAAGGTGCGGCGGTCACGGCGCAGGCTGAACAGCGGCAGAGTCAGCAGCAGTGCAATCATGGTTGTGTACAGGGCCGAGGCTGGCAGACCAGTCTCCATAGCCACCTGGATGATGTCATTGTGGGCGTGATAAATGTCGATCACCTCGAGGAATTCCCGGGGACGTCCGGGACCCACTCCCAGCCACGGATTCTCTCGGATGTGATGAAAAGCGATCTCCCAGATCAGTGATCTGGGGGCCATGGATTTGTAGCCAATAATGCGGAAGCGAATCAGCAGCAGATGAATGAACTGGATCTGCATCAGTTCATCAAGAAACCGCATCAGCAGAATAATACTGCCAACAAGGAAGACTGACAGTGATTTGTGATTGAACAGGATGTAGAGCGTCAGGATGATCAGCATGGTTCCCAGTCCATTGCGGGACATAATGGCCATGACTGCAGTGCAGTTCAGAATCAGCAGCAGGATCCACAGTAGTCTGCGCTGTTCCCTCGAATCGTGGATCTTCATCAGCACGAAGGGCAGTGTCATATTGATCTGCGCAGCCATCAGGTTGGCAGCCCCGGACGGATTGTCGATCGACCACGCCTTCAGGCTGGGATTGCGCAGCACCTGTCCCAGCACGAAAAACGTCAACAGGATATTATTGCAGAAGATGACCCAGCGACAGAATTTCGACAGGTCGGGTGATGAGACGGCCAGCGCCAGCGTGGCGATGTAACAGGAAAAGATATGAATGGTTCCCGGCATATTGTTGGTGTTCACTTCTGAGGACACCAGCACGAGAACGGTCAGAGTGGCGGCACAGAACAGGAACATCGGGTGCAGGCGTGCGCGGGGGCTGATCAGCCCGGCCACCGTGTAGACAACGGCCGCTGCTGCCCCACCAACAATCGTAAACTGGTGCGACACGGCAGATGTCAGGCAGCTGGTTAACAGCGTGACCAGCAGTGCAGCCATGACTGTGGACATCGAAAACTTCCCTGTTTCCTGTCGTTTTGAGCCGTTTTTGCTTGATTTTCAGTTTTTCCTGCCGAAAGGGGGCGAATTCGGCAGGAATTGCCGCAGGTTAGTTTGCCGGGCCGTTTGTCGCAAGATGGGCTGTCGGGTTGCGTTGCTGTCGTGGCTTCCCCAGAATGACGGGTGTCGACGACCTTCAGAGGACTGCCGGAATGAGGTGTGCCATGGGGACTCAATCGTTCAGCCGGTTTTTGCCGTATTTTGCACTACTGTGTTGCTGGTGTGCGGCTGCCGCTCAGGAACCGGTGGTTCTGAAGGGCCACAACGGAGCCGTGATGGCGGCCGTCTTCGCCGGGGATCCGGAACGCGTCGTTACGGCATCCACGGACCAACTGGCAATGCTCTGGGATGCTCGCACGGGTAAGCTGCTGCAGACCATGACGCAGCACACCGGGCCCTTGTACACAGTGGCGACCAGTGCGGACGGTCAAACTCTGGCCACCGGGGCTCAGGACAATACCGTGCGGGTCTGGGACCTGCCGCTGCGCAGTCCGTTCCGGCGACTCTCTGAACCCACTGCTCCTCTGCAGGCCGCTGTGCTCAGTCCTGACGGGTTGGTGCTGCTGGCAGGCCTGCAGGACAACAGCCTGCAGTTGATTCCCTCGGGAATTGCGGTCGGTCTGCAGCGAGCGACTCGGGCCGGACACGCGGCTCCTGTACAGGCAGTGGCCGTTCGAGCAGACGGTAATACGCTGGCCAGTGCTGACACAACCGGACGCATCCTGGTCTGGTCGCCGGATCTGGATCAGCCCTTGTCCAGATTGCTGGGCAGTTCCGTTGCTGTCTCGCAGCTGCTGTTGCCCACCGGAAATACCACTTTCCTGTCCTTAAGTGATGACAGCGTGTTAAGGCACTGGCAGCTGCCCGTCGTTCCGCCGCGGAAGCTGATTGCCCTGCCGGCCGCTGCGGTGACACTGTCTTTAGTGCCCGGACAGACTCAGGCATACGTCCTGACGGCCGGTCAGCCGGTCCGCCTGTTCAACCTGCAGACGGGTGAACAGCTGGGTGAGTTTCCTGCACTGGGCAATGACCTGACTCGCGTGGCGGTCTCATCCAATGGTGCGTGGCTGGCTGCCGGGGCTGCCAATGGAGAAGTGCGGCTGGCAAATTCGGGCGATGCTGTCGTGACCGGGAAAGTCGCGGGTCACGAAGGGGCGGTGACTGACGTTGCCGTGCATGCCGATGCCCAGCGATTTGTCAGTGCCGGGCAGGATGGCAGCGTGCGATTCTGGAAGCTGCCAACGGCTGCCAAACCGCTGGCGGGGCACGCCGCAGCAACGCGGGGTGTCCTGTCATCCGTGGGTGGTCAATGGTCCCTGACGTGGTCGGATGACAAGACGGTTCGAGTGTGGGCTGCCGGCGGCGGGGCTCAGCAGCAATTCACACAGCATGCTCAGCCGGTCACAGTTGCCGGCATTCGTGCAGATGATGCGCTGGTCGCTACGGGTGATGCTGAAGGGGTCGTCTGGATCTGGAATCCTGCCAATGCTGCTGTGGAAGGTTACGTGGCAGCTCATGGTGGAGCGGTGCAGGGGCTGGCATTTTCAGCCGACAGCAGTCTGCTGGTCACTTCCGGTGCTGATGGTCTTGTGCGGGGCTGGAAGCTGCCTTTGCCGAAGCAGAAACCGGCGGCCGGCGAAACTGCTCCACTACCAGCATGGGAATTTCGGGCACCCGACAATGAAAGTATTGTGCAGCTGCGACGGATCTCGCAGGAACATGGATTGGTCCTGCTGCCGGCATCCGGGACTCGCCTGCATCGCCTGCAGTGGGACGGGATGCTGGCTGGCAGCGTTGGCTCGCCGGCCGGGGCCCTGCGGTCGCTGGACGTGCTCAGTTCGGGCAAATCGCTGCTGGCCACTGCTGATAATGGCATGGTGCATCAGTTTCATGCGGACTTATCGGTTTTGCGTTCCCTGCCTGCGATTGCCGGGTTGAGTTCAGCAAGGTGGGATCGCGAAGGCCGACAACTGCTTGTGTGTCAGAACCAGCCGTGGGTGCAGATCCGTTCGGCCGAAACAGGTCGGCTGCTTGAACAGATCCCGGCAGCTGTGGCCCTGCAATCCGCCGACTGGCTGGCAGCTGATCAGACGCAGTGTCTTGCGGTGACTGGTGTGAATGAGGCTCAGCTGCTGCAACGCAGTCTGCTGCGTGGCTGGGAGCTGCCGGCAGGTGCTGTCGCTGTGGCCCTGTCTCCTGATCAGCAGCACATCTTTGCCAGTGGGGCTGATGGGCAGATTCGGCAGTGGAATCCGGGCACCGGAGAACAGGTCCGTGTGCTGACTGGCGGGCAGCCGGTTGCTGAACTGGCTGTGGCGAATAACGGGCAGGTCATGGCGGCTGCCTGCATGGATGGGAAGGTTCGGCTCTGGAAGCCGGACGGCAGTGCGTTTCCTGATTGCGAGGCGATGGCAGCTGTCCGCAGTGTCAGTCTGAGTGGTGATGGTCTGCGAGTGGCTGCCAGCGGTGTTGATGGACAGGTGCGGGTCTTCGAAGTGGCCACGGGGTTGCTGCTGGAAACTTTTGCCGAACACGTGCCTGCTCAGGGGGCAGTGGGCGTGCGTTTTCTGGCCGATAACCTCAGTCTGGTGTCCGCGGGCGGCGATGGGGCTGTCTGGCTGCAGAAAGTGGCAGCCCAACGAGCTGTTCCCCTGCAGTCGGGCAAACTGCGCGGGCTGGCATCGCTCAATAATGCGGCCTCCCTGCTGGTCATTCGTGAAAACGGAACTGCGGCGCAGCTGAATGCGACAACGGCCGCAGAAGAGCGAGTCTTTGCGCCCGCGGAATCTCCGTTCACTGCGGTCGCCGTGCGCATCGATCAGCAGCGGGTTGTGACGGGAACTGAGCAGGGGCAATTGCAGCTCTGGAATCCCAACGATGGAACGAAGCCACGGCAAACGCTGGCACTCCAGGGGACCATCAGCCAGCTGCAGTGGAGCGCTGATAATCGTCGGCTGGCAGTGGTCTCCGGTAAGACAGTCACAATCTGCGGTCCAACTCCAACCGGCATTCAGCCGCCGGTGGAACTGACGATCTGGCAGCAGTTTGAGTGTGAGGAACCGGTGCAGAGTGTGTCGTTTTCCCAGGACGGGCGGTTGCTGCTGGCTGCACTCGCCAATGGTCGAGTGGATGAGTGGGCCTGTGCCAGTCCTGAGCCGCGGCGGCAGTTCCAGCATGGTGGTGCCGTCTATGGACTGGCTGTCAATGCCACGGGAACTCTGATTGTTTCCTGCAGTGCTGATCAAACGGTGCGTGTCTGGGACAATCTGACGGGACAGCAGCGATTTTCGCTGACCGGGCATCAGGGAGCGGTCCATGCGGTGACTCTGAGTGCTGATGAAGCGTTTGCTGTTTCGTCAGGTGCCGACGGAACTTTGCGGCTGTGGGATATTCCCGGAGGACGTCAGTTGAAGCAGGTGATTTCTTTTGACCAGACGATGTATTCTGTGGCGCTGCATCCGTCCGGCGGGCTGCTGGCGGCTGCCGGAGCCGATCGTAAGGTGCACCTCGTCGATCTTGCCAGCGGGGTCGAGATTCGCACGCTGTCAGGGCACACAGACTTCATCCATTCCGTCACGTTCAGCCCGGATGGCAACCGCGTGTTGTCCTATGGTTATGCCGGCCAGCTGAAGATCTGGAACACGGGCGACGGTGGTCTGGTGCATGAGCGTAAGGTCGGCCAGATCGGGAATACCGCAAGGTATTCGCCGGACGGGCGACAGATCGTGATTGCCTCAGGTGATGGCACCGCGCAGGTGTTTCCTGCCCCGTGAGTTTGACTGCACGATCAATTCCAGCGTGCATCAATCAGGGAAGTGTTGCCGGTCACTCCGACTTCGGCTGAGGCGCGACGGTGGCAGGAACGGCGTTCGCCGCTTGTGCAGAATCTGACGTTAAATACGCACTCAATCTTTCGAAAACTTCTGCGGGCGCAGCATACAGGATGCTCATGTTTGCGGGAGTCTTTCTCGTGGTCAGGCTCACTGCGTCAGTCGGTATATTCGTCACGCACAGTGAGCTTCCTGTCCACGTCCAGATGCGACGGCTATCAGCCTCGACAAACACAAACCAGCCACGTGTGGCGGACCAGTGATCTGTTTGGCTTGCGTTTTTCCACTTGATGGTGTGGTGCAGCGTTCCAGTTTGATCGAGGGTCAAGACCACATTCCGAATGCATGGACCCGGCAGTTGATGCTCACCGGGCGTTGTGATCAGAGTGCCCCTTGAGTTCAGCGTGTTCGGCGCGGTCGGCGCGGTCGGCGCGGTCGTCGTTGAGGTGCCACAGCCGATCGGCAGCATAGCTGCCATTGCCAGAAGAAGTATGAGACGTTGCATGGTGCCTGACACTTTCAGTTAAGCCCGAGGGTGAGAACGTTGTGGCAACGATTGCGAGACCGGTTTTGTGTGTTTCCAGCGTGGCACCAGAAGTACTTCAGAAACGGCTCAGGGATCAATCAGCACCGGCGCCCACAGGCCGGGCTGTACTTCGGGGATCTTTCCATCCGCAGGCAGACTGCCGGCGATTGCGGTTTGCAGCAGGGCGGACAACTCGGCCACGGTGGCCGCATGTGGCTGTTTGTCCGCGAGATTGGTCAGTTCCTGAGGATCGTTGGAGTGGTCGTAAAGTTCGCGACCTTTCCTGCCACCATCCCATTCTGTATAGCGCCACCGCGGCGTTCGCAGGCTGTAGCCGTACCAGCGATTGTCTGAAACTGTCTGGCGACCTTTGGCTGCCGCCCCGCCGTCACCACGCTGCACCTGCGTCAGTGCCCAGTTGCGACCTGTGCTGCGAACATCCTGCAGCATCGGCACAAGGCTTTGCCCCTGCAGTCCCGTCGGTTGTGCCACACCGCAGAGTTCTGTCAGAGTGGGGTACAGATCCACGTGCGAAACCGGGGCTTCACAAACCTGACCCTGTTCGCAACCCGGGGCACAGATCAGCAGCGGAACTCGCGCACTTTCCTCAAACAGACTGCGTTTCTGCCACAGACTGTGTTCACCCAGATGATATCCGTGATCACTGGTGAACACGATGACGGTGTTCTTATCAAGTCCGTGTCGTTCCAGTGAGTCGAGCACTTTTCCGACCTGTGCATCAAGAAAACTGATGCACGCCAGATAGGCCTGGCGAGCCTCACGCTTCTGCTGCTCCGTCATGCTGAGCTGCGCCTTCACCTGGCTTTGCAGAGCCGCCTCCGGAATGTCCTGCAGGTCTGCCTCCAGCCCGCTCACAATCGGCATGTCTGCTGCCGGGTACAGGTCAAACCAGCGTTTCGGTGCCACGTAGGGAGTGTGGGGACGAAAAAAACCAACTGCCAGGAAAAACGGTCGCTCCGGACGTTTCGCACAGCGTTCCAGAACCCAGTCGGCGTTGTCGGCCAGCAGCGCGTCCGTATGCTGTTCATCTGAGTTCTCTGAGGCATGCCAGCTGAGCATGCCACCAAACGAATTGGGCACGAGTGACGTAATCAGCGGATGTTCTTTCGTGCGATCAACGCCCGCCGGATTCAGTTCCAGCTCCCACGATCCGGGATCATCATGGCCATCGGTACCGATCGAGTTGGGCACATTGTAGTGGTACAGTTTGCCGATTCGGCCGGCCATCCAGCCCTGCTGCCGAAACGCCTGCGGCAGACTGATTCGCTCAGGCACAGACTGGCGGAAAATCAGAGAGTTGGCATGGATGCCGGTGCTGTTCGGGTACAGGCCCGTCAGCAGCGAGTTGCGGCTGGGTCCGCACAGCGGAAACGTACAATAGGCACGGCGAAACAGGACTGAACGCTTTGCCAGACGGTCAATATTGGGAGTCCGGACCCCGGGAGCACCGTAGCAGCTGAGCACAGTATTCAGGTCGTCGGAAATCAGAAACAGCACGTTCCGTGCTTTTGCTGACTGAGCTGCGACCGAGGACTGCAGCAGCAGCCACAGGCTCATCAGCAGCAGCCACGATCCCGAACGCGGGCTTACAGATGTCATGCAGAGTTCCTTCACGGGAATCAGGCAAAAATGTCGTGGATCACTTCACCGTAAACGTCGGTCGGTCGGAACTGTCGTCCCGCATGCTGGAATCGCAGCTGTTCGTGGTCCAGTCCCAGCAGCCACAGCAGTGTGGCATGCAGGTCGTGCATGTGGACTTTGCCGTCCACTGCCAGGTGTCCGATTTCGTCGGTGCCACCATACGAAAACCCGGCTTTGACGCCGCCACCGGCAAGGAAGACCGTGAACCCGCGCGGGTTGTGATCGCGCCCATCTGATCCCTGCGAAAACGGCGTGCGCCCGAATTCTCCACCCCACCACACCAGTGTGTCCTCCAGCAGTCCACGCTGCTTCAGGTCCTGCAACAGACCGGCCACCGGCTTGTCCGTGGCTTTGGCGTGAATCGCGTGCTGCGGCATATTGGAGTGCTGGTCCCAGCGAGGATTGGTCGACTGATCCGAATAGTTGACCTGCACAAATCGAACACCGGCTTCGGACAGACGACGGGCCAGCAGACACTGGCGACCAAATTCATCCGTTTCCTTTTCACCGATACCGTACAGCTGCTGTGTTTCCTGAGTCTCACTGGCGAGGTCCATGACAGTGGGAGCCGTCGACTGCATCCGCCACGCCAGCTCGTAGCTGCGAATCACCGCCTCGGCCTCGTCCTGCCCATTGCGAGCTGCAGCGGCCTGCACCGCATTCAGCTGCTGAGTCAGATCAAAACGGTGCTGTTGCTGCTGCTGTGTCAGATGCGGACTGCGGATGTGATCAATCGTCATCTGGCTGCTGCCCGTCTGAGCACGTCCGATGGGAGTCCCCTGATAGACCGTGGGCAGAAAGGCATTGCTGAAGTTACGCGGTCCACCATTCGCATCGGATGGCATCAGTGAGATGAATCCGGGCAGATCGTTGTTCTCGGAACCCAGACCGTACAGCACCCACGAACCCAGTGAAGGACGGACCTGCACTGTTGCGCCGGTATGCAGAAACAGTGTGGCCGGGCCATGCGCCACACCTTCGGTGTGCAGACCATGCAGAAAGCACAGATCGTCCACATGCCTTCGAATTTCCGGAAACAGATCGGACACCAGTTTGCCCGATTGTCCACCAGCGCGGAACTTCCAGAGCGGTTGCATCAGCTTCTGCTGCGTGACCTTGCCGAAGTCACCGAAACGCACCCCTGTGAAGTCGATGCTTTGACCATGTCGGGCGATCAGCTCGGGTTTGCAGTCAAACGAATCCACATGGCTGGGGCCGCCCTGCATGAAGACGAAGATAATGCGTTTGGCACGCGGCACCAGCAGCGGAAGTCTGGTGGCAGCAGCACTGACACTGGCACCCGTCTGGTCGGCTGCAGTCTGACGCGGCAGTAAAGCCTGCAGTGCCATGGTACCGAAGCCACAGGCCGTCTGACCCAGCAGAGTGCGGCGGAACAGAAGATTGCAGGGGGATGTCATAACGCGACTTTCACGCGGCGGGACTGGCAGATTTCTTACGGTTATCCTGTTCGATTTGCCTCGATTGCTCAAGCGAAATCCGCGACGGACCGAGCCGTCAGCAGGAAATATCGCCCGCGAAAGCGGTCGACGCGACAGAAACCACGTGGTTTTGAGGAAACTTGCTTTTCCGCGAGTGCCGCCGATCGTTAAGATCTGCCTGTTGTCCCACCTGCACTCCGCTTCAAATTTCCCGGTTCCCCCGGGGCCCGCCTGCTGTTCGTCTCCCCGGAGCCTCCCTGATGTGCGCTCTGTCCTCACCCCTGGAATCATCCCCCGGTTTCCGTCCGCCGTCTTTATGGAATCCGCGGGGGTTGGCCGGCTGGCTGTGGCTGGCAATCATGCTGTTCTGTTCTGCTGTCGGGGTGGCCGAAGATGCGGTTTTCGAAGCCGATGCTCGGCGCGTCCTGAAAACCTGGTGCTGGCACTGTCATGGTGAAGACACAGAACTGCAGGGGGGGCTGGATGCACGCTTCGTGAAGCAGCTGCTGAAGGGGGGGCAGTCCGGCCCGGCGATTGTCCCCGGTGATTCCGCTGCCAGTCTGCTGATCCAGCGAATCAGCAGTGGTGAGATGCCACCCACAGACAAAAAAGTCCCGGCTCGGGATCTGCAGATTCTGCAGCAATGGATTGCCGCGGGTGCGAAGGTGCGTTCGGCAGAACCTGAACAGACACCGCCGGGGCTGCTGCTGACGGATGAGGATCGTCGGCACTGGGCTTTTCAGCCGATCGTGCGTCCTGCCATTCCCTTTGCCGGCCAGCCCGATGCTCCAGCCAACCCGATCGATGCCTTTCTGCTGCAGCGTCTGAATCAGCAGGGACTGCAGTTTTCCCCGGCCGCTGATCGCGAGACGCAGCTGCGGCGATTGTGGCTGGATCTGACTGGTCTGCTGCCGCAGCCACAGGCGATTGATGAATTCCTTGCTGACCAGTCGCCCGAAGCGTGGAATACGGCTGTCGCACAGCTGCTGGCAAACCCCGCGTATGGCGAACGCTGGGCCCGACACTGGCTGGATGCCGCCGGGTATGCCGACAGCGATGGCTACACCGAGAAGGATCCGGAACGGCCGTGGGCCTGGAAGTATCGGGACTATGTGATCCGTTCGCTGAATGCAGATAAGCCGTGGAACCAGTTTATCGTTGAGCAGCTGGCGGGCGACGAACTGCTGACTCCGCCGTTTGAAAACCTGACTGCTGACCAGGCTGATGCTCTGACGGCCACCGGGTTTCTCAGAATGGGGCCGGACGGGACTGCTGATGGGGCGGTCGATCAGCCGCTCGCACGCAACGAAGTGATCGCGGAAATGCTCAGGACGGTTTCGACCAGTCTGCTGGGGCTGTCTGTCGGATGTGCTCAGTGTCACGACCACCGTTATGACCCCATCAGTCAGGTGGACTATTACCGGCTGCGGGCGATTTTTGAGCCGGCATGGAACATCGCCGAGTGGCGTGCCCCGGCAGGTCGCACGGTGTCTCTGTGGTCCGCAGAAACTCAAGCCACTGCAGCGGCGGTGGACAGTGAACTGGCTGAGACAGCGAAGAAACGCACGGAAGAGCTCGACAAAATCGTGCAGCAAACATTTGAAACAGAGCTGCAGAAGTTGCCTGCCGACCGTCAGCCACTGGCTCGCGCCGCACGCGAAACGCCGAAGGAAAAACGCACGGAAGAACAGCAGCAGCTGATTCGCGAATACCCGTTTCTGAATGTGGATCGCGGGTCTGTGTACCTGTATCTGCCTGATCGGCTGAATGGGTTCAATAAAAAGTGGGATGATCTGACAGCCGAAGTGAAGAAGAAACGCCCGGCGGATGACTACGTGATGTGTCTGACGGAAGTACCCGGAAAGATACCGCCCACGCACCTGTTCTTCCGTGGCGATCATCAGCAGCCGCGACAGTCCGTGACTCCCGCGGGACTTGCTGTACTGGCGGAACTTGAATCAAGACTGCCTGAAGATGATCCGGTTCTGCCCACATCCGGGCGACGACTGGCGTGGGCGCGGGCTCTGACCAGTGGACGGCATCCGCTGCTGGCGCGAGTGCTGATGAATCGGGTGTGGATGCATCATTTCGGGCAGGGGCTGGTTTCAACGCCCGGGGACTTTGGGATCCAGGGTGAGCGTCCGTCGCACCCGGAGCTGCTCGACTGGCTGGCCAGTGAATTCATGGACAGCGGCTGGTCGCTCAAGCATATGCATCGATTGATCCTGTCGTCGGCAGCGTGGCGTCAGTCGTCGGTGCGCCGTGCCGAACAGGACGCGGTGGATCCGGATAATCGCCTGCTGGGACGCATGAATCTGCGGCGACTGGAGGCCGAGACGATTCGCGACTGCATGCTGTCTGTGGCTGGCCGGCTGAATCTCAAACAGGCTGGTCCGCCGGCCCCCGTCAGTCCCGATGATGTGGGGCAGTATGTGATCGCGATTGATACCAGGGATTCCGCCGGACGACCAACGGGTCAGGTACAGGCTCTGAACGGTGAGGATCTGCGGAGAAGCATTTATGTGCAGGTTCGCCGCAGTATGCCTCTGGGCGTGCTGGAACCGTTTGACCTGCCGCGGATGACACCCAACTGTGAACGCCGTGCGGCCTCCACAACCAGTTCTCAGGCGCTGCTGATGCTGAACAATCCGTTTGTGCTGCAGCAGGCCGGTGGGCTGGCCGAGCGTCTGCGGGCCGGTTCCATGGATCAGGCCGTGCAGATTGATACGGCGTGGCGACTGGTGTTTGGACGCCGTCCGGCGGCTGAGGACGTGGCGGGTGCGGTCGAGTTTCTGGCGGCGGCTGGCGTGCCTGCAGATGCGGCGACGGCCGCAGCAGGTGATCCGCTGACGCTTTGGTGTCATGCGCTGCTGTGTTCCAGCGGTTTTCTGTACGTTGAGTAATCTGTCGTTGCGGGTTGAAACGGGAGCTGCCGAAATGTCGCATTTTACACGACGTCATCTGCTGGCACAGCAGGCCTTTGGGCTGGCGGGTCTGGCTGCGGCGTGGGTTCGCGGACAGGCGGTTATGGCGGAGCCGCCGAAACCAGCGCTGGAACCTGTTGTCTACGACCTGCAGCCGAAGCGTCCGGCGGCAGCACCGCGGGCCACGGCGATGATCTCCATGTTCATGCAGGGAGGTCCCAGTCATATTGATCTGTTCGATCCCAAACCGGAGCTGAACAGGCTGCACATGCAGACCTACACGGGATCGATCAAATATGACAATGCTGGGGAGGCCAGCAGCCGGCTGTTCGGGTGTCCGTGGCGATTCCGGAAGTACGGGCAGTGCGGTATGGATCTCAGTGAGCTGGCAGCTCCGCTGGGGGAGGTTGCGGATGAGATCTGTCTCATCCGTTCGATGCATACCGGGGTCAACAATCATGGTGAGTCAATTAATGCTTTGAAT
>CAIOKE010000308.1 GCA_903858815.1 uncultured Planctomycetaceae bacterium | reverse complement strand
TGTGCGATGGTGGGGGCAGCGGGGCTGCCGGCGGCGTGGGCAGCGGTGGATGCGGGCAAGCGTGTGGCGCTGGCGAACAAGGAGTCGCTGGTGGTGGCTGGTGGTCTGCTGATGCAGCGGGCCAGTGAAACGGGGGCTCAGGTGATCCCTGTGGACAGCGAGCACAGCGCGATTTTTCAGTGTTTGCAGAGTGGTCGTCGCGCGGAGGTACGGCGAGTCATTCTGACGGCCAGTGGTGGTCCGTTTCGTGGTTGGAGTCGAGAGGAGATGTCGGCTGTGACGCCGGAGATGGCGTTGCGGCATCCGACATGGAGGATGGGGCCGAAGATCACGGTGGATTCGGCGACGATGATGAACAAGGCGCTGGAGATTATTGAAGCGAGGTGGCTGTTCGGGTTGACTCGCGAGCAACTGGCGGTGTGTGTGCATCCGCAGTCGCTGGTGCATTCGCTGGTGGAGTATGAAGACGGTTCGGTGATTGCTCAGATGTCGCCACCGGACATGCGCCTGCCGATCCAGTATGCTCTGACGTATCCGGAGCGGGTGAGTGGTCCGACGCGACGGACGGACTGGTCGATACCTCAGACGTTGCAGTTATTGCCGCCGGATTTCGAGGCCTTTCCGGCGTTAAGGCTGGGTTTTGAAGTAGCGGCCAGTGGTGGAACGTGTGGCGCAGTACTGAACGCGGCGAACGAGGTCGCGGTGGAAAGATTTCTGCAGGGAAAGCTGGATTTTCTCTGCATTACGAGGCTGGTTCAGGATATACTGAGCCACCATAATTACGATTCCGTACCGACGTTGCAGCAGCTGACGGCAGTTGACAACTGGGCGCGAGAGGAAGCACGCAGGTGGAAATCTTGAATTACATGCCGCTGGCGGCTGGCGCTGTCTGGTCGGTCCTGGGCGAACTGCAGACGATCCTGGCGGTTGTCTTTGGTCTGGGGATGGTGATTTTCTTCCATGAGCTGGGTCACTTTGCGGTGGCGAAGTGGTGCAACGTGCATGTGGAGAGGTTCAGCATCGGGATCGGGCCGATCATCTGGAGTCATCAGCGTGGCGAGACGGAGTATGCGCTGTCGGTGCTGCCACTGGGCGGTTACGTCAAGATGCTGGGGCAGGATGACATGGACCCCAACCAGATGACCAGTTCAGAGATTGCTGAGAATCCTCGATCCTACAGTTCGAAGACTGTGCCGCAGCGGATGGCGATTATTTCAGCGGGGGTGCTGATGAACGTCGCCACGGGATTTTTGTTTTTTGCGATTGGATACTGGAACGGGGTGCTTGAGCCGGCACCTGTTGTGGGCGGCGTGCGGGCTGGATTTCCGGCGTGGGAGGCGGGGTTGCGTGCCGGTGATCGCGTGACAGCGGTGAACGACGAGCCGATCCGCAGTTTTGTGGATTTGCAGGAAGCGATTCTGCTGTCATCAGGCGACCTGAAGATCAATGTGGATCGTGGCGGCCAGGCGCTGCCAAATCCGATTGTCCTGACTCCTGTGAAGGCTTCTCCGGGGCGTTCGATTGGTGTGATTCCCGCAGTGACGACTGAGATTGGTCAGGTCGATGACCCGACTCGGATTGCGGACGCCGGGATGGCGATTGAAAAGGCATCCGAGGCGTTTCTGCCTGGCGACCGAATTGTAAGTCTGCAGCCGCAGAAGGATGCCGGGGATGCATCAGAGGCAAACACTCAGGAACAGCCGGTGCGGCTGATCGCGGATCTGCGGCGAGTTCTGGCGAAGTATGCTGATCGCGAGATGGTGTATCGTGTTGAGCGGAAGTCAGCAGATGGGAAGCCGGTGATTGTCAGCATCCGGGTGCCTCGTCAACCGGTCCGGAAACTGGGTTTCTGGATGGCGATGGGGCCGATTCGTGCGATTCAGAGTAATTCCCCGGCTGCTCAGGCTGGTTTGAAGGTGGGGGATACGATCCGTGCTGTGGACGGCCTGAAGCCGGGCGAGGACATTGATCCATTGAGTTTGCCTGTGTATTTCGGACGTAAGGAGGGGCAGACGGTCACAGTGATGTACTCGAGGGCTACCAGTGGCGGGACAGTGGAAGGACAGTGCGAGCTGGTTCCGAATGCGGACCTGCCTGGTTGGATGGAAAGTCCCGACAGCAGTACGTCTCCGCTGACGATTCCATCGATTGGGCTGGGTTATCAGGTGCAGAATTACATCGCCAGGATTCTGCCTGGTTCCGAGGTGGAGAAACTGGGTGGGCTTTCGCAACTGACGAAGATTACGAAGGTTGAGTTGCTGCATCGAGAGCCTGGCACGGGCAAGCCTGACGCGTGGGGCAATGCGGAGACGCCGGTGGAGTTGCCTCTGGCGGCAAAAGAGAACGCGACAGAGGAAGAGACTGAGCCGAACTGGGCATGGGCGTTTGATCAGATGCAGAGGGCTCCGGGTCGCAAGATTGTGCTGCATTTTGAAGATGGCAACACCACCGGGACGAGGACATTGCAGGAGCTGGAACTGGAGGATGACTGGTTTCTGTGGGTGCGTGGATTCAACCCTGAGATCTGGGAGAACGAGCGTGTGCTGTTGCGGGCGCAGTCACTGTCTGAGGCGTTGACTCTGGGGCTTGCGACGACGCGGAAGGTTGCATTTTCGATTTATCGCAGCCTGCGGAAGATGGTCGGTCGTGAAGTGGACATGGAGTCTTTGAGTGGCCCGGTGGGTATTGCCAAGATTGCGTACAAGGTTGCGGAACGCGGGTTTGTGGAACTGCTGGTGTTCCTGGGGATTCTCAGCATCAATCTGGCGATTCTGAACTTCCTGCCGATCCCGATTCTGGACGGCGGTCACATGGTGTTTCTGCTTTGGGAGGGCATTACCCGTCGGAAGCCCAGTATCACGGTGATCAACTGGGCTCATGCGGCGGGCATGATTTTCCTGCTGTCGTTGCTGGTTTTTGTGATGTGGATTGACTTTTTTGTGAGTGGCAACTGACGGTCGAAGGTTGGACGTGAAGATCAGAAGCCGGCGGCTTTGACGGCCGCCTGCATCTTTTTCAGCCCATCAACAGCCACGACTGCGGCATCCTGCTGCCAGTACCCCGGGTTGAACAGTTCAAGTGACAGGGTGATGGTACGGGATTTTCCCGCCAGCATCCCGAGGATGGCATTGAGTGGGGCGATGCCGTCTCCGGGGTAGACGCGGTGTGAATCATTGATGCGATCCCGAGTCGGGTCTGCGGGGAAGTCATTCATGTGGAAGACCTGCAGTGACTGATCGCTGAACAGTGACAGTCCTGCAAAGTCGGAACCCCCTTTGAAGATGTGGTAGACATCGAGCAGCAGGCAGGAGTCCCTGTGACCGGTTTCTGCTGCAACCCATGCCACATCACCGATTCGTGAGAGGTTCTTCGAGAATCCCCAAACCTCGAGCTGCGGGATGATTCCGGCGTCGGTTCCGATTTTTTGCAGGGCAGCAAAGCGTTCGGCTGCTGCGGCCAGTTCCACGACGGGGGCATCTCCGGAGTGTGCACCGACGGGCGGTGCGGCGATGCGTGTTCCGCCCATCTGTTTCAGCATGTCCATGTCACGGCGAGCTTCTTCGAGTGCCTGCGTACGGGTGGCTTGATCAGGGTGGATCCACTGAGCGAATCCGATCGCGCTGTCGACAGTGAGTCCTGCGTCTGCGATGCGTTTTCCGAGGTCTGGAATGCTGCCTCCCTGATCACGAAATTCTCGCAGATTCGGGATCCATGGTTCGATGCCGTCGTAGCCGGCAGCCGCAGCGAGTTCGACTTCCCTGAGAATTCCGGACTTCTGGCCTCGGATCGTGCTGGTATTCAGGCAGAAGCGGAATTTTTGTTCGGCCGGATGTGAGTTGGGGGTGGTCGGGGTATTGGCGGCGAGGGTCCGGGCTGCGGAGAGCGAGCCGGCGGCAGTTCCGAGGGCCAGCAGTGATTCTCGTCGGTTGTACTTCATGGGAACGGATTCCTGAGTTTTGGCCAGTGTGCCTGATGCGGAGTTGGGGATGAGAGGCGTTGTCAGACCATAGGAGATTCAGCGGGGAAGTTCCAGTCAGTGTTCATTGGGGTGCGGTGGCATTTTCTGCGGGCTGCTGCGTCGGCCGAATCATCTGGAAGTAGCGCCGAATCAGGCTTTTTTGTCCGGGTGGAATTGGTTCCGATCTCAGGGCTGCTTCGCTGAGTGCTTCGTATCTTTGGGAGTTCTGTCGGTACTGTCTTTCGGCCTGCTGTTCCTGTGGTTGTCCGGCGGATTTTTCTGTTTCCGATTCACCGGTTCCTGAATCATCTCCTGTAAGTTTCAGTTCGCTGGTGGCAGTATTTCGAGCATTCTGTTGTCCCTGCGGATCGCCGGCGGTCCCTTTTCCGGCTTTGTTTCCGCCTTTGCCCTGCCCCTGTGCCTGATTTCCGGCTTCACTTTCGAATTCCGAACGTGCCTGTGCGAGGCTCTGCATCTGCTGCTGCAGCAGGTCGGAGAGTTTCTTTTGTCCGGCGAGTCGGCGGGCTTCAGCTGCGAGTCCGTGGGCAGCATCTTCGAATTTCTGCGAATCGCCATTCTGCAGTCCTGCGGCCATCTTTCCGGCGGCTTCGGCTATTTTCTGTGACCCCTGGGGTTTTTCCGACTGCTGGAACTGCTGCTGAACCTGCTGCAGTTTTTCGGAAACGGACCGTCGTTCGCTGCGGTCGAGTTCGGGAGTCCGGGTTTTTGCCAGAGCGGCGGCGGCCTGTTCAAGTTGTCCGGCACTGAGCATGCTGCCGACGTCTTCCAGTTCATCTGTGGCAGACATAGCTTCACCGATACTCTGCAGTTGCTGTAAGGCGGCCGGATTGTTCAGTTTCTGCTGCAGTTGCTGCAGCGAATTTTCCATATCGGCGAGTTTTGCGAAGGCCTCTTCCGGCGGCAGTGGCTGAGACTGCAGATCCTGCAGTGTGCGATTCATTGATTCGAGGGCCTGTTGCAGGTCGGGATCAGCGCTTTGCCGAGCGACCTCCTCAAGGGACTGCAGTTCCGCCTGCATCCTTTGGCTTTCGCGAACGGCGGTGGCGGCGGGAGCGACCGAGTCGCCGGCGAGTGGCCAGTGGGCAGGACCTACGATTGCAATGAGAGTGCCGAAAGCGGTGACCGCCAGTCCGCGTTTCCAGTTGGCGGGCGTCCGAAGTGGCAGCAATTGATTGAGCGAGACAGCGGCGAGGCAGTGGCGCGCGTCAGTGATCTGCAGTTGCTGCATCGGAGTCGGTTGTTCAATCTGCAGGAACTGCAGGGCGGAGGACAGTCGGTCCTTCAACTGCAGCTCCGTGTCCAGCCATTTGGCTGTGTTGTCGAGTCTGGCCGGGATGAGGACAGTGCGGAGGGCGGCGACGGCTGCCGATCCGCAGGCGATCAGCGGGGTGCTGATCACGGGGAGTGAGATTCCGAGCAGTGTGGCGGAGACGGAAGCGGCACTGAGCGCGCAGCCGGATTGCCACAAGGTCCCTGAGGCGGCATTCCACGCCTGCAGCAGTCTGCGGCGGCGGTGAAACGGCTGGAGCAGTGCAGGCAGGTCGGAGCTGAGTTTCATGGCTTTGAGATTCCTGCAGAGTGCGAGAATTGCGAAGATCGCGTGGCCGTTGACGAGCGAAGTTCAAGTCGCCGCAGTGCAACATCGAGCACCAGCAGGAATGCCGCAGCGGAGAGCAGCCATGTCCGCAGCGGCACTGATCGGCGGGTACTGCGGGTGGCATCCCGAAATACGTCTGCAGGCGCTGGATTCCAGACACCACCGCTGACCTGAGCCAGCTGCTGCAGCAGGTGCTGATTTGTCGGACGCAGGCGAAACTCGTCCGAACGACCGGCGTGGATTGAGCGAGATGTGCGCAGCGGGGGCAGGTCGGAGTGTTTGAGTGAGGCCTCCAGATTCCAGATGCCGTTTTGTCCGAGTGGGATGGTGGCAGCGTATTGTCCGGGGGCTGTCTGCGGCAGCGGGATCCTGGTCTTCTGCATCGCCGGGTTCATGACATTGATGCTGCCATCGGCTGCGTTCAGGAATGTCCCGTCCGGCAGGAGTGCATTGACGGTGACAATGGCCTGCTGTCCGATCTGCTGAACGGTCAGATTCAGATTCTGGCTGCCACCGGGGCGCATCAGTTGCCGCATGGTCTGCGTCCAGAATTTTCCGAAACCGGGCCATGTGATCCATTCGGCGGCCCAGCGATTTTTGGCATCTGAAGTGAAGGCACCGGTCATTCCGAGGCCGTATCGCCACCATGCGAGCAGTGGGTCGCCTTTTTCCGTTGCGAGGATGACTTCAGCGGCCGCTTTGGGGCGCGTCACGACGCTGCCGAGCAGCAGCGGTGCTGATTCGAGGTCGAGGTCGGCCAGTGTGCGGGTAGCACG
>CAIOKE010000307.1 GCA_903858815.1 uncultured Planctomycetaceae bacterium | reverse complement strand
CTCGATCGCAAAGATATCGACGTCGTCACCATCGTCACTCCCGATCACTGGCACTCCAAAATCGCCATCGATGCACTCCGCGCAGGAAAAGATGTCTACTGCGAAAAACCACTCACCCTCACCATCGATGAAGGCAAACAGATCCGCAAAGTCCTTGATGAAACAAAACGAGTCTTCCAGGTCGGAACACAGCAACGCTCAGAAATGGCGCTCCGCTTCCTGCACGCCGTTGCCCTCGTCCGCGAAGGACGGATCGGGGAACTGAAAACCGTGACCTGTGCCATCGGCGGAGCTCCGTCCAGCGGCGAAATCCCCGTCGCCGAAGTCCCCAAAGAACTTAACTGGGATATGTGGCTCGGACAGGCACCCCTGACCGACTACCGCTTCAAAGCCACCAACGGCCGCTACGGGAACTCACGCTGCCACTACGAATTCCGCTGGTGGTACGAATACTCCGGAGGAAAAATGACCGATTGGGGCGCACACCACGTCGATATCGCAGCATGGGCCTTCAACCTCGAAAATACCGGACCCGTCAAAGTCGAACCCGTTGCCGCCGTACACCCGGTCCCCTTCAAGGACGGACTGCCTACCGATCCGTCGCAGTACAACACCGCCACGCAGTTCCACGTCACCGCCTCCTTCAAAAATGGCGCCGTCCTGCATATCCGCGATTCCGCCAATGACCTCGGTTTCGATAACGGCCTGCTGCTTGAAGGAACCAACGGTCGCATCTTTGTGAATCGCGGCAAACTCACAGGCGAAGCCGTCGATGGCATGCAGGCAAATCCGCTCCGGGAAGAAACCCTCAAAACACTGTATAAGGGCAAGACTCCGGGTAACCACATGCAGAACTTCTTCGAATGTATCGCAGACAGAACTCAACCCATCAGCGATGTTCACAGCCATCACCGCGCTATGACCGTCTGCCACCTCGCAAATATCGCCATCCGACTTGATCGCACCATCCAGTGGGATCCCGATACAGAACAGATCGTCGGTGATGCTCAGGCCGCCCAGTGGCAGGCACGCGAACAGCGGAAAGGCTACGAGATTCAGGTCTGACCCGAACTCAAAGAATGCTCAGGGGCCGTCGCAGTACCCTCTGCTGACGGCCCCCAATGCTCTTTTCCCCTCGCTGCCCATCACCAAAGGCCCGCACAGACACTGCACACTGCCCAGTGATTCACCACCCCCCAGAACCTCAGTACCGACTTGCAGAAACCATCAGCCTCTGCGCTCGTACCGACCTGTTCGAAACCCTCTCCAACGAACGCGTCTCGGAACTGTCACAGCTGGCTGGCCCCGGCGGCTTTGCAAACGCCGCTGCGGTCCTGCGATCCACCGGCGTTTCCGCACGACGGATTCTGCAGCCGGATGTCCAGCCTTTACACCTTGCACTGGCCCTCGAAATCGCCCTCGATCAGCAGAATCTGGGCCGATTCGAAGACTTCACAACCATCCTGCTGTGCCACTCACACACAGATCCCACAGCCGCCGAACAGCTGGCCAGCAGCCTGCAGCAACAGGCTCGACACCCACTGCCGCCCGTGCACGGCATCAACGCCGGTTGCTCCGGCTTCCTGCAACAGCTGCAACTGGCCTGCCATGTGCCTCACTGCTCACGCCACAGTCGCACCCTGCTGCTGAATATCGAAACTCCTGAACACTGGCACTGTGCGGCGGATCGAGCCTTCTGCGGACTGGTCAGTGCCGCCGCCACCGCAACCATCATTGACCAGCACTGGGGACGCCCTGTCCACTGGCTGCAGACCGCCGATCTTCCCGTCCCGGATTCACATCTGCTGGAACCAGGCCCGCTGTTCCACACCGAAATAACAGACTCCATCACCTTTCGCGGTACAGCACAGTCGCGGCACATCATGCGAATGCACGGCGAAGCCGTGTTTGTGCACGCCATCGAACTCATGCTGCACGCGGTCAAAGACGCGTGGCAGCAACTGCCACCCGGCAGCCCTGTCACGCTGATCCCACATCAGCCCAGCGGCAAACTGCTGCGTACGTTTGCAGCTGCACTGCAGTCTCAATTACCACAGATCGATGTTCTGTCAAACCTGGAACATTCCGGTAACACCATTTCAGCTACGATCCCTGAGCTGCTGGCCTGCCTGACGTCAGCAACCACCGCACAGCCCGCCACTTCACACCTGATCCTTGCAGCCTGCGGGATCTGCATGCGACGGATGCACGATCACCTGAGCTGTGGCAGCGCGTGGATTGGATTGTGACCGACAGATTGACTGCGGCCGTTGGCCCGATCTGCAGGATCAAACTCTGCATCATCCACAGCACAGGAACGACCACGCAGGAATGTGCTCGATGCAGAATGCCGTGCTCGGTGCTTTTCCGGTGATTTACGGATTCAGGACGGAGTGCTCCGAGCAATTTGTTGCCGAGGGAAGAGGGCAACAGGCGAGCCGTTCAGCGGGAGCCAACGGGTGGCGTTGTGTTGCGAAATCGCGTCACCGAACTGGTGCTCGATGGTCGTAGCATGGGCGTCAGCCCGTGTCGTCCACTGCGTTCCAGCCCCCCATACTTCCCCCCCCTGGGAGTGCGAGGCTCCCGCCGAGCCGAAGTCAATTGTCCGTGCTCAGTTGTCGTTATTCGCCCACCACCGTAGCCCGGGCATTCCTGCCCGGCCACCCTTTTGCCCACACAAAGCCGCCTCGCACGTTTGCCCGTCGCTCTGCCATTCCGTAGGCTGATAACCCCTCAGCAAACGCGAGCCTCGGCATCGTCACCAAGCTGGTGCTCGGTGGTCGTGGCACAGGCTTCAGCCCGTGCCGTCCACCGCATTCAAGCCCTCCCCAGTCGAGCCGTTAGCATGAGCCAACGGGTTGCGTTGTGTTGCGAAAGCGAGGTGCCGAGCTGGTGCTCGGTGGGCCCAGGGGAGATAAACTGGCTTCCGCCGAACCGGAGGAAGTGATCAGCTTTCAAAGCACCTGACGTACCCTTTGACAAAACATCAAACGCTGCAGATCCCCGGTTACTGCAGGGCATTCAGCTGCTGCAGAAACTGCTGCCCAAGCTCTGGACGGCTTTGACCAATCCAGCCAATGCGACCACAAAGCCACGCGCGGAAGTTCGGATGCCCGTCACGATTCTGCGCCTGCAGCCCTTCCCGCGCGGCGCGGTGCAGGATCGCTCGGATGCGCCGCACTTCGTCACGCCTGACACCCGGACGATCATTGACCACCAATCCCGTCACAAGCTGTGCCGTACTGCGTGGTTGAACTCGAGTTTTCCCGGGATGCACCTGCAATCCTTCCTCCCGCAGAATCCCGGTCACGCATTTCAGCACAGCCCCCACCCGCTGCCGTAACTCGGCCGGCCCGGAAAATGTCAGATCGTCCGCATAACGGCTGTAGACCAGCCCCAGTTGAGCAGATAGTCCCTGCAAACGACGATCCAGCCGCAGGCAAACCAGATTCGAAAGCGCTGGGCTGGTACAGGCCCCCTGCGGCAACCCGCGCGGTCCATTGGCAACCCATAACCTGCGGCCCTCAAATGTCAGCTCCTGCCGCGGACACTCAGTACAAACCAACGCCAGAATCGTGGCCACACATTTTGAGTACCCTGTCGAGATAAACACTCGCCGCACACGAGCGAACGGGATCGAAGGAAAGAAATCCTGAACATCCAGATTCACAACCACGGCCCGACCACTATGCAGTGCTGCGTTCGTCACCACACTGCGACCACGGACAAATCCCTGAGCCTGTGCAGAGACCGGCAGCCGATCCAGAATCTCACGCAGAATCCACTGCTGAACAGCCGCCAGACGTCGCTGCGGAGCCTGCAGAACCCGTACGCCACCACTGCGTTTCGGTATCGTAAATCGCACGTAATTGTTCAGCCGCGTAACTTCTGCATGAAATGCCAGACCACGCAGTGATCGCAGCGAAATTCCCAGTGCCCGCGCAACATCCGCAGGTGTTGCCAGCACAGGCAACCCGCTTTGCCGCAGACGCTGCTCATCACTGACTCGCTCGTTCAGCCACCCGGATACTCCCTGACCCAGGTAGGTAATATCACGATTCAGTCGATCAGCGCGTCGAATCGCCTGCAATCGCAGACGTTCGTTTTCACGAGCCCGCCGTCTGGCTTCCCGCCGTGCTGCCACGGCCAGCGAAGTTCTACCTGATGAGCTTCCGGACGCGTCATTGGATTGCGTCTGCCGTCCGGATCCAGCTGATTCCGATTGCTTACCCGCCGGCAACAACTGCGGTGCTTCAAATGCCCGCCGCGTCAGGCCGGCCGCCGCAACAACAGTGTGTTCACCAGAGACCGAGTCTGCAGCAGTCACATTCGACGGAGCAGCCGATGGGGACTGATCGCTGTCGTCACTCTTCAGCAAGGCCCGCAGAATTCGACCCCAGAAACCCGTTGCCATAACTTCCGTATCCCGGTCTATATATCCACACACACCGAACAGGGCAGGGGGGCGAGTGTTCGCGACTTCGAAGTGTCGACCGCAGACCCTGACGTACGGCCCGCTCTGGGCTCTGGCAGCGAGACCACGTCGAATTGGTCGCAGCCAGAGACCTTGAGCGGGCCAGGCCGACAGGTCCACGGTGAAGCAATCTCAGGCCAGGTTCAACCGCGGCGGAACACCGCAGTAAGACAGTCTCGTGTTCAAGCCCACCCCACCTGCCACTGTTCATTCGCGTATTTCAATCAGTTCGTTCCTCACTGACAAGTGACAACACCGACTCCGGCAAACTCGTCAACACCCGCAATCCAGCCATCACGCAATCCCGTCGCCAGTACCAGCAGACCGAATTCACGCAATCCCACCAGCTTGCCGGCAAATATCAATCTCAATATCGCCTCCATTTCGGCCACCTCTTCAGGCGCACGTCGCACGCGGTGCAGAGCCTGCAGCAATGCCTGCCGTCGCACTTCCAGACGCAACCCGGCATGATCGACCGCATTCCGCCAGAACAGCCATGTGGCCTGCCGAACCTCCGCATCACCCATCAGAATTGCCATCTGCGGCAACGTGGAATTCTCCGGTACCATGCGATTCAGCTGCGCGGCAATCGCGACAGCAGTCCTGACCCCCAGCAGCTGCAGACACAGCGCCCGATCAGACCACCAATCCCAGTACTCGTTCACACACCCATGAATCGCTTCACAGATTCGCTCGTGCGGACAATCCAGCAGCGCCAGCAGTAGTCCTCGCTCACCTCGCACCCTTGCTCGTAGTCGCTCCCATGCCCAATCGGCCAGTTCGGCCAGTGGCTGCACCAGTACCAGTCCCTGCAACAAACCGACTGAAATCGCCGGTTCAACCTGACACTCACGCAGACAACGCAACAGAATTTCGCCATCGTCTGCAGAGAAACCTGCCAACAACCAGTACGACTGCTGCTGCGTCAAAGTCGCTGCCAACTCGGTCTGCAGCAAAATCTGACAGGCGAGGCGGCTCTGCAGCCCATCACGCTGCTCAATCAGTTCAACCAAGTCAGCAACACTCGCCTGCAATGCCCCCAGACCCAGCGATTGCAGACCCTGCGCAGCCCAGCGCCGCACAACTCGACTGGGTGCTGTCCGAGTCAATCGCCACAGCACGTCCAGTGATTGGGCAGCCTGCCATAACACCGCAAATGCAGGGGACCAGACGAGCTCACTCAATTCCCGCCCGACAGCCAACACCCAGCCACTACTGGTACAGCGTACCACTGCACTGTCATGAAACAGCACGTGCATCAGCACATAACTGTCCAGCAGAGCCACTCCATCCGACAATTCCTTATCAGTAGAACGCAACAGCAACAGCTCACAGCAATCGACATACTGCTGCGGTGACTGAGCAGCCAGTCGGCGGAGCAGTCGCCAGACCCGATTCTGCAGATATCGTCGCGAACGAACCCCCTCACCATGCGGTGCGAGCTGCCGCGGGGTACGCAGACAAACCGCGCCCGTCCCGGCCTCTGCACGAGGACCAGCCGGATCATCACGCAACTCACGTCGCACACTGCCATCCAGCAGATATGCCAGCTCTGCCAGTTCGGCCAGTTCGGACGCTTCAGGTTCCGCCTCCAGAGCCCTCAACCGCAGTCGCACGTTCGCTGGTAACGGACTACGCTGCGCTGCACGTCGCTTCCGCACTGCCATGCCGCAATCTCCAGTCCGTACTCACTGCCCTGTACCGACCGCTGAACCATTCACAACGAACTGCAGAATTCGAGCTGCAGTGCCGAGGCTCTTTTCGTGCTTCTGCTGCGACACCTTGACTTCCGCCGTGTGGGTCCCCGCCGAAAGTGCTGTTTCAAACATGACCGTCCGCGGATAATGCAGACCACCGCTGTAGTTGTGATACAGTTCTGTCGTCTTCCACTCACCACCATCGATTCGCACTTCCAGACGACCGGCGTCAGGCCCTGCCAGCAGATACGCTCCCACCGCCGTACCAGTAAAACTGAGCGTCAGCACAGACCCAGGCTGCTCACTGTAATACATCTGCTCCCGCACAAACCGGTCACGTTTGCTGCCAGGCAGTGCCGCCCAGTCTGGTACCCCCAGATTCCAGCCTGCGCCCGGCTGCACTGCAGCAGCCGGCAGAAAACCGCCGGCGGAAAAACTGGATGCCAGCAGCGGTTCCGGTAAGGACTCAGCCACAGCCCCTGTCTCTGACTTGTCCGCACCGGCAAGAGCGACCTGCAACACCTGAATCACCAGATCGGCCGCATGCCGATTGCCGGCCGGACCCGGGTGAGTGCCGCCCCACGTTTCCCACGACATCGTTCCATCCTCAATTCGATCGGCCAGCTCCGCAGGCAAGTCGATGGAACTGACATGATAGTGCCGCGCCACAGCTTCATGCTGCTGCGCACTCAGCTGCACACCACCGGCCTGAGCAGTCGCCAGCATCTCCGGGTTCACAAAATGCAGCATCACCGCACCAGCCTCAGGATTATGCACAAATAATTGCCGCAGAATCCCCTCCATGCCGCGGACACACCCATCAGCATCATGATGGGCATCCTGATCATCGTTCACCGCGAACTCCACCAGCAACAGATCCACCGGCCCCTCAGCAACAACATCCCGCTGAAACCGAAATGCGCCGGTATTCGAACAGGTTGAAGAAATCCCAGCACGAATGAACGTGAATTGAGTCTGCGGAAAACGTGCGGTCAGCCACTTCTCAACCAGCGGCCGATAACCTTCCATTTCCGTGATTGAACCACCCAGAAAAGCAACCCTCGCTTCGGCCAGACCGGAAATCCTGGCCAGCGCTCGCTGCAAATGACCGCGCACATGCACGTTGTCATTGTCCACCACAGGCAGTGTCGCAGTCCCCGACAGCCAGCCCAGTGATGTCAGAAAGATATCCAGCTGCTGCATTGTCCGCAGATGCCACTCCCGCTGACGCTCACCGTTCCGGCCACGATTTTCACGCAGGTTGAAAAAACCGTGCGGAGCATCGGCAAATCGCTTCAGCTCACACCGATTCCCGGCACTGACCATCCGCTTCTCAAATTCTGCAACTGTTACAATCGGAACTGTCGTGTCCGCCACACCATGAAAAATGATCGTCGGAGGTAGTCCCTTCCGCACATGGTGCGCAGGCGAAATCTTCACGGGATCGACTCCCGTACGAGCCGCCAGAGACTGCAGCTTTGACGTCTCCTCCGTTGACATTTCCACAGCCTCAAGTGGTGCCAGTACCACCGCCGGATTAAACAGTGCCAGAGCATTGGGAACGGAACTGATCGACAGATCCTCACCCGCCGCATCAAGCCCCTCAATCAGTGCCGTACAACAGGCAATATGCCCACCCGCTGAACCGCCGGCCGCACAGATTCGCTGCGGATCAATCCGCAGCTCGGCAGCATGAGCTCGCAACCACCGCACCGCCGACTTTGCGTCCTCCACACAGGACACGGCCCGTACCTGCTGACGTGAAGCCACCCGATAATCGGCCAGCACCGCCGTGATACCGCGAGACGCCAGATAGCGAGCCTGGGGAACAAACTGTTCCGGACTGCCGGACATCCAGCCACCACCAAAGAAGAACACAATTGCAGGCTGTACTGCCGACTCTGTGGCCCCGCCGTCCGCTGCCACCTGTGACTGCACTCCACGCAGCACCCACAGGTGCAGGCTGGTCTCACCCACCTGCTTATACACATGACGCTCACCGGGCAACTCAGGCGGCCACGACTGCTGAGCCAGCAGACGACTGCAGGTCCCCATCATGAAAAACACGGTCAGCAGCATACGCATCACAGCACCCCATCTTAAAAATTCACGGTGACACTTTACGCATCACAACACAAATCCACCCGCTTGTCACTCGCCCGCACCGCGTCTCTGATCGTCACGAGAAATCTCCTGCAGCAGCTGCTGCATTCGCTGCAGCTGTTCCGGTTGCCCAGCGGCCACATCACTTCGCTCATACGGGTCCGTCGCAAGATCAAATAACAGATAAACAGCAGACTTTCCCGAGTTGTCTTCGATCAGTTTCCAGTCCCCCTGACGCACGGCCCGCGACTGAAACTCGGGCGCCACCCAGTACAGCGGACTTGTTCGCCGGGTCGCCTGCCCCGTCAGCATTGGCCACAGATCCTGACCATCCCATTTCAGCTCACCACCATCCACCGCTGCTGCCAATCGGCAGAACGTCGGCATCCAGTCGCAAATGTGTGCCGGTACCACCAGCTTCCCGGGTGGCAGCCTTCCCGGCCAGCTCACCACCGTCGGTACTCGAATCCCACCCTCGAAAAGCTGGCCCTTCTGCCCCCGCAATGGCAGATTACTGCCGGTCAATGGGCCCTCGGGATACTCGTCCTCAGGATATTTCCCGTCACAGTTTTCCGCAGTACTGCCACCATTATCGCTGGTAAACACCAGTAGCGTCTGGTCACGACGACCGGTCTGCTCAAGTGCCTGAACAATGCGTCCCACCGCGTCGTCCAGATGCATGATGCAGGCAGCATAATGCCGCGCCACATCACCCTTGATTTCTGCCGGCACCTTCGCCACCCACGCCGCAGGCTCGCGGATCGGCAGGTGCACGGCCGTCAGTGGCACGTACAACAGAAACGGCAAGTCCGCCGGACTCGTCGTGATCCACTTCACGGCCTCGGCACATAACAAATCCGTCACATGCCCAGTCTCTTCGATCAACTGCCCGTCACGATGCCACGTTTCCGAAAACGGCCCCTGCTTGTAACGATGGTTCCACGGTCCAACACCTCCCGCCAGCGAACCATAACTGGAATCAAAATCGAATTTCTGGGGTCCGTCGACGGGATCCGATCCCAAATGCCACTTGCCCACCAGACAGGTGCGATAACCCACCGTTTTCAGCGCCCGCGGCAGCGTCATCGTCTGCTGTGGCAGAGCACGGGGATTCTGAGGTTTCGTCACCCCAAAACGACTCCAGAAACGACCGGACAGCAGACCGGTGCGAGTCGGAGTGCAAAGAGGGGCCACATAATGCTGAGTCAACTCAACGCCGCCCGCCGCCAGCTGATTCAGGTGCGGCGTCGGTACGGTTCCGCCATGAAACTGCACATCCGCCCAGCCCAGATCGTCCGCCATGATAAACACAAAATTCGGACGCTCAGCACGCAAGTCCTCCGCAGCCACGGTCCGGCACACGACACTGACGGAAGAGCACAGGACCAATAACCAGGAAGCAGAAATCAACATTCGCGTGCGCATGCTGCCAATCCTTCATTCACCGAAGATTTCATGGTCGCCCGGCCAGCCGGCCAAAATCCCAGCGACGCGTCTTTCCGGCACTGGTCAGTTCAATCCAGTCAACCTCTACCGGTGTATCCTGTGCCGGCAGAAACAGTCGAAGAATCCCGGCCGCCTCAGCGGGAGACTTCACCTGCAAACCCAGTTCCACCCAGTCTCCAGCCTTGACCGAAAACTCAGTTGCCGGCAGGTCAGCGGCGGGCTTCGCTGTGGGGGACGCCAGCCACTGCAGCTTTCCAGCACCACCCGCACACCGCAAGCGCAGACGCAGCTCAGCCCGCCCATCCAGTTTCCCCGCAGCAAACCCCAGAAATGGTTCCCGTGTCGTGCCACTGACTCTCAGCACACCGTCCTGCAGTTCTGCAGTACAACCACGTGGCTTCCAGCCCAGCAGTGCCGGATTGTCCTCAGCCAGACCGGCTTGACCCGCCTGAGCAGCATTTGTCTTACCGTTTGCCCCACGTTTTTTCGGCTGAGGTTTACCCTCCTGCAAAGCATCATACTGCGCCGGATCAAATGCCGGATTCGGAATCGGTACAACAGCATTCGTACGGCGCAGAAACTGTTCGATCAGGCCATCAAGTTCAGCCACAATCGCAGGTTCCTGCGCTGCAAGATTTTTCTGCTCACCGAGGTCCTGAGTCAGATTGAACAGCAGCCAGCGATGGGCACCCGCTTCGCCACCGTGAAAAATCCGAATCAGTTTCCAGTCGTCACGATGCACTGAAACAGCCGGAGGTAACCAGTCAGGCACAGCCGGGTTGTGCGGGAAGTACTGAAACAGTGGTGGCCGGGGCTGAGTCTGACCGCGCAATGCCGGCAGAAAACTGCTGCCGTCAAACTGTTGACCATCAGCCGGCTGCAACCCCAGACCATCCAGCAGGGTCGGGTAATAATCCTCACTCTGAATCATCACATCGCTGCGACTACCGGCAACCGTGATACCTGGCCAGACCACAACGGTTGGCACGCGAGTTCCCCCCTCGAACAGCGTGGCTTTGCCACCCCGCAGTGGCAGATTACTGGTCGGACTGACGCCGCCATCCACTTCGTTATACATGTTGCCGCCATTGTCCGACGTAAACACGATCACCGTTCGATCGGCCAGCTGCAGTCGATCGAGTGTCTGCAGCAGTGTTCCCACAGCATCGTCAAAGCTCTCCAGCATCGCCGCATACGTGGGGCTGCGCTGCGGATCCTGCGGATCTACTCGCTGCCGATGCTTTTCAATCAGCTCCTGCTTCGCGTTGAACGGAGCGTGCACACTGAAGGCCCAGTAGTTCAGAAAAAACGGCTTGTCGCGATACTGTTCAATCCATGCTGATGCCTCCGCGGCCATCCGATCTTCAATATGCTCACCGGGCTTTGTTTCGTGAAAAGTGTCGAACTTCCACGGGGCCACATAGCTGCCGGCCGGACCGGGGCCGGGATGATGCGGCAGATCTGTGTCGAATCCCTGCTGCAGCGCAGAATAGGGTTCGCGTCCCAGATGCCACTTCCCAAAGTGGGCGGTTACATAGCCCGCATCCTTGAATGACTCGGCCAGCGTTCTGTACTCAGACTTCAGCCTTGTCACCGAAGTCGGCATGACGGCTTTGTGCTGCGGTGCCGCACGCGCCCCGACCGTCGCCTGCAGGATGACCTCCTCAGTGTGACCGCTGGGAGTCGTGATCCCGGTCCGTGCCGGACTCAGCCCCGTCAGGATCGCCGAACGAGTCGGTGAACACAGAGGGCTGGCAGAATAACCACGAGTAAACAGCATACCCCGTTCCGCCAGACGCTGCAGATTGGGAGTCTGATGAAAACGCGTCCCACCGTACAAAGTGGTGTCCGCCCAACCCAGATCATCGGCAAGGATAAAGATCACATTCGGAGGCAATGACTGTGCGGCCACCACAGCCTGCGCATCGAGGAAGCCAGACAGGCAGGGACAGACAAAGACAACCCAGAAACGCAGCGTTTGCGTGTTCAACGGAACGACTCCCGGCGATTTTTCAACGGAACTTTACGGCACGTTCTATCACGACCTGCCGGACTAAGCCAACAAAGACCTCAATTCCCGCAGTTCACGCCCCTTGAACTTTCGTGAAACTGGTCTGTAATCCGACGCCGAAAGCGGTAGGTCGCCCTGCAATCCGTCTGAATCCCGGACGGCTGAAGAACACCACGTTTCTGAGGCTCACGCCGACCTGGACGACTCACACTGAGATTTTTCCCCCTTTCGTCATTCCCTGTCGGTATCATTTCTGTAACAACACACTGCGTTGCACGTCCGAGTCACGAATTGCGTCCCTGAACTGCTGCTCTTCCTGTCATCTGATGTTCCTGCAACGATCCCAGACCGAACCCGAAGGCCAACTGCGATATGCCTGATGCCATTGCCCCCAACCCGCCTTCCATGACAGACCCTGCACCGCCCATGCCCACTGTTCCGCTCAGGCCAGCCCGGTTGTGGCCCGCATGGCTGCTGTGTGTGATAATGCTGATCGCCATGGTCCTGACGGTCACCCCATCAATAGCTAACCGACCACGGTTCTTTCTGATGATGGGTGCTCCCTTTCTGCTCGGACTGGTGTTCTCATTTTGGGTGCTGCTGTTCAGCAGACTGCGATGGAAAGAACGCCTGCTGCTGGCTTTCGCTGGCCTCGCCAGTCCTGCTATCGCAGGCATGCTGGCCGTCCACGAAGACGCGCTGCGCACTGCCATGTTCATCTATGGCGTACCAATGGCCATGTTCCTGACCACCACGGGGCTTGCTGCCTGGAATTCCAGTACCCTGCGAGCTCGCAGAACTGCTGTTCTGATCCTGCTGGGCTGGCTCAGCTTTGGACTTGTGCGAAACAATGGCTTTATCGGCGACTATCGCCCGGAACTCGTCTGGCGCTGGTCCCCGGTTCACGAACAGACACTGCCTCCGCTGCCCGCCAGCGCTGCTGTGGAAACTGCAGAAACATCTGCAGCGACCTCATCAGCTGCACAACAGACACCCGCTGAATGGCCGCAGTACCGCGGTCCTGCAGGTGACGGCACAGCTTTCGGCGGACCAGACAGTCTGGACTGGACTGCACAGAAACCCGCGATCATCTGGCAGATCGATGTTGGCCCGGCCTGGTCTTCGTTTGCTTTCAGCCATGGTCGACTGCTGACACAGGAACAACGTGGTGATGCTGAGTATATCAGCTGTTATTCCGCGGACTCCGGTCAGCTGCTCTGGAGCCATGCAGACACCGCCCGCTTCGTGGAAGTGGTCTCCGGAGCAGGCCCCCGCAGTACTCCAGCAGTGCAGGGCGGTCGCGTCTTCGCCGTTGGTGGTCGCGGCCTCTTCAGCTGTCTTAACGAAACAGATGGCAAAGTCCTCTGGCAACATGATTTTGTTGCCGAATACGATGCCAGCATCCCGATGTGGGGCTTCTCCGGTTCGCCGATTGTGGTGGATAACCTTGTCATCCTGTTTACTGGCGGAGCAGGTGATAAAGGCCTTGCAGCCTTCGACTGCACCAGCGGAGCACTGGTGTGGTCGCTCGAATCAGCCGGCATGAATTACACCACCCCACGACCGTTGACGCTGGCCGGCCAGCGATGCCTGCTGTTTGGTGATTCCACAGGACTGCGCGGAATTGAACCGGGCACAGGTAAAGTGCTGTTTCAGCACAAACCCGCTGGCTGGGAAACCGCCCCAATGGTGGATATCCAGCAGCTCAGCCCCGACAGTCTGCTCGTAGCACTGGGTGATGGCGTAGGGATGCAGCGTCTTGATGCGACCGTGACTGCTGGGAACTGGACCTTCAAAGCCCGCTGGAGCACAAAACGCCTGCGTCCATCGTTCAACGACTCAGTCATTCATGAAGGCGCCATCTATGGCTTTAATCAGGCTGTCTTCTCATGTATCGATGCGGAAACCGGCGAACGTCGCTGGCAGGGTGGACGCTACGGTTTCGGACAGGCTGTGCTGCTCCCTGAATCTGACTGTATTCTGGTGGCAGCCGAAAATGGCGACGCGGTACTGCTGAAAACCGGCAGCAGTCTGCAGGAGCTGGGTCGCATTCCCCTGTTGAACGACAAGACCTGGAACCATCCAATCGTTGTTGGAAATCGAGCATACCTGCGTAACGGACGGACCGCCGTCTGTCTTGACCTCACCGGCCAGCCACCGCAGACAGCCGCTCGGTAATCATTCCGGAATTGCCAGACGCAGAATGCGATTGTTGCCCATATCAACCACATACAACCAGCCATTGTGGACGGTCACTCCATGCGGATTCTTCAGGCGAATCCGCTGATCACCAAAACCACGTCCCAGTACTGTGCTGACCTGCTGCGTCTGCGGATCATAGACCCGGATCGCGGCATTCTGATCGTCGGCAATATACATGCGATCCCGAGGCCCGACACACAGATGTTTTGGTGAGCCGAATTGCGCCTGCAGTGCCGGCCCGTCCGCAAATCCCTGGCGTCCAGTACCCGCAACCGTCCGAATCAGACCATCCGAGGACACCAGCCGCAGGGCGTGCCCACCACGTTCCAGCACGTACAACCGACCGGTCGAATCTTCAGCAGCTGCCCGCGGATCCACCAATGGAGCCTGCACCGCTGCAGCCCCGTCCACAGGCACACCTTTCTGTCCATTTCCCGCGACCGTTCGAACCAGCCCCGTACGCAGATCCAACGCTCGCACACGCCGATTATTCAGGTCGGCAATATGAACGATTGTTGCCTTAGGATTCAGAGTAATGCACATCACAAAGTCAAACGTGGCCTGCGTGGCAGGACCATCGTCACCACTGAAACCACGCTTGCCCGTACCAGCAATTGTGGAGATCGTCTGAGTCTCTGCGGAAACACGTCGTATGCAGTGATTCCAGCTGTCAGCGATCAGCAGATCATCATTGGGCAGCACCGCACAATTGTGCATACCATCAAATGTCGCCTGCTGCAGCGGACCACCATCGCCCCGGTAACTGCGCGAGCCATCACCCCCGGCCTGTCGCAGCACTCCATCCGCAGACAGTGCATGCACACGCCCTCCCTCAAGCTCCACGATCCACATCGTGTTCGCTCGATCAAAAGCCACGCCGAAGGGAGCCGTCAGTGGACTGGTTTCGGGCTTCCAGTCACCGCCCTCCGCAGCCGTCAGCCCACCCGTCACAACTTCGACGTCCGCGGACCAGAGTCGGTCACCACGACCTGTCAGCAGAGTCACACTCAGAACCAGCAGCAGATGGAAGCAACGCATGACAAGGCACCTGTCTGAATTCATGGCACAAAACGGTTCGCAGGCAACGCGGCTGCTTCTGACTACCGGTCACCGAACAACAACTGCAGATCGCGCTGAAACCGCTCGGCGTGCTGCCGCATCAGGCCGTTGTGACCGGAATCCCGCAGCAGATGGAACTGTTTCGGAATTCCATCCGCCGAAACATCCCGAGCACACTGATGCAGACGCTGCCCCAGCGGCAGTGGCACAACCGTATCCTGATCGCCGTGATACTGCATGATCCGGCAGGTGACATCCGCAATATGCTGATCGGAATGATAGCGGTCCAGCACCAGCCGACCGACAGGTAACCACGGGAAATGATACCCGGCAGCATTTACCATCGAATCAAAGGTGGCTATCAACAGCAGGCCCTTCGGACGCTGCTCAGCCCGACAGACATCGGCCGCCAGCCTGACCGCTACCCCGCCCCCCAGTGACTCACCGCAGATCACGATCTGCTCAGGAACATAGCCCAGTGGCCCGATGGCATGCTGCCACGCAGCGTGCGCGTCCGCGATCAGATGCTGTTCCGTCGGACTGCCACCGGAATCACCGTAGCCATGATAATCCACCGCCAGCACATCGCACTGCAGCGCTGCCGCCAGCTGATACCAGCCTGTTCGCCCCGCTCGATGGCCACCATTTCCATGAAACAACACCATCAATCGACGCTTCTGATCTGCATCCGCACGCAGATACCAGCCGCGAATTTCTGTGCCGTCGGAGGTCTGTAGAACCACGTCCGTACTCACAGCGAATAAACGAGCAGTCTCTGGAAAGGCCGCGACCGGAAGCCGCTCAGCCTGACTGGCAGGATACATGATTCTGCGCTGAAAGACCGCGAGTAATCCCATAATCATCAGCATCGCCATCAGCAGCGTTCTTACAACGACCATCGCTCTGCGCCTCCAGCGGTCCCGGGCAATTCGCATCACTGTGCCTCCCGCTCCATACAGTCTCCGCCTCATCTGCAAATCTCAGCCAACAGCGACTCAGAGCCCGCTTTCCAGCAGTTCCCACCGCTCATAACACTGCAACAACTCCGCACTGACCTTTGCCAGTTCCGTCGTTACTGCACTAATACCGGTTCCACCCGACTGAAAGAACCCCGGAGCTGCCATTTCTACGTTCAGTTCCTTCTGCCGCTGCTCCAGAGAAGCAATCCGATCCGGCAACTCCTCCAGCTCACGCTGCTCCCGAAAACTCAGACGCCGCTTCGGAGTCGCAGCAGCGACGGTCGCTGGAACAGTCGCTGCCGCAGTGGTGACGGCACCGGCGATCGCATTCCCCGTCGCCGTCCCCTTTGTCCTGCTCCTGTCCGTCTGGCCTGCGACGGATGTCAGACGCTGATCTCGCACTCGGACCCAGTCATCATAACCACCATCGTATTCACCCAGCTGACCGTCGCCTTCAAAAACAATCAGACTGGTGGCCACATTATTCAGAAAAGCACGGTCATGGCTGACAAGAAAGACCGTTCCGCCAAATGCCGGAAGCACATCTTCCAGCAGCTCCAGAGTTTCCGCATCAAGATCGTTGGTAGGTTCGTCCAGCACCAGCACGTTGGCAGGTTTCGACATCATCTTCGCCAGCAGCAGACGGTTTCTTTCGCCACCACTAAGATAACCAGCCAGCGTGTGAGCCCGGTCTGGACTGAACAGGAATTCCTGCAAAAAGCCCATCACATGCTTCTTCTGGCCGTTGATCATCAGGTGATCCGTACCATCACTGACGTTTTCGCGAGCAGTCTTCGTGTCATCCAGCTGACTGCGCAATTGATCGAAATAACCCACAGAAATATTTGTTCCCAGACGCACCCTGCCGGATGTCGGCTGCAACTCGCCCAGCAGGATTCGCAGCAGTGTTGACTTACCTGCCCCGTTGGGACCAATAATCCCGACTTTGTCTCCCCGAAAAATCGTGGTGGAGAAGTTACGAATCACCGTCTTTTCACCAAAGGCATGCGACACATCTTCCAGCCGCGCCACCAGTGCCCCTGACCGCTCGGCTTCCTGCAGTTGCAGCCGGGCTGTGCCCAGTTTCTGACGCCGCTGACTGCGCTCTTCCCGCATGGCCTTCAATGCCCTCACACGCCCCTCGTTGCGTGTGCGACGAGCCTTGATGCCCTGACGAATCCAGACCTCCTCCTCAGCCAGCTTTTTGTCGAACTGCGCCTGCTCAATCGCCTCGGCCGCCAGCAAAGCATCACGCCGGATCAAAAACGTCTGATAGTCACACGTCCAGTCAAAAACTCGCCCCCGATCCACCTCAATAATCCGGCTGGCCAGCTCCTGCAGAAAGACGCGGTCATGCGTCACAAAAATCAAAGTTCCCTCGAACCGCTTCAGAAACCCCTGCAGCCAGACGATCGACTCAATATCCAGATGGTTCGTCGGCTCGTCCAGCAGCAATACGTCCGGACGACGAATCATTGCCGCTGCCAACAGCACCCGACGCTTCATCCCGGCCGACAACGAAGCAAACTTCACATCCGGTGTCAGCTGCATTTCCAGCATCAGTTGCTCAAGATCATCAGCTGCAGACCACGCTTCAGCATCGGCCAAAGCCGTACTGGCCTGCTCGTACACGCGTTCTTCAGCGGGCGTCAGAACCTGCCCGCCTGATAACGCTATGCCCAGATGACGGTAGTCCGCCACAGCCTGGCTCAGCGCACCAAAACCATCGGCTGCAACCTCGAATGCCGTTCGCTCACCCCCCGCTGGAACCTCCTGCTCCAGACGAGCCACCACGGACTCGGACTGCAGCTCAATCACACCGTCATCCGGACGCAGCACGCCCGCGATCAGCTTCATCAGTGTCGATTTGCCAGCCCCATTACGCCCCACAAGACCAATCCGCTCGCCACGCTCAATGTGCAGCGTGATATTCTCCAGCAGATTCGGCTTCGAATACGTAAACGTCAGATTCTTCAGACTCAGCAGTGACATGAGGCAGAGCAGTTCCGGAACAACAGAAAAAATAAAACCGGCGGCATGCACAGCATGCCGCCGCAGAAAATTCACGCAGCACAGGCAGACTTTACTTCTTTTCCGGAAGCTCCATCACTTCCACCTTGCGGATCGAAACTCGACTGCCCGGATCATGCTGCTGAAACGCAAAATGACCCTCTTTGAATGTCAAGGCAAAATCCAGATACTCGTACAGCTCGTTGCCATCCACAGTCACTCGGATTCGAGTCATCGGGCGACCACGCCAGATGTCGTCACGAACCTCAAGGTCATACGTGAACCACGCATCCGGCTCCACCAGTCGCTTGTAAACATGATTCATACCGTAGATCGAACCGGTACGGATGGGGTCCGTATGAGTACTGTCGATCTGTGCCTCGTATCCGTCCGTGAAACCGGGCTTGCGAGTCGTACGGAAATACAGACCGCTGTTGCCCTTGTCATTGATCTTGATTTCCGCTCGGTAACGGAAGTTCTTGTACGGACCCTTCGTACAAACCAGCATCGACGGATCACCACTGCCCTGAATCGCCCCGTCAGCAACCGTCCAGTTGCTCTTATCGCTGCCCACCTTCTCCCAGCCGTCCAGAGTCTTGCCGTCAAACAGCGAAACCCATTTGTCCTGAGCCTGTAAACCTCCAATGACCGTCATCTGCAGCAGGACGGCAAATGCCGCCAGCCATCGCACTGAATTCCGCATGGAACGCCTTTCGCTGTGGTAGGACAGAAAATTAAGCCAGTTGTCGTCAGCAGACCCAGGCACAGTCTACAGCACAAAGCACTGGCGGAACAGGCTGCCGGAAAGATCAGCATTTTCACACACGTAAACATCCGTCCCGTGCTTTCGTTCCTTCGGAATTTCCTCCACTTTGACACCGTCGCCTGCTTCAAGACTGGACTCAGCCCCGAATTTGATCCAGAATTTCAGTGGATTTCCTATGTCCGGGCCTGTTCTGCAGACCACCCGGATGTCGATTTCTGTGAATACCTGATGAAATACACCGTGAAATACGCATTGTCAGAATTCGTTGGTGGTGACATTCACTAACGGACTCTTCAACTGCTCCTCCACGATCGTCCTTCTCCAGCCCCAGCCACTGCCTGCTGTTTCCCTGCAGCCGGTGGCGTTCCGGTTCCCTCCTGTTTGCCGGAGTTTTTCAGATGCTGACAATTCACGGTCAGGCTGCTCGGTACTGCGACGGCGTTGCTCGTCGCGGATTCCTGAAGATCGGCGGGTTCGCAATGGGCTCTGCAGCCCCTGCCACGCTGGCATCACTGATGCGAGCGGAAGCAGGCACCCCGTCGGGAAATGCTCGACACGGCAAATCCATCATCAATATCTTCCTTGGCGGAGGTCCGCCTCACCAGGATATGTGGGAGATCAAGACCGAAGCACCACGAGAGATCCGCGGCGAATTCAGCCCGATCGATACGGCGGTACCCGGAATTCAGATTGGCGAATGTTTTCCGCAGCTGGCGGCCATTATGGACCGCCTCGTCGTGGTTCGCTCGGTTGTCGGCTGCGACGGTGCTCATGACGGATTCCAGTGCCTGACAGGCTGGAATCGAAGGAATGTGGAGTCCATTGGTGGTCGCCCGGCGGTGGGATCGGTACTCGCGAAACTTTACGGGCAGCGTGACCCAGGAATCCCGGCCTCGGTGGCACTTGCCGAAAAGACATCCCATGTGCCATGGTCAGAACCAGGGCCGGCTGGTTTTCTGGGCGCTGCTTATCAGCCATTCCGTCCCAACGGAAAAGGGATGGAAGATCTGACGCTCAACGGGATCTCTCTGGATCGCCTTGAGGATCGCAGGACGCTGCTGACCAGCCTTGACCACCTGAAACGAGCGGCTGACAGCCGTGGCATGATGAACGGCATGGACGCCTTTACCGAGGCGGCCTTCGGTGTGTTGACTTCCAGCAAGCTGGCTGACGCTCTGGACATTTCGAAGGAACCCGCAGAGGTTCGTGAACGTTACGGAGACGGCAAACCCTGGAAGTATCAGTACGACGGTGCTCCGACCTGCAACGAACAGATCCTGATGGCTCGGCGTCTGGTGGAGGCCGGCGTGCGTTCGGTGACTCTGTCTTATGGCCGCTGGGACAGTCATGGCCAGAACTTTGACCTTGTCCGCGATCATGGTCGTAAACTGGATCAGGCAGTCAGTGCCCTCGTGCTGGACCTTGAGCAGCGGGGCATGCTGCAGGACGTGACAGTGCTGGTCTGGGGTGAATTCGGCAGAACTCCGCGCATCAATGACGGCGCCGGCCGCGACCACTGGCCGCAGGTCAGCTGTGCCCTGATGGCCGGAGGTGGTATGCGAACCGGGCAGGCGATTGGTGCCACCAATCGTCTGGGCGAGTACGCGGTCTCACGCCCGGTGCATGTGCAGGAGATCATCGGCACGGCCTACCATAATCTGGGTATCGACGTCATGAACACGACGATTTCCGACCCCACGGGCCGACCGCAATTCCTGGTGGACATCCGCGAGCCGATGAAAGAGCTGGTCTGAACATAACTCTGTCAAAGCGGGGCAGGGCAGATCGCTTCAGGATGGACCTCATGTCGACAGCAATCCGAATTCTCTGCTGGCTGAATTGCTGCGCTGCAGCTGCACTCTGGCTGCTTCCGACAGCAAATGCACAGGCCCCGGCAGGCTCGCCGTCTGTCAGCTTTGTCAACGATGTCATGCCCATGCTGACGCGACACGGCTGTAACGCCGGCGTGTGCCACGCCAAAGCCGGCAACGGCCAGAACGGGTTTCAATTATCGCTTCTGGGCTTCGAGCCTGCTGAGGATTACGAACACCTGGTGAAGGAAGCGCGAGGTCGCAGACTGTTCCCTGCGGTCCCGGAAAACAGCCTGCTGCTCAGAAAGGCCACAGCTGCTGTACCTCACGGTGGTGGGCGTCGCATCGCTGAAGATTCTGAAGCAGCCCGGATACTGACCGAGTGGATTCGACAGGGTGCCCGGTGGGACGGTGACTCCGCCCCGGCCCTGCTGCGACTGACGGTCACACCCGCAAAAGGCACTGTTCCGCGTGGCCAGAGTCAGCAGCTGCAGGTTGCGGCAGAATACGCAGACGGCACTGTCCGCGACATCACACAGCGGGCACTGTACGAATCCAACGATCGCGCCATGGCTGAAGTGTCATCCTCCGGTCTGGTCTCCGTCACTGATCTGCCGGGGAAAGTTTCCATCATGGTGCGGTACCAGGGACTGGTCTCTGTCTTCAATGCGTCCGTTCCGCTGGGTGCCAATGTTGATGCCGTACCGCCTGCACAGAATTTCATTGACGAACTGGTCTTCAGTAACCTGCGGGAACTGGGAGTACCCCCTTCGCCGCTGGCGGACGACTCGGTCTTCCTCCGCAGAATTACTCTGGATGTCGCCGGGCGACTGCCAACCGCCGCTGAAACTACAGAGTTCCTGTCCAGCGCGGCGCCGGATCGACGCACTGCTGTGATTGAGCGGCTGCTGGCCAGTCCTGACCATGCTGACTTTTTTGCCGGCAAATGGACAGCGCTGCTGAAAAACCGACGCGATGATGCCAGCGACATCACCTCCAACTTCGCCTTCCACGCGTGGGTCCGTGACAGCCTGCTGGCCAATAAACCTTACGACCAGTTTGTCCGTGAGATTCTGGCCGCCACAGGGACCGTCATCAGCAATCCACCGGTCGCATGGTACAAGCGAGTCAAGGAACCCAAACAACAGCAGGAGGATGTGGCACAACTCTTCCTCGGTGTTCGCATGCAGTGTGCACAGTGTCATCATCATCCGTTTGAGCGCTGGAGTCAGAATGACTATTACGGGCTGACGGCCTTCTTTTCTCAGGTTGGACGCAAACCCACGGCAACTCGCGGCGAGGACATGATTTTTCACAAGCGAGGTGCTGCGGCTGCAGTAAATATTCGCAGTGGGATTGCCGTACCACCTGCAGCGCTGGGGACGGCCATCCCGACAATCGCTGCGGATCAGGATCCGCGGTTGCTGCTGGCAGACTGGATGGCAGCCCCTGACAACCCATTTTTTGCTCGCGCGCTGGTGAACCGTTACTGGAAGCATTTCTTTCGTCGGGGGCTGATTGAACCCGAGGACGACATTCGCGACAGCAACCCGCCGACCAATCCGGAGCTGCTGGCGGCTCTGGAAAAACACTTCATCGAAAGCCGATTTGACCTGCGTGAGCTGGTACGAGTGATCGTCAGTTCGTCAGCGTGGCAGCTCAGCTCAACGCCTCTCGCCGACAACCTTGTGGATCAGCAGAACTACAGTCGCTACTACCCGCGGCGCCTGCAGGCAGAAGTAATGCTGGATGCCATTGATGATCTGGCCGGAACTCGTACCGACTTCCCGAATCTGCCACCGGGGACGCGAGCCATTGCTCTGCCGGACAACAGCTACAACACCTCGTCTCCTTTTCTGCGAGTTTTCGGGCGCCCCGAAAATGAAAGTGTCTGTGAATGTGAACGTGGCCAGTCATCCAGCCTTTCCCAGAGCCTGCATCTGATGAACGCTGGCGATATTCGCGGTAAACTGGCCTTCGGAAGTGGCCGCGCAGAGCAACTGGCAAAAAGCGATCTGGCGGTCGAGCAGAAAATCGAAGAGCTCTACCTCGTTGCCTTTTCCAGAAAACCGACGCCGGCAGAATTGCAGACGGCCGTCGAATACGTAATCTCTCCCCAGACGGATGCGGCTGGCGCCCCCATCGAGCCCGCTCGCGCCGTTCGCGAGGCGTTTCAGGACCTCGTCTGGGCCCTGATGAACACTCGCGAATTCATGTTCAATCACTGACGCTGCACTGCAGCCCGGGATTCTGACGTGCTGGACAGTTTCAACGATCGCTGGGCCCTGATCACGGGTGCCTCGTCCGGGATCGGCGCTGAATTCGCCACTCAGCTGGCCAGTCGCGGCATGCACCTGATTCTTGCTGCACGCCGCAAGGATCGCATGACGGCACTCGCTACGGATCTCAATACGCGACACGGAACTCGCTGCCACATCGTCACCATCGATCTGGCTGAACCGGAAGCCGGACAATTGCTGCATACCGAAATCACGCGACTGGGTGTCGAAGTCGAACTCCTGATCAATAATGCCGGAACGGGAATCATCGGACAGATCGAAAATACGGCCCCCGCAGACATTCAGCGTATGCTGCATGTCAACCTGCTGACGCTGACTGACCTGACATGGCGTTTTCTGCCCGAAATGCTGCAGCGACGACACGGAGCCATCATCAATGTCTCGTCACAGGCCGCCTTCCAGCCTGTCGCTTTCATGGGCGCGTATGCCGCCAGCAAGTCCTATATCCTGCACTTCAGTGAAGCACTCTGGGCGGAAGCACGCAGTCGCGGTGTCACCGTCATGGCACTGTGTCCCGGAGTCACCAGAACGGATTTTTTTGATACCGCCGGAGCAGTCGGCTGGCTTGAAAAACACTCGTCTCAGACACCTCAGCGAGTTGTTAAACAGGCCTTGCGAGCCCTTGAGAAACGCCGTCAGTATGTCGTCCCCGGCTGGAAAGACTACCTGATGACGCTGCTCGTCAGACTCACCACACGACGCACAGCGGTGAATGAGTCAAAACGCTACTTTCGACCGCCGAAGGAAAAGAAGGAATCCCCATAAACGGGCTCCACGTAAACTGCAGTACTCGGTGTTGCTGTGCGGCCTTGTCACCGAGCTGGTGCTCGGTGGACCCAGCGAAGTCCACCCTGGGAGGGCGAGGCCTCCGCCGAGCCACAAGAAGTGGTCAGTGGTCAGTGGTCAGTTGTCAGTGGTCAGCCAAAATGTAGTCCGGGCATTCCTGCCCGGCCGCCTTTTGCCCACACAAAGCCCCAACGCGGCACACGTCTGCCCGTCGCTCCGCCATTCCGTGGGCGGATAACCACTCAACAATAGGGACCCTCGGCATCCTCACCGAACTGCTGCTCGGTGGTCGTACCATGGGCTTCAGCCCTCGTCGTTACCCACAAAACCAAGTGTTCCATTGGAACGAGTGTTTCGTTTTTGCTCTACCTGCGGCTGCGATTCAGGCCTGAAGGGCCGGTTTCCGAAAGCCCAGGGCGCAGCCCTGGGCCTGGGGCACCCTCAAAATTG